>CAYPPQ010000137.1:0-1856 GCA_964412635.1 uncultured Planctomycetia bacterium | reverse complement strand
CGGGCCGCCAAGAATACCGAAGACATCGAAGACGCCCTCTTCCAGATCGAGACCCAGTGCGGAGCCAGCTACCGCACCCGGGCCGAGAAGGAAGGCTCCTAGGCTCCTCCATGGCCACTCCCAAGGAACGACTCCAGAAATATCTCGCACGATGTGGGCATGGCTCGCGTCGCAAGGCGGAATTGCTCATCGAGCAGGGGCTGGTGCTGGTCAACGGCAAGCCCGCATCGCTCGGCGATCAGATCGTCCCAGGCCGCGACCAGGTGACCCTTCACGGTGAAACGGTCTCTCCCCCCCGCGCCTTGACGGTGATGTATCACAAGACCTCCGGCACCATCACCAGTACCCACGACACTCACGATCGATTGACTGTGATGGACATGCTGCCGAAGAAGATGGTGGAGGCGGGTGTCTTGCCTGCGGGTCGACTCGACCTGGAAACGGAAGGCCTGTTGATCCTCACCAACGACGGGGATCTCCAGCACCGCATCACCCATCCACGATACGAGTGCAGCAAGGAGTACTTCGCCATCCTTTCGCGAGCCCCCAATGATCGAGAACTTTCCGCACTACGCAACGGTGTCTTCCTTCCCGATGTGGGAAAGAAAACATCGCCGGCTCAGTTGAACCGGATCCGTCGCCGCAAGGACGGCTCCGCAACGATTCACATCGTCATCCACGAGGGAATGAAGCGGCAGATTCGACGGATGTTCTCGGGTCAGGGCATCGATGTGAGGTACCTAAAGCGAATCTCCATCGGCGATCTGCAACTGGGCGATCTGCCCGCCGGGCAACACCGGACCCTCTCCATCAAGGAGATCGAGTTGATGCTCACGGCAGAAAAGGGAGAGCGGCCAGCCGATCGCTCTCGATCGTCTGGCCGCTAACCTGTTTCTCCAGTTCGTGCTCCTGAAATCGTGCTCCTGAATCCCGTGCTCAGTCGAGGATGATGTGGACCAACCCATCGACTCCGGTGCTGTCGATCTGCACCTCCCACAGTCCTGAGAATCCGACGCTGGAGATCGACTTGGCGGTCAGGGTGCCGCCGTTTCCGATGAAGATCTCGTCGAAGATCAAGCCGCCGAAATCGTCGAAGATGCGCACCTGGACCACGCCGTAGAAGTTGATCCCTTCAAAGGTCACGAAGGCATCACTGAGAACCGTGTCCCAGAAGTACGTATCGGCGGAGTGGTAGTTGAAGAAGTCACCTTCGTAGACAAAATCCACTGCGGAAGCGGTGGCGATGGGATCGTTTACACAACCATCGTCACAATGCAGGTGATTGCATCCGACCCCGGTCAACAGCAGCAAGCCCCCCAGCAGGGACAGTACAGAGCTTTTCATTTCAGTCCCCTTTCACACCAGAGGAACACACCATGTACCCCTCTACAGGAAGCAGACGCACGACTTTTGTATCTATTCTAATTAATCCGGTAATATAAGCACTCGGGCTACCCCGAGATGTGGTCACTTTTTCCCATCCTCATCTGAGTTTATCATGAGGTGTTCACAGTTTACTGGGGATAGAGCAATTTTGCGGCACCCCTAGAAATGATGCGTCATGAATGACGAGAAGAAACTGTCCGACGACGAGTTGAAGGATGTTGCAGGAGGAATCAAGAACTACAACTCCTCCAAGTCCAACACCAGTTTTAGTGCAGGGGATGACAAGAAGGATGAAACGAAGCCAACACTCGATTCGGGTGAAAAGGGCAAGTAGTACCACGAAGGCATGTGGACTCGATGATGGAGTCCACCAGCCAAGAGCTCTCCGCAGCCTATCTATCGTGTTTCCAAGCCTCTCTTGGGAACCTTAGGCAGGGTGGCCGTTGGGCACAAGGGTGCTTGGCCATGGG
>CAYPPQ010000136.1:0-1909 GCA_964412635.1 uncultured Planctomycetia bacterium | reverse complement strand
CACGGGGTATCTCGCTGATCGGCCATCACGAGATCAACCTGCCGCTGTTCAGGGTCGCCCTGCTGCAGCGTCTGCAGGAGCAGCGAGGAGAGTCGACCGATGATTCCTGAACTGGACACCCTGAAAAAGCACTCGATCCTTGTGGCTGGCGATCTGATGCTGGACGAGTACCACTACGGAGACATCGAGAGGATCTCACCGGAGGCTCCGGTGCCGGTGGTGCAGGAGAAGCAGCACGAGATGCGAGTGGGGGGAGCCGGTAGCGTCGTCGCAAATCTGGCTGCACTGGGAGTGGAAACCTCCGTCATCGGAATGGTGGGAGCGGATGAGGCGGGCGATCACATCCGCGAGGCGCTGGAGGCGACCGGTGCAACCATCGACGGTGTGACCGTCTCGGCGAGTCGTCCCACCATCCGCAAGATCCGCATCCTGGCAGGGGTCCAGCACGCAGGTCGAGGGCAGCAACAGGTGCTGCGCCTCGACCGCGAGGAGATCCATCCCCTCGACGAGATGGAACTTCAGGCGCTGCAGGTTGCGGTTGCCGCTGCACTGGACCGGTCCCCGGCGGCGCTGTTGATCTCCGACTACGAGAAGGGACTGCTCGGCGATGAACTGCTCAAGGCGCTCATCGACGGGGCTCGCGCACGATCGATTCCGGTGCTGGTCGACCCGGGAAGATCGGGTCGCTGGAACGGCTACCGGGGAGCGACGCTGATCTGTCCCAACCGCTACGAGGCGTGCAGCGCCAGTGGCATCGAACTGGATTCTTCGGTGGAGAAGCAACTGGAAGCGGGGCGCGGATTGATCTCGCAGCTCGACCTCCAGCACTGCGTACTGACCCTCGACCGCGACGGCATCACCCGGATCTCCAGGGGAGGGGATTCGCGGAGACATCCGACCCGGGTCCAGGAAGTGACCGATGTGGCGGGAGCGGGAGACATGGTACTGAGCCTGCTGGGGCTGGCACTCGCCTCCGGATGGGATATCGACGATGCCTGCCAGCTGGCAAACCTGGGGGCTGGCATCGAGGTCCAGAAGGTGGGAGTTCAGCCGGTCGAGCGGTGGGAACTGGAGGCTGCACGTCAAACGCTGGCAGGCACCACGCCGGAACAGGTGAGAAGTCTCACCCAGATGAAGGAGATCGTCGGCAACGCCCGCTCCAGCGGCCAGGCGGTGGTCTTCACCAACGGCTGCTTTGACCTGCTTCATGCCGGGCACCTGCAACTGCTGGAGGCGGCCCGCGCGTTCGGAGATGTGCTGGTGGTGGGGATCAATTCGGACTCCTCGGTGCAGCGCTTGAAGGGTCCCGATCGACCGATCCTGCCCGCCACCGAGAGAGCCCGATTGCTGGGAGCCCTCGCCTGTGTCGATCACGTGGTGGTCTTCGATGAGGAGACTCCCGAGTTGCTGATCGCCGCGTTGCTACCGGATGTACTGGTCAAGGGAGCCGATTACAGTCTCGACCAGGTGGTCGGTCGGGAGGCGGTGGAGGCCGCAGGGGGACGGGTAGAACGGGTGACACTGGTTCAGGGAGCCTCGACCACCGGTCTGATCGAGAGGATCCGTCGTGGGACTCGAACTTGCCCCCCGACGCCGGAAGGCTAGTATGAGGACTCTGCACCGCAGGTGTGGATCGGTCTGAACCGGAGAGCCCATTCCGGAATCTCACCTCCCGTGGTGATGTACTTGGACCTTACTGAATTCCGGAGCCCATTCCATGGGAGTATTGCCATGACGGATGAGACGAAGGAGGGGACCACTGGACGCCCCTCCAGCGCAGCGGCCATGTTTGGTCGAATTGCCCTCAAGAACAAACTGGTCGAGGAATCCGATCTTCGCCGTGTGATGTCGGAACTTCCCAGTGGGGGAGATCTCGGCGCGGCACTGGTGGCGCAAGGCTTGATCTCGT
>CAYPPQ010000135.1:0-2148 GCA_964412635.1 uncultured Planctomycetia bacterium | reverse complement strand
CACCCGGCGACCTTCACCATCTTCGCTGGATCGACTGCCCTGCCCCTCTGAAATGAGTTACCGATGTCTCGCTATGAAGCGCTCATCCTGGATCTTGATGGAACCCTGGTCGAGGATGGGGGAGGAATCCGGCCACGGACTCGAGATGCACTACACAGGATCTCGAATGATGGTGTTCATGTCATGATCGCTACCGGCAGGTCGGAGCAATCAGCGGCACCGGTGATCGACGAGCTTGGCATCTTCAACCCGACGGTGATCTACAACGGCGCTGCCATCTGGTGCCCTCGCGACCGAAGACTCATCGAGGAGAGAAACCTGGACCGGGAACACCTCGACCTGCTCCTGAAATATGCGGAGAAAACTCAACTGTTGCCGGTCGTCATGTGCGCCGGTACCAAGCGAGCCCTCTCTCCCCGAAGTGAGGCTCTCGACTACGCTCTTCATGATATGAGTAACGTACAGATCGTATCGCCGCCGGAAATGCGCATCGAACGCCCCATCCGACTTTCGCTCTTCTCCGATCGACATCAGGACACCCTGAAATTCGCCGAGGAGATCCACTCCGTGCATGAATCCGATGCCTACCTGACCTGGTTCCCTCTCAATCTGCTCCCATCACACAGAGATAGTCCCCTACAGGTGGTCGATGTTCAGCCCCACTGCCAGGGGAAACGGGAAGCTCTGCGATACCTGCAGCAACATGTTGGAATCCCCGAGAACAGATGTGTCGCCGTCGGTGATGCCACCAATGATAGTCCGATGGTGATGGCCGCTGGACTGGGGGTTGCCATGGACAATGCCATGGAGGAACTGAAGGCAGTTGCGGATCGAGTCATCGGGCCCAATGACAGCGACACCATCGCAGATCTCATCGATGATCTGTGGCCGGTTCAGGACTGATCGCTACGGTGACTCAGTGCTCTCCACCCTTGTAGAGGCTGGCAACCTGCTCCGCATAACCGTTGTAGAGAAGGGTCGCTCTGCGCTTTCCGGTTCCGATGTCTCGCTCTGCTGCCTGACTCCACCGCGGGTGTGGCTTTGATGGATTGACATTGGAATAGAATCCATACTCCTTAGGTATCGCCTGGTTCCAGAAGGTACCCGGTTTCTCCTCGGTAAATTCAATTCGAACGATGGACTTCGGCGACTTGTAGCCATACTTCCACGGAACAACCACTCGCCACGGTGCGCCATGTTGCATCGGCAGGCCATGCCCATAGATTCCAACACAGACCATGGCGAGATCGTGACGAGCCTCGTCCAGCCTCAACGCCTCGAAGTAGGGCCAGGGCCATTGCTTGTCCTTCTGACCTGGAAGTCGTGCTTCATCCTGGATCGAGATGAAGCGAATGTACTTCGCCTTGCCGAGGGGCTTGCAGCGATCGATCAACTTGCTGAGAGGATATCCGATCCATGGCACCTGCATCGCCCACGTTTCAACACAGCGGAATCGATAGACGCGCTCCTCGAGGGGAGCCAGCTTCATCAGGTCATCGAGGTCGAGGGTAAATGGTTTTTCTACATCTCCACCGACCTCGATCTTCCACGGATCGACGTTGAAATTTCTCGCCATCTTCCACACAAGATCCTTGATCGTGGTGAACTCGTAGAAGTTGTTGTACACCGATGAGATCGATTCTGGCGTGAGAGTCCTGGGCGCGATGCTGTACTGGTCGGAACGCTTGGCAGGGAACAGATCGGTGAATCGATCACCGATGGCGGGCTTGATCGCGTCCGATGCATCCTGAGGCATCCTCGCTCCGGTAGCGCCCTGCAACAGATCGGAGAAGCTGAGTGTCGATAACCCCGCCAGGCCCATACCCATACCCCGGAGAATGGTGCGACGATCCAGGTACTGATCCTCGGGTGTCACCGGCAACTTCTTCATCGACATCTGGGCGCCTCTTTCGTGGGTCCGATGGTGATCGATCGGAGATGGTCCTCACACCCAGAGTACTGATCCCTCGATTTCACTCAAGTCCGTCATTTCCCGCCGGAGATCTGAATGCAAACAACTGTGGAGAATCTCCGCTACTTCTCCTCGGCAACGGTCTCCTTGTAGATCTCCGGGAGGCGTACCGTCCTCACAGACGTGCCTCCTTCCACTCCGGTTTCGGTCCATGCGACCACTGCTGAACTCGATCC
>CAYPPQ010000134.1:0-2186 GCA_964412635.1 uncultured Planctomycetia bacterium | reverse complement strand
ATCCCGCCCTATAGACTATATACTAATTATAAGTATTAAGCTTTTGCTGTTTCTTTTCTTCCGAGACCACCACCAGATCAGAGACCATCGTCTCCTCCTCCACGAGAACATCCTCGGACTCGCCGACCGTCAACTCGGTGACCGGTTCGACAGGCTCTTCACTGGCAGCCTCGGCGACCGGTAACAGCGAGGAGAGCTCAGGAAGTTGGATCGGGACGTTGACCGGCTCGGCAACGGCAATGACCTGCGCTTCCATCCTTCGGGCGAGATACTGCTGTTCCGCAGAATCCAGCACAACCTCCGAGATGAAACGACGGTAGATGGTCGCTCTTCCGTTGTCCCAGGTCAGGATCACCTTCTCGGCATCACTGGCAATCACCTTGCCGCTGATCACGTGGCCGTTTTTCAGAAACACGGTTCCACCCTCGGCGCTGTTGGTGGTGATCAGCATCAGCAGAGCCAACCACCCAAATATGGTCTTTTTCATCTTCATTTGCTTTCCACTCCGATCCCTGCCTGGTGCTGGTCGAGCACGTCGTCGATCCAGTTCTCGAATTCAACCACCGCAGCGGAGGTCACGTTGCCTCCCACCGGAGCACTTTCACTACCTGTCCAGGGGACATTGATCAGAAGCACCAGGCCAAGCAGAGCTGCCGCAGCAATCGCTCCGGGTTTCCAGTTGGCGAAGGCGTATTCCCGAACTTGCTCGACCACACTCATGGCATTGTCGAACATGTTCTCCTCGTAAACCTCGTCCGAATCTTCCACCAGGCTGGTGATGTCTTCGACGTCATCGACTTCGGGGAGATCGTCCACCAGTTCAGCGGTGATCTCCGGAAGATCTTCCAGATCATCATCGGATACATCTTCCCCTGGTCTCTGGGAAAGGAGCACGGGGACATCTTGCTGGACCTGGAGAAGGTCATCGTCTTCCAGGAACACGATGACTTCATCCTCGGACAGCACATCGAGATCCACCAGTTCGGTGGGAGGAACGATGTCTTCCGTCTCATGTCCCAGTTCAGGTTCAGATCCTGTGGGACAGGTGGAGTGCGACCCCTCCAGTGAGAGGTCTTCCTTATCTTGAGTGAACCGATCTTCGTTCATTCGTTTCTTCCCAACTTGGTACCTCTGCGACCAGCCCCGGGCGAGGATCTGGTCTACCCATAAGATTAGGATGAGATCGGAATTGGTGCCAAACGGCCCGCTGAGTTGCTCAGGAAGTCTCTACTAGATCATCCGACAGTTCCCCGTCAGAGACCACGGGGGCCAGTACCGGAGCTGGTTTCAGTGGATTCCCGCACGATCGACACGATCCGGGAGAGAGTTCCACCGATCCGCATTCCCGGCAAAATCGGGTCAACTGCCCCTGCAGATCGAGGATCCACTGCACCTGCTGCCCTGTGAGCGCTCCCTGACGGACGAGAACCTCTCCGATGCGGAAACGAAGTCCGATGCGACGCAACTGAGCCTGCTCGCGAATTCCATCTTCCAGTTGCTCGACGGTGATCCACCCCTGCTCCCTGGCCAGTTTCCCCAGCGAAGCATCTTCAGAGCGTCGCCTGCGTCCATCGGCGACACGTGTACGAAGGTGATCCCTCGTCATCTTGAGAAGGTGATTTGCGAGTGTCGTGGAAAGCACCCCACCTCGAATCAGGATTTCGAGGAATTGTCGCGCATCGGGATTCCTTGGCGAGCACAGCAGAGATTCCGCAATCTGATCATCCTCGACCCAACCTCGTTGTCGGAGGATTCGAATCGCGATGGTCAGATCCGGCAGTGTCGAGTGCTTGGCATCCATCCGGGGATTTCTCCAGTTCTTCGATCAATTCGATGATCAGTGAATCGAGAACCTCGAATCCGGTTTCTGTGACCCGAATCGTGTCCCCCTCACCATAGAGCAAACCCCGATCCTCAAATTGACGCAAACTGGCACTACAGATGTCACCGACCGATAAGCCTGTCTGCCTCCGGATTGCTTGCAGATTCACACCTTCTGACAGTCGCAGCCCCAGCATGATCGACTCCACTACCACGGTGAATCGAGACACCTCTTCCCTCTCCACAGCCTCAGGTCTCCCGCCGGAATCGATGTAGTGCTGCACATCCGGTTTATTCTTCCAGCGCACACCTTCGAGGAAGGAAGCCGCCCCGCTTCCAACGCCCCTGTACTCCCCCCGCTTCCA
>CAYPPQ010000133.1:0-2250 GCA_964412635.1 uncultured Planctomycetia bacterium | reverse complement strand
GCCCATCGATGCAGAAGCACCGAACGATCTCGATGGAGTGCTGTCGATCTTGAAGTTGTAACTCACTGCACATCAGCGAGCATCAGGGGCAGTTATTGCTGTCGCAGTCGATTCCGTCGTCGGTGGGGTCGGTTCCGCATGATCCGGCCGGATCGGGGACCGAAGGAGAGCCTGGAACGAACAGCGCACTCAGCAGGTAGACCGCATCGGGCAGGTTGAATCCACCATCATCATTCATGTCTGCAGCATCGATGCAGGTCGGCTGGGATGACCCCGGTACGAACAGCGCACTGAGGGCAAAGATCGCATCGGGCAGGTTGACCGATGAATCATTGTTGACATCTCCCCGAAGAAACTGGGTGCCGACTCCGTTGACGAGGAACCAGCTGAGAACGTCATTGGTCTGGGTCAGTCCTCCCGTCGATCCGATGAAACCAACCCAGGCGGAATCCGATGCCAGGTGGGCGACAAGGTCGAGTTGTACCGACATCCGTGGAACGGTCAGATCATCGAGGTAGACATCGAAAGTGCTGCCGCTGTAGGCGACTCGCATCGTTCTCTGACCGGCAACGGTTGGAGAGGTGGTATCGAGTGCCAGCCCTGCGAAGTTCTCGTCTGCGGAGTTAGGAAAACCGTCTCGACCGTGAATCGACAGGTGCTGCGAGGGAGGGTCGTTGAAGTTGCCGTTGACGTAGGTGTCGATCTCCACCACCAGGCAGTTGGTCATTCCATCGTAGCCGAGGGGGCCGCCGTTGCTGTAGATGGAAGTTGGCGATTCATTCTGCAGGATGAAGACCATTCCATCGGCGCCACCGCTATTGGGAGAGATCTCGTATGTGAAGGTGGTATCGAAGCCAGTGGCAACGACGATCTGATCGGTGGTGTAGGCCGCTCCCACCTGACCGATGGCAGAGGGGGTGAGTCTCAATCGGTCGCCGGACTGTGCTGCGTTGCCGACCAGGGTGAGACCGGTGATGTCGAGGAAATCGGGGTAATCCAGGTCTCCGTGAGCCGTGGATGCAAGGGACATCCACGAGCACAAACACAGAAGCATGGTGATGGTTCGCCGCTGCGAACCGTCAAGATTTCCCATCGTCATTCCTCCGGGCGGTGAGCCTTACCGCACATCCGATGATACTGTCCCATCGGTGGATGACGAAGTGGCAGATGAAGGATCTCCTGCGCTTACTTGATCACCTCCGTGGAGGCTGCATCCGCGTGATAGGGGATCAACGGGGATCCTTCCAGGTCGAGTTGCTCGGAGATCGCCTTGAGATGGTGATCGACTCCGATCTCTGCACCGGGTCTAAATCCTGGAATCGTGATGACCTGGGCGAGAACTCCACCGAGACCACGGTGAATCAAACCTCTGGGGAGATAGACCAGGTCGCCTACCTGAAGCAGGTCTCTACGCATCAAATTGGTGGCGAGCTGTCGATCGACAGATCGAGACTCGATGGCATCGACATGTGGGCTGGTGAGGATGACAGCACCTGGTTGAACCATCTGAACCAGGTAGAACTCATCAAACCCACCATCGATCGGATGGTAGTGAGTGAAGGAATCACGGATGCGAACCCGGTGCGAGTTGATGCTTCGCCAGATGTAAGGTCCCACTTCCGGTTTCCAGGTCAGAAGGATGCGCCGATAGGCACCCTCCTCCTCGGCGCAGCCACCGGGAGTATCTGTGATGGATGGATCCCAGTCGGGTCGGATGTAGGCAGGAACATCGGCGGGAGGCTCTCCTGGAACCTCGAAGACGACGAAGGAGAGCGGATCATCGGCCAGCAATCCTTCACCGGGCCTGAGTATGACGATATCGCCGACTGTCAGATCACTGGTGCGATGGTTGGCACCGCCGGAGATCACGGCGCGGGAACTCCCCTCCTGAACGAAGGCGGCCCTGCTCTGGGTGTAGGGAAGCAAGGCACGGGTGTCGCTGAGGAAGAAGACATCATATCCGGGATTTCGGAGGCGGAATGCCGAGCGAACCGCTGCCAGTCCCTCGGGATCACCCCGTTCCTTGCCCAGGTGTGCGATGGAGATCTTGGGGATGCGTTCGCCGTCGAGGGTCGATGGGCCTGAACATCCGGCCAGGAGCAGCAACTGCAACATCAGTAGCAGCAATGAAATCGACAGCGCACCGGTCCTTCTCATGATTCCTCCTGATTTGAGTCCCATGGAGACAGGGTAACAGCCCGCAGAAGGGAGGTCATGAACGGATCAGAGACCGCTGGGGTACCTATCGCA
>CAYPPQ010000132.1:0-2257 GCA_964412635.1 uncultured Planctomycetia bacterium | reverse complement strand
CATCTTTGTCACCGGAGCCGCAACCAAGGGATTACAGTCACCTGGAATCCGCATCGGCTGGGCCATCGCAGCCAAGCACCACATCGAGATCCTCGGCAACTTCTCATCCTTCGGCATGGGAGGGGTCTCTCATCCGAGTCAATGTTACGCCCTCGAATTGATGGCACCTGGCCGCATCGAACAGGTTCGAAAAGCAATTCCAGAGTTCTATCAGCACCAACGGCAGCGTTACGGTGAAGCGTTCGACAAGATGGGATTGAAGCTGTTCACGGGAGATGGTGGTTTTTATCACTGGTGTCAATTGCCCGGGGGAATGTCCGCACAACAACTGAACGAAAGACTGTTCAAGGAAGGTGCTGCGATCCTCAAGGGGACCGATTGTGACATGCGTCGTCTCGGTGACGAATCACCTCTCGATGACTTCTTTCGCTTCTCCTTCGGACCACTGGCACCCGAATCGTTTGAGCAGGATATCGAGATTATGAGACGGGCCCTGACGCAGTAGGCTTATCTTTTCAGCCTGGCCACCTGTTTCCGGTCGTTTTATCGGTATGGCTTTCACATCTGTACTGCATCGCTAGAGTTTACCGTGACGGAAGCGTGTGCAGCCCGCCTCTTCCGGCCTCAACAAGGCAGAGAGTTGGAGTGCCCCTTCGATGCAGGAACAGATCCGAAATGTGGCGATCATCGCCCACGTCGACCATGGAAAGACCACACTGGTCGACAGCCTTCTATACCAGTCAGGGATGTTCCGAAACGAGGAGCTCGATCGCCTCGCAGGCGGCCAGCACGGCTTGATCTTCGACAGCAATCCTCTCGAGCGAGAGCGTGGCATCACCATCCTTGCCAAGAACTGCGCCATCGAGGTGGAACGTGGTGGCATTCGCTACCGCATCAACATCATCGACACACCGGGTCACGCCGATTTCGGTGGCGAGGTGGAGCGAGTTCTCTCCATGGCCGATGGAGCACTACTGCTGGTGGACTCCTTTGATGGACCGATGCCTCAAACTCGATTTGTCATGCAGAAGGCGCTCGAAAATGGCCTTAGCCCGATGTTGATCGTCAACAAGGCCGATCGCCCCGATGGTCGACCCGCCGAAGTTGTCGACGAGGTTTTCGATCTTCTTGTCAGCCTCGAAGCGGGGGATGACGCCCTCGACTTTCCCATCTTCTTCTGTTCTGGAAAAGATGGCTGGTGTTCTGAAGAGGTGGACGGCGAACGACTCGACCTCCAGCGCATCTTCGACGCCATCATCGACCACGTTCCACCACCTGCGGTGAAGATCGATGCTCCCTTGCAACTGCGTGTCAGCACCCTCGACCACTCCGAATACGTCGGGCGCATCGCCATCGGCCGCATCACTTCAGGAACTCTATCCGCTGCGGAAGAGATCAAGGTGCTCTCTGCCGATTCCGGTTCTCGAAATGCGCGGGCCCAGGAGGTTCACCTCTTCGAAGGTCTCGGCCGGAAAAAGGTACAGCAGGCGAGTGCCGGTGATATCTGTGCCGTGATCGGTATCGATGGGATCGAGATCGGAGACACAATCGCCTGTTCTCGAGCTCCCAGGTCACTGCCCGCATTACGAGTCGACGAACCAACTCTCCACATGACCTTTCGTGTCAACGATGGACCCTTTGTCGGCAAAGATGGCAAGTACGTGACTTCACGGCAGTTGAAGGATCGACTCGACAAGGAACTGGAACGCAATGTCGCTCTCAGGGTTCAACAAGGGGAACGTCCCGAGGAGTTTCTCGTCTCCGGTCGTGGATTGATGCACCTGGGAATCTTGCTCGAGACGATGCGGCGAGAAGGGTTCGAGATGTGCGTGGGAATGCCCCGGGTCATCGAACAGCAGATCGATGGAAAGTGGCACGAGCCCTTCGAACATCTGGTTCTGGAGAGCCCGCTGGATGCGCAGGGGCCTGCCATGGCACTCATCGGGGAGCGCAGAGCCGAGATGATCAACATGACATCTCGCCCAAGCAGTGACATGGTGCACATGGAGTTCAAGATCCCCGCCCGGGGCCTCATCGGCTTACGTACGAAATTGCTGACTGCGACCGCAGGTCGTGTCATCTCTCATCACAGCTACCTGGAACACTCCCCCAGGGTGGGTCCGATTCCCCGACGAAACTCTGGCTCGCTGATCGCCGTCGAGACGGGACAGGCAACTCCCTACAGCCTCGATGCATTGTATGACCGCGGCACATTCTTCGTCGAACCGGGAGATCTCGTCTACGAGGGACAGGTGGT
>CAYPPQ010000131.1:0-2582 GCA_964412635.1 uncultured Planctomycetia bacterium | reverse complement strand
GTTGGTCCGGGCCGCCCGGATGATGGCCTTGAGGTCCATGCCGTCGTGCACGTAGAACCGCTCGTCCTCGATGGCGATGACCGCCTCGCGCACCATCCGCGGGATCTCGAACAGCGTGCGGGCGCTGGTGCGGTTCTCGGGCGGCCCCCCGCGTGGGGTGACCCCGACTTCTAATTCAGGAGTTGGCAGAGAGATCACGACTGCGCAGTTCACCGACGATGGAGTTGAGTTTCTCTCCCACCGTCGCGATGTGACTGCTGTCGATCTGGGGGCCGATTGACAGACGAATCGCGCCCCGGATCCACTGCTGGTCGCTGTTCATCGCCTTCAGGACGTGACTCGGCTCGCGGGCACCGGACGAGCACGCCGATCCGCTCGAGGCGGAGATCCCCTCCATGTCCAGCCTGACCAGCAAGGTCTCGGCGTGGACGTCGAGGAAGGAGACATGGATGCAGCCAGGCCAGTCCTCGTCGCCGTGTTCGATGATCCTGGTGTTGGCAATCGGTTGCAACGACTCGATCAATTGGCCCCGGTGTTCTCGAAGAGTGGCGAGGTCCCACAGCGGTTGCTGACCGGCGATCTGTGCCAGCGCCCCGAGGCCGCGGATCGCCAGCAGGTTCTCGGTGCCTGGTCGGATCTTCTTCTCCTGTGGTCCTCCGACGATCACCGGATCGATCAGCAGCCCGCTTCGAACCCACAGCGCCCCGGCACCGACGGGACCGAAGGACTTGTGGCCGGTGATGGTGGCGGCATCGATGCCGAGGGAGGAGATGGGCGTGGTATCGCGGAAAAACCCCTGAGCACCATCGACATGGAGCAAGCCTCCGCCATCGTGGATGTGTCTGGAAAGGGCGGCGATGTCCTGGGCGACGCCTGTTTCGTTGTTGTACCACTGAATCGAGTAAAGAGCGCCGGGGCTCACTTCGAAGTCAACGATCTTGCCGCGATCATCGACGGCAAGAAGGCCACCTGGCCTGCCCGACTTCCACTGCTTTTTGGCCGGTTCAAGTATCGAGGGATGTTCGGTCGCACCGACCAGCAACGGGGAGTCGACGGGGGAAATGCCCAGCAGGGCGAGGTTGTTTGATTCGGTTCCTCCGCTGGTGAAGTGGACCTCCGCAGCGTCCACCTGCAGGTAGCGGGCAAGTTCCTCGCGGGAGTTCTCCAGCAGACGACGAGCCTCTCGTCCGTGCTGGTGAAGACTCGAAGGGTTGGCCGGAACATCCTGTGTGACCCACTGCGCCATATCGCGCGCAACTTGTCGATGCAGGGGTGTTGTTGCGTTGAAATCGAGATAGATCGATTCCATCACGATCCCCCACTCAGATCGACTCCACGGATGGCGAGAAGGTCGATCTCCCACTGATCTCCATCATCTGGCTGCAGGTACAGGGAGTACTCGATGTAACTCTCTTCTGAAGACCAGACCAGCGTGATCCATCTCTCCGGCTGCCCCGACTCGACGACCTCTGCATGGGAATCGACGGTGGAATCGACCAGCATGCAACGCAGTCCGATCCCCCCCAGTTCGGGGACATCGACAAATCGAAGCATCGCCTCGAAAGCGAGGGGTGAAACCTGCGACTGGCTGCTGGCGGAAAGGCACCCGTAAGCCGCTTCGTACTGACCGGCATCGATGGCGTACCGAAAGTACCGAACCGTTTCATGAGCATGGTGTCGCTTGAAATGGCGATCGACTTCAGGCACGTGGGCGCAGCCACAGAGGATGACGAGCAGGATGAAGAAACGGGTCATGGGGATGAAAGTGGATCTCATCAGGACTCTTCTCCATCCTCGAGGTCGGGCAATGGCGGGAATTCAGGGAACTCCAGGTCGCTGATGCCCATCTCGCTGACGTCTCTCACCTGGTCGAGAACTTCCCTGCTGGTGAAGATGGGAAATCCGATGGCAGCAGAGAGAACGAACGCATCGGAGGGTCTGGCATCGATACGAACCTCATGTTCCATCGATTCAGGATCGGACGCGTTGCCGGCCAGGATCAGGATAGCACAATAGGCTCCCCCGATGATGTCAGAGATGATCATCCTCTTCACCGTGACGTCGAAGCCGAGCAGGATCGACTGCAACAGGTCATGGGTCATCGGACGAGGAGAACCCTCCCCCTGGATCGCCCGGGCCAGGGCATTGCCCTCGACAGAGCCGATGAAGATGACGAAGGTCTTGTCGGGGGATTTGAGGAACACGGCGGCGCCATCAGTAGAGACACCGACCAGTTTGTCGATTTTTACTTCGTTGAGGTCTTCTTGCATGGATGCCCCTCCACTGGGCAGAAGATGGATCTGGCGGTTGAAGGGGAGATTCTAAGGGGAATTGGAGCCCGTTGCAGCCTTCCCGTCGCTACTGGCAAGGAATGCCTGGCGAAGAAAAAGTGCCGATCGGGACAGTGCCCATCGCTCACCGGGTCCGCCGTCAGGTACCTCGACCACCAATCCACCCGACTCCCGGATCAATAACTCACCGGCAGTCACGTCCCACGGATTGGTCCTGTACCAGGCGCCCGCTGCCAGGCGTCCGGTGGCAATCCACGCCATCTCCAGAGCGATGGAGCCATGCAGCACTCT
>CAYPPQ010000130.1:0-2601 GCA_964412635.1 uncultured Planctomycetia bacterium | reverse complement strand
TCGAAGTGTTCATCGACCCGACCGGGGCCGCTCTTTCTTGCACGAGTCATCTCCGATGTGAGTGAGCATCGGTTCAGCAAGAGGTTTCCGTAACATCTGGCAGGGAGGGGGTCGATGGCACCGGGGTGCCGTCGATGTCGAGACCCACGATGATGTAGATCCAGTATCTCTGCCTGCCTCCATTATCGCAGACGTTCGCTCCCAGGCGGTCCCACAGCCAATCCACCGACACTAGACACCCAACGCTCGGCATATACCGCCAGATCCGGTCGCGTGACCTTCGCCGCTCTCTCTTGTACCCTACCGTTTGCAAGACGATTCCCCTGGCCCATTACCGATCCGATGAGGAGTGCCCCCGATGAACAGAAGCAGAATCTCGATGTGGATGCTGGTCGCGATGCTGATGTCGCTCGGCCCGCTGACCTCCCCGGGCCTCGCCCAGGACGATGACAAGCCGCAGTACAGGGGCCGCACCATCGCCCAGACGATGCACTGGAAGGGTGCCGAGTGGCTGCTCAGGGAGACGCGCGAGAAGGAGGAGCGGGTCTCGGTGCTGATGGAGGCGCTTGGAGTACAGGAGGGGCAAACCGTCTGTGATCTCGGCTGCGGCAACGGTTATCACGCGCTGCGGCTGGCCAAACGAGTCGGTGCCTCCGGCAAGGTGCTGGCGGTCGATATCCAGCAACCGATGCTCGAAATGCTCGAGAAGCGTAGCGACGAGGCGGGGCTCGACAACATCGAGTTGATCCTCGGAGATGTCGCCGATCCGAAGATCCCCGATGGCTCCTGCGATATGATCCTGCTGGTCGATGTCTACCACGAGTTCAGCGACCCGGAGACGATGCTGATGAAGATGCGCAAGGCACTGAAACCCGATGGCCGCATCGCCCTGGTCGAGTTCCGCAGCGAGGATCCCGAGGTTCCCATCAAGCCTCTGCACAAGATGAGCAAGGCGCAGATCCTCAAGGAGTTCCTGCCGGCGGGTTTCCAGCTGGTCGAACAGTTCGATGACCTGCCGTGGCAGCATCTGATGTTCTTCACCCGTGACGATGCGCCAGCAACGCCGGAAGGGGACTGGATTCAGCTCTTCAACGGCAAGGATCTGAAGGAGTGGAAGATCAAGTTCGCCGGCCACGATCTGGGGGAGAACTACAAGGAGACTTTTCGCGTCGAAGATGGAGTGCTGAAGGTCGACTACAGCAAGTACGACAGCTTCGACGCCAAGTTCGGGCACATCTTCCACAAGGAGTCGTTCTCCCACTACCGGCTGCGGGTCGAGTACCGCTTCGTCGGCAAGCAGGTTCCGGGGGGGCCCGGCTGGGCGTTTCGTAACAACGGTCTGATGCTGCACTGCCAGTCACCCGAAAGCATCGAGAAGGGGCAGGACTTCCCCGCTTCCATCGAGGTGCAACTGCTCGGTGGGCCCGGCGGCGACAGTAAGCGCAGCACCGCCAATCTGTGCACCCCCAGTACCAATGTCGTGATGGGAGGAAAGCTACTAATGCGTCATTGCCTCGACTCCACCTCCGAGACCTATCACGGCGATCAGTGGGTCACCGTCGAGATCGAGGTACGAGGCAACGAGATCATCCGTCACATCATCGACGGCAAGACGGTGCTCGAATACACCGAGCCGCAACTCGATGAGCGCGACGGCTACGCCAAGAAGTTGATGGCCGCCGGAGCCAACAAGATGCTCAGCGAGGGCTACATATCCCTCCAGGCAGAGAGCCACCCCACCGAGTTCCGCAAGATCGAGTTACAGAAACTGGATCCCCGCTAGCGGGAAGCCGGTCCCTGAGTCCCTGGGCGGGGTCGTGAAAACTTGCGGCATCGAGGTGCTGCAGGCGATTTCGTCGATAGGACTCACTTCAGATTACAATTCGTGTCCGATTCCACACCGGATCGGGATCTACGATGGGCAGTAGATCCCGCAAGCGAAGTGCCTGCGGATCCGCACCGCTCGGCAAGGAGAAGTGATGAACAGAATTCAGATGATGATACTGTCAGTGATGCTGGCATCTCTGGTCGGTTGTTCGACCCCCGTCTCGAGTCACACCACCGCCACGGCAACGGTGGTAAAGGTGTACTCCACGACCGATGCGGCAGGCCATACATTCATCGCCTATGTCGTCAACCACAACGGAGTGGAAGTGGTGGTCAGCGACACCCTGGCGAGAAGCAGTCACAAGGTGGGGGACACCATCCAGTTCATGGAGATCGTGATGCAACTGTCTGAGGGGCAGTACAAGACGCTCTCGTACACGATCTTATGACGGCAGGGCGCATCGCCTCAACCCCGTGAAACGGCAGGCTCCACAACAATATCCTGCAGCGGTACCCGGTCGCTGGCGATGTCGTCGCTGGTGAGGTCGGGGGCTTCGCCTCTTTCGTGTGACCACAGTGCTTGCAGGGCGGCGCCGAGGGCGGCGGGCGGCGGTTCTTCCGGGAGCGTTACGGGAACCTGAAGGGCGTCGGCGATCATCTGTCGCCATAGCGGGTTCTTCGAGCCGCCGCCGACCAGTCGCAGGCCGTCGACGGTGACTCCGAGCCGCTTCATCCGTTCGACACCGGCGGCGAGGTTGGCGGTGATGCCCTCGA
>CAYPPQ010000129.1:0-2945 GCA_964412635.1 uncultured Planctomycetia bacterium | reverse complement strand
GTACGGGTGCTCGCGATCGCCGGCAGCAGCAGCACGATGCCCATCCGTCCCAGCTGGAACAGGATGAAGATGGCGCTGGCGAGCACCCGTACCGCCACCGAAAAGCGCGCTTCCAGGTACTCGTAGGCAGTGGTCACATCGAGACGTCGAAACAGCGGCAGGAAGCAGTAGATCACCAGCAGCATCACCGGCAGCAACATCACCGAGCCGACAAAACGACGCCAGTCGGAGCCGTAGGATGTGGCCGGGATCGCCATGAAGGTGATGGCAGAGAGTTGCGTGCCAAACACCGACAGCCCCGCCGCCCACCAGGGGATCTTACGCCCCGCCAGGAAGAAATCGTCGGTGGTGGAACTGCGGCGGGAGAAGTAGATGCCGATCGCCACCATCAAGGCGAGGTAGAGACCGAGGACTGCATAATCGAGGGCCTCGAAGTGGGCCACCGCTGCGGTGGGTTCGAGTGACAGCGCCTGTACCTTCGGCGTCCGGATGCCCGGCTGCGTCTCCCCGGAGGGGATGACGATCTGCCCTTGCCAGTGCACCGCTTCGGTGGTCACCACTGCCACCGGCATGCGGCCCACATCGCTCCAGCGATCGGTGACGGTGTCGTACGACAGCACCCTGGGCAAGAACTGCGGCCTCACGGCAGCGGGCAGTACCTTGCCGTTGTCGTCGAGGATGTAGCGGTCGGTAGAACCGCTGAAGGTCAGGATCGTGCGAGTCCCCACCGACTCGGCACAGGAGGCAGAGATGGGCCAGCGTTCGTTGGCGAACTTCTCCTCACCCGCTAGATGACGCGGATCATCGAGCATTGGCAGCGAAGCCACCTCACTCCATAGCCGCTCCAGCGGCGAATATCGGTAGCCGTCGGTGTAGGCGTGGAAGCGTGGATCGCCCTGATCGGTCGCGCTGGTGCTCGTTCCCGAGAAGAGGAACAGGCACCGTTCGCCGCCGGGCCCCTGTTGCACTGCGGTACTCATCTTGAAGCGCACCGAACCCGGATGTTTCGGGAGCGGTTGCCAACCGCTGTCGATGGCGGCCAGGTTCAGTTGCCAGAAACCCCCGGTCAGTTGCAGGTCGCTCTTTTGATGCTTGCCCTGGAACAGATAAACTATATCTCCGATCGACTCGGCCGATCCAAAAGCACTCGCTGCTGGAAGATCGGGTAACGACTCGAACAGGACCTGTTTCGAGGCTGCATCCCAGCGCATCAGGAACACCGTCGAGTAGACCTGATCAGCATCGGAACCGCCGACGACGACGATACCTCGCGCTGTAGAAGTGCATGATGCGTAGGCGAGTGGGCGTGGCAATTTCTGACCGGTGAGCCACTGTTCGGCTCCGGGCAACAGCACGAAAACATCATCGTGCCACACCTTGGGGCCACCTTCGGTCAGCGGTGTCGGAAAGTTGGCACCGCCGGCGACGATCAGTGCCCCATCGTGAGTGCCCACCAGTGGTCCACCGAGACCGATCGCTGCCGGAACATCGGGAAGCCTTGAAAAACTCAAGCCGCTCGATACCGGCTCCTGTGCCGTCACCGGGATGACGATCAGGAAAAGCAGCAGGATCGAGACCAGCAGCCTACGAATCTCCATCGGCCAGTCCCTTCTCCAGAGCCGCCAGCGAAGCTGCAGAAAGTGACTTCCACGGCAATCGCGGCGGGCCGCAGTCGACTCCGAGGATCCCCATCGCCGCCTTGAGAGCGTTGTGCCCGCCATGGCGGAGGATCTCCTCGACCCGTGCCGTCGCCACCGCTTGATGCTGTTTTGCCTCATCGGTCAACCCGGACTTGAAGGCATCGATGACACGGTGATAGTGGGGGGCCATGAAGTTGTAAGTGCTACCCACCGCTCCATCGACCCCCGCCATCAGCCCAGACAGCAACAGTTCATCACAACCGAACAGGATGTTGTAACGCCCCGATTCGTATTCGACGCACTGCTTGAGATCCTCGAACTGTGGCGCGCTGAACTTGATGCCGACCAGCGTTGGCAGCGCATCCGCACGCTCCAGCAATTCGATCATCGATAGGTCGACCCCGGTGATGGGTGGAATGTGGTAGTAGTAAAGAGGAGTTGCAGGGGCTGCCTCTGCGATGTGCTGGAGACAATCGATCAACACCTCGACAGATGTCAGGGGAAAATACGACGGCGGTACAACAGCGATGGCATCCGCCCCCATCTGTTCGGCATGAACCGCCAGAGTGCGCGCATCGGTGAGGCTGTTGTGACCCACGTGAACCACTACCGGCACTCGCCCGGCAACAGCCCGATGATAAGCCGCAGCCACTTGCATCCGCTCCTCGGTGGTCAACGACGGGGATTCTCCGGTGCTCCCGCACAGAAACAGACCCGCAACACCCTGCCCCAGTACGAAATCACAAGCAGTGGATACCCTGTCCAGGTCGATGTTGCCATCGCTCTTCATCGGGGTGAAGGCGGCCGCGACCAGGCCGGTCAGCAGAGGTGCTCCATCCGCAGTCTCTTCCCCTTGTGATTTCAAGGCAGCAACAGTTCCAGGATGGCAGGTTTGCTGAGGAGATATCCTTCGATCTTTTCCGTCGTCGGGACACCGCGCAATCGAGGATCCAGATCTTCCGGTTCGCCGAGCAGATCGGAGAGATCGAGGCCAACCTGCTTCACCTCGTAGGTCCCGTCCAGTTGATGGTCGATGAAGATCACGGTGTCGCTGGTGATCTCGGTGACGAAGGTGCCATCAACGGCAACCAGGGCGTGGAAGGGTTCCGCTGATGCGAACTGATGATTGTAAGTAAATTGCCGTTCTTGACGATCTTTCCCTGGGGACTCAACACCGACGGAGACAACGCTTTTTTCATCACGCGTATATCGAGTTCGAAGCCAGGGTAAACCACCGCTTCCACTGACCGATGATGATCCAGAAACACCCCACGTATGGGCATGACTCCCAGGCTTCATCTGCTT
>CAYPPQ010000128.1:0-3051 GCA_964412635.1 uncultured Planctomycetia bacterium | reverse complement strand
ACTGGGCGACGATTTCCCCTCGAACCGCTGGGTGTCCTGCATCCTCGAGGTACACGAGGCCGAGGTGGTTCTTCGTTACGGCGACTCCGGGACGGAGATTCGACTCGATCCCGAGACGACACGACTGCCCGCTGCCGGAGGATTTGTCTTCTACATCGCCGATGGGGCGAGGCTGGAGCTCCGCGACATCCGGGTCAAGCTGGTCAGCGACCGCCGCGGCGGTGGAATCTGGGCGCGGCGCGGCTCCTGAGCCCACTGCCATCCTGGCAGACACCGAGGGGGCATCATCTGCCAGACTGCCGTTTTGGCAGCGAGGTCCTCGCCCCTCCCGGATGGATTTTCTACAAGTTCAACAATGATAACCGCTTGTGAAGCACCGTTGGCGGCCCGATGGCATTCGATTTGCGAGAGTGTCGGAGGGAAGCGGAAGAAACGACCTTCCGTCAGCGGGACGGTGCCTGCCATTCACCTCGGTGGATCGGCTTGCCGTACCCGGGGTGTTCAGCTCGATGAATCTCGAAGAGGAGCCACCATGGTGAAAGAACTGACCTTTGACGACCACGCCCGGGAGAAGTTGCTCTCCGGAGCTCACAAACTGGCAAGAGCAGTGTGCACGACTCTGGGACCTCGGGGCCGTAATGCGGTCATCGATCGTTCCTGGGGTGGACCGAAGCTCACCAAGGATGGAGCGACCGTCGCCGAGGAGATTGAACTGGAGGATCGCGTCGAGAACATCGGTGCCCGCTTGCTGCGGGAAGCGGGTGTCAAGACGTCGAAGGATGCCGGCGATGGTAGTACCACCGCAACGGTCATCGCCGAGGCGGTTTTCCGCAAGGCGATGCGATTGGTGGTCGCCGGAGAAAATCCGGTGCTGATCCAGAGAGCACTCCTCAAGTGTACCGAAAAGGTATGCAAGAAGCTGGAATCCCTGGCGGAACCAATCGAGTACCAGGAGTCGATCTTCAGCGTCGCATCCATCGCTGCAAACAATGATGAGCGAATCGGCAAGACGATTGCGAATGCCCTGGAGACGGTTGGGTCCGACGGTGTCTGTACCATCGAGGAGGGCAAGGGATTGGAGACGACTCTCGACATCGAGGAGGGACTGCACTTCGATCGAGGATACATCTCCCAGCAGTTCATCGCTGATCCGGAGTCCGCTGAGATCTCGCTGGAAAATCCTTACATCCTGATCATGGAGGAAAAGATCTCCAACCTCGGGCAAATCGTCCCGATCCTCGAAAAGGTGGTGGAGAAGCGCAAGCCGTTGCTGATCATCGCCGAGGACATCGATGGAGAGGCTCTCTCGACGCTGGTGGTCAACAGTCAGCGCGGAGTTCTGCAAGTGGCAGCAGTGAAGGCCCCCGGCTACGGCGACCGCAGAAAGGCGATGCTTCAGGATATTGCCATCGCAACCGGAGGTCGGGCGATCTTCTCCGATCTTGGCGTTGAGCCAGGTTCGATTCAAATTTCCGACCTTGGAAAAGCCAAGAAGATCGAGATCAACTCCCAGACCACCACCGTGATCAAGGGTGCTGGGAAAAAGGTCGACGTCGAAGAGCGTTGCCGGGTGATTCACCTCGAGATCGAGGCGGCAACCAGTGATTACGATCGAGAGAAGTTGCAGGAGAGACTCGCCCGTCTCATCGGTGGAATCGCCGTGATCCGCGTCGGTGGATCGACGGAGGGAGAGGTCAAGGAGCGCAAGAAACGCTTCGAGAACTCCCTCGCTGCAACCCGCTCCGCCCTGGAGGCGGGGATTCTACCCGGCGGCGGACTGGCACTGATTCACTGTGCCGATGAGGTGGCCCAGATGCGCTGGAGTGATCCTCTCGAGAAGAAGTCTGCGGCAATCCTTGCGAAGGCTCTGGAAGAACCATTCCGACAACTCGCCAGCAATGCTGGAGTGGAGCCGTCAATCCTCTTGAGAGAGATTCGTGCCGACGAGGATAAGGTGATCGGATACGACTTCGCTCGACTGGAGATGTGTGACCTGATGGAAGAGGGAATCATCGACTCATGCGATGTGATTCGCAGCGCGCTTCAGAATGCGGTCAGTACAGCAACGATGATCCTGACCTCTGACGCGGTGATTACCGACATTCCAGAAGAGACCACAGAAGAAGACCATCACCACGAACATGAAGGCGTCGGCGCCCTTTAGGCCCGATGGAGAAAGACGAAGGAGAAGCAAGATGAGCAAGCAAATTCTCTTCGACGATGACGCCAGACGCCATCTCCGCGAAGGGGTACGAACTCTCGCCAAGGCGGTCAAGGTGACCTATGGCCCAGGCGGTAGAAATGTACTCTTCGAGAAGAGTCTGGGAAAATCCGAACTGACCAAGGATGGACAGACTGTTTCGAAGGAGATCCAGGTTTCCCAGCCGTTCGAGAACATGGGAGCCCGTCTCGTCAATGAAGTCGCCAGCAAGACCAACAAGGAGGTTGGTGATGGCACCACCTCGTCTGTGATCCTCGCCGAGGCGATGATCGAGCGTGGCGGACGATTCGCCATGTCGGGAGTCAGCCCTGTCGAACTACGAAACGGCATCGACAAGGCAGTTGCCACTGCAGTGAAGGAACTGGAATCGATCTCCTCACCTGTACAGAAGCGTCAGGAAGTGGTTCAGGTCGGCACCATCGCCGCCAACGAAGCTGAACTGGGCAAACTGTTCGGGGAAGCGATCCACAAGGTCGGAGAAAAGGGAATCGTCACCGTCGAGGAAAACGACGGTATCGAGACTTCACTCGATCTCGTCGAGGGACTTGAAATCGACAAGGGTTACATCTCTCCATACTTCGTCACCGACCGCTTGTCGGGAGTCTGTGTACTGGAGAAGCCGTGGGTCCTCTTCACCGACCACAAGATCAGTTCGATCCAGGACCTGGTTCCCTTGCTGGAGCAGGTTGCACCGACTCGTCGTCCGCTGGTGGTGATCGCCGAGGATGTCGAGGGTGAAGCGCTGGCCGGTCTACTCCTCAACAAGCTAAGAGGTGTACTTGAGGTGGTGGCGGTCAAGGCTCCAGGTTTCGGCGATCGGCGCAAGGCGA
>CAYPPQ010000127.1:0-3184 GCA_964412635.1 uncultured Planctomycetia bacterium | reverse complement strand
AACGCACCCTCATCGCCGGAGTCCACACCACTCTCCCGCTGTGTCGAGACCTGCTCATCTCGAAAGATTTCGACCCGGGCTGTGCCCACACCACCCGGGTCGAAGAGGCATGGAGTGACTGGTCTCCCCCCCACCTCGACGAGCAGTGGTGTCAGGTGCTGCGAATCGCTGCAAGACAGTTACTGGTCCCTGGTGACGACGATGGCGAAGGGGTGACCGGTTGCTGGCACACCTTGCCGGGAAGGATGTGGCCATGAGTCGTTCGCAACCACGTCCGCAGCCTCCGCCGTGGCGCATCGTCGACTGGAACCCTCCCCTGCTGACGCTGGAAGTGGCGGGAGAGGAGCGCAGTTTCCTGCTGGGAGGATCGACCCGATCTCCGGTGGTGGGCTGGTGTGGGCAAACCTACTTCCCGGCAGCGGCTGGAGAATCGGAACTCGCGAACTCCGCAGGCAGCGCGGCGGACCTCTGTGCCCCGATGCCCGGTACCGTGCTGGAGGTGGCAGTCACCCGCGGCGATTCGGTGGAACAGGGTCAACTGCTCGTCACCGTCGAGGCGATGAAGATGGAACTACCGATTCGCGCTCCACGAGCGGGCATCGTCGGAAACATCACCATCGCCCCCGGAGATCCGGTGGAACCGGGAATCCCACTGGTCGAACTGGAAGAGGAGACGCCATGACCGATCGCATCCGCATCGTCGAGGTGGGGCCCCGCGACGGCTTGCAGAGCAGGAGCGACAGCCCGAGCGGCAAGATGCTGCCACTGGAGAGTCGCATCGAGTGGATCGAGAAGTTGATCGGCAGTGGCGTCGAGGAGATCGAGGCGGGTGCGTTCGTACGAGAAGATCGAGTCCCCGCCATGGCGGGCAGCGCTGAAGTCTTCGAGCACTTCCGTGACCGTCACGATGTGCGCCTGTGGGCGTTGATCCCCAACCTCAAGGGGTGGCAGCTGGCCGACGCTGCCGGTGCCAGCAATTTTGCCTTCTTCACCTCGGTCAGCGAGGGTTTCTCCCTCCACAACACCGGGCATTCCCTCCAGCAGTCGAGGCAAGCCTTCGACGAGATCGTTGCAGCGAGAGGTTCCGCCCCGCTACGTGGCTACCTCAGTTGTTGCTTCGGATGCCCATACGACGGCGAGATCGAGGCACGGCAAGTACTCGAAGCCGCACTCCAGCTGCACGGTGCGGGAGCGGACGAGATCGTCATCTCTGACACCACCGGCATCGCCACCGCCGACGGTGTCACTCGAGTCGTCGAGACGGTCGCCGAGGAGATCCCGCTGGAAATCCTGTCACTGCACCTCCACGACACCCACGGATCTGCCGTCGACTGTGCCCGGGCGGGGCTCGAGACAGGGATTCGCTCCTTCGATGGCTCCGCCGGAGGGCTCGGCGGCTGTCCCTTCGCTCCCGGAGCCATGGGCAATATCGCCACCGAGGATCTACTGCTACTGATGCATCAACAGGGGTATTCGACCCCCATCGACGGGGCTGCACTGATGCAGTCGAGCCTGTGGCTCGAAGGTGAACTGGGAGAAACGCTGCCCGCTCGTGCTCTCGGCGACCTTCGCAATTGAAAGGAGGGCCTCGCATCCCCTCCGGGGATACGAGGCCCTCTTCGAAGCACGGGGTCGATCTCTAGCAGCCGGTGAAACTGGCGCAGCCCACCGCATCTGCAGTCGGATCGGGTCCACAACCTGGATTGGGCGCAGGTACCGTCGGAACGGTTCCGCCCACCGTGATTCCGAAGATCACGTTGAGGCTGTAGACGATGTCCGCAAGGTTGACGCTGCCATCATCGTTGACATCGGCAGAATCGAGGCAATCCATGGTGCCTCCACCGAACAGGTAGTTGAGGCCCTGCACCGGGTCAGCGATGTTCTCGGAGCCATCCTGGTTCATGTCGTTACGGATGAAGAAGTTATCACGTACCGCACTGCAACAGCCCTCGGTTCCAAACGCTCCACAGGCGTTCGCTCCGCGAACACAGATGTTGTATGTTCCCGGCCCACCGATGGAGACCACCGCGGAGGTCGCTCCGGCACCAAGGGTCGCCGCCAGAACACCGTCGATACTCACTTCAACGGCAGAGACCGATCCGGAGTTGGTCCAGGTGACGGTAGTATCTCCTGTTGCCTGATCGACGGAGCAACTCACTCCGGTTGGCGGATTGGGACCCGCCACGGCATTCCAGCTCTGTGACCAGCCGTTACTGTCTGCACTGGTCACGAGATTTCGAATTGCGCGAATGTTGTAGTTGAAGGTCCCGGCTACAGGAGGGCTGTAGGTCGTCGAGGTGGCGGTTCCGGCCAGCGTACTGACTACAGCTCCGTCCTCGAGAAGTTCGAGAGAATCGTAGGTTCCGTTATTGACCCAGGAGAAGGTACCGAGGCCATGGGGCGGAGTACCATTTCCACCACAGGGATCCGTGATGGAAGCGCTGAGTCCGCTCGGAGGTGCGGTTCCCACAGATACCGATCCCGAAACCTTGTTCGGAATCCGGCTGATGGAGGTGGTTCCCACCACGACACTGACGACGGTCGTCACCACGGGAGTGCCAAGACCGTCGGAAAAACTGAGTGTCTCGGTACTGCCCGGTTCCGCCGCGACGGAACAGTTGTACGAGAACTCGGCTATGGCGTTGTCCGCACCTACTGGAATCTCATCGAGGGGGGCACCGAAGCTGAGGATGACACCGTATGTGCCTCCCGGCCCACCAGTCGGAGTCAGATCCTTGAACTCGAAATCGGGTCCAGCTCCACCATTGGAATCAGCAGTAGCCGTTCCCTGGTCGATGGCTGTCAAGGTCAGGAGAGTTCCCGGATGTGCCAGTCCTAGACTGAAGCCACGGGCTCCCTCTTCGTTGGTCAGTGCGATGATGGCGATCAATGAGTCGCCTGGAAGTACCGTCTCGTTGGAAGCAGTCACTGTGTGGACCTGGGCGATAGCCATCTGACCCAGAGCCATGACGGCTACCAGCATGGAGACAAGAATGCGCAAGTTGCTCATGAAAAACCCTTCCCGGGATTTCCCGGATAACACACCGAATCCCGACAGAATCGTCGACGATCCTCGATGCTCGATCATGTTTGAAATAGTCAAACCTCACTCAATAATACTCAGATTTTACCGGCGAACGGTCACTGGAACCACCTGTCTTTCCTGTCATTCATCCCTCATTAC
>CAYPPQ010000126.1:0-3237 GCA_964412635.1 uncultured Planctomycetia bacterium | reverse complement strand
AGCACTCATCTACTTCAGTGACGATCTGGGGCTGACCTGGTTCCCGGTCACCGCAAGTTCTCCCGAAGAAGGCACGATAGAGTTGACCCCACCTTTCCAGTCGATAGCAACCTCGTGGTCCTTCCGTGGCGACCTCAACACCTTGCCCCAGGCGGACGTCCTGCTGGAAGTGCGCATCTTCGATCTCAACGGCTCGCTGGAGGCACACCATCGCTCTGACCCCTTTGCCATCGGAGACACCAGTCCTCCCGTGGTGCAATCGATCGTGGTTCCTTCGGGACCGGTCGGTGGCCCCATCGCCGTCAGCGGCAGCGTCTTTGACGCCGACGGAGATCACGTCACGGTACATCTGGAATGGTCGCTGGACGGCAATGAACCGTGGTCCCTCGCTTCACTGGAAGGAGAGGACCAGGTGGTGATTCTCGCCGACAAGGGCGCTGAAACCGTCGAGTTCGTGTGGCTTTCTCACATCGATAGCCCAGCAGTGGTCAGCCCCTTCACGAGGGTTCGCATCGTCGCCTCCGACGCCAGCGGCAGTCACCAGCAGGTCAGTGACTATCTACCGCTGAACACCATCCCACCACGAATCGACTCGATGACCATCGGCGAGATCGTCGACAACCTCAACGGTAGTGAAGCCGCTACCACCGATGCGGGGGACAGCATCCCCTTCACCCTGTCGATGCCCTCGGTCGATTCTCGAATCCAGGTGCAGTGGAGTGCCGGTCCAGGTGGTGCTTCTGTGGACCCGGCGACTCTCGAGGTCAGCGCCGACAAGTGGATTGCAGATCGACCTCCTGGAGACGACATCTCCGATCTCTTCACGGTGATCGGATCCACTGCGGACTGGAACATTCGCCAGGAAGACTCGCTCCCCCTCGGGCTGCTACAGCTGACCGCCACCGTCGACGACTTGCGGGGTAATCCTGCACTTCCGCTGCAATACCAGGTGAACGTCACCGCCGGTTCCGCCCAGGCGCGCCCCTTCGACTGGCATGACCGCTGGTACCTCGACTTCCAGCGCGACAACTACGAGATCGGATTGCAGATCGACGCCCAGTCCCAGTCGCTCACTCCCTTCGCCAGCGCAGGATCGGACGGAATCGCTGATCATCACCAGGACCTCCTCACGGTGGGACTGCAATCGAATCAGGCGACCTCAGCTTCGAATGCGGCTGGCGTCAATCCGCGCGTCCAGCAATGGGTCGAGGAAGCGATCCTCGACCGGGTTCGATCGCATTACGGAGTGGGAATGTTAGCGGGAGGAGAACACCTGCAACCGAACATCTCCTTCGATCGCTTCTCCACCTCCTCCACCAGTGCCGTAGGCATCGGAGGCGACGATTCGGATGCCTACAGTTACGCCCTGGGTAGAGCATCCTTTGATTACCGAAATCAGACGGCAAACAACGAAACTGCTCCCACCCGCGGAGTCTTCACCAGCAACATGATCCAGTTCTACTGGAACTCATGGACCTTCAGGAATCGTTTCCAGGCGATACTCCCCGGGCTGGGAATTCCGGTTGGAGAAGATTTACTCGACCCCATCGTTCTGTCTGACGGTTTCATCCGACTCGACCCGGGAAATACCGTTGCAGAAAATGACCGATACGACGGGGTGTGGGATGCCATCGATGCATGGAGTCGAGTCGTCTCCATCGTCGCAGCCCACGAGATCGGACACGCCGTCGGGCTGTGCGCCAATGGACTGCCCCCCACCGGGCTGTTCGGGGGCGAGTCAGATCTCGATCTGGCCGGTCCATTTACCACCGCATTTCACATCGACACACCGGGACTGAACGTCATGTCGTCGGCACTGGGACTGACTTCTGCACTTGTAGAAGGTGAATCCGGCTATCAGTTCAACTCCCTGAACAAGGCGTACATCGCCGAGTGGACGACCCTGGAGCCATAGAAGATGAAATTGAAATTAACTTACCTGTGGATGATTCTTCTTCTCGGCAGTTCGCTGCCGGGAACGGTACTGGCCGTTGAGGATCCCTGGCCACTGTTTCACAGAGCGGACCGACTGCTTCACGGAACCGTGGTCCAGCGAATCGAAGGAGAGAGGGACCGACTCTACCTGGTCGCCAACGATGCTGGCTCGTCTATTCAGAGCCTCGAATCGTGGTGGCTTCGTGAGCCGGAAGGAGAGGGCACCGAGGGTATCGGTGCTCTCGTCGGGCACCGCGGGGTCTGGCTCGTGGCGGATGCTGTCGGAGGAGAGTTCCCGACAGCGGACGCCACGGTGCTCCCCGGGGGGCTGTTTCCCCTTCGTGACCCATCGGTGATGGGTAGCCTCGAGCAGCTCCTCGATCCGGCATGCAACCCTGCCGTTGCAATGGAACTGATGACTGCCACCGACCCCTTCTGTCGCAGGATTGCCATCGGTTGGTGGCAAGCCCATGGACCGGACCTGCAAGAGAAGCAGGTACAGACGATCAGGCAGGCGTTTCTTGCCGAGAGGGACGCCGCCGCGCAACGTTCGTGGATCGAGTTGTTCCTGCAGAAAAACTGGCTTCTGGAATCGAACGGAATGGCGGACCTGATCCCCCACTCCGAGGACCCGGCGGTCTCGATGCTGGCTCTCCAGTACCTGCAATCGCATGGAACCGTGCGCCAAAAGGCACGGCTGGTCAGTGCATGGCCCTCGACAGATCTGTCCGGCAAGAAACGCCTCGCCATCGCGTACCGAACACTTGCCATCCGCGAGGCGGGCCCCTGGTTACTTCAGGGAGTGACTTCCAACGACCCGGTCCTCAGTCGCATCTGCATCGAATCGATGGGCGCGGCGGGACTTGTCGACTGCCAGGAAACCTATCGATCGCTGCTCCACTCCACATCGAACGAGGTCCGGATCGCCAGCTTGAAAGGCCTCGCTCGCAGCAGTGCACCAGGTGCATGGCAGATGATCTCGGAGACGATCGCCTCCCTCGAGGCATCCGATCCGATCTTGCCGCTGGCAACCCAGTTGCAAAAACACCCGTGGAAATTCCTCCGGACGAGGGGAAAGCACTGACATGAATCATGATCTACTGAGAATTCTCGAGGAAAAGATAGAGGCCAAGACCTCCGGAATCTTCCATCTGGGTCGTGGTCCGGAAGGACGGAAGATCCTCTTCGACGGAGAATCCTTCCTCTTTTCCCCCGATCAGTACCCGCTCCACTTTCCGGAGATCGGTTGCTGGCAGGATCACATCGATGCGGCGGATCTGAATTCGTTGCTATCTCGATGGT
>CAYPPQ010000125.1:0-3663 GCA_964412635.1 uncultured Planctomycetia bacterium | reverse complement strand
GACGGCCTGGCGCAAGGACTCTTCTAGCCGTCGACATCGTTGAGAGGTGGACCGGATGACGATTTCTCTGACGCTATGCCTGATGTTCCTACCTGCCACTACCGATGGAGACATCGAACTCAAGCGCTTCGTGACCTCCGGAAGCGTCAAGGCTCTTGCCAGTGGTGAGGACGCCGGAAAGAAGTTCACCGCCCGGGATAAAAAGGGCAACATCGAGGTCAAGTTGACCCCGGACACGCTGCTCGAGGTGCACGAGATTTCTTCGCTTGGAGATCTCGACGGAGGATCAACGATCCACGTCCTTGCTCGTAAACAGGCAGAACAGCTGGGGACAGGTGGAGCTCGTTATCCGCCGATGCTGGTCCAGATCCAGGCGCTGGTCGCCGGGTCCTTTCGGCCCCCTGCTGTAACCGGAAGCAATGCAAGCCAGGGTCTCGTCTGGGTCTCCGGCACCTTGAAGTCGGTGGAGAATGGTCGAGAGCGAGAAGTCGATGGATTTCGAGTGGGAACTTCACTCGGTACAGAACTCCTGAAACTGACGCGGGTAAAATCATCTGCTCTGAAAAAACGACGAAAGATCTTCCTCTCCGGCTACATGGATGATTCCGATCGCAAGAATCGGAAACTGGAGGCGGTGGAGGTCCTGGTGCTGGCACCACGCTGGAAGAAATACGAAACGACGCATGATCTCTCCAAACGACTTCCCCCCATCAAGAAGAAGGTGGAAGGGGAGGAGGAGACCCCTCCTGAAGATGATGACCTTCCCTTCTAGGGTCGGTTTTTCCCATCGAAGAGCAGTGTCTGACGAAGAGAGCGGCTGATCCGCCCGAGCCATCCATCTCCTTCTGCCTGCGGATCGGCATCGGGTGAGGATATGACCCCGCCACAACCGATGTGCCGGTAGTCCCGGCTCCCCTTTCCGATCCGATTCCAGATCCTCGAACCCACCTCCACCACCTCATGACACTTCTCGCAACGTCCCTGGTGCTGATGATGTTGCCCCCTGGCTCGCATCTGGTGGCAGCGTTCCCCATTGCCACCGATGTGCAGGAAGGTGCTTCTCCACTCGTGCCCATGAGCCTGGACATCGGGCCCGACGATGACGTGGGCAAGTTCATGAAGAACCGTATTGCGAAACAGGGTTCGATTCTCCTCGACGGAGAAAATTGGTTCGCTGAGACCGATGGTGCGACTCTTCGGGCAGGCATTTCCTGCACTTCTGGTGAGCCGCTTGCTGATGCGGATCTCGGTTCCGTCGAGCGCCCCTCGATGCTCCGGGAATCGATCTCTGATCTCTTCCAGGATCGACTGCGCCTGTTCCAGTAAGGGGTTGTCGCTACTCACCATCGAGGAGTCCTCTTGACCCGGCATCGGTCACCCAGCCCCATCGGTGTGCCCGGAAATCTTATCGATGGCGCGATACAGCGCCTGGGTTCCCAGCCGAGCACCCCCATCATCGACCACCTGCTGGTACAGCCTCCTGGCGAGTTCCAGTCCTGGTAAGGAGATCCCCATCCGATCGCACTCTTGAAGTGCGATTCCCATGTCCTTGACGAAATGCTCGACGAAAAATCCGGGGCCGAGATCCCCCTCAAGGATGCGTGGTGCAAGATTCGACAGCGACCACGATCCAGCAGCTCCTCCGCCAACACTTTCCAGAACTCTCTCCCGATCAAGCCCCGACCGTCGGGCATAAACGAGACCCTCACAGACTCCGATCATGGTGCTTGCGATGATGGTCTGATTGACCATCTTCGTGTGCTGTCCGGCACCCGCTCCCCCCTGCAGGATCGCCTGCTTTCCCATTACATCGAAGATGGGACTCGCCTCATCGAACGCCTGCTCCGAACCACCGACCATGATGCTGAGCGTTCCATCCCGCGCTCCGATATCCCCGCCAGATACCGGCGCATCCAGAGCCATGATCGAAGCAGTTTGCGCCTTCTCGGCAAGTGTCACCGCCAGGGAAGGGGTGCTGGTGGTCATATCGATGATCATTCGACAGCCGCCATCTTCAGCGACCGCTGAATAAACCCCCGCCTCCCCCAGATACACCTCCTCGACATCGGACGGATAGCCGACCATCGAGATGACAACGTCCGATTCACGAGCAAGTTGAACGGGACCCTCGAACCAGTGGCAGCCCGCCTCCAACAGTTCCGAGGCCCTGCTTCTCGTCCGGGTGAATACCCCGACCGGATATCCGGCGGAGAGCAGGTTTTTCACCATGGATGTCCCCATCACGCCGCAACCGATCCAACCGATCCTGGGTAACATCATCGCTCCTCTTCCGCGTCAGATCACCTGGGCGGGCAGTCTAACCCGATCAATCCCATCCGGATACCTTGGGAATTGGTCTCGACATCTGTGCTCATCGCTGGCACCATCTTTCCTTGGTATTCGATGTGGGTTGTTCGAATTCAACAGCAAGACGAGAAACTGAACAGGATTCGATGCGATCCAGAATCAACTTTCTTCGACAGTACATCCGAAGCCCAGGGACGGTCGGAGCGGTCACCCCCAGTAGCAAGGAACTGGCAGCGAGGATGCTGGATTCGTCCTCGATTCAACAGGCAGATGTAATTCTGGAACTGGGTCCAGGGACCGGTGCCATCACGGCAGAGATCCTCGACAGAATCGATACCTCCTCAAGATTTCTGGCGCTGGAGATGAACCCCGAGTTCGTCACCAATCTCAGGAGAGACTTTCAGTCGGTCGAAGTCATCGAAGGAAGCGCAACGGAGTTGAACTCCATCCTGAAGAATCTCCAGGTGGATTCGGTAGACCTCGTCATCTCCGGTCTACCGTGGGCAGCTTTTTCCGACATGGTGCAGGAACAGATCCTCGCAGAGGTGGCAGAAATCTTGCGAGAAGGTGGTAGATTCGTCACCTTTGCATACAGCGGGATTCACCTGTTCCCCAAGGCAAGAGCGTTCCGAAATCGCCTCAAGGCGTACTTCTCCACCATCGAAAAATCGCAGGTGGCATGGAGCAATGTTCCACCTGCCTTTGCCTACCACTGCATCAAGTGATCAGCGCTTCATTTCCTTGTAGCGACGGTCCAGATCCTCGATCTTCAATCTCCGGCAGGCGATCCAGGGAGATTCACCTGGCGTCCAGTGACCATAGGTGATGGTGATGATGGTGCCGTCCTGTTGCTTCAGCACCGCAGGATATGCACAGTCACCTCGTACATGGTTATCCATAAGCCTGACCCGGTACTCGCCTTCTTTTCCATCAACGATGTCGCTCCAGTGACCGACCCAGGCAACCCAGTCTCCCTTTGTTTCGCTCTCTCGGGTGGTATCGCGGAAAGAGATGAACAGACGCCCGTCGTCGGTATAGGTGGCGGTGTGCCGATCCCCCGTCAAAGATCCGGGAAGTTCTCTCGGCTTCGACCAGTGCTCTCCTTCATCTTCACTGAAGATCACGTAAGAATTTCTGGTCCTGCTATTTTCTCGAAGAAGAAGCGCAATCGTCTTTCCATCCGGTGACCTCACCACTCCCGGCTCACAGAGGTGAACCGCCGGGTCATGTGCGATCGCTTTCGGCTGACTCCAGGTCAATCCCCCATCGGAAGAGAGTGTCTGGAATACATCGAAGCGTGACGGCCCCCTGTCGGAACTGAAGAACCTGCCATCATCGTGAAACCAGGCGGCATAT
>CAYPPQ010000124.1:0-3893 GCA_964412635.1 uncultured Planctomycetia bacterium | reverse complement strand
GGCTGCCTCTGCTCGATCCACCACTGGCTGGAGTCGGAGGCTTTGCTGCGCTTCCCCAGGCGACTCATCGACTCCAGTTCCCCTGGTCCGATGAAGCCACTCCACGCCTGGTGGCTGTACCCTCCGCCGATGGAACGACCCGCTTCCTGTTGCTGGCAGGAGCGATTCACCGCATCGACTCTGGTGGAGCGGAGCAGATCACCTCAGCGGGAGCAGAAACAAGGCAATCCTCCTGCGCCACTCTCGACGATGAAGGACAACTGCTCCTGGTCACCGGCGATGGAAGCCAGCTCATCGATGGTGCAGGGGCGTTTCATTCCATCGCAAGACCCGGGGCGTACCAGATCATCTGCAGCGGGCACAACACCTTCATCCTGGGACAGCAAGAAGGCTCGACATGGCTCGCCCACTTCGACGGCGAGGAGGTGCGTGAAGTTTCGCCGCCTCCCCTTCCCGACGAGCGGGACCGACCTCATCTGCGGGTCGCTTCGCTCGGTCGCTGGGGGCAACAGATCGTGCTGCTGGCGGACCGATTGTGGTGTCTGAAATCGTCTCCATCGCAACACTTCGCTCTCACACCGCCACCGGTGGAAGGGGTCTATCGTCCGGTTCACTGGGTTCAGACCGCTGCCAGGATCCACGGTCAACCGGATGGATCCGCCCACATCCAGCTCGATCGCCCGTGGGGAGTCACCGAGTTGTGGAGAACCCCCAGATGAAGGATCCCTCCAGCAGCTTCCGCTTCATCGAGGGGCTGGTGCCTCGATTGCGCTGGAGAAACCCGCTGCAAGGAACCTCACCTGGACAGGGAGGTGCGCCACTACGCTCGGGAAGTGGCGAGTTCGAGGAGCATACTCGTTGGTGCCCAGGAGATGATCTGAGCCAGCTCGACCTGAAGGCGTGGCTGCGACTTCGTCAACGCTGGACCCGCACCCATCGAGATGACAGTTCCGAACCGTTGACGATCCTCATCGACGGCGGTCCCTCGATGGGTTTTGGACCGCGCGGGTCGACGGTAGAGATCTTGAGACGATTGCTTCGATCGATGGCACGCGCTCAACATGATCCCTGTCGGGAGTGGATTCTGACCGACGGAAACGCTCGCTGGATCGGCGCTGACGAGGACCCCTCTCAGCAGCGACGGGGATCGATCTCCTCGGCACTGCGTGAGGTTCACCGCACCGCTTCGGGCCCCGGCAGGGTGATCGTCATCAGCGACCGCATCTCCATCGACGACCCCCACGAGCAGTTGCAGGGACTTCTTCGACTGGGAACACCGATCTGGATCAGTCCCTGGCTCGGAGAGGAAGTCTCTCCCGTTCCTCTCGGCACCGTTCGTCTCGAGGCCACCGATGAACCTGGCTGGAGTGGCACCATCGACAACACTGCGTGCCGTCGCTATCGACAGCAGTTCGATCAGCAGCGCAAGCGACTGCAACTGTGGTTGACCCGTCGAGGGGGCCTTCACCTGCACCTCGATGCCGCCGAGGCGGGTGAAACCCTGCTTCGACCGCTGCTGCACAGGAGTGGTCCGCTGGAGGTGGTGGCAGGATGATGCTGGAACTGGTCCATCCTGGCTACCTGCTGCTGGCTCCCCTGCTACTGCTGCTGTGGTGGTTCCGATTGCGCCGGAGAAGTGAGGTCACCACCATCGTGCCGGTTGCATCGACCGAGATGTGGCACCGATCAGTCCCCCAGGATGGATCTCGCTGGCCGCTTCGCTGGTTGCTGCTCTCGCTGGTGATCCTGGTGGCGGCAGCGGGACCTCGTCTACTTCTTCTCGAGCCGAACCCCATGACGATTCGAAGAACCCAGGACAGCGCGGTGATCATCGACCTGCGAGTTCCGGGCGCACGACAATGCCAGCTTCAGATCGGCGATGAAGAAGCGAAGACGATTCCTCTGTCCGCCCGTGGAGAGGCGAGCCTGCTGCAGGCCGATCTCTCCGAGGGTACCTCCATCGTGATGACCTGCCTGGGAAAATCGTATCGACAGCGGGTTCCCACTGCACCCGCACCGGTGCGGATCGCCGATGGCAGCGGTCTCCCGGCGGTCTCCCGGGTGCTGGCCGTACTGGAGCAGATGGGCCGGGTCCTCATCGTCACCGATGATCCCCACGTCTTCATCTCCCGGGGAGGAGACTCGCCGGCAGGAGTCCCCTCCATAGATTTCCCCGGGCAAGAGGGTCCACTGCTACTTCCTCGCCTCGCCAGTGCCGGCTCTGGATCGCCCATCCTGTCCGGCTTGCACCCTCGATACTGGACGATACTTCGTGGTGCAGAGGTTTCCGGCGAGCCACTGCTGCTGGATGAAGCGGGCAGGACGCTCCTCTCTCGAACCGCTGGCGGATTTCGCTGTGGCTTTCTCCCCGCCGGGGGAGATCTGGCGGAACGTGGCGACTGGCCGGTGGCTCTCGGCCGCATGATCGAGGCACTCGCTCCCGACCACTCCTCTTTCCAAAAACCCTGGTATCACACTGCGGCCCGCCAGCTGGCATTGTTGATCACTGTCGGTGCGGCGGCCTTCTGCGCCCTGCGTCTGGGTGCACGAGGAAGACTCATCTCGTTGTTGTTGCTGCTGGCGGTAGCAACGGGACAGTGGATGCGACCTCCGATCACCGTGGAGACCACCGAGCAGCTGGAATCCATCAGCCGCACTACCGATCCCGGCCATCCCATCGTGATTCCCGGATCTGCGCCTCCGCCATCACCCGATCTGATCGCTCGCTTGCGATCTCGTGGCGTCGGCATCGAAGTGACCCCCTCCGAGGTGACCGAGCAACTCCTCACCACGCAACGGATTCGACTGGGACAATCGGTACCGGCGGGAGACCACCTTTCGGCACGGGTCACATCCCCCGCCGGAGACAGCCGCCAGGTCAACTTCCCCTGGAAGCCTCCCCGAGCGGGAGTGTGGCGGTTGCAGTTTCCACCCGACGGCAGCAGTTCGGTTCTCATCGTCGAGGATCCGATTGCCGCCTCACTGTGGGCAGAGCGAGATTCCATCGCTGCGGACCTGCTTCCCGAGCCGGTCTTCGCCATCACCGGCGGACCCACTTCCTTTCCGCTGCCAGCGGCAGGATCGGTGATCGTCTGGAATGGCGAACCGCTGACGCTTCGGGATGTCGAGCAGTTACAGGAGTGGATCAGTGACGGAGGTACCTTCCTGGCGCTGCCCGCCGATAGTTTCTGCGAGGATCAGACCACTCGAGAGTTACTCGGTCCCCTCCTCCACGGCGAGATTCCCGAAGCACCCGATCGCCATCGTCAGGATCTTGGAATCCTGCTGCTCGATCTCTCCGGAAGCCTCAGCGGTTCAGGAGCGTCGGCGATGCTCGAGGGAGCGACCGCACTTCTCGAAGGCACTCCCACCAGCAGTCGCTGGGGCATCGCCGGTTTTCGTGACCGGATGCACTGGATCGCCAAACCGGGTACCGCCATCGACGAGTCGATCATCGCCAGCATTCCGGGACAGATTCGCTCGGGGGGAGGAACCGACCTCGGCTCTGCAATCGTCCAGTGCCGCGATGCGCTGCTGGAAAAAGACGGTGGTCGATCGCTGGTGATCATCAGCGATGGCAGGAGTACCCCTGACGACTGGTTCTCCCTGGGACGGTCACTGAAGGCGGCTCGAGTCGAACTGGATGTGGTGCTCGTCGGCAATCCTGTCGATCGGTCCGCGGTCGAGATCCTCTGCGACTCTACCGGTGGTGAATTGCATGTCGCCGGAACTCCTGCCGAGGCCGCTGCTCTGCTCGGCGAAGCGATTCAATCCGAGGATGAGGGGTGGCAACCGATCTCACCGCCGGTACTGGCAGCGAGTCTCGACCACTTCATCGCTGCGGGCCCACGAACACCTCCGGTACCCCGACGGCGACTCGCATTCGACATGAC
>CAYPPQ010000123.1:0-4068 GCA_964412635.1 uncultured Planctomycetia bacterium | reverse complement strand
GGACCGGGTGACAGTAAAAGCCGCTGGGGGTCGAGTTGCTGCAGTTGTTGCGGTGTGATCTGGTCACAGAGACGGACCGACACCCTTGCTCCCAGCCGTGAAAGCGCCTGCACCAGGTTGTAGGTGAAGGAGTCGTGATGATCGATGACGACCACGTGGGGACCGTTGCCGGGGAGATTCCACTCGCCGTTACGTCCTGCCGTCGCCATCTCCTTCGATCCAGAATCGTCCAGACCTATGACATCACTTCCCTTCTTGGAACTCTGGAGACTGATATTACGGTGCCGGCGGCGCTGAGGCCAATCATCCGGACCTCTTGGAAGTCTCAATCATGCATAGACTTACGGCGCCAACACGGATTCCGTCACGATCCAGGCCCATTCCTTGCTACTGTTCTGCTGGATTTGGATTGGAGCCCAAGGCGATGCGAAACAACCTGTACACACTACTGTCGAGCCTGCTGGTGATCACCCTCGCCGGCTGTGCCCCCATCAAGACTCAGGTGGAGTCGGTGTCCCCCGCAGCCGGGGCCATCGTCAATGTCGACGATTTGACCACCGTCACCACCATCGAGGTTCTCTTCGATCACCGGATGAACATGGAAACTCTCACCTCCGAGAGTTTCATCGTCACCGGAAGTTCCAGCGGTGAGATCTCGGGCACCTTCGCCGGTGTCGGTGAAAATCGGCGGGTGGTCTTCACTCCGCTGGTTCCGCTGCTGGTGGACGAAACCATCGAGGTGCAGTTGACCGGCTCGATCCAATCGCAGTCGGGCAAATTCCTCGAGCCCTACTCGTGGAATTTCACCATCGATGGTGAAGTGATCCCTCCCGGAAGCGGATTTGTGCTCGAATCGATGACTCCCTCCATCGAGAGTCTCAGCACCTCCCCGTCGGTAATCCTGCAACCGAAATTCTCCAGCCCGTACAACCCGTTCCTCGCCTCCGGCGCTACCGTCGTGGTGGAAGGATCTCGTTCGGGAACCCATGTCACCACCCTTCAGGATGTGTTGATCGGGATCGATACCCTTCACATCGCCACCGACCGCGATTTCCTGGCGGGAGAGCGAGTCACCCTGGCGCTTCAGAACGGGCTCTTCGGTCTCGATGACACTCCCCTCGACCCGACCATCGTCGGTGTCACCATCCGCAACCTCGGATCGGAGTGGCCCGGTACCCAGCTCGATTCCGGAACCGCCCTCGGGAACGGCCGCGTGGTGTTCCTCGATTCCGATGCGGACGGCATAGACGAATGGGCCATCGTTGCTGAAAGTGGCACCGTGGTGCTACAAGACGCCACCCCCTCCGGTCTCGGAAGCAGTGACAGCTGGACCCTTTCGGAACTGGTGTCGGACGCTGCAGTGGGCGATTTCGACGGTGATGGTCGTACCGATCTGATATGCCTCGGTGCCACCGGAGAGAGACTGCATCTGCTCCGTGGATCGTTCAGCATCGCACTTCCCCTGGAAGACCCGGTGGAGATCTCCCTCGCCACCGTTGCCACACGCCTCACCGTTGCCCATGCCGATGAGGATGGCATCGCCGATCTACTGCTGAGCGGAAGCAACGGCCTGTCGGTCGCCTGGGGATCCGCTGCCAACCCCCTCACCCAGCAAGCGTTGATCGATGCCTCCGAGGTGATCGGTCCCCCTGCCGCTTCCGATGTCGACGGCGACGATCTGATCGATCTCATCGCAGCCCAGACCGATGGATCTCTGTTGATCCTGGCCGGCGATGGTGGCGGTAACTTCACCAGCGAGGGAACCATCAGTGGCTACTCCGCAGCGGTCGGAGTACTCGCCGGAAATCTCGATGGAGATGGTCTTCGCGATCTGCTGGTGATCCCCGGCGGTAGTGACACTCCATCGTCGCTGCTGTGCGATGGAGACATGAACTTCTCCCTCAGGGTACTCTTCAATGGAGTCGCTCATCCGGGAGCACAACTGGTCGACTGGGATGGAGATGGTCTGCTCGACTGTCTGACTCCCGTTGCAGGGAGTTCCTCGTTGAACTTCTCCGCCGGAATCGGTGATGGCAACTTCGCCCAGCCAACGACACTCGCCCACGGCAGTCCGATCACCTCCTTCAATCTCGGAGATGCGGACGGAGACGGCGCCCTCGACATCGCCCTGCACGAAAGCGCAGGGAACTGGCAGATCACCCGCTCAGAGCCGATCAACCTGCCACCTGCAGACCGCTTCGAGGTTGCCGACCTGACCGTGGTCCCAGGAGAACTCGGCGTTTCCTTCCCGGTGCTGCTCGACTGCGAGCAAGATCTTCAGGGCTGGACGCTGGTCCTCAAGTGGGAGCCGGACGTGATGAAGGTCAACGATCTCGACTCGCCCGGTACCGCCCTCGACCAGGTCGACTTCAGCAATGTCAGCATCGATAACACTGCTGGCGTCGGCATCGTCGGAGTGATCGTCGACTTCGATGGTTTTGGCACCCAGGTACTCGCTGCCGGAACCGATTACGAGATCGCCATCGCCGACGCAGACATCGAGAACAGTGCACCGGCGGGAGATCATCTGTACGGTCCCTCCGACGGTCACAGTGCCAACGCCTCGCCGCCCACCGACAACGCCTTCGTCGTCGCTGGCCAGAGCGTGTATCCAGAACTGGTACTGGGAACCATCACCGTCGATGCATCGCCAGCGACAGACGATGGAGATCCTCCTTCCGAGGAGGAGCCCACCTTCCTGCGCGGCGACGTCAACGGCGACGGCAGCGTCAATCTGACCGACGGCAGTCAGTTGCAGCTGTGGGTCACCGGTGTCGGTACCATCCCCGATTGTCTCGACGCCGCAGATGTGAATGACGATGGGGTGGTGAACCTGTCCGACCCCATCGAACTCTTCGACTTCCTTTACCAGGGCTCCAATCCCCCTCCGGCGCCCTATCCCGCGGCTGGTCCCGATCCGACCGCGGATGGGCTGGACTGCAACAGATAGTCCGACAGGAATACCGGAACCCCCGATCCCGACCAGGCTCCCAGGCCTCCCCCGCTCCGAGGTACTCTCGAAACTCCCCCCGGATCCTGGTCGGGTCCCCTTTCTCTCCCGGAACCACGGAGGCACTCCCCCGGAGGGCCGATCTGGTCACCCGGGGAGCAAATCTATCAGTTCTTTTGTTGTCCCCAGTTTTTGAACATCTGCGTCGTGAAGCGGCTCAGATGTGGATTTCCAAGCCTTCTTCAAGATGCCCACAAGTTGGGCGTTGATGGGGAGCCCACCCCTAGATATGGTGCGGCCCACACCCGGAGAAATTCGGTCCCCTGCTCGACGGAGCGAGGTGACAGGAAGCCCGGGTAAGGGCTCGATGGAGTTGAGATATTCCTCGGAAAAGGCCACCGCGTGGATCGCAGTGTGGGACGTCTCGTTGTCCCTGACCACTGCAATCGACAGGTGACTTCCGCATCACTCCGAACCGCAGTGATGCGGATCGGGATGACTTTCTCAACTTCGATTCGATTTGGTTTCCATCGAGGGCAGCATCACGGATGCTACACGGTGGTCAATGAGGGGGTTCAACGCCGGTTCTGCCATGGTCGTCATGGCGCGGATACGTCGGCGAACTGAGGGGAATACACCACTTCGCAACTGATCTTGAAGGGGAAGTGGTCAGGGATTGAGGAGCATGCATCCAGCATGTGGGGAGTCGGGCGATTCGTCGTCAGGCAGCGTGAGGAACGAGACCTCGATTCATCGCAAAGGGACCGGGCAACGATGCAGTCCCTTGCAGGAATCGAAGTCCTTGAGTTTGGATTTGATCTTCCTGGTATTCGTCGACGGCGAACACCATTGAACCTCGGAGAATGGGATCGGGGCTGGAACACAATCATCCGATTGCGATGAGTTCCCTACCGATCCAGACGCTTCTGTCAGTGCACGGTCAGTGACAAGAAGTGTCGACTACCTGGTTCTGAAGCCTGTGATCCAGGCTTCTCGCGGAGTCGTTTCATGGCGCCAGTGTGGTGGCGGGAAACAGCTCCGGGAGGGGTCGGGATGGGGCTCCGCTCGTGGGAAGATTCACTTCACTCTCTCCCCCACACTGCTCGAGATGATTCGCT
>CAYPPQ010000122.1:0-4760 GCA_964412635.1 uncultured Planctomycetia bacterium | reverse complement strand
GGTTCGTTTCTGCTATCGACCAACAGTCAGAATTTCACCGTCCAGGCTGGCCTGGTTGGTCAGTGGGGAAGTGTTAGCAGTAACAGTTCACCGGCGGTGGTCGCGAGCGAGCCTTCCGATACCGGTGGCACGCCCCTGATCCTCAATGACCCGCCGGAGACGGCGAACACGGCCCAGGCAAATGCCTTCCACTACATGGGAGAGGCGATGCGATTCTACACCGACTCTCCCGGTGGATTTCCAGCGATGGTGACACCGGTGAACGCCACAACGGGACTCACCGGCGTTTGTAACGCCTTCTATGATCCGGCGCAGACGATGCTGATGTTCTTGCAGTCGGGCGGGGGTTGCGTCGATAGCGCCTACTCATCGGTGGTACTTCATGAGTTCGGTCACCACGTGGTGAGTTCTCTGGGGCTGGCACAGCAGGCCTTCGGAGAAGGCTACGGTGATTCCCTGTCGGTGGTTTACCTCGGCGAGGGAGTCGTGGGCAGAAATTTCTCGGGACCAGGTCTCCATGTTCGAAATGTCGAGACTGCCGGGGTGGTGGTGCCGTGCAATGGTGGTATTCACTTCTGTGGTCAGGCGCTGGGGGGATTCTGGTTCGATCTGAGAGAAACCCTGGTGAGTCAGTACGGCGCAACGGAAGCCAGCACCATGGTCAGGAGTCTTTTCGTCGACTGGTCCAGCCTTACCCTGGGAGGCTCCGCCGGGCAGGCGTTCCACTACAACATGGTGCTGGAGATCCTTGCCGCAGATGATGTGGATGGCAACATCCTCAACGGGACTCCCAACTATCAGGCGATCTGCGATGCAGCTCAACTGAGGGGAATCCAGTGTCCGGAACTGATCACCCTGAATCTGACCTTACAGTCGGGGCCAGGGGAGTCGACGACACCATCCTCTGCCTTGCCGGTGAGTGTTTTCGTGGAAGAAATTCTCGCCACTCCACTCCCCGGTGCCTCGCTGGTGTTTTACCGCTTTCCCGGACTTCCCTATCAGACATTTCTTCTGAGCGAGACATCGGCAGGAGTCTACGAGGGGAACTTCCCTCCGCTGGAGTGTTACGACTCGCTGGAGTGGTTCGTGAGTGTGCAAGATAGCGCGGGTCAGACCACGACACTTCCCCCGGATGCTGCCACTGCCCCCTTCTCGACCGTCGTCGTCAATGAGATGGCGGTGTTGGTCGAGGAGACGATGGCTAGCGACCCCGGCTGGAGTGTTTCTCAACCGGGTGATACTGCCACTGCAGGATTCTGGGCGTGGGGAGATCCCTTCTCGTCTCCAGCACAACCGAGTGGTGGTGTGCCGTCGCCCAATGGAGATATCTTGTGCTACATCACGGGGCTCGGTGGAATCGGCCAGTCCCAAGGAGCTCACGATGTCGATGGCGGAACTACCACGTTGACGAGCAATGAGTACCCCATCGATTCGACAGTACTTCACCGGGTGAAGTACTGGAGATGGTTTTCCAATGCAACCTCCATCACGGCTCCAGACGATTCCCTGTTCGTCTACTACAGCGTCGATGGAGGCTCGAACTGGATTCTCAACGAAGAGATCGGTCCGGGGCATCCGCACGCACTGGGTGGGTGGTACGAGTCCTCCTTCTGGGTTCAGCCTGGAACTTCTCCCGCCGCCAGCGTCATGCTGAGATTTGTCACCGGGGATACCGGTTCTGGCAATGTGGTTGAAGCTGGAGTCGATAGCATCCAGATCCAGCGCATGCTCTGTGCTTCCGCTCCTCCGCCGGTGGAGAATGATTTCCTGCGTGGAGATTGTAATGTCGATGGCAATCGAGATCTGAGCGATGCGGTTCAGATGCTCGACGTGCTTTTCGGCTCCTCCAACACCTTCCCGTGCGAGGACGCCTGTGACGAGAATGATAGCGGCCAGGTGGATCTGGGTGATGTGATCCAGATCTTGCAGGAACTGTTCATGGGACTTCCTGGATCGAATGCTACCTGTGGTCCAGATCCCTCCGCCGATTCCATCGGCTGCGAGCAGGGAACCACCTGCCCGTGACCTGGTTTTCCTGATCTTCTCGATCTTCTTACTTCTCGCCGCAGAGATTTTCATCGCATAAAATGATCTGACTTTCATGCTTGGCCGGCGGTGGGCAATCATCAGGGGCCAGTTTCAATTTTCAGCACTGCTGTCGATGGGGAAACAGATGACGATATCAAAGAGGACCGCGACAATTCTTCTGCTGGTACTGTTTGCACCGACAGTTCTGTGCGCCCAGGAGTGGCTGGAGAGACCTTACGAGCGGGAAATTCAATCCTCATTTGATGAGTTCAAGGATCGACACCCGGATGTCACGGTGTTTCGGGACCTGCTTGGAAGAACGATCCTGTATGGAAACACCATCGAGCGTGGCCGTACCCATGACGAGGCTGTGAATCGATTCCTGGCGCAGCATGCCGTGCTTTTCGGGGTCTACCCAGACGATCTGGAACTGATCTTCGAGGCCGACCTACTGACGAGACCTGGAACCATCTACGCCTATCGCCAGGTGATCGATGGAATTCCCGTGGAGTACTCTGCGTTTCGGCTGCTGGTCCGTCCTGACCTGGCCACCGGATTGCCCTCGGTGGTCTACGCCGCAGGACATCTTGCGCTGGAGCCAGTGGGGGGATATGCACCGCTGCTTCTGACCGGGGAAGAAGCGCTGCAACAAGCCCGAAGAGAGATGCCCGGAATCGCTCAGGAGCACTGGGTCGCATCGGATCTGATCATCGCTGCCAGTGCCACCAATCGTGGTGATTCGCATCTGTTGTATCGTGTTCGTGCCATCGACCCCGATCCTTCCAGGGCGACGGATTTGAGCGTATTCGTCGACCCTGAAACGGGCAAGGTGGTCGAGGTTCGTAACGAGATCTGTGAGGTGGATGTCGAGGGCGAGGTCCGTGGTCGCGTCAACGTCAACAACCTCCCCGATGCACCATCCAATCCGGCGGTGGAGATGGGGCTGGAATACGTGCCTGTTGCGATTTCAGGCAGCGGATCGACCTCCTCTGCAGACGATGGCTCCTTTACATGCCCGCACGCAGGCACCGCTCCAGTGAGTCTCTCCTCGAACCTGGTGGGGGATTGGGTCCGTGTTCTCAATGACGGAGGATCCGATCTGCTGGTCAATACGCCGGCGACTCCTCCTGGTCCTGCAACGGTCCTGCTCAATCCTGTGGCCAATGCCATCACCCAGGCGGAGGTGAATGCCTTTCACTTCACCAATGTCACCCACGATTTTTATCGAGATCGAACCTTTGCCGGAAATCCTGGCATCGACATCTCCATCACCTGCAATGTAAATATCCTCGATACCTGCAATGCGTTCTACAGTCCTGGTGCACAGAGCATCAACTTCTACCAGGCAGGTGGAGGATGCGTGAACACCGCATACTCCAGTGTCGTTGCCCACGAGTACGGTCATTTTGTCGTGAATCGTCTCGGGCTCTCGCAGGGCGGCTTCGGCGAGGGGTTTGGCGATCTACTGAGCATGTTGATTCTCGATGACCCCATCATCGGACGTGATTTCCTCGGTCCTGGAACTCAGGTCCGCAACCCGGTGGCTGCCAATATCCAGTATCCGTGCAGTTCAACCTCGGTACACACCTGTGGTCAAATCCTTGGCTCCAGTTTCTGGAAGATCAGGGAAAACTTCGGTTCAACTTATGGCTCTGCACAAGGACTGGAGCAGGTGCAGCAGTTGTTCGTCGACTGGAGTCTGGTGACGATTGGTGGCTCCGGAGATTCCAGTGCACATCCTCAGACTTCCATCGAGGTACTCACCATCGACGACGATGACTCCTCGATCGATAATGGAACTCCCAACTTCGGTGAGATCTGCTCTGCATTCGCAGAGCACTCCATCGATTGCCCTCAGCTTCCCGACATCTTGTTCAGTTACCCTGTAGGTTTGCCGGAGTTCATCGAGCCGCAAACAGCTCGATTGTTACGGTTGCAGGTGGTGGCAGGGGTGGCGATCCCCGATTCCAGCTCGGGACAACTGTTCGTGAGGCAAGGATCGAGTGGACCCTTCTCCAGTTTTCCTGTCACGGCGATCTCCTCCATCGATTACGAGGCATCACTTCCAGGGCAGGATTGCGGTGAACCCGTTCAGTACTACTTCAGATTCCTCGATACGGCTGGAGGGGTGCATACCTCTCCTCTCGCGGGGGCCGGGGATCCCTTCGTCGTGGAGGTTTCCACCGAGCAACTGACAGTCATCGATGATGATTTCGAAGCAGACCAGGGGTGGACTGGTGGAGTTCCAACGGACAATGCCACCACCGGTGTATGGGCACGGGTAGACCCGGTTGGAACCGTTGCTCAACCAGGCGCAGACCATAGCGAACCGGGAAGTGTCTGCTGGGTGACCGGCCAGGGGTCGGTCGGCGGAGCACAGGGTGAAAACGATGTCGACGGAGGAGCCACCACGCTCCTCTCCCCGGTGTTCGATCTCACCGGGAGTTCATCTCCTGGTGTGGCGAATTTCGAGATCGAGTACTGGCGCTGGTACGTCAATGGAACCGGAGCGTCGCCTTACTCCGACACTTTTGTCATCGAGATCAGTGATGACCTGGTGAACTGGACCCTGGTCGAGGAAGTGGGTCCGCAGCAGGGTCCAGACACGACCGGTGGTTGGATCCATCAATCCTTCGATCCGTCACAGTTGATCTCCTTGACCAGTACCGTGCAGATGCGCTTCATCGCAGCGGATCTTGGAGCGGGTTCCATCGTCGAGGCTGCCATCGATG
>CAYPPQ010000121.1:0-4778 GCA_964412635.1 uncultured Planctomycetia bacterium | reverse complement strand
GGAGCGGTTGAACAAGCGACTAAGAGATTCGGGGCGTACAGTGACGGAGGTGGGGGGACTCCCTATAACCGGCTCACAGTTCATTTTTCCCGGTCGGAAAGTTCGGCGGCCAGCGCCACCGTCTGGTGATGCAAAGAAGGATGTCGCCGACCGGGGATGATCTCGACTCGGGAAGGAGGCTTCAGCTGTGGCTGTTCACCGATTCATCGGCATTGGGGCCGCTGTTTTTAGTTTCCAGCTCTTGTCGAGATGCTGCTGAAGACGCTTCACTACATCCGGTTGTTCGGCAGCAAGATCTTCATTTTCATGCGGATCTGCGGCCAGGTCAAAGAGCATGTGGGTGGAAGCGGTCTGGGGATGGACCGATTTGTAGCGGCCGATCGTCCCGTCGTATGTCACCAGCAGCTTCCAGTTTTCCTCGATACACCAGCGATAGAGCAATGTCTTTTCCGGGTCAGCAAGGTCGGCGATGTCATGGGCGTAACTTTCTCCCAGCAAGTGAGAGCGTAGTGGCACTGTACTGGAGGACTGGTCGACGAGGTCGATGCCTTCCATCTGGACCGGTGGTTCCAGACCACATGCCCTGAGCACGGTGGGGGCAATGTCGATACTGCTGACCAGTTGCTGGCGTAAACCGGGATCCACGTTTCCCGGCCAGCGAATCAGGATGGGTGTTCTGGTTCCGCCATCAAAGGGCGATTGCTTGGAGCGTGGTGCAAAACATTTTCGCCACCCCTCGGGCACCTGCGTCTGCGGCGTTCGCTGAATCCAACCGTTGTCGACCACGAAGATGACGATGGTGTTGTCTCGCGGGTCCTTCTGGTCGACGTAGTCGAGTAACTGGCCGCAGGTTTCATCCAACCACTCACACATCGCGTAATAGCGAGCGAGCTGGATGGGTCGATCGGGTGCCTGGTATTTTTCGAGCAGTCGCCGGGGAGGATTGTGGGGAGAATGGGGCAGGAACGGCGCATACCAGAGGAAGTAAGGCTGCTCTCCTGCCTCATCGATAAAATCAAAAACGGGCTTGAGCCCCTCGCGGCCGATTTTCAACCCCATGTCTCCATGCCGCCCGCCGCGGTCCGGATCGCCGTGGGTCATGCCGTGGGTAAAACCACCGCGCGAGAAATTTCCCTCCCACCACTTGCCACTCTGGTGACTGAGATAACCGTGCTCGGCCAGCAGTTTGGGGATCGTCGCCACTCGATCGATATTGCGGATCAACTGTGCCCGCTGCTGCTGAAAAGCGGCATCCATTGGTAGTGCCGCGCCTGCCACGCCCTGCGGCGGCGCTGGGTCGTTGCCGGTAATCCGGTGCTGGTGCGGGTAAAGGCCGGTGATCATGGTGGCGAGCGAAGGTCGGCAGAGAGCCGTGGGAACATAGCCGCGCAGGTAGGTGGCACTTTCCTGGGCGAGTCTGTCGAGCGAGGGAGTCTGGATGACCGGGTGGCCCATGAAGCCGAAATCGGTCCACGCCTGATCATCCGAGATGATCAGGATCACGTTGGGGCGATCTCTTGCCGGTGCTGCGGTGGGTCGGGGTGCATCGGTCTCCACCTTGGACTGTTTGCGATCGCCTCGCAGCGGAAATTTCTCTCGTGAGTACTCGCCCCCGTACTGGTCCCGGAGTTGATCACAGCGAGAGCGCATCGTCGCCAGCTGGCTGGAATACTTCTCATCGTTTGCATGATTGATCAGCTGATCAGGATCGTTCTCCAGGTCATGAAGAAACTCAAAGGGCGGATCCTGCTCGAAGTAGCGCGCATAGACCCACCGCTCGCCGCGGACCCCCTCGTACTTGGGAATTCCACCGGGCATGTGCAGCAGGTGTTCACAGAGGAAATCTGTTCGCCAGTCGTCGGGCTTTTCACCTGCCAGTAATGGCGCCAGACCGCGGCCCTGGTACGACTCAGGCACCGCCACTCCCGCCAGCTCGAGGATCGTCGCAGGGATATCGATATTCAGCGCGATCGGGTCGACCTGTTTCCCACGTGCAGCCTTCTTCGCCCGCGGATCATGAATCACCAGCGGTACGCGCAGCGATTCCTCGTAATGGGACCACTTGCCGGCAAACCCTCGTTGCCCCAGGTAGTAACCATTATCACCGGCGTAAACGAGAATCGTATTGTCTGCCAGCCCCGCCGCCTCCAGTTGTTTCATCACACGACCCACCACGTGATCGATTCCACTGATCATGCGGTAGTAGCCACGGATGTTCTTCTGGTACTTTTCGTCTGTATCCCAGCGCCAGAAGTAGCGCTGGCGATTCAAACCTTGCTTGAGAAACTCTGGCTGCGACTCAAAGATCTCCGGGGCCGCCATTCGAGGAGGCGCGATCGTGGAATCCTTGTAGAGATGCGCAACAACTTTCGGGAACGGATAGTGATCTTGCTTGTCGCTGTCTTCTGCATGGGGAGCGTTAAAACTGACAGACAGGCAAAACGGTTTGTCCTTGACCTGCTGCGAGAGAAACTCGATGGCCAGGTCACCGGAAATCTGACTGACATGGCGAGTTGAACCATCGGGCTGCGGCTTGTGATACGGGTTGGCGCCCAGTGGTTTGAAGTAATGAAACATCTCATCGGTGACACCACGATCCACCCTCACCCCGAACTTGCCGACAAATCCGGTCTGGTATCCATTCTGCTTGAGCAGTGCCGGATAACTGAGTGTTGTCTGCTGCTTGGCGATCGGCACGGTTCCAAAGGTGTAGCGGTGGGATCGTTCATGATGGCCCGTGAAAATCGAGGCGCGGCTGGCGGCACAAATCGATGTCGTGACAAACATGTTGCGAAAACGGACGCCCTCTCGCGCCAGCTGGTCCACGTTGGGTGTCTGGATCACCGGGTGCCCGGCACATCCCATCTGGTCCCAGCGTTGATCATCGGCGAGGAAAAAGATGATGTTGGGCTTTTCGGTCGCCTGGCCAGTGGTGCTGAAACTGGCCGACAGGAGCAGGGCGAGCAGCCATGTCATGGAACGGTAGGGCACAGGCGCCATCGAAATCTCCAGCTCAGGGGTGGAAACGGGTCCGGCGAAATTCTAAGGGAGGAATCGGAGCCACACTAGCAGCCACTGAACCGGGCCCATCGATACCGATGACGATGAACAGGCTGGCGGTGGCAATGAAGTATCACTTGCACCGTGTACAGGTGGCCATCGTGTCTCGCTGGATTAAAACTCCCCTTGGAGGCACGCAGACCTCTTCACCGTCGGGGATGAAGTGAAGGAAGCCACCGATGGGGAATCGTTTTGGCTGTTTCATGTGCTGAATCCGTGGCCGGTTCCGCAAATCTCATTCTATTTGAAAAAACATGGGACCCCTCTCTTTAGAGAGGGGCCCCATCTTCTGGGGGTCGAAAATATTGTGTCGACATCCCTGACTCCCTGCGTATAGAAGTTGTCGCCTTGGTTCATTGGTGGTGAGCCCGACGCTCGATTCACCGGGCCAAAGCGTCCGGCAGTCTTCCATTTCATTTCTTACCCGCCTTTTCCTGGCAGCAACCTGCTGTCGGGGAGGGGCTTTCGTGAAAGGGGCATTTCATGCCTAGCAACAACAGTATCCAGATGATCCACCCGTATTCCCATGAAGGGATGTGGGTCTTCGACGACGCCGCGGTCGGTCTGGTCAAGGAGCCATTCGTGGCCGGTGCGGATCTGATCATGGATCGTCTCGCCGAGCAGGTTCCCGACGCTCGCAACGGCTTCACCCTGGTCTTCTCGGAGCTGCCATTCCCGGGGCACCAGGTGTCGCTGGAGTGGCTGCACGAGGAGTGCGGAGGCAATGTCTACCGGTGTAACGAACTCGACATGGTCGGTTGGTTGTGCCCGGCACTGCTCAAGTACTTCGCCGAGGCACCGCACAAGATCTTTGCCGAGGTGAGGCCGCGAGCTGACGCCAGCTGATGCGGCAACGGGACGGGCCTCCATCGACGGCGGCCCGTCTCTTTCGCCGATGTGGGTCTGTGGTAAATTGGCGCCATGAAAAATATGACTTCAATCCTCCTGCTCCTTGTGGTGTGCGGCTGTGCGGTTTTTCCCGGGGGTGATCCCGCATCTTCTGCCCGCATGGCAGAGATCCAGCTGGTGACGAACCGTTACCTCGCTGCATTCAACGATGGAGACCTGGAAGCGGTGGCCGGTTGCTGGCACCTGCCCGGTTGGGTCGCAACTGGAGCTGCCAGTCACGCACTGATCGATGGTGAGGAAGCGAAAAGTTTCTACGGCGACCTGCTCGAGAAGATCCGCGCAGGGGGCTGGGATCACTCCCGGTTGCTGAGCGAGCATTTCGAGATGGTCAATGAAGGATATGTCTTCTGGCGCATCACCTTCACTCGCCTGGATAAGGCTGGCGACGTCATCCCGCCAGAGGTTCACGGTGGTGTCTATACACTGCTCTTCAAGGATGGACGGTGGGGGATCACAACCCTCGTCGTCGATGCGGATCCCGACAAGAATCCGACATCCGCCTACTGATGGTCTGACACGTTGAGGAAGGTGTTCTAGCTCTCTCGCTTGGCCTTGCGACCGGCGCGACGGCGGTCTGCTTCCTTGAGAAGGTGCTTGCGGATTCGGATGTTTTTGGGAGTGATCTCGACCAGTTCCCCCTCGACGACGAACTCGAGAGCTTCTTCCAGCTTGAGACGCTTGAGAGGACGAACGTTGGTACTGTCGTCCTTGCCTGAGGCTCGTACGTTGGAGAGTTTCTTGGTGCGCACCACGTTTACCTCGAGATCACGATCGCGGTTGTGCTCTCCGACCACCTGTCCCTCGTAGAC
>CAYPPQ010000120.1:0-5098 GCA_964412635.1 uncultured Planctomycetia bacterium | reverse complement strand
CCCAGTGTGGATACTGCACGCCGGGAATCCTGATGGCGGCCAGTGCCTTGCTCGCCGAGAATCCTGCACCGACCCGTGATCAGATCGTCAGCGCCCTGGCAGGAAACCTGTGCCGCTGCACCGGGTATCACAAGATCCTGGAGGCGGTCGAGTGGGCTGCAGCACGGCTTCGAGGTGATGAGGGGTATCAACCTCCTCGCACCGCCATCTACGGAGATCCGTTGCCGGGAGAGAAGGTGGGCGATGCGTGAAGACACCTCTGCCGATGAGGAAGGTCCCGTCACCCCGGACAAACTGAACCTGATCGGCACTCCTTTCCGTCGTGTCGATGGCAGGGCCAAGGTCACGGGGCAGACCAAGTTTGCCGACGACCTCTCCTTCCCTCGCATGGTGCACATGAAACTGGTGCGCTCGACGGTTCCCCACGGCAGGATCGTCAAGATCGATACCTCCCGGGCGAGCGAGATGCCGGGAGTGGTCGGTATTCTCACCGGAGAATCGATGCCAGATCCCTTCGGAATCTTGCCGGTCAGCCAGGATGAACACGCCCTCTGCATCGACAAGGTGAGGTTTGTCGGTGACCCGGTAGTGGCGGTGGCAGCCCTCACCGAGGATCAGGCTCACGAGGCGGCACTGGCGGTGGAGGTCGAGTACGAATCGCTGGAGACGATCGCCTCCGTCGATGATGCTCTCGCCCATCCGGAGCCGAGAATTCACGAATACGGCGACGAGGGGAACCTGCACAAGAAGTTGTCGATGCAGTTCGGCGATGTCGAGTCAGGGTTTGAAGAGGCGGATGAGATCTTCGAGGACGTCCTCTACTTCGAGGGCAACACTCACCTGCCGCTGGAGCAGCACGCAACGGTGGCCTTCACCGAGGAGACCGATCGAATCACCGTCTATTCATCGACGCAGACTCCTCACTACCTGCACCGATCCCTCGCCAAGGTACTGGGATTACCCGCTGCCAGGATCCGGGTGGTGGCGTGTCCCAACGGCGGTGGATTCGGCGGCAAGAGCGACCCCTTCAACCACGAGATCTGCGCCGCCAAGATGGCGCTGACCCTCGGCCGTCCGGTCAAGATCAGTCTCACCCGTGAAGAGGTGTTCTACTGTCACCGCGGCAGACATCCGGTGCTGATGAAGATTCGTACAGGGGTCAAGAAGGATGGCACGCTGACCTCCCAGCACCTGCAGACGGCACTCGATGGAGGTGCCTACGGTAGCTACGGAGTGGCCAGCACCTACTACACCGGCGCGCTGCAGACGGTGACCTACGACCTGCCGAAGTATCGCTTCGATAGCATCCGGGCCTTTACCAACAAGCCACCGTGCGGGCCGAAGCGGGGACACGGGACCCCGCAACCGAGATTCGCCTTCGAGGTTCATCTCGACAAGATCGCCCACAAACTGGGAATCGATGCAGCAGATCTTCGATTGCAGCAACTGGTCGATGCGGACAGCGTTACCTCCAACTGGCTGAAGGTCGGTTCGATGGGGCTGGGCAAGTGCATCGAAGCGGTGGTGGAAGGCAGTGGCTGGCGACAGCGCCATGGCAAGTTGCCGGAGGGGCGTGGCCTGGGGCTGGCGTGCGGCTCTTACCTGAGTGGAGCGGGTCTTCCCATCTACTGGAATCACATGCCGCAGTCGGGCGTGCAGTTGCAACTCGATCGCTCCGGCGGTGTCGCACTCTTCTGCGGTGAGACGGAGATCGGTCAGGGATCCGATTCGGTGGTCGCTGCCATCACTGCGGAGATCCTCGGTATCGATCTCCATGACATCCGTCTGTGCGTGGCGGATACCGATCTGACCCCTGTCGATCTCGGCAGTTACTCGTCACGGGTGACCCTGATGGCGGGCAATGCAGCGATCCAGGCGGCGGAGCGGGCGCGCACCCTGGTGGCCCGCGGTGCTGCCAAGAAACTGGAGGTTCCTGCACGGGAACTGGTGTTCGCCGAGGGACGCGTTTTCCATGGCGAGGATCCCGACAAGTCGATGAGTTTCCAGGATGCGGTGATCGCCGCCGAATCTCTCTTCGGCACCCTCGGAACCACCGGCAGTTACATTCCTCCCCGCTCGCCGGGGCGTTACCGAGGTGCAGGAGTCGGGCCATCGCCCGCCTACAGTTACAGCGCTGCGGTGGTGGAGACGGAGGTCGATCCGGCCACCGGCATCTACCGGGTTGAACATGTCTGGATGGCTCACGATGTGGGCAAGTGCATCAACCCGGCGCTGGTGATGGGGCAGATCGAGGGATCGGTCTACATGGGTCTCGGCGAGGCGATGATGGAGGAACAGGTGTTCCGTCGCTTGCCGAAGAAGAGATCGAATGCGCTGGTCCACAAGCATCCGTCGATTCTCGAGTACAAGTCGCCGACCTTTGCCGAGATGCCAGCGGTGACCAGTTACATCATCGAGGATCCCGATCCCAACGGACCGTTCGGGGCCAAGGAAGTGGGGCAGGGCCCGTTGCTTCCGATGATGCCTGCCGTCGCCAACTCCATCTTCGATGCGGTGGGGGTACGGGTCGATCAGGTTCCCATCGCACCGCACATGGTGCGCCAGGCGATCGAGGCGAAGGAGCGCGGCAAGGATCCTCGATTCGGTCCGAAATCGTTTCCCGAGGTCGACTTCGGAGTACCGCTGCGGGTGCCCACTCCCGACGAGGGGGGTGACGGCAAGGCGATCAACATCGAGGAGGCGGGAGTTCGAACCGGTACCGGCACCATGACTGAACGCAAGGATGCCGTGAAGGGAGAGAACTGATGCTGCGACTACCGGCATTCAAGTTTCACCAGCCCACCACCGTCGAGGAGGTGACGGCATTACTCGCCGAAAACCCCTCCGGCACCAGGGTGGTGGCAGGGGGAACCGACCTCTTCCCCAACATGAAGCGGCGCCACCAGTCGGCGGAGACGGTGATCTCCCTGCGTCAGGTCGAGTCGTTGCAGGGGATCTGTGAGGGTGACGATGGCAGCCTGTTGATCGGTGCCACCACAACCCTCGATACCCTCACCCGGGATGAACGGGTACAGGATCGCTACCCTGCGCTGGTCACCGCCGTCGCTTCCATTTCAAGCCCGGTGCTGCGCAATGCCGGCACCATCGGCGGCAACCTGTGCCTCGATACCCGCTGCACCTACTACAACCAGAATGAAGAGTGGCGACGCAGTATCGATTACTGCATGAAGGAGCAGGGGGAGACGTGCTGGGTCGCTCCCAGTAGCCCACGCTGCTGGGCGGTTTCCAGCGGCGATTCGGTGCCGATGCTGTGTGCGCTCGGAGCCGAGATCACCCTCGTCTCCAGCGACGGCGAGAGAACGCTGCCGCTGGCGCAGTTGTTCCTCGACGATGGCATCGAATACCTGTCGAAGAAGCCGCATGAGATCCTCACCACCATCCGCATCCCGGCCCCATCCGGCGAGCGCACCGGCTTCTGGAAACTGCGCCGGCGCGGTTCCATCGATTACGGCGTGTTGAGCGTCGCCATCGCCGGCTGGTGTAACGGCGACATCACCGACCGCATCGAGATCTGGCTCGGCTCCGTCGGCAGCACCCCGGTACGGTGCGACGACAGCATCGATGCACTGATCGGCAAGCCCATCGACGATGAAACCATCGCCGAGGCTTCCGCCCTGGCGCGCAAGAGTGATGGAGCCAATCCCCTCGGCAACACCGACTTCGTCCCCCAGTGGCGCGGCAAGATGATCGAGAAGTTCGTCGCCGAGGTGCTCAGGAAGGTGGCAGGGATGCCACTGGAGCGACAGGCTCCCAGGCACGGCTGAAGGATGTGGATCTAGCCAGCAGGTTCAGCCTCTGGTAACTCGCTGACATCGACCCGGCGAAATTCTACCGGCGCACCCTCCGCCTGGATGGCGATCTGACCGCTGCTGGCGGTGCAGTTGTAGCCGAAGTTGACCAGGTCTCCATTGACGAAGACGACCACGGTGTCGTCACGACACTGGATCACCATGCGGTTCCACTCTCCCGGTGGATTCTCTGAATCGTCGGTGAGATTGAGGATCCGGCGCCGCTTCCCCTCTTCGACTCCCCATTCATCGGGGTTGCCGCGACGATCGGTCATGTTGTCAACCTCGATGTTTTCCCCGATGCACCAGAAGTCTCCGGCGTTGCCGACATACATCTGACACTCGATCGATTGGGGGAACATCTTGTAGAGGCGACGAGGGGTGGAGGCATGGACCAGGATGCCGCAGTTACCCGGTTCAGCAAGCCAGCGATATTCCACCACCACCTGGTAGTTGCTGAAGGACTCCTCGCAGATCAGGTGCCCCTGAGGATTGCCTTTGCTGATCAGCATGCCGTCCTCGACCACGAAGGAGGGGGGCACATCGGCACCGCCATCGGCAGCAGGAACATCGGGGTACCAGCCGCTGAGGTCCTCGCCGTTGAACAGCTGGATCACCTTTGGCTGGTCAGACTCCCGCTGTGGAAAGGAATCGCAGGAGACCAGAAAGAAGAGAAAGAGCGGAGACAGCAGCAACGGGAGTGACATTTTTTTGATGATCATGTCTACAGGCTAGAAGATGGCAGCAGCAGTCTCCATCACTAAATAAACTGTCTCATCTCTTCAGTTCTTCGATGGCTCTCTCCAGGACGACATCCTTGCCCTTGGCGGTGAAGAAACCGGGATCGGGGTGGACCTCGATGTCGACCTCCACTCCATTGCCGTCGTAGAGCTTGCCGTTGGGACGGAAACTCGCCATCGATGCACACTTCACCTCGATCAGCGAGTGGGGGAGGATGAACCGCTGTGATCGAGCACTGCCACCGGAGGATGCGGTTCCCACCAGCGTCACTCTCGGGTGAATTTCCAGCGCACCGAGGAAGATGTCGGTGGCGCTGAAGCAGCCGGCATCGGAGAGGATCACCACCTTCTTGCGGTAAGGATACTCCTGCGGGTGACCTGTGCGGTCGAGCAGTAGAGCGTGCCAATCGCTGAAGTCCTTGGCGGGGACCTGCCACTCAGGCTTGAAGCTGGCAAAGGCTTTACCGATGACGGAGCGCTGTTTCTCGGTCCACTGATCGTCATCGAGTCGGCGCATCAATCGATTCGCCAGGTGATCGTTGTCGAACT
>CAYPPQ010000119.1:691-5155 GCA_964412635.1 uncultured Planctomycetia bacterium | reverse complement strand
ACTACGGCAGTCCGTCTTGACATCGACCCCGTAGGTCACCGGCTGACCCCCTTGCAGGGCGGGGATCCGATCGGGGAGTGACGGCACCGTCGATTGCGGCCGGCGCAATCGACGTTCCTCCAGCGGTGCCAGATCCCAGGCGACCGGGTCCTCCCCCAGCTCCTCCACCGCGGTGGCGAGTTCCGCTGGATTGAGGGCCCTTCCGTGGAAATCGGCGCGGTTCTCCATGAACGAGATGCCCTTGCCCATGACGGTGTGGGCGACGATACACCACGGCCGCTCCTCGTCCTTCTTCGCCTGCTGGAGTGCGCCAAAGATCTGCTGGGGGTCGTGCCCATCGATCTCGACCACACGCCAGCCGTCCGCTTCCCAGCTCTCGCTGATGCGCTGCGGCATGATCTCATCGGTGTCGCCACCGATCTGCAACTGATTGCGATCGACGATGGCGGTGAGTTCGTGGAGGCCGTACTTGACGGCGAAGCGGCGCGCCTCGGAGATCTGCCCCTTCTGCTGCTCGCCATCTCCCATCGGCACGTAGGCGTGGCAACTGCGGCCATGGATCCTGTCACCGAGCACCATTCCACAGGCGGCGGAGAGTCCCTGGCCGAGGTTTCCGGTGGTCCATTCCACTCCAGGGATCTCCCTCTCGATGTGGCCCTCGAATAGATTCTGGGTACTGCGGAAGGAAGCGATCGCCTCCTCTCCGTCGATGAATCCCATCTCTGCCAGAACCGAGTAGACGCCGGGAGAGGTGTGACCGTGACTGACGACGATGCGGTCGCGTCCTTCCATCCACGGATTCTGTGAGTCGACGGTAGCGCAGGACCACAGCACCAGGTACAGGTCGAGGGAAGAGAGCGATCCCCCGGGGTGACCGGAAGCGGCCAGGCTCGTCATCTGGATGATGGCCCGACGGCATCGTTGCACCGCATCTCGATGCCAATTCAGATGATCTTCGGAGAGGGACGGGGCATCGAATGTACTGCGGACCATGATGGTTCCTTCCGGCGCGACGAGTTGGTTCAGACTGCATGGCGAATCGCCGGGGAGAAGCGGTTGATCCGGTAGTTCGATACGACAGTGATCAGCGCTGGAGATCCTCCGCAGGGGATGCCCCCCGCAAGTTGCTGAATCGATGTCGATGAATCTCTGGCTCCCCCTCCACGATGCTGCGTACGATAGGCAGCGGATGGCGAGCCATCAAGGATCCCGGTGATCTGCTTTTTGATGAGTTCCGGTGGAGGGGAGCGAGGTTGTCCACATCCGAAGATATTCTGCGCCTCCATTCTCTGGCGAGGGAAGCGAGGACGCTGCTGGCAGGAAAGCTGATCCGGACTCCGCTGCTGGAGGTGACGCCGCCGCGGCTTCAGAAGTGGCCCGGGCGGCTGCTGCTCAAACTGGAAAATCAGCAGGTATCCGGATCTTTCAAGGCTCGCGGAGCCACTCACTTCATCTGCCAGCTGCTGGCACAGTCGTCGCAACTGCCCGCCGGTGTCCTGACTTACTCCAGTGGAAATCACGGAAGAGCGCTGGCGGAGGTTGCTGCCGCCGAGGGCATCGCGGCACTGGTGGTCGCTCCTTCGACCATCGACGGCAGCAAGGCGGAAGCCATCACCGCAGCGGGAGCGGAACTGGTGAAGGTGGGACCGACCACCGACGAGCGCAAGCAGGAGGCGCAGCGGATCGCCCTCCAGCGTGGCTGGGTGCTGGTTCCCCCCTTTGACCACGAGTGGATCGCAGCGGGACAGGGAACCCTGATCCTGGAGGTGCTGGAGCAACTCGATGAGGCGGGGTTGGCGGCTCCTGAGCACCTGTGGGTTCCCGTCGGCGGTGGCGGACTCGCCAGCGGCTGTGCAGCGGTGGTCGCGGTCGAGTGTCCCGATTGCCAGGTGCACGCCGTGGAACCGGAGGGTTCCGCTTCGCTGGCTCGATCGCTGGCGGCAGGGAGTCACCTGAAACTGGCGGAGACCGGTTCCGAGGCGGATGGATTGCTGCCGCTGACGGTCGGTGACCTCAACTGGAAATTGCTCCAGGCGGCCGCAGTCTCCTCCGAGACCATCACCGAGGAGCAGTTACTGGTCTCCCTGAAGCGACTGCACGGGGAGTTCGGGGTCGCTTCGGAGCCGAGTGGAGCCTGTGCGGTAGCGCCCCTGCTGGCACCCGCCGCCGATCGGAAGCCCCAGGAGGGGGTCCACGTGGCGGTGATCAGCGGTGGCAATGTCTCTGAAGAGCGCCTGCAACGACTGATTTCTCCGTAGAGGAAGCCCGGTAATCGGTACCCCTACCGTTTCCATCATCTCCTCGACCCCGCCCCATCGGAGTGGTGCCTCTCGACAGCACCCTTGTATCCCTCGCTTCGATTGCCTAGTGTCCGGCTTCGGACGATCGATGGATCTGGTCGTCGACCATCTCCGGGAAGGAACGACACATTGGATAGTTTCTGGAACTTCATCGAAGAAATTGGCGTGTTGATCTGGAGCCCTCCGACCTTCATCGGACTGCTGGGGGCAGGGGTCCTGTTCACCCTGTGGACACGCTTCACCCAGTACCGGGTGATGACTCACGGCATCGATGTGGTGCGCGGCATCTATGACGATCCCGATGACCCCGGTGCCATCAATCACTTCCAGGCGCTGTCGGCGGCTCTGTCGGCGACGGTCGGGCTCGGCAACATCGGAGGTGTGGCGCTGGCCATCTCGCTCGGTGGGCCGGGTGCTCTCTTCTGGATGTGGGTGGTCGGCTTCTTCGGGATGGCGCTCAAGACCATCGAGATCACCCTCGCCATGATGTTTCGAGATACCTCCGATCCGGATAATCCCAGCGGCGGAGCGATGCACGTGGTGCGGCACGTTCTGGGCAAGAAGGGGGGAGGTTGGGCGAAACTGGGGAGCATCATCGGCGGTCTCTTCTGCGTGACGCTGATCATCTCCACCATCACCGGCGGCAACATGTTCCAGGCGTGGAATGTTGCCGGATTGACCCAGAGTTACTTCGGTGTCCCGAAGGTGGCGACGGGAATCATCCTGGCACTGGTCGTGGGGATGGTGATCATCGGGGGCATTCGACGCATCGGTTCCGTTGCAGGGAAACTGGTTCCTCTCATGTGCCTGCTGTACCTGATCAGTGGCATCGCGGTGCTGGTGGTCAATGCGGCCGAAATACCTGCGACATTCGCCCTCATCTTCCAGAGTGCCTTCGGTCCCACCGAGGCGGAGGGCGCCTTCTTCGGTGGCACACTCGGATTCGCCTTCATGGTCGGGATGAAGCGCGCCCTCTTCTCCAACGAGGCGGGACAGGGATCCGCCCCCATCGCTCACGCTGCGGCCAAGACGGGGGAACCGGCGAGAGAGGGGATCGTCGGCGGCATCGGCCCCTTCATCGACACCATCTGTATCTGCACCCTCACCGCACTGGTGATCCTCACCACCGGAACCTGGAATCGCGATGCGATGGGGGGGATGGGGGCACCGCTGGCGCTGGAGGTGGAAGACGAGACCGAATCGAGTTTCGTGTACTCGGTGTCCACCGAGGCAGGCATCGGTGATCTCCCATCACAGCGCCACGGTCCCTGGTCGGTGGGAGACAAGATGTTCGTCATCGCCGATGTGGCCGGCGTGACCAGCGCCGATACCGGGGGGTCGAGGATCAAGATCAGCGGCAAGATCGTCGTCAGCGACACCGATGCTGCGGTCGATGCCGCCGAAGAACTCTCCATCCGGTGGGACCAGGTGAAACTGGACAAGACGAAGTGGCAGGGAATTCCCGGCGAGATCACCATTCACCAGGTCGAGGGGGGTGGTGCCGGGGTCTACAAGGAACATGAGGGGGCACAGTTGACGGCGACCGCCTTCGACCGCGTCTTCGATGGTCTCGGCAAGTATCTGGTGACCCTGGCGGCGTGGCTCTTTGCCATCTCGACGATGATCTCCTGGTCCTATTACGGCGAGAAGGGGGTCACCTTCCTGGTCGGCGAAGGGGGAGTTCTTCCCTACAAGATCGCATTCCTGATCCTCGCCATCCTCGGTGCTGCAAGCATCGAGGATACCAGTCAGATGCTACTGCTGGCGGACCTGGGAACGGGAACGATGCTGGTGGTCAACATCCCCATCGTCATCCTGCTGGGGGGACTCGCCGTCAAATCACTGAGGGATTACGATCGAAAGTTGCAGGCGGGAGGATTCCCTCGAAATGACGGACGCAAGGACTAGTCCACTTCCAGCATCGGGTAGTACCCCGCAGTCGAGCCGGTGCAAGGCTCGACTGCGGGGTGTATTGCTGGCTGCTGCCGTGCTCCTGCAGGCGGTGAACCTGGTGGGTTGCTGCACCGTCTCGACCACCAACCCCTCGACCACCAACCCTTCGGCGCAGATCTCCCTGTTGAACTGGAATACCTACCACCTCTTCGATCACCAGGCGCACACCGAATCAGCGGCGGAGTGGATCGCCGAGATGCAGCCGGCGATG
>CAYPPQ010000119.1:0-681 GCA_964412635.1 uncultured Planctomycetia bacterium | reverse complement strand
TGGTGGCCCTGCAAGAGGTGCTGCATGTCGATGCTGCAGGATTGGCGCGACTGGCGGAGAAGTGGGGGCACCCCCATTCGGTGATGCACAAGGAGAATGGCTACCCGGTGGCACTCACCAGCAGCGCGCCCATCGAGGTGGTGGAGCGTCGAGTCGCTGGCTTTCACCATGGATTTCTGCACGCTCGTACTCACGGCTTCGAGATCTTCGTGGTGCACTGCTGGCCCGGCAAGATCCACGAGGTGGAATTGATCGCAACCCGTGCGCGAAACCTCGCCGCCAGCGGCAAGAAGGTGCTGGTGGTGGGAGACTTCAACGGCGAGATCCGTCACGATCACCAGTACCTGCTGGATCACGGACATCTCGGCAAGATCATCGAGGGGCAACGGGTCTTCGATTACCGCATCACCGACACGATGCTCCAGCAGCAGCTGGTCGACGTGACTCACCTCCATGCACCGGAGGCGACCTACACCTTTGGCTCTCCCGCTCTGATCCCCAGATGGCACGCGGATATGGAGTCGGTCCACCGAACCCGCAGGCGCATCGATTTCGTGTTCGCCGACCGCTCCACCGCAGATCGATCGATCTCCGCCCAGGTCTTCATCGACGATGGCACCGTCGGGCAGTGGTCCGATCACTATCCGATGCTGGTGAACCTGCTCGATGAGGGGACAGGTC
>CAYPPQ010000118.1:0-5554 GCA_964412635.1 uncultured Planctomycetia bacterium | reverse complement strand
TCCTCCCGGTCACTGCCGTGGGCGATGATCTTCGCCAGCATCGGATCGTAATGGCGTGTGACCCTGTTGCCGGCCACGACTCCGCTATCGATGCGTACCTTCTCCATCTGTGGCCAGATACACAGTTGTAGCGGGCCGATGGAGGGGAGGAATCGGTTCCCTGGATCCTCCGCGTTGACCCTCACCTCGATGGCGTGGCCGTGAGGCTTTCGATGATCGGTTCCATCGGGAATACCCGCACCGGTGGCCACCTGCCACTGCAGTTCCACCATGTCGATGCCGAACACCTCCTCGGTGACCGGATGTTCCACCTGCAGCCGCGTGTTCATCTCCAGGAAGTAAAAATCCTCGCCATCGAGGAGAAACTCGACGGTGCCAGCACCGCGATAGCTTACCTCGGTGGCGAGACGGCGAGCTGCATCATGCATCTGCTGACGCACTCCAGCGGAGATCGCCGGTGCCGGCGCTTCCTCGATCAGTTTCTGATGACGTCGTTGCAGCGTGCATTCCCGATCGCCGAGGATCGCCACCTCACCGCATCCATCTCCGAGTACCTGAACCTCGATGTGGCGCGCCGGTTCGATCAACTTCTCGACAAAGACCGCATCGTTACCGAAGGAGGTCAGTGCCTCCCGTCGGGCGGCCTCGAGGGATTCGTGCAGAAGCTTCGCATCGCGGACGATTCGCATCCCCTTGCCGCCACCGCCGCTGACCGCCTTGATCAGGAGCGGAGTTCCCAGTTCCTGGAGAGCGTCACTCCAGTGCTCATCGTCGGCGATTTCGTCCTTCGGTGCGGCTACAGAGGGTGTGCAGGGGACTGCGGCTCCCTCGGCGATCTGCCGCGCCCGGGTCTTGTCTCCCAGCAGTGTCGCCTGTTGCTCGGTGGGACCGATGTAGATCCACCCCTCTGCTTCCACCCTCCTGGCCAGCTGCGGATTCTCCGACAGGAATCCCCATCCCGGATGCAGGGCGGTGATCTGCATCTTCCTGCCCACCTCGATGATTCTTTCGAGGTGGAGGTAGGATTGGCTGGCAGCGGCGGGGCCGATCTCCACCGCGACATCGGCTTCGCCGACGAAGGGGGCAGCGCGATCCGCCTCGGAATGGATGGCGACCGTCTCGACCGACAGTCTCTTCAGGGTGCGGATGATGCGGGAGGCCGCCTCTCCCCGGTTGGCCACGAGGACCCGGGCACGATTCATCCCTGATCTTCTTCCACGGTCCAGGGGGGAGGTTGCCGTTCCAGGAACGCCTTCAGACCTCCCTGTCCCTCCTGGCTCGACCTGCGGGCAGCGATACGCTCGGCGGTGTAGTCGGCGAGGGAGTCGGGGGAAGGCGATGCGGACACTTCACGGATCAGTGCCTTCGCCTCCTGCACCGCCTCGGGGCCGCTGAGAAGGATCTCCTCGACGATGCCATCGATGCGAGCATCGAGTTGATCGGCGGGGCATCTCTCGTGGATCATGCCGATCCTTTCGGCGACTTCCGCATCGAATCGTTCTCCGGTGAGGAAGTAGCGGCGCGCCTGGGACGCTCCGATGCGGGCGACGGCATGGGGCGAGATCACCGCCGGGATGATTCCCAGGTTCACCTCGCTGAAGGCGAAGATGCAATCTTCTGCTGCCACGGTGATATCGCTGGCGCAGACGAGTCCCGCACCCCCTCCGAGGGCGGCACCGTGAGCACGCACGATCACCGGACAACGAGCTGCCGAGATGGCGGAAAACATACGTGCCATCTTGAGAGCATCGTGGCGGTTCTCCTCGGTGGTGAGATCGATGGAGGCACGCATCCAGTTCACATCGGCTCCGGCAGAGAAGACCTTGCCCTCTCCGGAGAGCACGATCACCCGGATCGTCGGATCGAGTTCGAGGGAGTGAAAGGCCTCCGACAGCTGGGAGATCATCTGGTCATCGAAGGCATTGCGAACTTCGGGGCGGTCGAGCACCACATCTGCCCGGGCTCCGTTGCGGATCACCTTCAGGTTGCTCGCGTTGTCCGTCATCAGGCACTCCTCTTACATGCGGTAGACGCCGATTCTACGCGGTTCCAGATCGGCACAGGAAGCCGCCTCGATGCCGAGTCCCAGGACATCCCGGGTGCAGGCGGGGTCGATGATACCGTCATCCCAGAGCCGTGCGGTGGAATACCAGGCACTTCCCTCTCGTTCGTATCGCTCGAGGATCGGTGCGGTGATGCTCTCCTCTTCCTCGGCGGTGAGAATCTGTCCCGCTTCCGCCAGTTGATCTCTCTTGATGTGGAGTAGTACCTGCGAGGCCTGCTCCGCTCCCATGACGGAAATCCTCGAGTTGGGCCACATCCATAACTGGCGCGGCTGGTAGGCGCGTCCGCACATCCCGTAGTTGCCAGCCCCGTGCGATCCGCCGATGACGACGGTGAAGCGAGGACTGGGAGAGTTGGCCACTGCGTGGACCAGCTTTGCTCCATCCTTGGCGATGCCACCCTGCTCGTACTCCTTGCCCACCATGAATCCGCTGATGTTCTGCAAGAACACGATGGGAAAGCCGCGGGTCGAACACAGTTCCACGAAGTGGGTTCCCTTCAGTGCTGATTCGCTGAAGAGGACGCCGTTGTTGGCGACGATTCCGACACGGTGGCCGTGAATCCTCGCGAAACCACAGACGAGAGTGGTGCCGTACAACTGCTTGAACTCATCGAACTCACTGCCGTCGACGATCCGTGCGATCACCTCGCGAACCTCGAATGGCTGACGCGGGTCCGAAGGGATGATGGAGGCCAGTTCCGCCGGGTCGAAGGCGGGGGGTCTCGCCTCTTCCATGTCATAGCCGCTGCGGCGCTGACCGGGGAGGGATCGAAAGATGGCCCGGGCTCGCAGCAGTGCGTCCTCATCATCTCGGGCCAGATGGTCGGTGACCCCACTGGTACGGCAGTGAACTTCTCCGCCGCCGAGATCCTCGGCACTGACCACCTCACCGGTGGCTGCCTTCACCAGCGGCGGTCCGGCGAGGAAGATGGTGCCCTGATCCTGGACGATGATCGACTCGTCACTCATCGACGGGACGTAGGCGCCACCTGCGGTGCACGATCCCATCACCACGGCGATCTGCGGGATGCCCAGGCCTGACATCCTCGCCTGGTTGTAAAAGATCCTGCCGAAGTGATCCCGATCGGGAAAGACCTGGTCCTGCAGGGGAAGGTAGGCTCCTCCCGAATCCACGAGATAGATGCACGGGAGGCGATTCTCCTCGGCGATCTCCTGTGCGCGCAGGTGCTTCTTGACGGTCAACGGGTGGTAACTACCACCCTTGACGGTGGCGTCATTGGCGATGATCACCGCCAGTCGATCCTCGATCCGTCCGATGCCGGTGACGATTCCGGCGCTGGGCAGGGGAGAGGAGTAGACATCGTCGGCGCACAGCGCGCCCACCTCCAGGAAGGGGCTTCCCTCGTCGAGGAGTGATTCGATGCGATCGCGGACAAACAACTTGCCCCGGGCTCGGTGACGTTCGACCGCCTCCTGGGAGCCACCCTCTCTCACCGCTGCGAGATCTGCCGTGAGTTTCGCCAGTGACTGGCGCATCGCTTCGCAATTCCGCAGGGAATCGTCGGATGCTGGCAGTGGGGTACCAATCTTGCTGCTCATCGATGAACTCCCTTCCTGCCGGAGAATAGGCAACGGGGCCGGAAGGGGCAAGGGACACCCGCAAGAGCGATCGACAAGATCAGACGATGTGACGGTGATGTCGGAGAGGGGTGCGGCTATCCTGTAACCGCCGGAAAGAGGCAGGATGAGCCGCCAGTGTTCTCGATGTGAGAGTTACAACGATGCAGATGCGCTTCACTGTGACCAGTGTGGTGCTCATCTCGATCGTGCCGTGGTGCCAGCGGCGTCCAGGCCTCCCTCCTCGATCCTCCCGTCGTTGACCCCCTGGCTGTTGCTGGGGCTGCTGCTGTGGTGGTGGCAACCGTGGCAGGGACCGGTCGAACCGGTTTCCATCGACAGTGATCGATCGGCGCTGCGTTCGGAGCGGACCGAGATGGTCGATGAGGAGCCACCCGGAGTCCTGCCCGACGACTTCCTCGATGCGCGCCAACCTGATGTGGCAGGGACCGATGAGATTTCCCGCGTCTACTGGGGCTGGCTCAAGGTCGAGGATCCGGCGGGCATCGAACTGGCCAGGGTTGCCGGCGCAGTCACCGCAGGGGGCTGGATGGCCATCCCCAGGGTCCAGCTACTGGGGGGCGAGAAGGTGACCTTCCGCGAGGGGATGGCCGGGCAGGCGTCGGTGCGGGAGGGGGCCTTCCGCCGGGGCGATGATCTTTCCCTGTGGAGGATCGATGGACAGGAGCCGGTGCCGTCGCTGCCACTGAGTACGTGGGATGACACGGCGCCGATGTGGCTGGTCGATCCTGCCGGGGGACGGGTGGAGTGGGAACCGACCGGAACCTTGCAGCGCATCGGTTACTTCTTCCGGGGAGATTTTCCGGCGACGGAACCGAGAGTCCTGGTCCAGGAGGGAGGAATCGTCGGCTGGGCCCCTGGGGCGCCGCTGGGAGGCGCCTGGTTGTGGCATGGCCCTGACGAGCCGCGATTGTCTGGAGGGCCCCTGAGGGACTTCCAGGCGGCCGAGTTCGAGGGGGGGAAGATCGCCGAGGCTCGTCGAGTCCTCGACCCGGCCACCGATGACCTCGTGGTGCTGAGAAGTCTCGATTATGCGGTGACACGACCCGATCGATTGCAACCGGATGAAATCCCCTGGGCGTACCGTTCGAGTGCCCTCTTCACGGCGACCCGCGATCGGCTGATGCGAGGATTCGGCTCCGGCGAGGCAGGCATCTACTTCGATGCCGTGGGGCTGGAGGCGCTACTGTGGCTGGAAGGTCCGCAGCTGGTGTCGATCTGGATGTCACTGGCACTGGAGGATGGGGAGGTTCAACGGATTGCCAGGGCCATCGAAGCAGCGGATCTCATCGCCAGGATGTTCGGTGACGATCGAAACTGGCTGTCGATCTTCGACTTGATTCCCGATCTCTTCGTCACCGCTGCGGAGTCGTGTCGAGCGATCGACCGCATCGATCAGGCGGCTCGCTGGATCGTCGAGGGACGAGACAGGTATCCAGCTGATGAAGCGCTGCGATTACTCGATGCCGAGAGGCTTCTCGATGACGGGCAACTCGATGGTTGCGAGCAACTGCTGACGCTGGCGGTGACTCGACCCGATCTCGAGGTGTTGCGTCAGGGATTGTGGAATCGTTTGAAAATGGCTCGCAGGGTTGAAGGTCGGATTCTCATCGAGTTCACGCCCGGTTCGCCGGTGATCGAGGCGATCGCCCTGGTCGGTGGAATCCCCGTACAATTCGTCATCGATACCGGAGCATCGGCGACCTCGATTCCTTCGGCGGTGGTGGAGTCCCTCGGTATCGTGATTGATCAGAGTACCCCGAGACAGAGGGTTCGCACCGCAAGCGATGAGTTCGAGGCACCGGTTGTCCTGCTGCCCACCGTCGATCTACAAGGGGCCGTTGCAAGTGGTATGCAGGCGACTGTCCACGACATGCCGGGGCAACCCGC
>CAYPPQ010000117.1:0-5670 GCA_964412635.1 uncultured Planctomycetia bacterium | reverse complement strand
GACGTCATTATCGCCAAAGATATTGGACAAGCGGAGCCAGCTACCGACACAACTGCCCGGGGTGATGGCGCCGGGAACTGTGGTGTAGGTGATCCGGAAGGGCGATATCGAACCGGGGAAATCGACCGTCTCCATTCCGGTTGTGCCGAAGATCGCCTCTACCGACCAGCCATCCGCAGGGAAATCGATGAAGAGTAGATCGGGTCCTGCACCACCGAAGATTCCTGCGAGATCATCGAGCAGCATGAAGTCCTCGAACTGAAACAGGGATGGATCATGGCTGCCAGCCATCGAGAATCCGGTGACATCGAAGAGGCCGAACAGTGCAGGAGTGATCCTGGGTTCCAGGTCCACCGTACCGATTCCCGATTGCGGATCGTAACTTCCGATCGAACGAGGGATCGAGTAGATCACCGCCGGGTCGACCCAGCCGTTGAAGACGTACGTATCGAAAGAGAATGGCTCGACCGATTGGCCGGATGACGTGATGTAGGAATCGAGGCCTGGTCCGCCAGGAGATGTGGGGCAGAACTCGATGTCGGAGTAAAAGCTGCCGCCGGGTGTCCAGCTGTAGTCGATCAGGTACAGGGTGTGATCTTCATCTGGAGGGAGTGTTACGACCTGACTGTTGTCGATGATGCAGTTGGTGGTGAATCCTCCCGTGAAGAAAGAGACATCATGAAAGTCGGGGGGAGCGGGTAAGCCAGTCAACGCCGAGGCAAAGGTGACATCGTTGAGAATGACACCATCTGGATCATGGCACAGGGTGATCGACCAGCCAGAAACCGGCGAACCGAACTGGCTGTCGAGATGCAGCAGGAGATCGGGTTCGGGAAAGGTCGGGTTCGACAGGGTCAAGACGTAGAAGTCGGAAGCCAGGGCCTCGTCCTGGAAGGCACAATTGATGGTGGAACAGCACAGGAGAATCATCAGTAATGTGCGTGGATTGCGAATCGGCAGCGACATGAAGAGACTCCTGGGTAGAAAACTTGGCGGTCCATTCATGATATCCGTCAAGATGGAGAGATACAACGATCGGAGAGGTCGAGAGAAGGGCTCAGTTGCGTGATTCCAGTGCTTCGTTGTCGTTGCGTGCGTCCAGTTCCTTCAGGTTGCGCCTGTGCGCATAGATCATCACTCCACCGATGTAAGCCACCAACAGGGATGCCCACATTCCGTACTTGTACAAGATGCCGGGATCCTTGAGATCGAGCATCGTCTCCCTGGTCAGTTCAGGCATGGCACCATCCACTTGAGCGCGACAATAAAAGCAAAGACCGATGCCGATGACCAGGAACAAGAAACCTCGGCGGATTTGCTGGGAGGCTTGCTCCCGGATCGCCTTTTCTAATCTTGGATCGTCCAGGTCTGGTTGGTCGTCTGGTTGGTCGACTGGTTGGTCGTCTGTTTGGTCCATGGGGAATAGCATCGCCGTGGCTCGATCTCGATGCCAGTACCGAGGAAGAAATCAACAGGTGCCGCGCCCAATGGTCAGCAACGAGGACGTAGAAGAGTACGGACCGCCTGTAGGGCGATCTTGCCGCCAAGTGCGGGGCACTGCTTCGTACAGATCTCCTCGATCTCCGATGGCTTGCGTTGCTGATCGTCGAGAAGCGATTCGGGGACGTCGACGCCGATCAGTTCTTTCTCGATATCCACATTTTTGAGGCCAAGCGTCTTGATGCGGACCTGCTCAAGTACATCGGAGACCGGTTCGACGGAGAGAATCCTCGACACGGTACCGATGCGATCTTCGGGAGCGATGGTGTTGACATGTGAAGAGCGCTCGAGGACTTCGTCGAGAACCTGTCGTAGTTCACGATCCGCAATGGCAAAGACGAGAGATTGAACAAAACCACCGCAAACGACGATGCCTTCCCGTCCGTATCTTTGTGCATCCCAGTGAATCGGATGGGTATTTCGATAGATGGTGGAGAGCGCCAGGTTTTCTGTCCAGCCGATGGGACGCACGGCAGGGTGCAAGATGACATCATCGGTGGCGAGTTGCTGATTCGGGGCCTCGGGAAAGGAAGACGCGGAGTGAAAGGGTAGATAGTTCGCTTCTCCGACCCCTTCAAAGTACCCGCAACTGTCGCTGCGGATGCTGACAGGATCTCTCTCAACCGGTTCCGGAATCGGATCGTAGTAAGATCGTTTGAGGAGAGAGAAGACCCGTTCGTCTCGCTGATTGACAAGGATGTGGGTGGTGTGGATCACGCTGGCATCGCCGCGAGAAGTGTTTCCCATCTGGTCAAGGCGGGTGAAACTTCGAAATGTATCTCCCTCCCTTGCGATGGCATCTTGTCGTGCATTTTCGAGACCAAGGTGATAGCGGCACGTTTGCGAGAACGGTTCGACGGAGAAACAGAGAGTCATGTTGAGCAGCATCGATGCCGGAATGGCGATCTCTTCCAGCCCACAGCCCCGTGCATACTCGAGACTGGTGGAGATACGACTGGAAGCAGGAAAAGCCGATTGCCAGGCGGTACGCCAGCTGGAATCGATGGTGACTTCGTGGGGGCTCTCGAGGATTTCTCCTGGACGTGCCGTGGAGAGATCGAGACCGTAGCGCGGGAAACTTCCTTGCATCGGGATCAGGCTGCCTCTCTGGACTCCTGCATCACTTCGGCCATGATTTTCTTGGCCTTCTTGAGGATCGGAGGTCCGATCATTACCCCATCCAGTTTGGCGATGGATCCCTGCTCATCAATGGCCTGGACCACTCTTCTTGCATGATCGATCTGTTTCTGGCTGTAGCTGAAGATCTCCAGGGCGGCGTGCATCTGCTTCGGGGTCAGGGCGAAACAACCGTCGAAGCCGAGGGCCTTCATCCGTTGATTTTCTCCGGCGAATCCGTCCAGGTTGTCCAACTCGGTGTAAATCGTCGAGATCGCCCTGAGATTGTGAGCCTTTGCGGCCATCAAGACCATCGAGCGTGCTACCTGGATCGCTTCCTCGGACGGGTCGACGCCCATCTCCATGCAGAAGTCGTAATGTCCGAAGGCGAGGGCAACATTTCGGCTGGAAGCGGTCGCGATGGCGGAGGCCTCGAGGGCTCCACCGGGACGTTCGATCAGGGGAATGAAGTCCATCCCTCCCACCTCCAGTCCGCGCATCTGTTCGGCGACGCTGACGATCTCGTCGATCTCGACGATCTCGGCAGCATTGCTGACCATCGGCAGCAGAAATCCACTGAGGTCTTGGTGCAGGCAGGTGGCGATATCTTCTTTCATCAGTTCCGCTTCATCGGGACCGTTGATTCTCAGAAAGGTAGTGCGGCCCTTCATCACTCCCGACTGGAAGATGGCCTTGATCCTGGCCCTCTGCGCCGTCTTCTTCTCCAGGGGGACGCTGTCCTCCAGGTCGAGCAACAGCGTGGCGGAGCGGGGCATCTTGCGGATCTTGCTGATGGGGGTATCGGCACGGAGGAAGAAGACGCTCTTGAAGGACTTATGGCCCTGGGGGCTGTTTGACGGGTTTTGCATGAGACACCTCTCTTCTACTGATGAATCCGTTGTTAATCTGTTCTCGGACCCCCTATTTGCCCTTTTCTTTAGATCGTGACCTCGCCCCGATTCGCCTCTAAACTGCTGTAATCAATCGATAATGGAGGAAACATGGCAATCCTGATCCTGTGTCTCGCAGTTTTATTTCTGAATCCCAGCGCCTGTGCCGAGGAACCTGCGGCTCCGGTCAAGGTCTTCATCCTGGCGGGGCAGTCCAACATGGAGGGAAAGGGGGCGGTCAATACCCTCGAATACCTGGGTGAGGATTCCGAATACGGCCATCTGCTCGCTGATATCCGCAAGCAAGGCGAATGGGTGGTCCGCGACGATGTTTTCATCGATTACCTCGATCGCAGCGGTCCGCTGACGGTTGGATACGGCTCGAAGCCAAATGCCCACGGCGCGAGGATCGGTCCCGAACTTGGCATCGGTACCGTGCTCGGCGATGCCTTCGATGAGCCGGTGGTGCTGATCAAGACCGCATGGGGTGGCAAGGATGTGGCGAAGGATTTCCTGCCGCCGTCGATGGGTGGTCCCGGCGAATTCTACAGCAAGATGATGGAAAATGTCGATCGGGTCCTTGGAGATCTGAAGGCGGTCTATCCCGGCTATCAGGATCAGGGATACGAGATCTGCGGCTTCATCTGGTTCCAGGGCTGGAACGACATGGTCAGCAAGGAGAAGACGGCGGCGTATCCCGAGCGATTCACGGCATTCATCGATGACATCCGCAAGCACTGGGATGTACCGAACCTGCCGGTGGTGATCGGCGAGCTCGGTTCCGGTGGCTTCAAGGCATCCGGAGGGGTGGCTCGTTTTCGTGCCGCTCAAGGAGAAGTTGCTGCCGTCGATCGGTTCCAGGGCAACGTCAAGTACGTGCCGACAGCACCGTACTGGGACTGGCATGCCGACCAGCTTTATCACGACGATGTGTGGAAGGACGAGGCACAGCGGCACAAGTTTTATCGCATCGCTTCCGATCGTCCCTACCACTACCTCGGGAGTGCCAAGATCTACTACCTGATGGGATGGGCGATGGGCCACGGCATGAATGAACTGCTGGGGGCCGAGGGAATCCCACCACGCCGCAGCACTGGAGGCGAGTTCTACCGCTTTGCCCACCGGGTCGTTCATGTCCCTGAGGAGGTCCAGAACAACATCGGCGGAGCCCATGGCGGGTTTGCCGTCGACCGCATCGCCGAGGGAGGAGATGGATCGACCTGGTTCTGTCTCAAGGGAGTCGGACTGGTTCGTATCAATCCACAACTCACCTCGATGAAGGTGATCGGCGGAGATGAAGCCATCGTCAACGCCAATGTTCACAACACCTGTGTCCTGCGCCAGGGCAACAGTCGTTTCTTGATTCTACCGTCCGATGAAGCCCAGAAGATCTTCATGGTCGACGACAAGGGCAAGGTGGTACGCACCTTTCCCAACCCCTATGGCGATGAGGGAGGCGCATTCCGCGTCTGTGATATCGAGGTCGTCGATGGAATGATGTTCGCGGCCAACGGCTACGCAGACAACATCATCTTCATGGCCGATCCCTTCGATGCCAGGACGGAAGAGCCGGAGGTTGGTGTCTGGTCGCCGATGACTTTCGGGGGCAGGGGAACTGCCCACGGTAAGTTTGGAACTGCCCACGGCATCACAGCAGTGCCGGGAACCGACATCTTCACCGTGGCCGATCGAGCCAACGCTCGCCTCGAGAGTTACACCCGCGAGGGTCGCTACATCGGTGGCATCCAGTTCGAGGCGGGCACCATGCCGTGCGATGTCGATTACGCCGGCAACCTGGCGGTGGTCGGCTGTCTCAAGGGCGCCGGTGGCAAGACCCCGGCACCGATCCACCTGCTGCAAGACGGCAACATCGCCGCCACGCTGAAACTGCAGGAGGACCTCGGTCTCGACGGCTGGACCCACGTCCACAACGCCGCCATCCGAGTCCTCAGCAAGCCGGGCCACCTCGGCATCCCGAGGGTGATGATCATCGCCAGCGGCTGGAACCCCGGCCGAATCGCCATCCTGGAGCAGGTGATTCCGTAGCTAAGTGCAATATTAATAGGCGTCTATGAAAATGTAGTCAAGGTGACGCATGTACATCAGCCAATTGGATTGGGACGATTATCGCATTGAACATATTGCTCAACACGATGTGGAACCA
>CAYPPQ010000116.1:0-5729 GCA_964412635.1 uncultured Planctomycetia bacterium | reverse complement strand
CGAGTTCGAAGCCAGGGTACACCACCGCTGCCACTGACCGCTGATGATCCAGAAACACCCCACGTATGGGCATGACTCCCAGGCTTCATCTGCTTCCCACTCATACGGTCTATCACCAGAACGGAAACACCATCCTGCCAGCCATAGTAGTGGTAGTAAACTCCGAGACTCCCCTGAAGAGAATCTGGACCCAGGCCAGGTTCAAAGGCGCTGCTATCGATGCGCCCCTCCAGGTGTTTGCACCATGGCACATCGGGGAGGGAGATGAAGGCGATCGGCGTGATCACCATCAGAAGCAACGCCATCACCGCGAGAGCGATTACATTTTTCTTCTGCATCGATTCGATCTCCTCTTCACCCGCTCTTCTGTCCCTGATCGTCAGCTATTTTCAGTTCTTCCAGGACTGGGCTTTCAAGAAGAAAGGTTTCCAGTTGAGTCTTGTCAGGAGTACCACGAAACCGTGCATTCCCATGCTCCGATTCACCCAGAAGTTCGGACAAATCATAGTCGAGCTTTTTCACCGTACTGGAGCCATCCAGTTGCTGTTCGATGAGAAAAACGGTGTCGCTGGTGACGAAGTAGTCGGCACCCTGTATGACCATCCAGGCAAGCTGTTTATCACTTGAATCGAACTGATGATCGACCTCTACTTCCACATCACGCCTTTCACCGGAGGAGCGGATGGCGACCTTGAAGGTCGGATTGACCCTCATCGTGTAATGCTCGCGGAGGAACGAACTGGAACGACTGATGCCGCCCGATACTGACGAGTAACTTCCCCAGACATCACCAATCGCACCAGGCCCAAGCTGTTTCCCGCTCACCTGATGGACCACGATGACGGATATCCCATCGGGCCAGCCGTAATAATGGTAGTAAACCTCTATGCTCTGCGGAAGAGCCGGTGGCACCGAAGCCAACACGCCGTGCAGGTCGCTGCAGCTAGGGGTATCGATGATGGCGATGATGGCGATCGGTGCGAGGACCATCAGAAGCAGGGCCATGATCCCGAGGGCGATCACATTTTTCTTCTGCACCGATTCGACCTCCTCTTCACACCACCGTCATTCTTCATCTCGATCAATGCTATGTTGCCGTGGTCCCGGCTCAGTGGATGATGAAAACCAATCCACTCCACAACGGGAGCAGTACCTGTGTAATTTTTCGTGCGGAAGCGGCCCTTGCATTTCAAAAATGTCTCGACAAACGCAGCAACGCTTGAACAACACGTGATCGATCCCTAGCCACGCTATACAAAGAAAGAGAGCCCCTCCCCAGAGAGACACCCAAGTGTCCCCCACGAGAATTGTGGAGTCGAAAACCAAACTGCCAAGGCCAATTAGTATCAGAGGAAAAGCAAGCAGCGTCAGGGTTGTGAAAAGGATCCGACGGTTCATCCGCCGCATCCACTTCACTCTATCTGCATATTCCGCTTCTTCTATCTCACTCAGTTTGCTTTTCATGCTTCTACTTTCGGTACGATGTCGGTCTGCAACTGGGGCACGACGGCACGGATGTCGCTGGTGGGGAGTCCCAGTTCACCCCGGATGATGTTGACTCCCTGGGCGATGGCGGTCGCCTTGAAGAAAGCGATGTCGCGGTTGCAACCCTGGCGACCGAAGCCGCAATCGCTGGAGATGATCAGCTGCTCCGGCGCGATGTACTTCAGGGCATGACGGATGCGCTCGGCGATCTGCTCGGGACTGTCGACCTGCAGGTGGCGGTGACTGACGACGCCGATGCAAACCTTCTTCGGCAGGTTGCCCTTTCCCTCGCCGAACATCTCGATCTCACGGAAACCGCGATCGGTCATCTCGACGGTCCATACGTCGCCCTTGCACTCGTTCATGTACAGATCGAACGATTCCTCGTAGCTGTCGTTGTCGATGACGCGCTGCATGTTGGGATTACCCCAGCAGGTGTGAATCCACAGTTCGATGTCGTCGAGACCTTCCACCTCTCGGTTGAATGCCTTGAGCATGAACTGCACCTCGTCGCTGTCCTTGCCGTATGTGTTGGCCCAGAAGTGCAGCGTCGGCTCCTCGATCTGGATGCACTTACAGCCAGCGTCCTTGAGCCGGTGCAGTTCGGTGTTCATCGCCACCGCCATGTCCCAGATCAGTTCCTGATTCTCACTGTAGTGGGGGGTATGGATGTCGAGGAACAGCCCCATCACTTGCGAACAACAGGTGCCAAAGCGCACCGGCTTGTCGGTCTTGGCCTGGGCCATCCGCCAGATCTTGTCGTAGTCGAGGGGGCGGTGTTCGATCTTGCCGACCACCCGCGGCCAGCGCCAGCCGGTATAGATCTCGTTGAGCAGGGTGCCAGGCGGATACCGCAACCACGGCGAACGAGTCTCTTCCGATTGAAGTTGGTCTCCATCGAAACCGGCCCAGCGCTGTAGCGGGTAGTGATGCCAGGAGCGACCGGCCATGTCGTTGTCGCAGTGCAGATCACCGTGAGTGAGGATGTCGAGGCCCGCTCGATCTTCATCGGAGATGATGGTGGCGAGGGCATCCTGGTACTTCTCACGAAAGTTGGTGTCCATCATGCAGGTGTCGAGGGGCCGCCCCCACATGCTGTCATCGAACCACTGGGGACGAGGCCACGAACCGGTGACGGTACAGGGCAACTGAATATCCTTGGTGACTGTGTACATCGATCCTCCTCGCGGTGTGACCAATTTTGCGACTCAATGACGGTACACCGCAAGCCCGGATGTGGTCAATGACGCAGGTGGCTTGTAGAACGCCACGATTACCATCATCTGGGTCCAGAAGAGTTCGAATCCCGCTTTCCAAAGAGCAGCGTGAGAACCGCGAGAAAAGACACGACACCCAGGGCGATGTAACTCGATTGCCAGCGCAGTTTTTCGGCGGGATCGGAAACTTCTGCGGATGCCAGGAATCCATAGACACAAAAGAGAGCAAACCCCATCAGCAACAGGGCCAACATCGTCTTCATCCGGCACCTCTTCTCATCCAGCGATGGAAATCGACCCGCTCACCTTCAGTAACCACACCCCGATCCCGGTAGAAATGACACCCAGAGATCTCAGCCACAGCGGCTTTTCAGCGATCCAGCTGATGATCTCCCGAGCCCACCCTGGCCACCAGCAAAAGAGGAAGCACTCCACTGCAGTCAGCCAGGCGATCAGGCGAACCAAACCTGCGCTATCGGATCCGATCGACCCATCCTGTGCGAGCACCACAACTGCAAGGGTGAGAAACAACAGGCAAAAAAACCTCAGCAGCGCGTCTTCCTTCATCGCACCCTGTAGCCAGCGCCCTGCAGCCAGCGGCTTCACCAGCATTGGGATTCCAATCATCAGTTCATATACTCCGACGATGATGCAAAAGGACTCGAGGGTCATCTCTTCAGCCTCTCACCGGATGGCCGACATGAACGGTTCCCAGCAACCATGTGTGACAGCGTCCCAGCAGGACCACCCGTTCTTCGTTGACGATACAGGTCAACACTCCACCTTCCGCCGAAAGCTGCGTCGCCTCCATGCAGAGCTTGTCGAGTCGCTGCGACCACAACGGAGCCAGCGCCGCATGGGCCGAACCGGTCACCGGATCCTCGAAGACATCGAGGTCATCGCAACCAAACCAGCGACTGACAAAATCGACATCGCCATCGCCGGCAGCGGTGACGATGATCCCGCGAATCGGCACCGTTTGTAGAAATTTTTGATCGGGATTCAGGTCGCGGAGGATTCTCGAATCGGTCACCGTGAAGATCAGGTCGCGGGAGCGATGCACCGAGGTAACATCCGACGGATCGATTCCCAGCGCAGCCAGTACCCCATCCGGTGCTTCCGCCGGTTGAGGGGTGTCGATGGGAAGATTGAGTTTCAGGCGACCGTCGTCATGTACATCGACCGTCAATTCCCCCGACAGGGTCTCGAAGACGATGGGTCCGGCAGCCAGGGACTCCTCGAGCAGATGGTGGCCCGCTGCCAGCGTCGCATGACCGCAAAGATCGACCTCCACACCGGGAGTGAACCAGCGCAACTGCCAGTGGCTCGCACCGATCTCGACCAGATAGGCGGTCTCCGAATCGCCGTTGCGTCTCGCCACCGCTTGAAGAACGGCATCGGGAAGCATCGAGGGCAAGATCACCACCGATGCATTGTTTCCAAGCTGGTCGGGTGCGCCGACAAAGGCTGCGACCCTGGCGATGGGAAACTGCTGCAAACTACGCTCCTCTTCGATCAATTGCCGTGGGATGAACGTTTCCCGAAGTAGAGCCAATCGGTCTGGACCTGGTCAATCAACTCATTCTCGTGTCGAACCGGTTCCACCCGAACCTCCTCGAAAACCTGGTTCATCGCTGCGGTCAGCGAGTCGCTCTCTTCGTAGGACCACACTCCCAGCACCCCACCCACCTGTAGGTGTTGGCTGGCACTGTGGAGGCCCGCTTCGCTGTAGAAAGTCGAATCTACCGTACCCAGGCGATCATCCGGGGAGTGGTCGATATCGATGAGGATCAGGTCGTGTCGAGTGGATGGAGAGCAAGCGAGACGCCGGTAAGCATCGCCCTCACCGGCAGCAAATCTATCGTCTTCGTTGAGCTCCCCCGAAAGGGGTACCAGGCCATCTTGCAACCAGTGGATCACCTGGGGCAGAATTTCCACCACCTCCAGTGACCGCACTTGCCCCGTATCGAGTGCCGCCTTCGCCGTGTAACCAAGCCCCAGCCCACCCACCATCACATCGAGATCTGCGCCGCCGTGCATCTCGACTCCAATTCGTGACAGCGCTTTCTCGGAATCGGTGTGGTAACTGGACATCAAGAACTCGTGATTGAGGGTGATCTCGGTGACGAAGGTGCCCGGTCGGGAAAGCAGCTCGCGCTTGCGCAAGCACAGCACCCCCAGTGGCGTATCGTCATAGGCAAGAATCTGTAGAGAAGAAGACATCGACCCTCCTGCGACGATCATCGGTCGGATGGGGTCTCGTGGCAAGGGAACACCCGGCGTGGCCTGTTGATGGCCACGCCGGGGTTGCGGTGAGGGGGAACGGTTATAAGAGGCGCAGTGGATGGTGTGGGCCGTGGGGGGGGCCCCCCCGTGCCTCCGCCCCCGAGCAGATGGCAATTCACCGCCGCTGAAGATCGCGCTGAGTACGGTGACCGCATCGGCCACGTCGATCATTCCGTCGTCGTTACTATCCCCAGCATCCAGACAATCGATCGGTGCCGAGGAGAACAGATAGCCCAGCGATCGAATGGCATCGGCGATGTCAAACGCTCCATCACCATTGGCATCCCCTCTCTTGAAGGTCGCCGCTTCGCATTCGTCAGGAATGGAATTGCCGTTCGAATCTGCCGCCCCGTTGGCGATGTCGCAGCTATCGGGAATACCGTTAAGATTGCAATCCTCGGCATTACCAGCGGCCACATCACAACTGTCGAGCACACCGTTGCCATCGCAATCGGCAGCGCCGGCAGCGATGTCACAGCCGTCCGCCACTCCATTGCCGTCGCAATCAATATTGTCGTCGGACCCGGGACAGGTATCGGCTGAATCACAGACACCGTCACCGTCTGAATCGTCCGCAGCGTCGAGAGGGCATGGATCAACATCCCCGCACACTCCGTCGCCGTCGGCATCATTGTCGGCATCGAGGGGGCAGGCATCGCAGAAGTCGGGGGTGCCATCCTGATCGCTATCGACGTTGTCGTCACCGCCGGGGCAGCTGTCGACATCGCCGCACACACCATC
>CAYPPQ010000115.1:0-5793 GCA_964412635.1 uncultured Planctomycetia bacterium | reverse complement strand
GCAATACCCACGGCTGGGTGTGGCTGTACCTGCAACAGCCGGCGGTCGAGGGGGAGTGAACTCTCCGGCGAGATCATCGGTTCAGCGCGGGCCGTGTACTTCATCCCGTTCGAGGAGGCGCTGAAAGGCGGATCCGGAAACCATCAGTTGTTCCGGTGTTCCCTCCTCGACGATGGCTCCACCGTCGAGGACGATGATGCGATCGACATCGGTGATGGTGGAGACGCGGTGGGTGATGACCAGGGTGGTACGATCTTCCATCAGGCTCGCCAGCGTATCGCGGATCTGCCGATCGGATGCGAGATCGAGATGCGCCATCCCCTCGTCGAGGATCAGCAGTTGTGGATTGCGCACCAGCGCTCTGGCGATCCCCACCCGTTGACGCTGGCCTGCCGACAACTGTTCACCCCGTTCGCCCACCATCGTTTCCAGCCCTGCGGACGCATCCTTGCTCGTGGACGGACCGAGGGCCGCCGGTAGTCCCACCGCCACCGCTGCCTGACGCACCTCTTCTGCCGAGGCGGAAGGTCTGCCGAAGTGAATGTTCTCGCGGATAGTTCCGTGGAAGAGAAAGGTCTCGGCGGGAACGTGTGCGACCCGACGTCGGTAACTGTCCGCCTGGATCTGGTCGAGATCGAGGTTGCCGATACGAATCTGACCCTGGCGGGGATCGAGGAACCTCAGCAACAGGTCGGCGATGGTCGATTTCCCTGCACCACTGGATCCGACCAGCGCCACCGTTTCTCCCGGTTCCAGTCGCAGGTTGATCCCCTCGAGCAGGGGCACATCCGGTTGGTAGCGGAACTGCACATCGATCATCTCGATCGGTGCATTCAACGACTCGCAGGGGATGGCACCATCGGCATCCTGGACCTCCGGGAGCTGCTCACGGATTTCACGCACCCGCTCGAGAGCGACCTTGCCCTGCACCAGTTGCAGGTACAACTCGACCAGAGCGTGCAGCGGTGCGAACGCCATGCCGAGGTACAGTCCGAGGGCGACCAGCACACCGAGAGGCATCTCGCCCCGCACCACCATCATGCCACCGTAGCCGTACAGGATGGCACTGGAGAAGACGAGACACAGTCGTGGCAATCCCGATGCAAAGGCACGGGTACGCTGAAAGGTGAGGATCTTGCGGATCATCTGGTGACCGATGTGAAGAAAGCGAGCCAGTTCGCCCCGTTCCCGACCATGGGTCTTGACGGTGCGAATCCCCGACAGCGTTTCCATCACCTGGGAGGCGAGGTCTGCCGCCAGTTGCCGGAGGCTCTCGGTGAGCCGCCGAATCGTCCCGCGGTAGGCGAAGCCGATGGCCAGCGCTACCGGAAACGGGATGGCGCAGATGAGGAACAACTTCGGCTGGTAGAGAAGAGCTGCGATCACCACCCCGATCAGGGTCAGGACGTGGGTCACGAAACCGAGCAAGGCGCCGGTCGACAGCTCCTGCAACTGGGTGAGATCTCGGTTGAGCCGGATGATCACCTCGCCGAAGCGGGTTCCCGAGAAGAAGCGGGGAGACATCTTCTGGAGGTGCTCGACGAAGTCGACTCGCATGTCGAGAAGCACCCTGGCGGTGACGGCGGCGTACATGGTGGCATGGACCACTCCGAGGCTGAATCGGATGGTGGCGAGGCTGATGATGGCGACGGGGAAGATCCAGATCAGTTCTTCTCGCCCCTCGGTGAGGACCCTGTCGATCAACTGCTGGATCAGGAACGGCTGCAGCAGCCCGAAGCAGGTGGTGAGGGCGAGGATCCCCAGCAGAAGCGCAAGACGTACCCCGTACGGTGCGAGGAACGGGAGCAGGCCATATCTGGCGACGGGCTGAGGTGGTTGAGCGGGCTTCATGGGTCCTCTCCTGGAACTGGATCGAACCCCTATCAGAAGGTCCCCGACGCTCCGATGCGAGGGGGGAGACTGGTCGGGGGTTGCTCACTTCTCGGTTCTGGGATACTCCATAGTGGTTCACAGAGGTGTTTGCGACGATTCTCGAAGGATATCGGGTGTAACCGGATCCGTGTTCCGTTCTCGCATCTCCAGAGCGACCAGTTTCGAACGTCCAGATGTGCCCATTCAGATGTGCCTATTGAGTCCACGGATCGGAGTTTGCGGATGCGATCAGCCTCCCCTGGTAACGGGTCCTTCATCCTCAAGTCACTGCTTCTCGCCATCGTCGTCATCGGGGCGGGATACCAGCTCTGGCAGCAGCAACCGGTCACCGCTCCCCAGCCAACCGATGCGCCTATCAGTTCCGCTGACAGTGGAGACCTGTCGACGGTGACCGAGGTGGCGAGCGCCGATGACAGGGCACCGCGATTGCCCTCTGCGGCGGCGCTGTACTACCAGCAACTGGCACGGTCGAAGAAGCAGACGCTGCAGGATCCACCTGCTCAGGATCCACCTGCTCAGGATCCACCGACCCCCGCTGCCGGCGAACAGGATCCCACGGATCCCCCTGCCGCCGATCCTCAGGATCCTGCCGATGAACAGCCGCGCGCCCGTCGAGGACGACGTGGCCCGGGAGAGGGTCAGGGCAGGCGCGGCAACCGCCCGGGACGACGGGGGCGTCCCACTACCCAGGAGGGGCAATCGACACCGCAAGATGGGGAGGAAGCGCAACCAGCAGAGGGCGAAGCCGAGGAGCGTTCTGCTGGCGATGAAGAAGGTGACGGAGAGGCGCGGCAAGGAGGCGGAGGACGTTCCCGTGGAGGGCGACCGGAAGCCACCAGGAAGAAGAAGCCGCGCGAGGGAATACCGGTGGAGCATCCGCTGATCGAGGAGCGTTGCGTCGTCTGTCACGTCCGCGATGACGAGGGAAAGATGTCGCGCATCTCCTACATGAGAAAGACACCGGAAGCGTGGGAGATCTCCGTCAAGCGGATGGCACGCCTCTACTTCGTCTCCCTGACCCCCGAGGAAGCGAAAGAGGTGGTTCGCTACCTCTCCGAGGAACATGGTCTGTCCCGCGACGAGGCGAAGCTGGCGATGTACGAGAGTGAGCGACGAGTCCACTGGTCGGAAGAGGATCAGGAAGAGGCGTTGCGGGAGACCTGTGCCGACTGCCATACCCTCGGACGGGTGTTCTCGGAGCGACGCGACGAGGAGGAGTGGAAACTGCTCAAGGCCACTCACCTGGCGCTCTATCCGCTGGTCGGTTTTCAGTCCTTTCGTGGCCGCAGCAGCTCGGGCGGAAGAGGCCGAGGCGGCGAGAGCGGATCGGAATCCTCATCGGAAGGGGGGGCTCCCTCCCGTTCCAGCCGGGGTCAGGATCGAGCGGACCAGGTGCTGGCAAAACTCGCCGAGGAGCAGGGGCTGTTCAGCGAGGAGTGGCGCAACTGGAACCAGGAGAAGCGCGAGGTTCCACTGGAAGGTCGCTGGATCATCAAGGGCCACGAGGTGGGTCGAGGACCGATCCGTGGCACCCTGGATCTGAAGCGTGTTGCCACCGGCGAATACGAATCGGAGTGGCGCTGGTTGCGTGCCAACGGTCGGACGGTGGTGCGTCGTGGTAGCGGTCTCTTCTACGCCGGACATTCGTGGCGCGGTCGCTCCGAAAGCACCGCTCCGGGAGAGGTGGCATCGCTCAAGGAAGTGCTGCTGCTCGACGAGTCGTGGACCCGCATGGAAGGACGTCTCTTCGCCGGTGAATACAATGAACTGGGTGTCGAGATGGAACTTCTCCGCGCCGGAGAGACTCCGACCATCCTCGGAGTTCTCGGTGGCGAGATGGCGGTCCCATCCGAGGGCAACCGCGTCGAGGTGATCGGCAGCGGCTTTCCCGAGGAGATTTCCGCGGACGATTTCCACCTGGGCGTGGGAATCCACGTAAAGGGAGTCGAGAGACACGATGACACCCGGGTCAGTTTGCTCGTCTCCGTCGATGCCGGTCTGCCGCTGGGCAAGCGCGCCATCGACATCGGCATCCATCAGGGGCCCCGTGCCATCACCCTCTACGACACCATCGACGGAATCAAGATCCGCCCCAATCCGGGTCTCTCCAGAGTCGGCGGCAAGATGCGGCCGAAGCAACTGGAACGGTTCGAGGCGGTGGCATTCACCCGCGGTCCCGATGGGATTCCATACAACGAAGATGACGTCGATCTGATGACGGTGGCGGTGAAGTGGCATCTGGAGGAATTCCCGGTCAGACCCGGCGACGATGACATGCAGTTCGTCGGAGAACTGGACGAGAATACCGGCGTCTTTACCCCAGCCATCGATGGACCCAATCCCGATCGAAAATTCAACGCCAACAACATCGGTGACGTGTACGTGGTGGCGACCTGCACCCTGACCGTGCCGGAACGCAAGGAAAAGAAGAAGCCAGAGGAAGAGGATGAGGAGAAGGAGAAGGGTGATTCCAGCGATGATGAGGAATCATCCGCCGAGGAACCGGTAGACAGCCCAGCGGAAGATCAGGCGATCGAAGTGGTGGCTGCCGAGGAAGCGCCGAAGATGATCGAGAAGGAGTTTCGTGCCAGAGGTCATCTACTGGTGATGGTTCCCATCTACGTGAAGTGGGATGAATACGAATGGAATCAAAAATGAAGTTTCATACCACACTCTTTCACCGCTTCGAGAATGACGGGGTGCCCTTCGCATACGTCACGCCCACCGCTGCAGTGGTGCAATTGGACGAGGTGACCTCCGAGATCATCGACAACTTTTCCGATCCAGCCGGAGCGGAACCGGGCCCCTGGCTCGAGTCCCTCGCCGAAGAGCGGCAGCCACAGGTGAGGGAGGCTTTCGATGAACTGGCAGCGATGGGGATGCTCCGTCCGGTCGGCGCCCCTTCTGCACCTCCCGAACAGCAACCTCCGATGCCGTATCCACTGGCGACGCTGGTGCTCAACGTCACCAACAAGTGCAATCTCTCCTGCACCTACTGCTACGAGTACGGCGAAGATCGTGTATCCAACCAGAAGAAGCCCGATGGAACTCCCCGCTTACCGATGATGACGGAGGAGACCGCCTGCAAGTCGGTCGACTTCCTGCTCGACAGCTCGGAGGGTCGAAATGGTGTCTCCATCACCTTCTTCGGTGGTGAGACGCTGCTCAACTTCAAGACGATCCAGGCGGCGACGGAGCACGCCGTCAAGCGCAGCCGCGAAGTGGGTCGCCCGGTGGCCTTTGCCCTGACCACCAATGCGACGATGCTGACCGACGATGTGATCGCCTTCCTGGTCGAGCACAAGTTCGGTGTGAACATCAGCATCGACGGCAACAAGGGAGATCAGGATCGCCACCGGACCTTCTCGAGTGGGCGCGGAAGTTACGATCTCATCGTGCCGCGAATCCAGAGTTTCCTCGACAAGAATCGACCTCACGGAAGACCGGTCGGTGCCCGAGTAACTCTCACCGCAGGGATGGCACCGGTGCAGGAGACCTTCCGGCATCTGGTCGACGAGATCGGATTCGACTCGGTTGGTTTCGCTCCCGTCACCAGCGCCGAGGACCGTGAATACGCCCTGGCGGAGGGGCACATGGGCAAGATCCTGAGTGACTTCGAGGTTCTTGCCGACGAATACGTGGAAGCAGCACTGCAGGGAAAACGCCACGGCTTCTCCAATCTTCACGACCTGATCCAGGAGATCCATCAGGGGATCAACAAGGCACACCCATGCGGTGCCGGACTGGGACTGATGGGAGTCTCCACCGAAGGGGAACTGGGGCTGTGTCACCGATTCGTCGAGTCGGGGGAACATGGCATGGGCACCATCGACGATGGAATCGATGAGGAGAAGCGGACCGAATTCTTGAATGCGACTCACATCTCGAAAAAGATCGCCT
>CAYPPQ010000114.1:0-6015 GCA_964412635.1 uncultured Planctomycetia bacterium | reverse complement strand
ACCTGCGCACCGCCCTCCTCAAGGGGATGGTCTCCGGTGAGATCGATGACGAGGAACGCGATCGTCGCTGGAAACAGTTCGCCGCCATCTACCTGGCACAGCAATTATCCCTCTACCCGCGCGGGTACCTGTCAAAAGATGCCCCGCCCGAACGCTTCCTGGAGACGGTGGAGCGGTTCGAGGAGGATCTCACCGATTTCGCCCGACCCCATCCTCCCCAGCGGGTATCGCTGCATGTCTGCGACCCCATCGAGGTACCGAGCGAGAAGGACAGTTCCCAGGAGGACCTGATGGTACAGGTCGAGCGGAGCCTGGCACGATCGCTGGGGATCCCCCATGAGTGAAACAGCAACGATCCGCTGGCGTCGGGCAGTGGTGGTCATCATCGGGCTGTGTGTGTGGTTTCTGACCCAGGGGTGGTTGGGTTCACGGGAACTGGCGACGGGGCAGCACCAGTCAGAGATTGCCGGCCAGGTCCTCAGCGAAGCGGACGCGCTGTTCCAGTGGACCGCTCCCCTCCACCAGAAACTGCTCGACTCACCATCCATCGCCAACGGACTCCTCATCAGCAGTTCGCTCATCATCGACCTGCTCGGTCTCGTCATCATCGGCTTCTCCATCTTCGGAGGCACGATGCGACCCTTCCTCGCCCTGCTGCTGGTCTTCTCCCTGCGTCAGATCTGCCAGGGGCTCAGTCCGTTACCGGCCCCCGCTGGCATGATCTGGCACGACCCGGGATTCCCCTCGTTACTGGTCACCTACAGCGTGGCCAACGACTTCTTCTTCTCGGGGCACACCGCCATCGCGGTGATCGGGGCCACCGAATTGTTCTACCGGGGAGGGCTGTGGAAAGTGCTGGCCCTGGCGGTAGTCAGTTTCGAAATGGGAGCGGTCATCGTGCTCCGCGCCCACTACACCATGGATGTATTCACGGGACTCCTGGCAGCCTTGCTGGTGGCGATGATCGCCTTCAAGATCGCTCCCCGCTGCGACGAATGGCTGTCAGGCTCACTTTCCAGGACGGCTTGAAGTGCCGCTAGCGGCCTCGGAGTTGCGGAAGAAGTCTTGCCTCGACCGGACTCTCTCCTGACAATGACGGAACCTGTTCCGCAGGGTCCCGCAGGTCAACCGATGGGGAAGAGAGACACCATTGCCAGCGTTTCAAACGTGCTTCGTGCGTGAATTGATGGGTCCCGGTCGGTGGCTGCTGGCAGCGATCTTATCGATCGCCACCATCTTGCCGATCTGTGCCCAGGAGGCCCCCACCGAGGAATCCCTTCGAAATGTCGCCGTGGTGGTAAAAATCGACCGAGAGATCGATTCATCGCTGGCCAAGAGATTCGACCAAACGGTCGCCAGTCTGGTGCAGCGCGAGGTGAGGGTCGTCATCATCGAACTCTCGACCCCGGGTGGAACCATCGAAGCGAGTCGAAGAATCGCAGAGAGCATAGAAAACCTCTCGCAGAGTGGCGTCGAAACCTTCGGCTGGGTGCCCAACGGCCAGCAAGCCTACAGCGGTGGAACGATGGTCGCGCTCGCTTGCCGGAATCTGGTGATGGGAGACAACAGCCGCATCGGTGACGTGCAGCCGATCGATCTCTTCGGCAACGAGTTACCGGAGAAGATCCAGACCACCGTCCGAGCCGACATGCGTCGCTGGGCCCGCGACCGTGGATATCCTGTGGCCCTTGCCGAGGCGATGGTCACCAAGGAGATCGCGGTGCGCGAGGTTCGCTCCACCCAGGGAGGGACCCGATATCTCACCGATCAGGAGTACGACGATCTCCCACAGCAGGTCAGAGATCAGAGCCAGTCGAAACGAGTGGTCGAAAAGGGTGAGATCCTCACCATCGATGAGAAGGAAGCCTTTCAGTACGGATTCATCTCTCACATCTGCCTGACCCGGGAGCAGCTGCTCACCGACTACGGTCTCACCAACATGAGCGTACAGGAGTCGGAGGTGTTGCTGGGCGAGCGACGTACCGGTGTCCCCGGAGGATTTGCCCTCGATGGATTTCGTGACTGGGGCCGCTTCATCAAGTTTCTGCTGATCTTCGGGGCGGCACTGGCTCTCGTCTTCGAGTTCAAGCTGCCCGGTGTCGGCATCGGTGCGATGCTCTCCCTCGGCTTCCTGGGAATCTTCATGCTCAGCAGTTACGCCGACGGCAACGTTGGCTGGGTCGAACTCTCCTGCTTCGGCCTGGGAGTCGCACTGCTGGCACTGGAACTGTTCGTGATTCCAGGCTTCGGAATCTCCGGTATCCTCGGACTCGTGGTGATCTGTGTCTCCCTGGCACTCTGCTATCAACCGGTCGATACGGCACTCAACCTGAAGCAACTGAGCCAGGATTCGGTGCTGGTGGCAGGCGGTCTGTCGAGTGGACTGCTCGCCCTGCTGATCCTGTCCATCATCATTCCCGGTCGTTCGACAGCCTCCGGCTCACTGATCGACAAATCGAGCCTTGCCACCGACGACGATGCCATCGCCTCCCCCGGTTTTCCCGGCGGCGACCTCGACGTCGGCCAGCAGGGCCAGGCACTACAGAACCTGCGCCCCTCGGGACAGGTCAACTTCGACGGCACCATCGTCGATGTCATCTCGGAGGGTGCCTACATCGAGAAGGATATAGCCGTGGAAGTGGTCGAGATGAATGGCAACCGGGTGGTGGTTCGACCCGTGGCAGAGGAGGCCTAGATGGAATGGTGGCTCCTCTCTGTCCTGTGTCTCTCCGGTCTGATCCTGCTCTTCCTCGAGGTGTTCATTCCCAGCGGTGGAATCCTCGCCATCGCCGCCATCCTGTGCATCGGTTACTCGATCTGGGAACTGTGGCTCCAGGACCAACATCTCCTTGCCATCATCTGTTGCACTTTCACCATCTTTTACACCGTCGCGCTCTTCAAGTTCTGGGTCCGCAAGATCGGTCTCCATACCACCCTCGACGAAGGAGACTCCCTCGGCGATGATGTTCAGATGGCCAGGGAACTGGTCGGAAAGCGTGGGCTGACCGTGTCGGACCTACGCCCGGCAGGGATCGCCCTCATCGCCGGCCGCAGACTGGATGTCGTCGCCAACACCGGCTACATCGATAAAGGTGATTCCGTGGTCATCATCGAATCGGATGGCAATCGGATCCTTGTACGGAAATCGACGGAAGAATCACAAGACGAATAATCAATGCGATTGAATCGCATGACAGGAGAACTCGATGTCACTAATCAATTCCCTCGCGCCTTACCTCTCGTTGGCACAGACCGGGAATGATGTTTTTGACATCATCCTGCTCTTCGTCCTCATCGCCTTCGGCGTTGTCCTCTTCATCTTTTTCATCACCTTCGGCCGCCTCTTCATCCAGGCGATCTCGTCGGGGGTCAAGATCAGCGTCTTCGCCTTCATCGGCATGTGGCTGCGCAAGGTAAGCCCTCGCATCATCGTCGAGACCCTGATCATGGCGACCAAGGCGGGGGTCACCGATGTCCAGACCAACAAGCTGGAAGCGCACTACATGGCCAAGGGCAATGTCCGCCGTGTCGTTCAGTCACTGGTTGCAGCGCACAAGGCAAAGATTGATCTCAACTTCGATCAGGCCGCAGCCATCGACCTGGCGGGCCGTGACGTGCTCGATGCTGTTCGAACCAGTGTGCTCCCCAAGGTGATCGATTGCCCCTCCCGGGATCAGGTGAGAACCACCGTCGATGCGGTGTCGGGAGATGGAATCCAGCTGCGAGCCAGGGCCAGGGTCACCGTCCGGACCAATCTCGCAAGGCTGGTGGGAGGAGCTACCGAGGAGACGATCATCGCCAGGGTCGGCGAGGGAATCGTCACCACCATCGGTTCCGCCAGCACACACAAGGAGGTGCTTGCGAACCCCGACATGATGTCGCGAATGGTCCTGGAAAAGGGACTCGATTCGGGGACCTCCTTCGAGATCCTCTCCATCGACATCGCCGACGTCGATGTGGGTGAGAACATCGGTGCAAAATTGCAGGCGGAACAGGCGGAAGCGGACAAGCGTGTCGCCCAGGCGCTGGCAGAGAAGAAGCGCGCCCTGGCGGTGGCGCAGGAGCAGGAGAATGTCGCGGAGATCGCCGCCAATCGGGCGAAACTGGTGCTGGCAGAAGCCGAGGTGCCGATGGCCATCGCCGACGCATTCCGCAAGGGCAACCTGGGGGTGATGGATTACTACCGCCTCAAGAACCTGCAGGCGGACACCAACATGAGAGAATCGATCGGTGACGACGGCGACGGAACCACCGATACACCTCTCGACTAGATAAGGCGACTCCTCATGAAGGACATGAGCTGGATCTACCTGCTGCTGTTCGTGGTTCTTCCGCTGATCAAACAGATCATCGAGAAGGCCGGGCAGAAGAAGCAGGAGAAGAGTGGTCGGGCGCCGCACAAACGGGCGGATCGATTCCCTCCCATCGCCAGAAAACAAAAGCAGCAGCGAGACGTCATCTCCGATGAGGATTCTGATGCTGGCTGGGTGTCCGTCAGGGAGGTGCGCCCCGCTGCCTCCAGCCCATCGAAATCCTCCTCTTCGGGAAAAGATCTCGGCGGTGGCTGGACCGAGGTGCAGCCAGCGCCCCAACCCATCGTCCTGGAGACCACCGATCCGCTCACCAATCAACCGCCCCATCCCCTCGATGTACTGGCACAGTTGCACCGTGAAATGAATGGCGACGAATACGACGTCGACGAATACGAGCAGGATGCTGACAATCCCTACGCCCTCGAGGAGACGATCCTCGAGGCGCCGAATACACTCCCCTATCAGCTCCCCGGCCTCGATTCTTCTTCCTCGGTTGGGACACGAAGATCCCGGAAAAGGTGGAAACTGACACGTCACCAGCTACGAGAGCGGCTGATCTGGCGCGAGATTCTCGGACCTCCCGTATCTCTCCGGGAGAAGGATCCTCTTTCCCGGTAGCTGTCGCGGATCAGGTGGCGACAACAGTCCAGGGCACTACCATGTGTGAGCCCGGAAGCGGGCACTTCGCAATCAGGGTGGAACGAGCCGGAGTGGCGGAATGGCATACGCGGCGGATTCAAAATCCGCTGACCTCACGGTCGTGTGGGTTCGAATCCCACCTCCGGTACCAACCCAGCCTGATCATCCCCCCGACCAAGCGCAGTGATACCACCTCACCAGTTTCGGGGACCTGAATCCCCAGCTTCGCCAGGCGCCCTTGCCAGATTCAACACAAAAAAAACGGTACGCCGAGAAACCCGGCGTACCGCAATATTTCGTTGATCGTGGATCGAGTTCTACCTCTTGGAGAACTGGAACGACTTGCGGGCCTTCTTGCGACCGGGCTTCTTCCGTTCCACCATTCTCGAATCTCGAGTGAGGAATGTGCCCTTGCGCAGTGTGACCTCGTGCTCGTCGCTGACCCGGCACAATGCCCTGGCCAATCCCATGACGACTGCGCCCACCTGACCGGTGGTACCACCGCCCTTGATGTTCGCCCACACATCGAAGGATCCCTCTGCCTGGACAGCACGAAGCGGATCAAAGAGACGAGCCTGGTCGGGAGCGAGGCGGAAGTAATCGGAGTGCTCTTTACCGTTGATGGTCATCTTGCCGCTACCTTCACGGATTCTCACCCGCGCCACGGCAGTCTTACGACGTCCGACTCCCCACACGTAGTCATCTGGCTTCGCCAAAACGATCCTCCTGTTATCGGGTCAACTCCTCGGCGGAGGACCCTGTTCAAGTCAGTCCCTAGACCTTCTTCTTGGTAAATTGAACCTGCTCAAAATGAGCCTGCTGTGCATCGAGCGTATGCTCCGGGCCTGCGAAGACCTTCAACTTGCTCAGCATCTTGCGTCCCAGTCGAGATTTCGGAAGCATCCGGCGAACCGCCATGCGGATCACCTCTTCCGGTTTCTTGTCGAGCATCCACTCGAGGTTGTTGCTCTTGAGCCCCCCCATGTATCCGGTGTGGTAGCGGTACAACTTCTGAGTCCGCTTCTCACCGGTTACCTGGATCTCCCGCGCGTTGGTCACGACG
>CAYPPQ010000113.1:0-6095 GCA_964412635.1 uncultured Planctomycetia bacterium | reverse complement strand
TCCATGGAGACGGATGATCCGCAAGGTGGTGGGCAATCCGAGTCCCGTGCCCCCCTCCGTGGTGGAAACATAGGGCCGGAAGATTCTCGGGATCGCGTCCTCGGAGATCCCCACGCCGGTATCGGTCACTTCCACCACCACCGCTTGTCCTCCGCGGTATGTCGATTCCATCACCCGGACAAACAGTTCTCCCCCATCTGGCATGGCGGAACAACCGTTGAGAATCAGGTTGAGTAGAGCCTGATGCAGTAAAGTTTCGTCTCCCGCCACCCGCGGTGTCTCCTGCGGCTGATAGAGGATACTGATTCCGTCCAGTTCGATGGCTTCTCGGTTTCGAGAGATCACTTCCTCGACCAGACGAGAAACCTCGACAGAATCCCTCTGCATCTGCTGCGGCCGAGTCAGTTGCAGGAACGACGAGACGATCTCTTCGATGCGCTGGATCTCCGATTTCATCGTCTCGAGACGACGACAGGTGCGCTGTTCCTTCGGAGATTCCGGTTCTCCCAGTTCTTCAAGGAGTAACTGGGCAGAGATGTTCAACGTCGATAGTGGATTCTTGACCTCATGCACCAGCATCCCTGCGAGGCTGGCGACGTCTTGCTCCCAGTGACCTAGTTGGCTGGCATCGAAGGCGGTCACCGCTCTGCGGTTACCCTTCTTCCGCTTCGTCTTCACTGCCGGTTTCCTCCGCCTCTGCGGCGGGATCGGGTCGGAAGACCTTGTAACGGAGATTGCGAAGTCGGACTGAATCACCCGACCTCAGTAGAACGGCTACCCCACCCGCAGGAAAATACGGACGGGTATCATCATCAAGACGCTCGAGGCTATCGAGATCGGTCAGTCGGATCAGACCTTCCTTGAGCTCGATCCTGATCCTCAACCACTCCTCTTCCTCTGCATCGAAACTGTGAACATCGTAATTCTTGACCCTGGCACCAGGACGCATCCCGGCGGTGATTCCGAGGTTTAGTGCATCTCCGGCAATCAGCTGGATCTCCATCTCGACGGCGTATTCTTCCCAGTTATCCTCGCCGATCTCCAGCTGCGCCAGGCCACTGCTGTCGTTGTTTCCCACCACCTCACCCTCTTCCGAGGTCCACACCGTCGCATCGGGATCAGAAGTGGAGGTGCGGAAGGAAGAGAGGTACTGATCGACATCCAGTGGAATCCACTCGATGGCCAGTTCCTCTTGCCTGGCCTGGCGGGCTTCCTCGTACTCGGCGAGGTACTCGGCGATCGTCGTCATCACCTCATCGTAGTGCTTGGATCCCTTGTAATCATCGGAGTAGGATTCCAGCAGTCCGATCGCCTCTGCAAGTTCCTCCTGGCGACGGTACGCACGGGCACGTTTTGTCACCCTCTCGAAATCAGACTCGGCCCTCTGTCCCAGTGCCACCCGGTCCTTGAGATCGATCCAGCCCTGATGGGCGCTGGTCTTCGCGAACTTCTGCTCGGGGTCAAACTCCTCGAGGATTCGCTCGGCGGCGAAGGGGTCCCCCTCGGCGATGAGGGCATCGACAGCACCGGTCAGGGAGGCGAGTGCTTTCTGCCCCTCCTCTTCCCTGAACTGCAACTGCTCCTCGAGCAGTTTCTTGGCCTTCTGCTCGATTCTGGTTCCCTCTGCTGCGTACTGCAATTGCTCCAGCGCATCGATCCAGTCCTCGAATCTCTCCGGCTTCATGCGGATCGCCTTGGAGATTCCATCGTAGTTCTTTTGCAACTCCTCGAGACGGATTTCCTTCTGCCTCTTGGCGATCTGTTCCTGGGTAAGGACCGGTACTTCTTCCACCGGAGCAGGCTGTTGCGCCTTGCCGCAACCGCTGAAGAGCGGAGGAAACAGTCCCACGACCAGGAGCAACGACCATTTCAGGAGTTGAACTCTCATGCTGCAGTTCCGCCTTTCCTGAACGGGATCATCGTCGATCCTCGACCCCGATAGCCTTGTGGCATTCCGTCAGCAACCGGGCAACCACCTGCTCCTCGGTTCCCTCCAGACGACAGCCAGACGCCTTTGCGTGCCCACCGCCATCGAAGTGAGAGGCGATGCGATGCACGGAGTGGTCCCCTCGGGACCGAAGGGATACTTTATAACGCTGAGGACCGACTTCAACGACGAGGAAGATGATCTCCGAGCCCTCGATCTGCCCCAGAGAATCGACGAATCCGTCCAGGTCCTCCAGTCCAATGCCCCGATGACGCCGCATCGACTCAGAGAGCACCGAATAGACGATCTGGCTCCCCTCACTCGTCTCGATCGCCGCCAGCAGATCTCCCAGTAACAGAGTTCTGGGGAGGGAGAAGGACTGGAAAATCCTCTGAAATATCGGCTCAGGATCGACACCGGCATCGATCAATCGAGCTGCATCTCTGTACGCCAGGGTTCCCGAGTTGGAGTAACGAAACCAGCCGGTGTCGGTGGCGATGGCGACGAATAGAGATTCTGCAGTCTCCTGCGACAACTCGTCGACCAGTTTCTCCACGACTCTGAGGACCAGATTGCCCGTCGATGGCGACTGATTTTCGCACCAGATCTGGGAAAAGTAGTCCTCGTCCCCTCCCAGGTGATGATCGATGCAGATCCTCGGTGCACTGCTGGCATCCACCAGCGTCTTCATGTGGCCGAGGCGATCCGGTTCGGATGTATCGACGACGATGATCAGATCGGCATTCTCGACCATCTCGACATGCTCCTGGGTCGGCTCCCCCGCGAGGACCAACGCCTCGTCATGGTGATCGATGAAGGACAGTTTGGCCGGCACCGGATGGGTGAGAATCGTCCGCGGAGTGGCTCCGAGTGACTGCAACGCCCTGTGGATGGAGATGGCGGATCCGAGCGCATCTCCATCGGGATAGATGTGCGTCAGCAGCAACGGGTTTTTAGTTGCGCGGAGTGCCGTCAGCAACGGGTCCGGTACCGGGCCCGGCAACCATGGTTTTCGATCACTTGCCATTTCATCCTCGCTTGCGTGAATTGCAATACTGCAATATCATGCCAGTCGATCTGGGTTTCCATCGTCGACCAGTCACGGTCGCTGCCTCGAGCAGAACCGGGGACGGGCTTCGCTCCTCCCGTGATTCAGAGACGTTGCACGGTGGAGTCTCTATCCATGGGCACGCTTCTGCAAGGGAACCGGTACCCATGGGATCTTCTTGTACATCGAGGATGTAGTCGGAACCAGTCGAACCGCCGGGGTGTTGAGTCTTCCCCGGGTGAATTGATGGAGATGAAGGATGGATACGGGCCGCAAGATCATGAACCTGCGCAAGGATCGAGGAGTGGCTCAGCATTCACTCGCAGCGATGACCTCCGTGACACCCAGTGCGCTCTCCAGGATCGAGGCGGGAATCCACCAACCTCGCGGACCGGTGGCACTGCGTATCGCCCGGGAGCTGGGAGTCACCAGCGACTACATCCTCGACGATGAAGCCCCCTACCCTCCTCCATCGTCAGCCCTCCTCAAGAACTTGAAGAAGAACTCGATCAGTGAGTCTCGTGGTCAGACGATCAAGGTGAGTGCGCGGGAGAAGCGCATCGTCGATTCGCTAAGGTCACTGGATTCGGACCGTCACAATCTCATCGAGGCGGTGCTGGATGCCGACCTGGACACGGTCCGGACAGCGATCCTGGCGCTGGAAAGATCGGATCTACTCGAGTCCCTCGATCCAGATGACCGCACCAGGATGCTGAAAGATCTCAACAAATCCTGACAGCAGTGACGATGCACTCAGGCGATGCTCAACATCTGTGCAACCTCGACCTGTCCAGCGTGGACACTGGTTGCTGAACTCTGCAGCGCATTGAGATCGACATCGTTCAACTCCACCTCGAGGATCTTTTCCACTCCGTCAGATCCGAGGACCGCCGGAACTCCCACCCAGGTGTCGTCGATCCCGTACTGACCATCGAGGAGACAGCAGCAGGGAAGAACTCTCTTCTGATCCAGCACGATCGATTCCGCCATGGCCACCGCCGAAGCACTGGGGGCGTAGTAGGCAGATCCGGTCTTCAGCAGGTTGACGATTTCTGCACCACCATGGCGTGTTCGATCGACCAGTTCTTCGAGGCGATCGGGAGCGATCAATTGCTGGACCGGAATTCCACTCACCGAAGCGGTGGATGTCAGCGGCACCATGCTGTCGCCGTGCCCTCCGAGGACCATCGCCTGGATGTCCTTGTGCGAGCAACCGAGTTCCATCGCTATGAAGGTGCGGTAGCGAGCGGTATCGAGGACTCCCGCCATTCCAACCACCTTGTTACTCGACAATCCCGAGACCTGCTGTGCCACGAAGCACATCACATCGAGAGGATTGGAGACGATGATCAGCGTCGCTTCCGGAGCGTACTCCATGATTCCGGTGACCACCTTTTGCTGGATCTCACCATTGACCCGCAACAGATCGGAACGATCCATGCCTGGCTTGCGCGGCATACCCGCCGTGATGATCACCACTTCTGCCCCGGCGAGACTCGAGTACTCATTGGCACCGGTAACGCAGGAGTCGTAACCGCACACAGGGGCAGCTTCGGCGAGATCGAGAGCCTTGCCCTGGGGCATACCCTCGACGATATCGACCAGCACCACATCTCCGAGTTCCTTCTCGGCCAACCTCTGAGCAGTGGTCGAGCCGACGAACCCTCCTCCGATCACACCGATCTTGCGACGTGCCATCTGTCATCCTCTCTTGCCCCTGTGAGGCTTGATTATCGATTCTGCAGTGCCTAGCTGCGCGCGGCGAGCAATTCCGAAAGTGTAGAGCCGATTCCAGCGGGTGAATCTGCCACCCGCACCCCGGCACCCTCCAGCGCAGCGATCTTGTCATCTGCGGTTCCCTTACCACCGCTGACGATGGCTCCGGCGTGCCCCATCCTTCTCCCCGGAGGGGCTGTTCTTCCGGCGATGAACCCGACCACCGGCTTGCTGACCTCGGCTCCGATGTACTCGGCTGCTTCCTCCTCGGCGGTGCCGCCAATTTCGCCGACCATCACGATCGACTCCGTTGCCGGGTCCTCATTGAACATCTTCAGTACATCCAGGAAGGTCGTTCCGATGATGGGATCGCCACCGATTCCAACACAGGTACTCTGCCCGAGGCCGATCTGGGTGGTCTGATGGACAGCCTCGTAAGTCAAGGTTCCACTGCGACTGACCACTCCCACCGTTCCCGGTCTGTGGATAAAGCCAGGCATGATTCCAGCCTTGCACTCCCCCGGCGTGATGACTCCCGGGCAGTTTGCCCCGAGCAACCTGGCACCGTTGGCACGAACTGCATCCTTGGCCCGGATCATGTCGAGTGTCGGTACCCCCTCGGAGATACAAACGATGAAAGCGATTCCCGCTTCCGCCGCCTCGATCACCGCCGCTCCGGCAAAGCGCGCAGGAACGTAGATGATGCTGGCATTCGCATCGGTTTCCTTGCGGGCAGTCTCGACGTCATCGAACACCGGACGTTCGAGATGTACGCTTCCGCCCTTACCGGGGGTCACGCCCGCAACGATATTGGTTCCGTATTCCATCATCTGCTCGCTGTGAAGGGTTCCGTTACGGCCGGTGAAGCCCTGTACGATCATCCTTGTATCGGAGTTCACGAGAATGCTCATCCTCGCCCCCCTTCCGCCGCTTTTACAGCTTTCCTGGCGGCATCCTCCAGGTCATCTGCGGAGATGATGTCGACTCCCGAGGTACGCAGTAACTGCTGGGCTTCGGCAACGGAATTCCCCTCGAGTCTGACCACCAGGGGTACCTGAAGATTGGTTTCACGGGCAGCCTGAACGATGCCCTCTGCGATCAGATCGCAGCGAATGATGCCTCCGAAGATATTCACCAGGATCGCCTCGACTCGAGGATCCTCCAGGATGATCTTGAACGCCTCGGTCACCCTTTGTGCGGTGGCAGTTCCACCGACATCCAGGAAGTTGGCGGGCTCTCCACCATGAAGCTTGATGATGTCCATGGTGGCCATTGCAAGTCCTGCACCATTGACCATGCAACCGATGGTTCCGTCCATCCCTACATAGGAGAGTTCCCACTCATCCGCTCTGACCTCCCGAGGATCTTCCTCGGAGAAGTCGCGAAGTTCTGCATGCTCGGGGT
>CAYPPQ010000112.1:0-6181 GCA_964412635.1 uncultured Planctomycetia bacterium | reverse complement strand
CCAGTCTCCGATGGAACTCTGTCCATCGAATGCGGAGAGGGGCGAGGCGGGCGCAGTGGTTCCTGGATTTCCATCGTCATCGTAGACGGTGTTGAGATCGTCGGTATTGCCGCCGGATTGGCTGTGAAGATTGGAAGTAGTACCTAGCGGATTGCTGACCGAGATGGCGAGATCTCCGATCCAGGTGTGGACCAGGTCGATGGCCACGTCGACATCGTCAACAAGACCCGGCTGGGTCACCTCGATGGTCCGGATCACCGTCGGCAGATTGTCAGCGATGGGAGCCGGTGGCGAGACGACGTCGGTGTAGGAGACGATTCCGGCAGATTCACAGGCGTCCAGAACTCCATTGGCGTCGCAGTCGCTGGAAGGATTGGAGGCGATCTGGCAGCCATCGATGGTGCCGTCCAGATCGCAGTCCGTTTCGGTCCCCTGCAGGATCTCACAGCTGTCGAGGATGCCGTCGAAGTCACAATCCGCTGCTCCCGCCGAGATCTGACAGGTGTCGGGAACGAAGTCGCCGTCGCAATCGAGTGCGCCGTTGATCAGCTCGCAAGCATCTGCGATGCCATCGCCGTCGCAGTCGTCCTGACACTCATCGAGCAATCCGTTGCCGTCGCAATCGGATGCGCCGTTGGCGATTTCATCCGCATCGGGGATGCCGTTGTTGTTGCAGTCGAGGTTGCCCACCATCGGTGCCAGCGTCGGCACCAGCAGGGTGTCCCCTGCGCCTGGCTGGAACAGTCCCAGCGTGGCATTGGCCGCGGTGGGGGCGGAGGTGGTGGTGAAGCGGAAGTTGTACATCGTGCCCCAGCGCAATGCGTTTGCATTGGGATTCTGGGCGAAGGTCGATGTACTCCACGACATCTCTCCGGAACTGGTGGATGCTGTCCAGTCGGTTCCGTCGTAGACCTCGGTACTGTGGTACTCGACATCGCGGAAGCCGATGTCACTGGCTACGACTCCGAGCAATGGCAGTGAGAAAGATCGTACCGAACGGGTCGAGTCCATGTTGTAGAGGGCGTACTCGTACTGCCACAGGTTTGCGGTGACCTGGATGACCTTGTAGCCGAGGATCAGCAGACCATCGTCGCCATCCGGAATGTCGACGAGAGTGACGCTCGGGTCGTTATCTTGCCACGCCTGGATGCCGGGCTGTTGACGCTGTGTCGACCCGACGAAGGTGATGGGGTGATTGGACGAGTTGGAGGAGACATTCACCTGTCGGTAACTGGTGTTGTTGTGGTGATTCCCCGCTGCAGCATCGTCGGGAGTGACGTAGTGTCCCTCGACGAAGTACTGGGCTCCAATGTTGAGAGCTGGATTGAGATCATTTCCATGGACACGCAGACGCCTCCAGGTCAGGTCCGAGTTTCCCGGATCGAGCACCTGGGGGTAAGTGAAGATGCCGTGAGCTGGATCGGTCACCTCGGAGCGTGCGCCGAGACTTCCCTGGCTGCCGTTGAGGGAGGCACCGTAGGGATCGGAACATCCGACTCCGAGTCTCGAGCCGGTGCCGGATGAAACGCAGCCGCAGCCGCAGGTGTTGCCCTGCAGCGCAGTGAAGCCGTGCTTGAGCCAGCTCATTCCGATCTGTTCCAGAACCCCATCCTTGAGACGGAACATGTTCTGCCCGATCACCGGATGCTGGTTGGTGTTGGAGATCCACAGCAACTCTTCGGTACCGATGTTGCAGGATGTGGTGCCCACCGAGTACGCATAGTAGCCGTTGGCCGTACCGTAACTCTGGGTACCGGTCAGTTCCCCGACAATCACGTCGGCGCCGGTGCCGCCCAGACCGCCTCCCGGATCACACTGAGCATCCAGGGTTGTTGTCGTCAGAAACAGGAGCGAACAGATCCACGGCAACATGGCACTGAACGATCGCCGTCTCCTCGAGATTGGAATCGAAGACATGGGTCCCCTTTCAGAGGATTGCGGGACGCTTGGTACAGAGCGGGCGTTCTGTTGGACGGGTTGACGACCTCGAGACAGTCGAAGAGGAGAAGTCTCGGATCCGCAGAGCAGGAAAGAGCCTGACCAGAGGATCACGACTTCACCACGTAAACATGCCAGACCTGGCTACGGTAATTTTCGAGGTTCAGCCCTGCCCTCATTGTAGAGGTGATCTCGGGCCGGTTCGAGGAGGAAAGGAGGGGGGAATTTGCAGGGGAGAGAGAAATCAGGACCCCACAGACAGGTTTGTCTGCGGGGTCAGCGAAATTTACTGGAGCTGGCGACGGGAGTCGAACCCGTGACCTCAGCTTTACGAAAGCTGTGCTCTACCAACTGAGCTACGCCAGCCCGGATCTACTGGATCTGTCCAGAGGAAGAAGGATAGCCACTTCGAGGAGATACGGCAATCTTCCCCCGCTGGTGTGTGCAGATCTCCTCGAGTCTCCAGGCGATCAGCGGCTCTTTTCCACCTCGGGTAGTTCGCTGTGGGGATGGTCGGAGCGGTGTCGCTCCGAGATCTTCTCACTGCTGAGGTGGTTGTAGACCTGCGTGGTGGCGAGGTGCTTGTGTCCCAGAAGTTCCTGGACCTGTCGCAGGTTCGCCCCCCTGTCGAGGAGATGCGTTGCGTAGGAGTGTCTGAGAGTGTGGGGACTGGTGCGCTTGTCGAGACCGGCTTTGCCGATGTAACGGTCAAAGATCTTTCGGATCGAGCGATCGGAGATGCGGTCACCGAAGCGATTGAGAAGAACCGGAAGCGGATTCCAGGTGCCATCCTCAGGTCTCCAGCGCGAGGGGATGGCATCCTGGTAGGCGAAGAGAGCCGTCAATGCGTGTTCCCCGATGGGAACGATGCGTTCCTTGCTCCCCTTACCGAAGGTTCGTACCAGTCGACCCTCCACCTCGATGTGTTGCCAGTCGAGGGCGACCAGTTCGCTGACACGCAGACCGGTGCTGTAGAGGATCTCGAGGATGGCTCGATCACGCAGGCCGCGGTAGGTATTGGTCTCCGGTTGATCGAGAAGCCGCAGCACTTCCTGAACGGTGAGGAAGTGGGGGAGCGATCGCGGCACTCGAGGGGTACTCAGTTCCAGGAAGGCACAACGGCCCTGGATGCGTCCCTGTCCCATCAGGAATCGGAAGTAGCCCCGAATCGAGGCGAGTTTTCTGGCCACGGTGCTGCGTGAGTATCCGACCTCGGTGAAGTGGGCCAGCCAGCGGCGCACTTCCGAGTTGTCCTTGGCGGCGATCTGTTCGAGGTCCTCGACTTCAAAGAAGTCGCGGAGTTGTTCCAGATCCTTACGGTAAGCCCGAAGAGTCTCGGGACTTAGATTCCGCTCGGCTTCGAGGTGAGTCAGGAACGAGTCCATGACAGGGCACCAACTTCCATCCAGCGGGGCGGCGTTTCCCCTGCGAAGATCCTACGAAGGCCGAAAAAAAATGTGAAGAGAATCCTTCGTCCCGGGGCGACCTCGATGAAATTCGTGGATAACCAGCGGTCTGATCGAGGCGGATGTGGATAACTTCAGGAGAAGTGTCGCAGCGCTGCCGTCATCGACTCGATCCCCGTCGCTAGACGAGGGAGGCGTGCTTTCGACTCAGCAGTTCGCGGATGATTGCCCGGAAGTGATCCTGGGTGAGGGACTCCTCATCGAGGTTTGCCGCTTCCTCCAGGTTTGAGGGGGGTGGGCAGCCCATCGTCAAGAGATGCTCCAGCAGCGAGGGGAGATCGTTTCCGTCGTAGAGGACGCAGTGTTCCTGCTCCTTGCTGACCACCATCAGGGAACGCTCGGCGGTGGGGATCATGGGGGAATCATCCGACATACAGGTGCTTCTCTTTCTGTACAGAAACTGTTCAACTTCACTCATGGGGAGGAACCGATTCTCCGCTGTTCGCGGCGAAATCGGTCACTGGATCGGGTCCACGGTCAGGGAGGCGACTTCGGGTCCCCGGTCGACTCCTTGATGTTATCTTCGGCACATTCGGCGGGTTTCTGCAGGAGAATCCGGTCGGTTCCAGCTCTGACTTCGGGAGGGAATGCGGATGATCGGCGATTCTTCACCGACAGCTCCCTTCGAAGGGGAGCCGCACTTCGAGGAGTTGCAATCGGTCGATGCCGATCGCTGGCTCCAGAGGTTTCCCCCCGACCGTCGCGGATTCTTCCTGGAGAGCGGTCTTCAGGTGGCTGGTACCGGTCGCTGGCACATCCTTGGCATCGACCCGCTGGAAACCTTCGAGGCACGGGGACAGCGCTGGACTCTTCGACGGGCAGGGGGGGAGACGACGGAGGGGGAAGCAGATCCCCTCGACGCCTTCGAGATGTGGTGGCAAAGCTGGGCTCATCATCACGATTCGCCGATTCCTTCCCTGCCTTTTCAAGGTGGAGCGGTGGGATGGATCGGGTACGAAGCAGCGGATCGATTCCTGGGTGTTTCATCACCGCGGAAGATGCCCACCGGTGCGGTTGCAAAACTACTCGAAGATGTCCCTGATCTGAGCTGGAGTCTTTACGATGAGGTGATCGTCATCGATGCCGAGGAGGGTAGAGGTTGGTTCGTCCACCGGGCGAGAGCCGGCTGGCGAGATCGTTTCCAACGATTACAGGGTGGTGGAGTCAGTAGTGAATCCTGCACCGCGGATCCCAGCCAGACGAAGATGAACACTCGCATCATCGACTCCTCTCTCACCGATGATCAGTATCTTTCCGCGGTATCGGAGATCCGCCGAAGGATCGGGGAGGGCGATGTGTACGAGGTCAACCTCGCACGAGGTTGGATCCTCGATCCGGTTCCCTCTGCTCTGCAACTGCATCGAATCTGGAGGCGAGCGCAGCCGGTTCCCTACGGTGCCATGATCCAGGGAGATCCCTTCTCGGTGGTCTCCGCATCCCCCGAGCAATTTCTCTCGCGCAGGGGCGATCGCATCGCTACTCGACCGATCAAGGGAACCGTTCCCCGCAGTGGAGATGCGCAGCAGGACCGTGCCGGGGCGGAGCGATTGCTGGCGGATCCGAAGGAGCGGGCGGAACTGGCGATGATCGTCGACCTGCAACGCAACGATCTGGGCAAGATCTGCCGCCCGGGCAGCGTCGAGGTGGTGTCGGAGGCGGTGGTGGAGAGTTACGCCTCGGTTCTGCACACGGTGGCGACCATCCGGGGGGAACTGCGGGGAGATCCTGGCCCGGGAGAGATCCTCAGGGCGACCTTTCCTGGCGGGTCGATCACCGGTGCTCCCAAGTTGGCTGCCATCGAGCAGATCCGCACCCTCGAGCCGTGGCCTCGCTCCGTCTATACCGGTTCCATCGGCTGGTTGGATCCGTGTGGAGACATGGAACTGAGCATCGCCATCCGCACCGCACTGCTGCGCGGTCAGCAAGCACTGGTTCCCTTCGGGGGGGCGGTGACCTGGGATTCGCAACCGACGTCGGAACGGATGGAACTGCACCACAAGGCGCGTGCCATGTTCGACGCAGTGGGCATCGAACTGAGCGACTAACCGTCGAGTTGTCGTGCCAGAGCTCGCAACATCTGGGCGATGGAGTCCTGACCCCGCAGCACGCTATCGACGCAGAACCACACCCCGATGAGGCTCACCAGCATCGCCGAGACCACCGGTGCGATGCGTAGAAAGCGAGATTTCAGTGGCGATCCGATGTGGTCGAGCCAGCGTTCCTTGCCGACCACCAGCACGCAACCGATGCCGATCAGCATCAGTCCCAGTCCGAAGCTGAAGACTCCCAGTACCACCAGCCCCAGCAGTAGTGCCTGGAAGTGAGCAGCCACCAGGATGATGGTGAATCCGGCGGGACACGGCACGATCCCACCACTGAAGCCGAGGGTAATCAGATCGCGAAAGCGCACTCCACTCTCTTTCCCCCAGTTGTCCGGGACATGAGAGTGATCGTGCGAGTGATCGTGCGAGTGACCGTGCGAGTGACCGTGAGAGTGATCGTGAGAGTGACCGTTGGCTTGCTTCCACCGGCGCCTTGCCAGGAACATCCCGAACAGAGCGAGCATCGCTCCCGAACCGAAACTGAAGATGGTGGTGAGCCAGTTCTGATAGGTGGCGGAGGAACTCTTGTCGGTGCTGGCCTCGATCAGGCCGAGGAGTAACAGTCCGAGCAAGAAGATGCTGATGGTGTGGGCAAAGGTGACCACCAGTCCCAGGACTACAGCGTCGCGAATCCTGCCCCGGGTTCCGACCAGGTAGGCTGCCACCATCGTCTTG
>CAYPPQ010000111.1:0-6281 GCA_964412635.1 uncultured Planctomycetia bacterium | reverse complement strand
CTTCAAGATCGACAGCACTCCATCGAGATCGTTCGGTGCTTCTGCATCGATGGGCTTGCCCGCCACCGTTCCGTCGGGGAGGTCGCGGAATTCCCAGCCAAGACCCTGAATTCCCTTCACCATCGCATCCCTGTCACCTCGCATCACCAGCCAACCTTCTTCCGGGGCGACCCTCTTGATTCCCCACTCGCCCCCGAGACGGATACGTAGTCGTTGCTGTCCGATGAGACGGGCAGTTTCTGCGGGGAGTGGCCCGAACCTGTCGACGAGATCCTCCTGGAGCAGATCGAGTTCCGTCTGTCGCAGTGCCGTGGCGATCGATCGATAAGATCGCAGACGCTGACGCGTGTCCGAGATGTACTCCTCCGGGATCCGGCACAGTCCTCGCAAGGCGATCTCCACCTCCGGAGGTTCCTGCCAAGGCATGCCGCGCATATCCGACACCGCTCGATCGAGCAGTCGACAGAAGAGGTCGTATCCGATGGTACCGATGTGTCCCGACTGTTCCTTGCCGAGGATGTTGCCAGCACCACGGATCTCGAGGTCTCGCATGGCGATCTGGAATCCTGCTCCCAGCTGCGAGTACTCCTCGATGGCATTCATCCGTTGCTTGGCATCTCTTCGAAGCGGCTGCCCGTCTGGCAAGAGCAGGTAGCAGTACGCCTTGTGATGGCTTCTTCCAACCCTTCCTCGCAACTGGTGCAGTTGCGACAGACCGAATCGATCTGCCCGTTCGATGACGAGGGTATTTGCACTGGGAATGTCGAGACCACTCTCGATGATGGTGGTCGAGATGAGGATATTGGCTCGCTTGTCGATGAAATCGAGCATCCGGTCTTCCAGCTCGTGTTCGTTCATCTGTCCATGAGCAACCACTGCCTTCGCTTCCGGCAGTAACGACTCCACTCGCTGGCGACATTGCTGGATGCTCTGCACCCGGTTGTGCAGCCAGAACACCTGCCCATCCCGATTCAGTTCCCGTAGCACGATCTGGCGGAAGCGAGCCTCATCGAAGTTGCACACCTCGGTCTGGATCGGTGCTCGTCCTTCGGGCGCCTCGTGCAGGCTGGAGATGTCCTTCACCCCCACCATCGACATGTGAAGGGTTCTCGGTATCGGCGTCGCTGTCATCGTCAGGATGTCGACGAGGCGACGCAGTTGCTTCAGCTTCTCCTTGTGGGCCACCCCGAATCGTTGCTCCTCGTCGATGACGATGAGTCCGAGATCCTTGAAGTTGACATCGCCGGAGAGCATTCGATGGGTACCGATGAGGATATCGACCTCTCCCGTTGAAGCTCGCTCCAGTACCGAGTTGGTGTCCTTTCGAGACACCAGGCGGCTGAGACATTCGATCTGTACCGGCCACTCTGCCATCCGTTCCCTGAAGGTGACCAGATGTTGCTGTGCCAGCACCGTGGTAGGCACCAGTACCGCAACCTGCTTGCCGGCACCGATCGTCTTGAAGGCGGCTCGCATCGCCAGCTCCGTCTTGCCGTATCCGACATCCCCGCAGACGAGCCGATCCATCGGCTTGGGCTTTTCCATGTCGGACTTGATCGCGACCATCGTCTCCAGCTGATCGGTCGTCTCCTCGAAGGGAAACGCCTCCTCGAAGGCGATCTGTGCGGCGTCATCCACCGGGAACTGGAATCCGGGACGCTCTGCCCGCAACGCCTGTACCTCCAGCAGTTCCGCTGCCAGATCGTGGAGTGCCTCCTCCGCCTTCGCCTTCTTGTTGGACCACGAGGTCGACCCCAGCTTGTCAAGACGGCCCGGTCTGCGCCCACCACCGACATATTTCTGTACCAGGTCGATGCGATCGACGGGAACCAGAAGGGTCACCCCTTCCGAGAACTCCAGCACCAGGAAGTCTCCCTGTCGCGCTCCGTCTCGCACCGTCCGCAATCCCTGGAAGCGAGCGATGCCGTGGCCGACATGAACCACCAGCTGGCCCTCCTCCAGCTCCAGGAAATCGTCCACCGCCCGTCCCTCGACCCGTTTTTTCTGCACCCGATCGAGGGATCTCTTGCGCCCCAGCGCTGCATTTCCGCTGACGAAGATACCGCCCCCTGGCTCATCCCAGCGGAACCCGCTGGAGAGATCTCCCAGTCGCACCCGGGTTGAGGGTCCGCAAGATGCCTCCTGCAGCACCTCGCGAAAGCGTTCCGCTTCCGCCTCCTGGCGCAGGAACACCAGCACGTCGGCACCTCGATCGGACTCCTCTGCCAGGGCGGTGATGGTCGAATCGAAGGAACCCTGGAATCGCTCGGCCGAGACGACAGGCAACGAGATCGGTTTGTGGGCCGCCTCCGCCACCAGCGGCTCCATCTGGATTCGCATGAAGCGAGCCGCCCGCGCCCAGAAGGAATCACACAGCTGCTGGCGATTCTTGCTGGCCCACTGCCCCACCAGGAAGTGGACCTTGTCCTCCACCTCCTGCGGATCCCACACCGCCACCACAGCATCTTCCGACAATGCGTCGAAGAGCAGTTGTTCCTTCCCCGTCCAGCCTCGAATGAACCACGCTTCCTTCGGTGCGATGGTCAGTACCAGCACCTCCATCTCTTCTCCGGTACGATGATCCCGTGGCGAGATGGAACGGATGCTATCGATCTCATCATCGAAGAAGTCGAGGCGATAGGCGCTGCTACTCTCCCGTGGCCACACATCGAGAAGGCCACCGCGGATGGCAAAATCGCCCGGTCTCGCCACCTGTGGAAAGCGTCGATAACCCGCCTTCACCAGCGAACGTGCAAGATCTCCCGGATCCCTTCGATCTCCCCTGCGCAGCAGGACCCGATGATCCTCGCCGGTTTCCCTGGAGAGGGGTTGCAGGACCGCCTGGATCGGCGCGACGATGGTTCGGAGCGAACCTGACTCGAGATCCTTGACCGTCTCCAGCCGCTCGCGGAACGTCTCCGGATCCGGTTCCGAATCCTCCTCGAAGAGACTCTCCCACATCCCGAAGTGACCGATCGGCTCCGCCGTGAAGGTGGAGGCATCTCTTCTCAATCTCTCGGCAGCATCGGGACTGGAACAGAGGATCACCAGGGGACGTTGCAGTTGTTCGGCGAGATGAGCCACGAGGATGCCGGCGGCACCATCCTGGCAACGATTGACATGAAGGAGGTTGTCAGCGAGCAGGCGACGGTGCACCTCGTGAAGAACCGGTGACGTGGCGACGACACGCTCCACCAGTGCATCGCGATCATCATCGATGTGCTGCGGCTCCACCTTCATCGAGAACTTCTTCCTTTCGCCACCTCAGCGCTGCTGGTTTCGAGAAGGTCGCAGGATATCCGCGACCACCCAGCGACTCCCGCGCTCTCCCGGAAGTGTTTGAAATTCATACACCGAATGCCCCGGGAAGGGGCCCTCTGCGCCAAAACCGTCGAAACGACGGGAATCTGCCGTTTCAAGACGATCCACCTCCGGCACGGCGGATGCAATCCATCCGATGCCCGCCCGGTCGTCCCGCCGGTAATTTTCTCGAAAGGAGGACCAGCATGGTCTCCCGAATTCTCAGGAACACCACATCGATGGTGTTCTTCACTGCCTTCATCTCCCTCTTCGCCCCGGCGATGAGTTCACCTGTCGGTGCCTGTCATCCGCTGGCGGAGTCGACCCTCGAACTCGCCAGTACCACACCACCTGCGCCATCCGATGTCGATCGATCTCCCTTCAAGGTCTCGGTATTGCAGCTGCTGCAGGTCATCGATGACGATCCCCGGTACACGGTGATCTTCCATTCGGGAGAAGACATCGAAGATCTTCAGCTGGAGGAGCAGAAGGTGCATATGTTGCACCTCTTCGATCTGGAGCAGTCCACATCCAGAATGATGGCGATGAATGTACTTCGGATGCTTGGCTGGACACTGCACGTGGTCAACTCTCCAGCGGAAGAGAGTCGCTTCCGATCGATTCCAATCCGTACGAGAGGAACCAGCAGAGACCCCGTTCTCAAGGTAGTCTTTGCCACCCCACCGGTCTCGCTGGAAGAAGATCCATTCCAGAGCACCGTGATTCCCCTGAAGCACTCCAGCCTGGATGACACCTTCAAGGCGCTCCGGGAAATGAGCAAGTTCTGGGATAAGGAACGAGTGGAGGTGGTAGCAGCCCCCTCGACCAACTCCATCGTTCTGTTCGCCTCGAACCCGAATCTCATCCAGCGCTGCAAGATCTTGATCGACCAGATGGAACTGGTTGCGCTTCAACAACAGGAGAAGAGTTCACAAGATGGTGAGAACGAAAAGAGATAACCAGAACAACTAGATACCCTGTCCCACCAGGAGCCCTTGTGCTGTCGGTAAGGGAGAGAGGGTCGATGCTGCTGCAAGAGTGGTGATCGGTGAACTCTCTCCCGAACCGACTTTTTTCATGTGCGGTGCAGTCGCGAGTCTGTTTCAGACGGACGGATCGATGCCGAGTTCTTCCAGTGCTGCCTTGGCGGCGGCCTGTTCAGCTTCCTTCTTGGTGGTTCCTTCGCCGGCCCCCAGCGACTTGCGCTTGATCATCGCCTGCACCACGAACTCCTTGGCGTGATCGGGACCACTCTCGCTGACCACCTTGTAGTTGGGAGTCGATCCATCTTCTCGCTGAAGATGCTGCTGAAGGATCGATTTGTAGTTTACGGAGTGTTCCTTCTGATTCACCGCCAGCACCTGGTGATACAGGTTTCGGATGATGAATTCCTTCGCCTCGACAATCCCGCCATCGAGGTAAATCGCTGCGATCACTGCCTCGAACACGTTGGCCATCAGACTACTGGGTAACTTACGGCGACTGGTGACACCCTTGCCGACGGCGTAGGCCTCATCGAGTCCCAGTCGTTGACTCTCCTCGGCGAGGGTATTGGTGGAAACCACCGCCGATTTGATCTGGGTCAGTTCTCCCTCTGGACGATCGGGGAAGAAGTTGAAGAGAAACTCCGTCATCACCATCCCCAGTACCGAGTCCCCCAGGAACTCCATCCGTTCATTGCAGGGATTATCGATGGTCTTCAGAGATGAATGGGTCAGCGCCTGGACCAGGTGATTGGGGTCCTGGAAGCGATAACCGATGCGCTTCTCGCACGCCTCGAGGCGTTTGAGATCGGAAGGAGCGATGTTCTCGTGTTCAAATCCGCGTGGACCGACCATGACACATTTCCAGGAACGATCGCGGGCTCGAATGCGTCCCCCGGGGGGCGTACTTCCCGGGAGTCACGCACGCGAGCCGGCCACCGGCCAACTTCCCATCTCATCGGCGATCGAGCAGTGCATCTGCAGCAAAAATCGCTCGGACCGTGGGATTTCGCCGGGAAAACCGATAATGAGGGGTCATCCAGGCCGTTTCTCAAGGATAAGCCTCAGATCGAGAACCCGCAACCGTGCCACAGCAGCCGCGCTCAGGTAGCATTCATCGCCGGTGAAGGGAGCCGACTCCGATGACATCCTCCAACCTGTTTACCGCCGTCTACCCCGTAGCAGACACGATGTGGAGCCTGGAGGACCTGCTCGGTCGTTTCGACGAACCGGCGTTCCTCTCCGACGGAGTTCACCGCATCAGCGATCTGCACCTGCAACCGGGCCGTGAAGCACATTACCGGTTCGATGGTGAGCTGGTTCCCCTCCCCCAGGCTTCAGCACTCGATGAAGAGATGGTGCTGGCGCTGCTGAAACCGGTCCTCAGGCAGTCAGCCCTCGACAAGTTGCAAGAGGGGATCGACATCGATGCCTCGTGGGAGTGGCCCGGGCGCGATCTCTCCTTCCGCCTCAACGCCTTCCGCTCGCGGGAAGGACTGTGTGCGGCGATCCGGGTGCTGGCCAGCAACGTCCCGCCCCCCGAAGAGATCGGCTTTCCGATGGAACGGTCGTGGCAGGACCTGATCTCGATGCAGCAAGGACTCGTCATCGTCACCGGGGTCACCGGCAGCGGCAAATCGACCACCGTCGCCAGCCTCCTGCGTCGTCGAGCCCGTGACCGAGGTGAGAGAATCATCACCCTGGAAGATCCCATCGAGTACATCCTCGAGGGAGATCGCGCCCTCATCTCCCAGCGAGAGCTGGGCAATCACCTGCCCTGCTTCGCCGACGGCTTGCGCAGCGCCCTGCGGGAAGACCCCGACGTCATCTTCGTGGGAGAGATTCGCGATACCGAGACCGCTGCCCTGGCGTTGACCGCTGCCGAAACGGGTCATGTCGTCATCACCACGATGCACACCCGCGATACCCGTGGTGCCATCACCCGGCTTGTCGATATCTTCCCCAGCGACCGCTCCCAGGAGATCTGCTCGCAGCTCT
>CAYPPQ010000110.1:0-6360 GCA_964412635.1 uncultured Planctomycetia bacterium | reverse complement strand
AACGCTACCGCGTCTGAAAATGACCACACCTTTGCATCGTTGAAGCCCCGCAACTCGAGGAGTTGCGGGGCTTCTTGCATGAAGTGCACTGTGGTTTCGATTCATTTCGTGATATGGATGATGGGACGGGATGCACGCCAACGAATTGAGGGAACGATGAATCGATTCAAGAAGATCTTTGCGGTGTTGATGACACTGATGGTGTTGGCGGTGGGGGGGCTTTACCTCTACAAGGATGCTGCGGTGCGGGCGGCGGTCATCGCCGGTGGAGATGTGGCGCTGGGGGCGGGGAGTACCGATCTCGTTGGCGCCAGGGTCGATGTATTCAAGGGAAACCTGGCAATGATCGGGCTGAGGCTGAAGAACCCCGAGGGCTACCAGCAGCCGCACTTCTTTCAGATGAAACGGTTCGATGCAGCGCTTTCGATGCCATCGTTGCTGGAGGATCGGGTGGTGATCCCCTCGGTCAAACTCGATGGGTTGGAACTGCTGGCGGAATCGATCATCGACAAGGACGGTCCCCGGCTCAACCTGCTGACGATTCGCAACAATCTCCCCGCCCGCGGCGAAGGGGAGAAATCTTCCGCCGAGAAGAGTGGCAAGAAGTTCGTCATCGAGAAGCTGAAGGTGGAGGGGATGAAGGTGACCGGCGTGCTGACGATCCCCGGCGGTGGATCGTGGCCCATCGATCTCGATGTGCCCCCCTTCGAGATCGAGGAGATCGGCAAGAAGCACAAGGGCGTACTGCTGGCGGAGGTGATGGTGATCGTGCTCGACGCCATCCTCGTCAAGGCGATCGAGGCGATCGAAGTCGATGGCTCCGACAAACTGAAGGTACTAGGCGATGCCAAGGACCTGTTGAAGGTGTTCGGGGGCGGCCTGAAGGAATCGGGACTCGACCCGGAGCAGGGGAAAAAGCTCCTCGACAAGGCGCTGAAGAAGGGACTCGACGACCTCTTCAAGCGCAAGAAGAAGGATCGCTAGCGATCACTCCCCAGGCCGCTTCGACCTGTTGATTCGCGCTTGTTGATTCGCTACTTGTTGAAGCCCTTCTTCGCCTGGCGATCTCTCTCGTGACGGGTGCGATCGGCGAAGGTGCCTTCCAGCGCCGGTTGATGCGCTTGCTGCGCGTACGCCTGTAACCGTTTCAGCAACTCCGGTTCCTGCAGGGCGAGATCGTTTCGTTCGGAGGGATCGGTGGTCAGGTCGTACAGCGCCCACGGTTTGCCCCGGGCGGGTCGGATCGCCTTCCAGTTCTGCATCCGTACCGCACGCCTGGCTCCCAGTTCCCAGTACATGAACTGGTGATCGACCTGTTGCTGTGGATCCCCGAGCAACTCGGGGATGAAGGAGATGCCATCGGTGTCGCCGGGAGCATCGACAGAGGCGAGTTCCGCCAGCGTCGGCATCACATCGGGGAAGTACCAGTGGTGATCGCTGATCTGTCCCGCCGGGATGTGACCGGGCCAGCGAACCACCGCCGGAATCCGCAAGCCGCCGTCGTAGAGGGTGCCCTTCTGTCCGCGGAACTGCACGCCGTCGAGGGGATTGACGTTGGGACCATGGAATCCCCGTGGCGTGTCCTTGCTGCGGAAGTAGTCCTGGCCGCCATTGTCGCCGCAGAAGATGACGATGGTGTTGCCATCGATATCCAGTTCTTCCAGCAGGTCGAACAGTTCTCCCACCTGACGGTCGAGCATGTGCACCATGGCGGCGTAGCGACGCGCTTCCCTCGGCCAATCCCGATCACGAAACAGCGCCCACGACGGATCATCCTCGGGGAGGTCGAAGAGACCGTGGGGGGGAGTGACCGGCATGTAGCAGAAGAAGGGGCCATCGGCGTTGTCGCGGATGAACTGTCGTGCGGCATCGACGATCTGGTAGTGGGCATAGGTCTGCCCCTTGCGTCCACCGTTGTTGCCCGGCAGCGGCACCTCTTCACTGTTTCGAATCAGGTACGGAGGGTAGTAACTGTGGGCGTGGACCTGATCGTAGTATCCGAAGAAGAGATCGAATCCGTGCTCTTCAGGAACTCCGGTGGAATCGCGACCACCGCAGCCCCACTTGCCGAAGCCGCCGGTGGCATAGCCCGCCCCCTTCAGCATCGATGCGATGGTTTCCTCATCCGCCCGCAGTGGCGTGCCGCCGCCGTTGCTGCTAACCGATGTGTGGCCGCTGTGCTTCCCCGTCATCAGCGAGCAGCGGGTCGGGGCACAGAGGGAGGATCCCGCCATGGCGTGGGTGAAACGCATCCCCTCTGCAGCCATCTGATCGATGTTGGGGGTGAGGATGTGAGGGTGACCCATCAGCGACAGTTCGTAGTAGCCCAGCTCGTCCGCCATGATGTAGATGATGTTGGGTTGCGGGGTGGCGGCTGCACCATCGTCGTCGTTCCTCGCCTGAGAGGTGCCGCAACCGATCAGTAGCAAGCACACGATCGCGACGATCGACAGCTGGATGAACTTCATCGATTCATGTGGTCGCTTCATCGGTAGATCTCTCTCTCCCTACCAGCGTGTCGGCTGGTAGTCCTTGAGAAACTGGCCCCAGCAGTGAACTCCACTGTGGAACCCGGAAAAGATGGGGTCGAGCACCCGTGCCGCCCCATCGATGGAATCGAGGGGAGGGGCAAATCGTTGCTCCTCCTCCTTCACCACCGTCTTGTCGAAGGGGTCCTCGTCGGTGACCCAGCCGGTATCGACACTGTTCATGTGAATGCCATCGCGGGCGAACTCCGGCGCAGAGGTTCTCGTCATCATGTTGAGGGCGGCCTTGGCCATGTTGGTGTGGGGATGGCGAGTGGTCTTGAAGGTGCGATAGAACTGCCCCTCCATGGCGGAGACATTGACGACGTGTTTGTCGCGGGTATCGGTGCGAAGCATCATCGGTTTGAGCCTGGCGGTCAGCACGAAGGGGGCGATGGAGTTGACCAGTTGCACCTCGATCATCTCGATGGTGGGAACCTCGTCCAGTTCCATCCGCCACGAGTTCTTCTGGCGAAGGTCGAGCTGCTGGCCGTCGCCATCGTGAATTCCGGCGGGGAACAGGTGCGACTGCTGGTTTTCTCCCAGCAGGTCGACCTGACTCATGCGAGCGGCGTGGGTCACTCCTTGTTGAAGGATCTCGCGGTCATCCAGCTCCGTCATCAGGGATGTTTCCTGCGGTGTGGCTCCACTGCTATCGCGGCACTCGAGCCCCGCTTCTGCCAGATTCTCGCCACTCTCCTGCAGACGTGCGACCAGCTGCTCGTGACCGTGCAGGAGCGGTCGAATCGATGGGGACAAATCTTCAGGATCTTCTCCGCCGACCAGGTGCTGGTAGTAGGCGGGTGGTCTTCGCACCGTCTGGCAGGCGTTGTGAATCAGGAAGTCGACCTGCGGCAGATTGTCGTCGAGGTAACTGGCGAAAGCCTCGATGCTCGGTGTGTGACGCAGGTCGAGTCCATGGATCCGCAGCCGATCACTCCACCGGGAGAAATCTTCCTCCCTGGCGAAGCGTCGGGCGGAATCGCAGGGGAATCGTGTGGTGGCCACCACCGTGGCGCCGGCACGCAGTAACATCAGTGAGATCTCGTAGCCGATCTTGACGCGGGAACCGGTCACCACTGCGAAGCGGCCGGAAAGGTCGGCACTCTGCAGTCGCTTGCTCCAGTTCAACTCGGCACAGGTGGGACACATCGAATCGTAGTGGTGGTGCAACTGGCGGTAGTCACTCTTGCAGATGTAACAGTTGCGCGCTTCTTGCAACTGCTCCTGCTCCCCTGTGGGCGTCTCCACATCCGCCGCCTGCTGTTGCAGTAACTCCCGGGAATCATCCGCCATGGGGATCGCCAGTGGTGCCACCGGGAACCTCATCGATCGCTTGAGGGAGCGATTACTGGTGGCGTTGAGCATCGCATCGTCACCGAGCCGGGTGCTCCTGCGCCGTTCGCGCTTTCTCTTGCGAGCCAGGGCACGCCGTTGCGATTTCTCCGGAAAGGAGATCTTGCCCGCCGCTGCCCGCAGCCGGTTGAGGGTCTCTTCATCGAATTCCGACAGCAGGGAGTGATCCTCTGCCAGCGATTCAAGCCACTCCAGCGCCTGTTGCCAGGCGGGAGAGGGTTGTTGCTGGTGGCTGTCTTCGTCGGAAGTCATGGACAGGAATTTAGCACCGGTACCGGTCAGAACCAGAGATTCCTGCTCTCCCCTGGCACCGATTCGAGGATCGATCAGGGCTGACAGCCGGGACCCGTTTGATCGGGATCGGCACCCTCGAGCGGGTGAGGGGGCTGAGGCGGGTCTCCGTAGAGGAACAGGAAGTTGAGCAGGGCGATGGCGTCCTGCAACTGGATGAGACCGTTGTCGTCGAGGTCTGCACTGTCGGGGCACGGTACCGGATCGGAAGCGGGCAGGTACAACCAGCGAAGCAAGAAGATCGCATCGGTGATGTTGACCGATTGATCGCCATCGACATCGCCACGGATGAAGAAGGGGACCGCCACGATGGGGGTGGCGACGAATTCATCCTGGCCATCGATTTCGACGACGAGATCGTGTTGCCCCGAGGCCAGTGGCGGCAGGATCGCCGTGATGAGGGTGTTCAACGGGGCGGTCGCTTCGATCCCCTCGCCGCCGATTCGAAGGGTGACGAAGGCGCCCGGATTCCAGCCATTGCCCTCGATGAGAAGGGTAGTACCCCCGGTCTCGTCGACCAGCTGTGGAGAGACCTGATCGATGGTGATGACGAGGGGACCGGGAACCAGCGAGATCCCCGCCACCGATGGGAGCAGCTGACCGCCGTCGAGGTAGGCCGGTTGCTGCTCGTCGATGGAGTTCGCCTCCCCGTCCCCGTCGAGATCCTGCACCCGGAACAGGGCGTCCTGGTCGGCGTCGCCGATGATCACGGTACCGCCGGGGATCGGCAACAGACGCCGGGGAGTTTCCACCGTCGCCAGCGGTGCCTGCCCATCGACGAAGGGGACCACCTCCCACGGTTCGATCTGGCCGCTTCCATCGAGGTCCTGGGCACGCAACACAAGCCCCTGCTCCTCGTCGGCGATCAGTACCGATCCATCGGGACAGCGCACCATGGTGTCGATGGTGTTGATGGCGGTGGCTGCCGGGGATGAGAACCAGATCTGCAGTTCATCCGCTCCGACGATGGTGCCGTCGCCGTCGAGGTCGAGACAGCGGTAGATGATGGCACTCCCGCCATCTGCGACCAGCATCTCTCCATCCCCCCGGTGAAGTACCGCCGTCGGCAGAAAGGTATCGGGGAGCAGTGGATTGCCGTCTCGCTGCAGCCAGATGGTTCCCTCGCCCGGGGATGCCATCTGGCCATCTCCATCGAGATCCTCCAGTAGCAGCACATGACGACGGGTGGTGCTGCGATCGGCGATGAGGATGCGCCCTTGCTGGTCCAGAGTCATCGAGACGGGAACCGCCAGATCGGGACCGGCTGCCGAGTCGTCGTAGAGGATCGTCACCTCGTCGGCGGAGCCGGCGAAGCCATCCCCATCGAGGTCTTGCAGCGATAGCACCGCATCGAGGGTACCGCCATCGAGCAGCAGCAGCCGATGGGGTGTTGCCAGCAGTGCTGTGGGTACCGACAGATCGGGCCCGTCGGCGCTGTCGTCGTAAAAGATGTGCGCCTCATCGACACCGTCGTACCGATCATCGCCATCGAGATCACGCAGGTGCACCAGGTGATCGCGGCTCGAGTCCGCCACCATCAACGATGGGGAACCCGCCAGGATGGGGGAACAAGGGATGAAGACGGAAAGAAACCACACGATGCAACACCTAACGATGCAACACCTAACGATGCAAGTCAGGGCGACACTTCCACTGCGGAAGTGATGGCATCCTCTCGTGTCGGAACCGTTCGATAGAAACCCTTGAGTAGCCACCTGAATCATCTGACCTCCTGCTGCTGGCGGTAGTGCCAGGCAGGAGGAAGCAATCGCCATGCCAATCTCCATCGACGCCAGAGGCGTCGATTCAGCGGATGAGATCGGTGCGGGGAGCCCGCCCACGGACACCGGTCATCCGGTGTCCGATCAGAGCGGGGAGAGATCCGGGAACGGAAGGTCGCCCGGGACGAAAACCTGGGACCTAGCTCTCGTTGTGGTGATGCGGATCAGGAGTGGGCTCCTTGCTCTCCTTCTTCTGCTTCTCGCTCCTGGGGGCAAAGGATTGACCCCTGGAGTTGGTGTGAGAGTAGGCACCACCTGCTACATCTTCCAGTTCATCATCGGAGAGCTTCTTTCGATCGTTGTCGTCGTGTTTCTTCTTGTCATTCATGTGGGGTCCCGTCTGTAAGGAAAAAAGAGGCGTGTGGACTCCAGGATCGAGTCCACATGCCATCGTGGTACAACATGCC
>CAYPPQ010000109.1:3616-6396 GCA_964412635.1 uncultured Planctomycetia bacterium | reverse complement strand
AGTCAGGGATGAAGACCCGCATCACTCCGACCACCATCAAGCGGGAGCGGTTCGGGAGCATCCTGGGGGATATCACCAGTGTCTCCTCGGTTCCCCGTTCCACCGACTCCATCGCCGCCATCGTCGGCAACCGAGAACTCGCCATGAGTCTGGGCACCGGGGGTTCGATGATCGAGGTTCGCAGCCGCCTGAAAGCGGATGACGATGCTCCCAGTGGCTACCAGTGGTCCTCGGGGAACGGTCCTGATATCGATGTCACCTCCGGAATGACGGTGACGGTGGATGCGACCATCGAGTACCGCAAGCCGATCACGTTCCTGTTGCCGTTTCTCCGCGAAATCGGTGGTAACTAGAGGTCATGGCAAGCGTTCCCGGAAAACGAGTGAAGACACCGACTGTACTCCAGCTGGAGGCGGTGGAGTGTGGTGCCGCCTCGCTGGCGATGATCCTCGGCTATCACGGCAGGATCGAACCTCTCGCCAAGTTGCGCCAGAACTGCGGTGTTTCCAGAGACGGCAGCAAGGCAGCCAATGTACTGCGAGCCGCTCGCCGTTATGGACTTGAATCCAATGGAATCAAGGCCAGTGTCGATGCCCTGAGAAACCTGGAGATGCCCTGCATCCTCTTCTGGGAGTTCAATCATTTCGTTGTCCTGGAAGGATTCAAGAAGGATCGGGTTTACATCAATGATCCAGCGATGGGACACCGGATCATTCCCCTCCAGGACTTCGAGAGAAGCTTCACTGGAGTTGCGCTGGCGATGCAGCCCGGCGATGAGTTCGAGAAAGGCGGAAAGAGACCGAGTCTGATCGGAGCAGTCGCGGAACGGTTGGCTGGCTCCGCCCTTCCCATCGCCTTCTGCATCTTCATCGGTTTTCTGATGGTTTTGCCTGGAATCCTGTTCCCGGTCCTGATGCAGGTGTTCCTCGACGAGATCATCCTGGAGGGAAGAGCCGACTGGGCACGCCCCGTCATGATGGCGATGGGCTCTGCCATCATCCTCGGACTCGGTCTCAAGTACCTGCAGATGCACTCGCTGCGGCGACTGAGATTGAACCTGACCATCAAACTGTCGAGCCAGTTCTTCTGGCATCTGCTGCAACTCCCCAATGATTTCTACGTGCAGAGATTCGCAGGTGAGGTGGCCAACAGGAGCAGGTTGAACGAGGAACTCGCCACCGATATCTCCGGACGGCTGGCCCAGACTGCCATCGACGTGGTGATGGCCTGCCTCTATCTGACGGTGATGCTGTACTACGATGTGTTGCTGACCGCTGTCGGACTGGTCGTGGCGCTGTTGAATTTCCTCATCTTGAGATGGATCTCATCGAGTCGTATCGAGGCATCGATGCGGGTTCTCCAGGAGTTCGGGAAGGCCCACGGAACCGCCATGGCGGGTCTCAAGGGGATGGAGACGATCAAGGCGAGCGGTCTTGAATCGGGCTTTTACGAGAAGTGGTCCGGCTACTACTCCAAGGCGATCAACGCCCAGCAAAATCTTCAGGTCTCCAATGTTCTGCTGAGCACGATGCCGTCGTTGCTCAGCGCTCTGGCAACGGTCCTCGTCATCATCGTCGGAGGATTTCGTGTCATCGATGGTTTCATGACCATCGGTATGCTGGTGGCATTCCAGTCGTTGATGAACAGCTTTCTGGCACCTGTCGAAAACCTGCTTGATCTGGGCTCAGTGACGCAGGAGATGCGTGGGGACCTGGACCGCATCGATGATGTACTGAAGTATCCCTTCGATCGCAACACACGGGAATCTTCACAATCGGACGAGGATTCGGGGGACGATGTTTTCCTGGTGGGAGACATCCGCCTGGAGAATGTCACCTTCGGATATAATCCGCTGGAACCACCGTTGCTGGAAGATATGAACCTCCACATCCGGCCTGGTGATCGGGTGGCACTGGTCGGCGGCAGTGGATCGGGAAAATCGACGCTGGCGAAGTTGATCTCGGGGGAGCTGGTTCCCTGGAGTGGTGAGATCTACTTCGACGATGTTCCCCTCTCCCAGTTGCCGAGGAATCAGTTCGTCAACTCCTTCTCCTTCATCAGTCAGGAGATCCTGCTCTTCAGCGGAACGGTCCGGGACAATCTCACCTTGTGGGACTCAACGGTTTCCGAGGCAGATCTTCTCCAGGCGTGTGAAGATGCAGCGATCCTCGACACCATCACGGCTCTACCCGGCGGCTTTGATGCGGAGTTGATCGAGGGGGGCAACAACCTCAGTGGAGGGCAGCGTCAACGGCTGGAGATCGCCAGGACCCTGGTTCCCAATCCGACCATCTTGATCCTGGATGAGGCCACCAGTGCACTCGATACCGAGACAGAGCGGGTCGTTCTCGACAGGATGAGGATGAGGGGCTGCTCATCCATCTTCGTTTCTCATCGGTTGAGCACCATCCGCGATTGCACCGAGATCATCGTTCTGGAGCATGGAAAGGTGGTCGAGCGCGGCAATCACGATGATCTGTGGAGTTCCGGAGGGGCCTACGCAAAGCTCCTGAAACTCGATGACGAGTTCTCGGAGAGTGGTGCGTGATGAACTTTGAATCGCAACTACTGGAGCAGAATGGAACGGTTCGACTGGTATCGGGTCATATATCACTGCTGCTCAACGACCCCGACCGGTTCTGGATCGTCATCGATGGACAGGGAGAACTGGTGGCAACCGATGTCGTCGATTCCCACGCCACCGGGCGTCGTCGATTCATCCGCGACATCAGTGCCGGTACCTTCCTCTTTCCCATCCAGACCGAGCGCGGTACCGATGG
>CAYPPQ010000109.1:0-3606 GCA_964412635.1 uncultured Planctomycetia bacterium | reverse complement strand
TCTCGAGCGAATCATTGCGTGTTCTCGAGTTGTCCACGGATCGACTTGGATTCGCTGCGGAATCACTGGGGATTCCATACGTGGAGGTGATTCAGAAGTGGGCTTCGCAGGTCTATCCTCTCCTCGATCCGCACAAGATGCCGTCCTCCTGTGAAAGATTGGATGCTGGAGAGAGGCGGGTCATCTCCGAAGGGCATCGGATCGCTCCCGCTGCCGAGCAGGAAGCGTGGATGAGGATCAGCCGTGGAGAGGGCCGAATGGCGGGAGATCACGCCGTTTCTTCAGGTGACGACCTGGTGCTCTGTCCGGCAGGAAGCTGGATCGAGGCGACTCAGGAACTGGAAGTGGAAGTGGTCCACCGATCGGAGATCCCGGAGCAGTCGGCATGGAGTGCACTGCAGTGGCTGCATCGTTGTATCGAACAGGTTCGATCGGACTCGAAAGCTCGTGAAGAGGAACAGAATCTCAAGCGAGTGAAGCAACGCTCAGTCATCGAGGGAAAGAGATCTGAACAAGCTCTCTCGCAACTGGCTTCCGTCTTGAATCCTCAGGAAACCAAATCGATCGCTGGAGAGGATCTCTTCTCCGTGATGAAGATGGTCGGTGCCGAGAAGGGGATCGAGATCCTGCCCATCGCAGACTCCATCGATATGGATACCATCAGCGATCCTGCCGAAGCGATCACCCGAGCCTCGAGGATTCAGTATCGAAGGGTGGTGTTCCGGGGGAAGTGGTGGAAGCGAGATGTCGGACCCCTGGTCGGTTATCTGGAAGAAGACGGCAGGCCAGTGGCCATCCTGCGTGACAAGAAGGGGAAGTACCTGATTCATGATCCTCGTAGTGGATCGCAGACGAGGGTCAATCAGGACACTTCTCAATCACTCGAGAAGGATGCTCTGGTGCTGATCCGTTCCCTCGATGAAGAGGAGAAGAGTCCGATCGGACTGGTGAAGTTCTGCCTGAAGAACAAGTTCTCCGATGTTTCTGCCTTCTTCTTTGCTGCGATGTTTCTGACGGTGATGGGAATGCTGATTCCCCAGGCGATGGCCATCATGCTGGACACTGCCATCCCCGACTCGAACCCCAGGTTGTTGATGGAGCTGGGTGGGGCACTGATCTCGGTGACGGTGGGAATGACGCTGTTGAGGGTCTTCCAGTCCTTCGTGAGCATCCGGTTGTCGGTGATCACTGATTTTGATGCCCAGTCAGCGATCTGGGATCGACTTTTACGTCTCAAGGTGTCCTTCTTCTCCAGGTACTCCACCGGGGATCTCTTGCAGCGAGTTTCAGCAGCTCACGCCATCAGTCAGGAGTTCAGTGGGCCGACCCTGTTGACCCTGATGACCTCATTCATGGCGCTCCTCAACATCGTCTTGCTCTTCTACTACAGCGTTACTCTCGCGCTGGTTGCCATCACCATCGCGACCTTGGTGGCGGTGGTGACGATGCTCGGCGGGGTTCTGATTCGTAGATATGCCAGGAAGTTGATGGAGGAGCAGGGTGAATTGCTCGGCTTCGAGGTCCAGCTGATCAGTGCTGTCAGCAAGTTGCGTGTCGCCGGAGCAGAACGGAGAGCCTTCGCCCTGTGGATGGAGAAGGTCGCTCGCCAGTTACGTCTCTCCAACAACGTACAGAAGATCGTCGATGGACTGGGCCTGTTCAACAGAGCGATCCCGATGCTGAGTACCTTGATCCTCTTCATGCTTGCCACGCCGATGGTGACCGGGCAAACAGTGGGACAGACTCCGATGTCGATCGGTGTGTTCCTCGCGTTCAACACCGCCCTCGGTATCTTTCTCGGTGGAGCACTGACGCTGAGTTCAACCATCGTCGATTTCCTCGATACGACGGTGCTTGCAGAACGGATGAAGCCGCTGATGACCGCGGAGATGGAAACGGTCACATCGAGCGTCGATCCGGGGAGATTGAAGGGGGAGATCGAACTCTCGAGAATCCACTTCCGGTACTCACCAGAGGGCCCCAAGGTGCTCGAGGATGTCTCGATCCATGCCAAGCCCGGCGAGATGATCGCGCTCACCGGAACCTCGGGGTGTGGGAAGTCGACGCTATTGAGGTTGATGCTCGGGTTCGAGACTCCGGAGAGTGGAGAGGTTCGCTTCGACGGCCAGGATGTCGATTCGGTGGATGCCACGGCAGTGCGAAGGCAGATGGGTGTTGTCCTGCAGGCGGGGCACATCGCCGCTGGATCGATATTTGAAAGCATCACGGTCGGATCGGTCTATTCGATGGATCAAGCGTGGCAGGCCGCGGAAGAAGCGGGGATTGCAGATGATATCCGCGAGATGCCGATGCAGATGCACACGGTGGTCAGCGAGGGGGGGAGCAACCTCTCCGGTGGTCAGCGTCAGCGGATCCTGATCAGCAGGGCGCTGATCCGAAGACCGAAGATCCTGTTCCTCGACGAGGCGACCAGTGCCCTCGACAACAAGGCACAGAGGATCGTCAACGACAGTCTCAACCGTCGTCGGGTGACGAGGATCGTCATCGCCCACCGTCTCAGTTCGATACGTGAAGCCGATTGCATCTACGTACTCGACAAGGGGAGAGTGGTGGAGCATGGAACCCACGATGAACTGGCAGCCGCTGGTGGAGTTTTCGCCGGCCTACTGGCGCGACAGAGCACCTGAAGAGGCGGCAACCGCTACTCTCCGTAGATTCTCAAATCGTCACACCCCCACCCATCAAGGGCAGGGGGGATACCGATCACAGCCAAGATCGCTGGCGGGAATTTCCTGGGCGCAATCGGGAAAGGGCGCGGCAGGAGCGGGGCCCGAGAGAAACCCGAAGTTGAGAAGGTAAACAGGATCAGCGATGTTGAGATTCCCTGAGTTGTTCACGTCCGCAGCTTTCTGGCAGATCTCGATCGGTTGTGGAATGTGAAGATAAATCAGTAACGCCACCGCATCTGGAATCGCTTCGACAGCACCGTCTGCGTTGACATCTCCCCGGCTGAAGAGTGGTTCGTTGTAGACCAGATCCACGGTTCCATCGATCAACTCAGGCGCAACGGAGATTCCGCCCACCGAGAGGAAGTTGATGGTCGGTGGAGTTCCTTGCGGACCGAAGGTAAGCATCGTGGAACTGCCGGTGGTGTTACCGGCGAGGGTGGAAGAAACCGTGCTGAGGTGGGCGACTGCAACTTCTTGCATGCCGTCGAAGATCGCACCCCCTCCACAGGTGACCGTACAGTAGACGCATCCGATGAGGAATCCCGAGTCGAATTCCTCCGTCATCCAGAAGTCGGGACCGAGACCGCCGTTGAATTCCGCAACGGAACTTCCAGGATTGACCCCGTAGAGAAACAATTGATCGGGATCGAAATTGACACCCATCGACCACGCCATGACGACATCGGGGGGGCCACCATCCTGCACGATGTGGAAGGCGACATCCCCTTCGCCGGCTCCAGATTCGGTGTATTCGATGGTGGAATCCTCTGCGATGTACTGGAAGGAAACTCCCTGGCCCTGCAGCGCAGTGCAGCAGCAGGATGCCACCAACAGGCTGCAAGTGAAGATCGCCACGCTCAGGTGAGTTGAGGACTTCCATCGATCGGCGGAGAAAATTGGCAACCGGATCTCCAGT
>CAYPPQ010000108.1:2868-6625 GCA_964412635.1 uncultured Planctomycetia bacterium | reverse complement strand
CAGATCAACCTTGTCATCGCCGTTGCAATCTCCGCGCTGGAAGATGTCCTCGGGGACCACCATCACGGAGGTGTCATTTCTCTCGTAGTTCTGAATCGACTCGAAGTCGATCACGACGTTGTTGTACAGGACAACGCTTCCGGTGCCGTTGATCCCGTTACACCAGTTGATCTCCTGCTCCTGATCACACTCCGCGGTATCGTCCACCGTTACCGGCAGGCACCCGATCAGAAGGCGACCCTCGTTGAGATCGGTCGTTTGAGGCAAGGACTGCCCCTCGAACGGCGGCAATGCGTCCATCAGGATGGCCACGACGATTTCACAACCATCTCCGTCATCCGGATCATCATCGACCTGGACGGCGAGGTACTCGACGCCAACCTGTTCGACGATGGAACCTTGCCAGTCCCAATCGGTGCCGACTGTCAGATCACAGTCGTAACAGGCAGTCATTGTGAGTCCCTGGATGTTGTCATCTGCATCCGCGTAGTAGAAGCACAGATTTCCGACTTCTCCGACGTAGGCGTCGCCACCGTCAAAATCGGTCTCCATCCAGAGCACGGTATCCTCGGAAGGAATCGCCACTGGAGGCGTCGAAAAGGTGCCGTCAACAACATCGGGAGAGATGGACAATCCACCGGTGACAACCACGTTGTTCAGGGGAGGAGCTCCAAAGGCACCATCGGTGAAGATCAAGTTCGTGATCTGATCCGCTGGAATCGGGTCTCCTTCGAAGTACACCTCCACCGTGTCGGAGTAGTTGTAGTTCGCGATGTGGGATCCAACACCGGCGGGAATCGTCTGCCCGTCAAAGGGTGCGCTGAAATCGAGAACGACTCCACAGGTTCCACCACCGCTGTAGGTATTGATGGCCGTGAACTCCGCACCCACCGAATCGGTGACGGTGCCATCGAGATCGATGGAGTCGAGGGTCAGTGCTGCCGCCGCATGGGTGATCGACAGGACGAATCCCTGTGTTTCTCCTGAATTCTCCAGCAGGATCCTGGCAGTTCCCTCACCACTGGAGTCCGCCGTCGCATCCTCGACGCTCAGCGTCGCTGGCGGAGGAGCTCCGATCGACATGGCAGAAGTATCTCCGCTGAGGGTCAGGCCATTAGAGGCGTCAACCGACTGCCCTCCCTGAACCAGGAGATTTGTCAGTGCCGGAGAATTGAAGGTCCCGTCCACGAAGTCGAATCCGGTGACCACATCCGCATCCCCCTGGCTGAGTACCACCACCGACTGCGCCGTGAAGTTTCCGATATCCTGACCGCTGCCTGCTGCGATGGCTTGCCCGTCGAAGGGAGCCACTGCATCCAGAACAACTCCCAGGGTGAAACCGTTGGTGAGAATTTCTGGCACCACCAGTTCCGCTCCAGCGGCCTCGGTCACGCTTCCACCGATGGAAAGTGCCGTGATCGCCACGGCAGAGTTGTCGTAGCTCACCGCCACAACATATCCCTCCACCGGTGCATCGTTATCCATCTCGATACCAAACGATGCGGAACCAAGTCCTTGCACCGCTTGCCCGCCACCTGAGATCCCGATGGAGTTCTGTCCATTCGCCTGGGGCGAACCCAACGACAATCCCATCACCGCAACGAGTATCCAAAAAATACGCATCGAAACACTCCTCCTACCTTTTCCGGCGCTTCCACTTCCGCTGCTCCTGCATCCCAGGGGCAGCATTCAAAATGGAAATCAATAATCAATGTTCAAGCCCTACGCACTCCATGGTCGAACTTGCGCTCAGCGAAAAGGAGGGAGATGGGAACGACAAGCAAGCCGATAAAGTTCGGCCGTCGCTTATTCACAGACTTCCCACACCTCTTCACGCTGTTTGCAACACACCCGATCCAATACTCACAACTGTCTTGCGGTCTCGTGATGTGAACCCAGTTCCGTGCCACGGCCTCGACAGAAAGATCGAACTCTTTCGTTTTCCGGGTCGCATCGCGCTGGCTGTCACCTCACCCGAATCGAATAACTCGAAAGTCAGTCCGGTAATGAAACTCGACCGAGACAGTTCAGTTACTCTATTAAAAATAAGCGCAAAACTGCGGATCCTCAATCTGGTACTTGGCAAACCAGATTTGCCCCCTTGGCGACGGCAAATGAGCGACATTCGACGTGGGAATCGGTCGAAACTCTCTCTAATTCGTGGAGGAATGGGCGTTTACGCCATTTCAGAGGATTCGCAGAAGCCACTCCAGGTCCGAGAAGTGGCCTCGAGGGAGGAAAGAAAAGGCACCGATCAGAAAAAAAAACCTCCCACCCAGCACGGGTAGGAGGTTTTCCACATCAAAATTTATCCGGAAATTGGAACGGGCTTGACCCGATCTCCACTAGCAGCCGGATGCCGCGCAGTCCTCCGGGGTCTGTCCATCGACTTGACCACAGGCCGGGAACGGTGCCGGAGGCATCGGTCCATCGAGGAAGCGGTAGGTGAAGATGTACACGGCGTCAGCCGCATCGGTATTGCCATCGTCATTGGCATCCCGAGATATGGGGCAGGTGCTCGCAGGACCACTCAGGAACAGTTCACTGATGATCCAGATGCCATCACCGATGTTCACGTTGCCGTCACCGTTCGCATCGCCACGTGTCCAGTCGATGGTCACCACTGGATTCAGCTCGATGCTTCCTCCGGAGAATGCTGCATTGTAAGAAGCACCGCCCACCACGACCACGTTGGCCACGGCAGGAGATCCAAGTCCGTTATCCCAGGAAAGGGTGACTGTTGCGCCAGCCTCATTACCGGCCATGCTTCCGCCGGTATCGTAATCAGCAACGGCGACCGTTGTTTCCGAAGGGAACGCCAGAACTTCTGCGCCGGTGAAACTGTAGACAACTCCGGCGGTCCAGCCATTGGCGAAGAGACCGACTTCGCCAAAGTCTGCTTCAAATGGCAGGTCGAGAGCGACTCCCGTTGGGGCAACCTCTCCACTGTTTGCGAGGCCCATGGAGAATCCCTGGGTATCGTTGGGGAACGGCGCACCGAGTCCACTGTTGTCGGTCTCTGAAATGCTGATAGCGACGCTTGCAGTGGCATTTCCGTCCGCAGGGTTGTATCCCGAGGATGCGCTGGCAGCACTGTAGGTGTACTCCGGATCGGGAACACCGATGCACTCGACGCTACCAGAATTCTGGTCTGGAACGAGTGACGCACCATCAACCACGACAACCGTTGCCACCGCGGGAGATCCCAGGGTGTCGCAGAAGTCGACCGTGGTACTTCCTTCAGCGGTACAGGAGTAGTTGGCTACGTTCAGTTCATAACCAGTTCCCGCATCAAGGGTGGCACACCCTGTGAAGCAGATCACCACTCCGACGGTAAATCCATTGTCGAAGACGCTGGACTGGTTGAAGTCGGGCGGTCCGCCGTTCTTCACTACCGAGGTGGTTGCACCGTCGGCAACCGAGTTGCACGTCATCAAGGCGGTGTCGTTGCAGGCCCCGTATGACCACCCAGCAATGGGGGAGCCCCCGTTGTCGAGTGTCACCGACAGGTCGCCACTTCCGCCAGCTGGAATGCTACCGCTGGAAATGCTCATGGAGTACTGGCCGCTCGCGACCGTTGCCATGGCTACAACAAAGATTAGTGTCAGCAATGAGTTGATATTTCTCATGTCGAATCCCTCCAGGTATTTCAACATCTTGTCCCTGATAATAATGTCTAGCAATTCGTGTCGTCGCTGTCGCATACCGGAAGAGTATCGTCAAGCGTCGGATCCGGTCCGTCGTCGAAGGGTCCTGG
>CAYPPQ010000108.1:0-2858 GCA_964412635.1 uncultured Planctomycetia bacterium | reverse complement strand
CCGAACTTGAACAACCAGTTGAGCAGGAAGACCGAGTCCGCCATGTTCAAATGACCATCATCGTTGGAGTCACACGCATCAGGACACAGGATCGCGAGTCCGTTGAACTGATTGGCAAGCATCGTGGCAGAGTCTGCGAGGTCGACCTTGTCATCGCTATTGCAGTCACCGCGCTGGAAGATCTCCTCCGGGACCACGTATACGGAAGTGTCGTTACGCTCGTAGATCTGGATCGACTCGAAATCGATAACCACGTTGTTGTAGAGGTTCACGTCGCCAGTACCGTTGATGTCATTGCACCACTCGATCAGCTGATCCTCATTACACTCGGCGGTCATATCGACAGTGACGCGCATCTTGCCGACCAGCAGTCGACCTTCAGCACCGTCTCCGGAAGTCGCCACCGTCTGAGGAAGGGTCTGACCTTCGAAAGGCGGCAGTGCATCGAGCAAGAGAGCGACTACCAGTTCGCAGCCATCTCCGTCGTCGGGATCGTCATCGACCTGCACTGCAGTGTATTCGACACCAACCTGATTGAGGATCGAGCCGTTGAACTCCCAGGAGTCCTCGTGAATCGTCAGATCACAATCGTAGCAAACGGTGAAGGTGAAACCCTGAATGTAGTCGTCGGTGTCCGCGTAGTAGAAGCAGAGATCACCGGTCTGACCGTGGTATGCGTAGTTTCCAGCATCCTCTTCGAAGTTGGTTTCCATCCACAGGATCGTATCCTCGGCTGGAACTGCGATGGGAGTGCAGGAGAAGGTTCCGTTCTCTTTCAAGGGAGTCACGGAAAGTCCGCCAACCACGATCACGTTATCCAGCGTCGGCGATCCGAGAGTGCCGTCACTCAACGAGAGTGCACTGCTTGCGGTAGGTGGAGCTGCCTCCCCCTCGACGTAGATGTTCGAATCGACACTCGAGTACGTGTAGTTGGCGATGTGAGTGTCATTTCCCTCAGGAATCGTCTGGCCGTCGAATGGTGTCTGGAAGTCGAGCACGACTCCAAAGGTTCCACCATTCGCGTAGAGATTCGAGATCTGGAACTCTGCGCCAGCAGCATCCGTGTCTGCACCGGTGGAAATTCCTTCCAGGGTGACAGCAGTCGGATCGTGGGTGATTGCAGTCACGAATCCCTGGACGCCGCCTAGGCTGTTATCGAGAAGGATTCGAGCATCTCCCGTGGTTCCTTCACCATCTGCAGGAGCGGATCCGTCTTCCACGCGCATCGTGGCGGGCGGCGGAACCATGAGGGTCAATGTGCCCCCGTTGAGTCCTAGCCCATCTGCGGCGCCGGTCGACAAGCCACCCTGGACGATGATGTTCGCCAGAGGAGGATTGTTCAGGGTGTTATCCGAGAAACTCAGATCGACTTCGGTCACTGCCGTGACCACTGCCATCGGAGTCAGCGTGACTTCTGCCAGTGATTGCCCCGTCCCTGCTGGGATCGAGTGGCCATCGAAGGGAGGCTCCGCATCGACAACAACTCCCAGAGTAAATCCTCCCGAGAGGATTTCCGGAACGATGAGCTCTGCGTTGGAACTCTCTGTGGCGGTACCCGCCGTAGACAGATCCGAAACTGCAACCTGGGAATCGTCCAGAGCCACGGCGAGGACGTATCCTTCTGTCGGGGCGGTGGAGTCCAGGCTGATGGTCATTGTCGCCGGTGCGAGTCCTTGAGTACTGCCATTGCTGATGTTGAGGGATTGTCCTCCACCAGCAAGTACAGATCCGCTAGAGAACAGTGCAACTGCGACCCAAATGAGAATGAGAGTGCGCTGCAAGCGCACAGAGTTCGAGAGATCCATGATCTCCTCCCTTGGCATAAACGTAGATTCACTAAATCAAACCAAAATAGGCACTATTACAATAAGAGACAGACGACTCTCAAACACCTCTCTCAAGGCCGCCATTCAAATGTCTTGTCAAGTCTAGCCGTTTTACTATTGTGAACATTCGTTTGCCAATAACTCGCATACCAAATACTCACAGGGACAATCAGACTATGAGTTAGCCCCTATGTCAACTGCTTGCTGACAGGTTTGTCCTGCAATAGTAATGTCACCTCGTCAACCTTTGTCAACGATGGGAGGTCAGTCATGATTGTCTCCTTCGACATCCGGAGTTCTCCGATTCACCCCCTCGGCCCACCCCACCCCCGTGACCGCAGGGGAGTGCGGCGCGCACCCCATAAACCTCACCCGATGGACCCGTAAGAATTGGAGGAATGTTCCAATCTCATCGGCAATTTTTTCCGGAAAATTGTGTTTCGTTACAGGAACTTCAGAAATTCTACGGAAGTACGACGCGGATCGGGGAGTTCTGACGAGTTCAGGGGCAGTGAAATCGTGCTCAACGACCCCTGGGCGGCCAGCAGGCCACTCAGGAGTCTCAGGAGTCTCAGGAGTCTCAGGAGTCTCAGGAGTCTCAGGAGTCTCAGGAGTCTCAGTTGAGCCCCCAAGAAGGGCATCAGGAGCCTGAGGGGCCTCAAAGAGCGACAGGGATGCCTCGGGAGCGGCGGCGGGGGCCATAAACGCAGCGGAGCGGCCGGCTGCTGCGATCATCAGAGCTCTGTCCGACCCGACGGGGGCGGGAAAAGGACTGCGACCCACTTCCCCGTCCCTCGGGGAGGCGATGGCAAGTGCTGGAGGGGGGCGCAGCAGGGGCACTTCGTAGAACAACCTCGAGTCGAGGTCCCGACCTACTGCTGCTCCTTGTCGGTGGAGTCTTCGGCGTCGGTAGCTTCGTCAGCGGCATCCTGTTCCGGTGCCTCTTCTGAAACGGCAGCCTCCGTGCTCTCCTCTTCAGCGGAATCCTGATCCTGCACCGACGCCTCGACGGTGTTGTCTCCGTCTGCATCA
>CAYPPQ010000107.1:0-7039 GCA_964412635.1 uncultured Planctomycetia bacterium | reverse complement strand
CACCGCCGGTACTGGCAGCGAGTCTCGACCACTTCATCGATGCGGGCCCACGAACACCTCCGGTACCCCGACGGCGACTCGCATTCGACATGACAACTCTCGACGATGATGGGACGGTCCTGTGGGTCGATGGAACCGGCGGGCCTCTCCTGACTCTACTGCGAACAGGGGAAGGGGTGGCAGCCACCTGGTACTCGGGACTCGACAACTTCAGCCTGTCGTCGCGTAGCCGGGACATTCACGCCCACCTCTCCCAGTTGCTTGCAGCATCTGCGGATCGGCGGAAACCACCACGAAGACGGGGACTTCTCACCGTCACAGACGACGGCCAGTGGCGATTGTGCTGGCAACGCTTCGATGGAGATCCGCTGAGCGCAAGCATCAGCGCTGGATCACTGTCATCTGCGGGACGATTGGTGGCTGGAGAGGCGATCCCCGGAGATCAGTGGTACCGAAGTGAAGTGTTGGTGAGGGATGAACTGGAAGCAGCTTCGGGATTCTGGTGGGGTCAGCAACCTCAACTGGATGCGACCGACTTCCCCGCACGTGGATCGATCTGGGCGTGGCAGCAGATGCTCCGATCTCGACAACTTGCGCCGGCGTCACCGGCTCCTCCACCGGCGATCCTGCTGGCGTTGATCTCGTTGCTGGTGGTCAGCAGCCGAGACCATCCACGGTGGGATCCTCGCCGGCACCGGGATACGGCGGTGGCAACGGACCGGTCCCGCTGAAGAGAGCCTGAAGGACGCTGACTGCGTCCGAGATGTCGATCGCTCCATCATCATTACAATCGCTGGAATCTTCACACGGCACCTGAGTGGTGGCTCCGAACAGAAGATCGAGGATCAGGATCGGATCACTGATGTCGACCATGCCGTCGATGTTGCTATCTCCCCGGATGAAAAACTGAGGACCCGGAGGGGGCGGCAGCGTTGCAGAGCCCTCGTCCCCTGGACTCCCGAAGTCACCGAGACCATACACCGAGGAGGCGGTGGTCCATTCCGACGAACTCCCCGGTAAATTCGAGAGGAGGTCGCTGATCTCGGCAGAGAATCCACTGGAGTACGGCCAGCTGTTTGAATCATAGATCACCCGCGCTTGTTCGACGGCGGACAGGTCGACGAGCACCACTTCATCCACGGAGTTCGCCAGGATGAGATTTCCGCCGTAGACATAATCCGCAATCACACCACCATTCGCAGCGCTGTCACCATTTCTGGCGAGAAGCAGAAACTGGTTGGGAGCGATGGTCAGGCCACCCGGGGAGCTGATCACATGAGAGTCGGTATCATCATCGCGCAACGTCCAGCCGTTGAGATCGACCGTCTCCGTTCCCCTGTTGAAGATCTCGAACCACTCCCCTACTGCATCGGAAACGACAGCGGGATTCGGCATCAACTCCGAGATGATCAGATCCACTCTGGCGGGAGGATTGGGAGTACAGCCCGCCCCCGAGAGAGGGATTGCAGAGACGACGCTGCTGGCGGCGCTCTCATTTCCCGAGATATCGACGGCAGTCACCTGGTAGTAATACTGGGTACCCGCATCGACCGGGAAATCGAAGTACTGACTGGCGACCGCGGTGCTGGTCAGCAGCGAGAAGGGACCGAGAGGATCGGTAGACCGATAGACGGAATACCCCGCAAGATCACCCTCTGTGTTGTCGAGCCAATCGAGACCAACCTGGCACTGCGTGGGCACTGCAGTCACTCCGGAGGGGATGGCCGGCGGAGTCGTATCGGTGGTAGGACACGCCCAGATCAGGCACACGAATTCGGGATGATCGACGTATGGATTGCGGTTTTGCTGGTAGCCAAAGACCACATCATTACGTAACTGCTCCTGTGGGCTGACTGGATCTTCAAGATGCCACTCGAGTAATGTGGAGAGCAATCCCATGTAGGCGACGCTCTGATTGGCAGATGTATTCGAGACGATCAGTGCACGATTATCGGTGACCCGAAGGTCCGGCTCGGAACAACCGGTGACCGAGTGAGTTCCACCTTCGTAGCGAGTTTCCATGTAAAAGATCCCCCGGGCGATATCGCCACGGCGATCTTCCCACACCTGCCACGAGCCTGCGCTGCCGAAACCACTGGCGAGATTGGAGAAGGGTGTGCCCTCGGCAACGAAGGAATCGCAGGTCGAGGTGCACCAGTCGAAAGGACGATTACTCCTGGCAGAATTGTATGAGGGGCTGGATGCGCGGAGCTGATGAACATCGGAGTACGGGTAGTTGCATCCGTTGTCATTGGTGTACCCGTACGAGGAGGGCCAGGTGTGCTCTCGGTTCCAACCATCGGTGGTATTCTGGGAAGACCAGGGCACCGAGGTGTTGCGGTAGATGGTGATGACATTTGCGAGATTGGACGGGTCTTCGTCGGCGGCTCCAACGATATCCCAGGTATCGGTGGCGGAACTGGTATAGGGAAATCTCTGGTGGTCGTCGACGATGCCGTGCAGCGCCAGACGCAGCGACTCACCGGTGAGCCCGTTGGCTGCATCGTAATATCCAGCAGGTGGATCCGCCTGGACGGGGCTCGCCGCGACGAGGATCCACATCATGGAGAAGATCAGCGGCGAGATGCCGGGTCCATGAGTCCGGAAATGGGCCATTTTCGTCCGATCTAGGGCTGATTGAAGTCTACCTCAAGAGAAGGACGCTGAAGAGCCATCTCAGCGAGGACTAACATGACTATTCTATCACAATACAAGTTTCAAGCAGCCTCCGTCAATCCTACCGGTGCGGCACCCGCCTCAAAATCTAGAAGCAGCAAATTAGATCTCCATTAGCCAAATCTAGTGACTTAGACTTTTCTGACTTTATCTCCACCAACTCCAGATCTGTGTTTACTAACCAGTTGCAATGAGGGAAATTGGAGGAACCGCTTTTTTCAGTTCACGGGGAGATTTCCATGACTTCGAACGGCTTGAAATCCTGGGTATTGGCGTTGCTACTCACCTGTAGCGGCGGAACTCTCTTCGCCCAGGGCTGGGTCATCACCGGAACCGTGACGGATGCTGTAGGGAGCCCCATCGCCGGCGTCGACCTCGATCTCGTCAATCCTCTTCAGCCCGGCACCATCATCTTGATCTCGGGGGACACCACCTTGCTCGATGGAAGTTTCAACCTCGTGGTCCTCGATGCGATCCCTGCAGGGTCGTATTCACTTCAGGTGGAGCCTCCCCCCGGTTTCATGGGAACCACTCTTTCCATCTCGCTGTCAGGGAATCTCGATGTGGGCACCATCCCACTCGGTAGCGGTTGGATCATCAGCGGAACCGTGGTCGACACCTCCGGCAATCCGCTGACTCCCATCGATATCGACATGAGAGGATCCAACACGGGTTGGCTCGACCTCACCGGAGACTTCACCAACGCTCTGGGTAACTTCGCAGTTACACTTCCTGCACTCGTCGATGAATACCGCATCGATTTTGCCATGAACTCGCTGGTACCCACCGTGTTCCCGCTGTCTCTGGATGATGTATTTTTGTTTGGAGATACCGATCTTGGATTCATCGTGATGGAGCCCGGATTCAACCTGACAGGAAGCGTCGTCGATCAAAATGAGGATCCGCTGCCAGGCATAGACATGAATGCTGCAGATGCTCTGGGAAATCTAGCTGACCTCTTCAACGACGACAGCGATATCAACGGACAGTTCTCCGTCCTCTTCCCTCAAGGAACCTGGGAAGTATCACTTCGGTCGGTAGATCCCCTCGCCACCGTGAACTGGATTCCATTTTCATACGGGCAGGTGGTCGTCACGGAATCCGTCAACCTCCCTCTTGCTCAGATGCTCCCCGGATATCATGTCCTGGGCACCGTGGTGGACTCACTCGGCGTTCCCATCGAAGGAGCAAACATCGATGCGGAGTTCTCGACATCAGGGATTCCAATCGATGTCAGTGACGACACCACAGGTCTCACAGGTACTTTCGATGTCTTGCTGCCGGAGGGGACCCTCCAGGTCGAGATCAACCCACCCGCCACCGGGCCAACACGGCAAACGGCATTGCTGGGCCTCACTGTTACCCCGGGACCAGCGACTGATCTGGGGCAGATCGTGCTTCCAGACGGCGTACTGCTGTCGGGAAGATGTGTGGACACCTCGGGGCTTCCCGTGCCACTGGTCGATGTCGAGATTCTCGATCCAACGACGGGGACCCCATACCCCACAGTTCACGAGAATGCCGATGTCGCCGGGAACTTTTCCTTTGCCACTGATCCTGGCATTTACGATCTGTTGCTGGTAGCAAGTTCGAATTCCGGACTCTCTCCCCATTTCCAGTCCGGTGTGGTACTCACATCCGATCTCGATCTTGGTGACATCGTGATGCAGCCGGGATTCAGTCTGTCAGGAATCGTAACGGTCAACGGGATTCTTGCCGACAACATCGAAATCACCGCAACTGACTCCGTTACCGGAGTCATTCCCCCCTGGGGAGCCTTCACCACCGGCCCCCTCGGGGAGTACCAGGTGAGCCTCGCAGGAGGTAACTACGACCTCCTCTTCAGGGCCCCTGCTGGAAGCAACACGGCCGACTACCTGCTACAGAACTACCTGCTCGATACAGACACCATCATGAACGTGAACCTGCTACCACCATTACCGCAGCCTGTATCGAACCTGACCTGTTTAACGGTGTCCTCATCGGTCGAGTTGACCTGGACCAATCAGGATCTCGATTACGATTCCATCGTAATCGAAAGGGATGGAGTGCTGTTACAGGTGCTCTCCGGTTCTGAAACCCTGTTCCTGGATAACTCCCCGCTGGTCGGCATTGCCGCAACCTACGAAGTCATTGCAAGGAGGAGTGGATTGGATTCGCCAGGGACTACCTGCATCATCTCAGCCCCGTTCACCTTCCTCCGCTGCGACTCCGATGGAGATGGATCGTTGACGATCGCTGATGCGATCAGGAAGCTGGATTACTTGTTTTCTCAGGTCCCCTTGAGTTGCCTGGATGCAGGGGATTGTAACGATTCGGGAACCATCAATATCGCGGACCCGGTGATGTTACTTCAGCATCTGTTCGTGACCGGAGCACCACCTCCTGAACCGTTCCCCGATGCGGGAGTCGACCCCACGCCAGATGCTCTCGAGTGCCCCTGATCCCTGATCAGAGGCCGAGCCTGAGGATCTCCTTCTGAACTCCCTGGAGAATCCCTTCCCAGCTCTTGTCCTCCAGTTTGCGACCATTCAGATAGATCACAGGGGTACGATCGATACCCAGTCGCTTCCCCTCTTCGAGATCCGCAGTGACCTTCATCACCAATCGCTGGGAGAAACGATCCTTCTTGAACCGATCGAGATCGAGTCCCACCTCGTCGGCGATGGCTTCAATCCTCGTGGTGGATAGATCGGACTGACCGGCGAAGAGTGCGTCCGCCATCTGCCAGTATTTACCCTGCAGATTTGCGGCCTCTGCCGCCAGCGCAGCATTCATCGCCTGGGGGTGAATGCTACCGAGCGGCTGGTTACAGACGACCACCTGAACCTTTTCGGCGTGTAACTCCTGTACTTTTTTCAGGAAGCCCCACAGCTCCTGACAACGTTCACACTGGAAGTCCACGAATTCGACGATCTTGATCGGTGCGGAATCGGAACCGAGACGAACTCTTCCCTCCGTCTCGATGATGTGAACAGGAGGCTGCGGCTCCTTCAGGTAGATGATGACGTCGGCAGCGTTTCGCATCCTCTCGGCAAACCTCGCCTCGAGCACGAATCTACGCTCATCCAGGAGGTGAGCTCGAATCGACTCCCTGACATCCTCCAGTTCTCCGACGATTCTCGAGCGATTCATCTCGAAGAAACGATCGACATCCTCATCTGTCACCGGTTGCAACCTCTCGACCACCTCCAGCTTCAGAATTTCGTGGGGTTGAAGCTCGCGCTGCTGGCATTCCTGCCGCAGCAGCCGGTCATTGATCCTGAGATTGAGTTCGGTGACCTCGATCTCGTATCGCCTCCAGTCAAATTCGTGCTCGAGGTCCTCAAGGGATTGCTCGATATCGATCACGCGGATGGTGTCTTCTCCGACCACGGCCAGAGTATCTTCCAAACCGAGATCGAGAACTTCCTCGCGCAGAGACTCCAGGATCATCTCCACCGGTATCCTGGTCTGGATCTCCTCCAGTAACTTGCGCCCTCTCTCGGCGGTCTTCTTGCGAAGAACAGTCGATCTCACCTCTTCTCTTACCCGATCGATCTCACTCCCGTACAGATCTGGTGAGGATCGAAACTCTCGAAGCAGATCCTCTTCCGTCGGTTCTTTCACCTGTCGATGAATTGCGGCACTGATGAAATCCTCCTGGCTCAATCCCTGGGATTTCGCCTCTTGACGAAACAGGCGGTCCTGCACGGCGATCTGCAACAGATTGATCCGTCCCTTGATCCGCTCGATCTTCAGATCTTCTCTCTTGCTGCCGACCCACTGGCTCAACTGCTCCTCGGGGATCAGTTCCTCCCCGATGGCGGCAACGACTCCTTCTGGTTGATCGACGGGACAATCTTCTCCCACCGAAACCGGAGCCTGGGCGTGGACTGCGTCAACAGGGACGAAGTACACCGCAAAGATGCAGAGGAGTGTGATCAAGTTCTTCACTTATCTCTCCCATTCTCTGTCAGCCGTGGGATCAACCACCGGCTCACCGGTTCAAATCTTGATTCCTTGATATTGACCCTCATGACGTGGGATCCGATCGATCCGACATGGCGTGACGGGCTGAAGGTGAGAGGCGGAGCAAGACCTGTCCTGAAAACCTGAGTCTTCTCCAGTTCCTCGATGAAGTTCTTCTGGCTCAGCCTTCGCCCACACCTCTCGATGGTGTCTTGAATCAGCATGGAGGCCGCCAGCGCGGCACCTTGCACCGCTGAGTTCTCGATCTTGAACCCCGTGTCCCTTGCCAGGTACAGAAGCCAGGTGAGGTCTGATTTGCGTCTGTCCACAACACTCGGATAGGTGATGAATGTCCTTGCACCGATGGAATCTGGCAGAAGAAAGGCATCTCTCCCCAGTACGCTGCCGATGG
>CAYPPQ010000106.1:0-7133 GCA_964412635.1 uncultured Planctomycetia bacterium | reverse complement strand
ACGCTCGGCGAGATTCGTCAGTGTTGCCTGATGATTGCTGTTGAGGCTGAACGCCACAAAACTGAGCGCAACTACAAGGACCAGTGAGACGATGAGAAATGAGAGCTGTGCTCCCCCCTGGTTCCGGGCCATCGGGTTCCTCCCTGCAGGTACCACCCCTCTCGGGGGACATACCTGGAGACTAACGTCGATTCCACCCCGTGCGGGCATGCACCGGGCAGGCATCGACTCGGTTGTGATTCATTTCCTTCCTGGCCACACTCCGGATACCACTCTGTGACCCAAGGGTCGCGGAGAAGACCGGGAGAAAGGACACCGCACAGGATGACCAGGACTGGCCTGGCACCCCTCAGCACGGATCCTGCCTCGGAGACCGGAAGCGGTGATCCTACGCCCGGGGGGGCTGCCCGTCAAGCAGCCCAGAGGGCCTCGTTGCCGCCCGCAGGCCTCTGGGATAGGTTCTTAGCAGCCCGGTTCAGTCCCGGGACCACAAACCCCCGTCCCAGAAGTGCCCAGCGTGGCGTGGTTGGGCCACGGCGGTGATCCCCACCAGCCGGTCGGGGGCACCGGGAAGGTAAATCTTTGTCACGTAATCTGTTCCTGATCGACGGTCGATATCAGATTTACCGAGGTCACTACGGGATGCGCCCCCTCACCGACAGTCGAGGGATGCAGGTCCAGGCCATCTACTCCATCGCAGATCTGCTGTTGCGGCTGTGTCGCGACCAGGAAGTGATCCTGTGGGCGGTTGCCATGGAGTGCGACGGCCCCACCTTCCGTCACGACCGTTATCCCCAGTACAAGGCGAATCGAGATGCGATGCCTGAGGAGTTGCGCCAGCAGCTGCCCTACATCGATCGGCTGCTGGAAGCGTTTCGTGTTCCGATCCTGCAGGTGGACCATCACGAGGCGGACGACTGCCTCGCGACCATGGCCACCATCGCGGAGAAGAAGGATTACCAGGTGCGCCTGCTCACCAGGGACAAGGACCTCGAACAGGTACTCTCTGACCATGTCCAGTTTCTCGACGAGCGCAGCGGCACCCTGTACGGGCCGAAGGAGTTACTCGAGAAGAAGGGAATCCGTCCCGATCAGGTGATCGCCTACCAGTCCCTCGTCGGCGATTCCTCCGACAACATCCCCGGCGTCCAGGGAGTTGGTCCCAAGACTGCGGTGAAGGTTCTCTCCTTCACCGACGAACCAGAATCGCTGCTGGAGGATCCGGTTCCCGAGGGCCTGCCTGCTGCAGCACTGAAGAAGATCCGCGCCAACCCGGAACTGCTGAAACTCTCCAGAGAACTGGTGACCCTGTCGATCGAGGCACCTCTCACCGAAGCACCCGAAGATCTGGTTCGGGTCACTCCCGATCACGACAAGATGGTGGCCCTGTTCCAGGAGTTGAACTTCACAAGATTCCTCAAACTGATCGAAAAACCCAAGGAAGAGCAGGCGAGTCTCTTCAGCGGAACCGATTCCTCGGCGCCCTCGCCGCAATCGAAGGAGTCGACGACGGCAACGGTGATCGCTCCCGCTGAACCGGTGCAGTACCGGATGGTCTCCACCCTGGAGCAACTGGACGAGGTGATCGCAACTTGCCGCGAAGGGGGACGCTTCTCCTTCGACACCGAGACCAGTTCACTCGATGCCATTCGCTGCATGGTGGTCGGCTGCAGCATCGCGGTCGAGTCCGCGACAGCGTGGTACATCCCGTTTCGATCCCCTTCCGGCGACGGTCCCATCCCTCGACAAGAAGTTCTCGATCGCCTCCGTCCCCTGCTCGAAGACCCCCAGGTGGGGAAGATCGGGCAGAACATCAAATTCGATGTTCAGGTGATGCGAAACGAGGGAATCTTCGTGGCGGGAATCTGCGGTGATCCGATGCTCGCAGCCTACCTGATCAATCCTCTCCGTGGACGTTACGGTCTCGACGGCCTGGTCGCCGAGAGACTGGGCCACACGATGATTCCCATCCGCGAGATCATCGGTGAAGGGGATTCCGAGACCTCGATGGATCAGCTCGAACCGGATGCGATCTCCGACTATGCCGCAGAGGATGCCGACTGGACGCTGAGACTGCACCTCGACCTCGATGAGGAGATCGAGGAGCACCAGTTGCGCCAGGTACTCGAGGAGGTGGAGTTACCCCTCGTCGATGTACTGGTATCGATGGAGAGGGAAGGGATCTCCATCGACGAGGAGCAGTTGAAAGCTCAGGAGCTGGAACTCTCCGGTGAATTGCAGCAGATCGAGGAGCAGATTCACGAGGCGGCAGGAGGTCCCTTCAACATCTCCAGCCCGAAGCAGCTGCAGAAGGTGCTGTTCGAGGATCTTGGCCTCTCCAGCGAAGGGCTGGCCAAGACCAAGACGGGGGTCAGCGTGAAGGCGGAGTCGCTGGAAAAGTTGGCGGTCAATCACCCCGACGAGGTGCTTCCTGCGGCGATCCTGCGCCACCGAAGCCTTTCCAAGTTGCTCTCCACCTATGTCATCTCCCTACCACAGCACCTGCACCCGGAAACGGGCAGGATTCACACCGAATTCCGTCAGACGGTCGCTGCCACCGGGCGACTCTCCTCCAATCGCCCGAATCTGCAGAACATCCCGATTCGAAGCGAAGAGGGTCGGCGAATCCGTCGTGCCTTCATCCCCAATCGCCCCGATTGCATCTTCGTCTCTGCGGATTACTCCCAGGTGGAGTTGCGATTGCTCGCACACATCACCGGCGATGATGGATTGATCAGCGCACTCCGTTCAGGAGCCGACATCCATTCGGCAGTCGCAGCTCGTATCCACGGAAAAACCGTGGAGGAGGTCGACCGCACCGAACGCTCCGCAGCGAAAGCTGTCAACTTCGGATTGATGTACGGCATGGGCCCCTTCGGGCTGGCCAGGGACATCGGAATCTCGGTGGGAGAAGCGAAGGAGTTCATCCAGAACTACTTCGAGCAGTATCCTGGAGTCCGCGACTGGATGGAGGAGACGAAACGTATTGCAGCCGAGGTCGGTGAGGTTCGTACCATCACCGGAAGACGGCGCCCGATCCCTGAGATCCGTTCGAGGGTTGCCCGTGAGAAGGCCCAGGGAGAGCGATACGCCATCAACAGCATCGTCCAGGGTTCCGCAGCCGACCTGATCAAGCTGGCGATGATCGAGGTCCATCGTGAAGCGATCGACCGTGGAAACGAGGCGAGAATCCTCGTTCAGATTCACGACGAATTGTTGCTGGAAGTACCCACCGATCAGGCCGATGAATGCGCCGGCTGGTTGAAGAGTTGCATGGAAGGAGTGATGAAGATCTCGGTTCCACTCGAGGTCAGCGTCAGCATCGGGAAGGACTGGTATGAAGCCAGCAAGTGATGCGACTGCCGCCACGCAACCATGGATCGTGGCAGTGACTGGCGGCATCGGATCGGGCAAGAGCACCGTTGCCAGCGCATTCGAACAACTTGGCGCCCATCGAATCGATGCCGATCAGATCGCCCACCAGTTGTTACTCGAGGCGGATGTGGTCGAGGAGGTCACCAATGCCCTTGGAGGTGACGTCCTGGCCCAGGATGGCACTCTCGATCGGGGTGAAATCTCCCGTATCGTCTTCTCTGACCCCTCCTCCCTGCAACAGCTGGAGGCAATCATCCACCCGAAGGTCCGGAATCAGATCGAGGTTGCCCTTGCAGAAGTGTCCCGGATGGGGTTCGATGGGGGCAGTCCTCTTCCCGGAGGGCGACCTTTGATCCTCCTCGACATTCCTCTTCTCGAAAGTTCCCCCCTACGAAAAATCGTTGATCGGGTGCTCTTCGTGTCGGCTCCAGATGAGCAGAGAGAAATGCGGGTTCAGCGGACTCGGGGATGGCCACCGGGAGAAAGAGAAGCGCGGGAAGCGGCACAGGTGCCACTTTCCGAGAAGAAGGCATCTGCCGACGGGATCATCTCCAATCCGGACGGACTGTCCTCCGATGAGATGGAACAGCAATGCCGAAACTATCTCCAGGTGTGGTGTGACCACATCGAAAATGGCCTCGAATGAGAAGATCTAGGAGAACTCCTGATGGTGCCACCCAGCAAGGATGACGGGGAAAAGAAGCCGCGCGGATCGAAATCCGGCTCCTCTCGTGCAAAGAAGACCAGCCGCAGATCGAGCAAGGCGAGTGGATCGAGCGGCGGCCGCAAGAAGCACGGGGCTCGCAAGGCTCCTGCCCCACCTCCCGTCGAACTTGAGGGGCTGCCGATGGACGTAGAGGATCTCGATGAGATCCCCGTTCCCCTCTCCGATCATGTCCCCGAACTCCACCTCTCCGAGATGCACAAGATGACGATGGCCGAACTGCAGCAGATGGCCAGAGATGAGGGAATGGAGGAGATCGCCGGCAAGAAGAAGCAGGATCTGATCTTCGAGATCCTCAAGAAACGCGCTCAGGAGTCGGGTGTGATGTACGGAGAGGGTGTTCTCGAGGTACTCCCCGATGGATTCGGGTTCCTCAGATCTCCCCGCTATTCCTACTACCCCTGCGCCGATGATATCTACGTTTCCCCGTCACAGATTCGCCGATTTGGCCTGGTGACGGGAACGGTGATTCAGGGACAGGTTCGGCCCCCCAAGGATGGGGAACGCTACTTCGCCCTGCTGCAGGTGGACGCCATCAACTACGAGGAGACGGAGAAGGTCCACAACAAGGTCGTATTCGATGACCTCACCCCTCTTTATCCCGATGATCGCCTGCAGATGGAAACCGACAGTACGACCAACGAGACGCGTATCATCGATCTGGTCACTCCCATCGGAAAAGGGCAGCGGGGACTGATCGTCGCGCCCCCGAGAACCGGTAAGACCGTCATCCTGCAGCTGATCGCGAACGCCATCGCCACCAATCACCCCGAAGTGGATCTGATGGTCCTGCTCATCGACGAGCGACCGGAAGAAGTCACCGACATGGAACGAAATGTCCGTGGAGAGGTGATCTCGTCCACCTTCGACGAGCCTGCCAGCCGTCACGTGCAGGTTGCCGAGATGGTGATCGAGAAGGCGAGACGACTGGTGGAATACGGCCGCGATGTGGTGATCCTGCTCGATTCCATCACACGCCTGGGACGGGCCTACAACAACGAGGCCCCCCACTCGGGAAGAATCCTCTCCGGTGGTGTCGATGCAGGCGCATTGCAGCGGCCCAAGCGTTTCTTCGGTGCCGCAAGAAACATCGAAGAAGGTGGAAGCCTCACCATCCTCGCCACCGCACTCATCGACACCGGATCTCGGATGGACGAGGTGATCTTCGAGGAGTTCAAGGGTACTGGAAACATGGAACTGCACCTCGACAGGCGTCTCGCCGATAAGCGCGTGTGGCCAGCCATCGACATCAATCGCTCGGGTACTCGTAAAGAAGAACTGCTGATGAGCGCAGAGGAGATCAAGCGCTTGTGGATCCTTCGCAAGGTTCTCAACGACATGAACCCCGTCGATGCGATGGAGATGTTGAAGGCGAAGTTGAAACAGACCGCCTCGAATGTCGAGTTCCTGCTGGCTCTCAATACCGAACGACAGGATTGAACGCAGCCTCACAGCGTGTTGTCCCCGAAATAAAATACGGGCCGCAGGGGAAACCCTGCGGCCCGTATCTCATCCGATCGAGAGCGTTCGAACTACCTAGCGATTGGTTCGAATCACGGTGGTCAACGTTCTCGGTTCCGACTTCTTCTCGTTGAGAACCCTCACGGAGATGCGGAACGCCGGAGGGACATACGCCGCTCGGTATCTCAGACCACCTGGATCCTGGTCCCAGGTGGCAGAGGAGATCGGCTCTTTCATGATCAGACGACCGCCGCGGTTGTACAGCATCGTGTACTCCTTGGCCGGGAAGCGTGATCCTCCATCGCTCCAGATGAACAACTTGTCGCCGGTTTGCAGCTGAGAGAACTTCACCCGTTCAGTGGTGTAGTTGAAGAGCACCGGCTTGTTCTCCCCGGTCTGCAGGTTTCTGGTTGCACGGTAGGCATTGGTTCGAAGTTTTGACAGAAAGCCACCGTAGAGGAACTTCTTCCTGAGCGGGCCATTACGCCTCAACAGGTCGGGATCCTCGCTATCGACCAGTTCCGGAGTTCTCTCCACCGACGGACTCATGAATCCCCCAGGCTTCGAGTCGAACCTGTTGTCGTAGAAGTACTCGATCTTGAGATCGGTCACGTTGGAACAGAGTTCGACCAGTTTCTTGCGAACCCTGACCTCCGTTGATCTGTAGTTGTTTATATCAAGGTCGACATACCGGACCGATTTCATCAGCACGAGGCTGCGGCTATCGATGAAGGACATCTCTTCGTCAGGGTCGATCTTGCCATCGTTTACCCCTGCTTCGAGTTTTCGTGGATCCGCCAGGAAGTACTCCACGTTGGCGAGACGGATGACACCATCGATCTCCACCGGTGCCTTGAAGTAAATCGCATCGCACCAGTGTTCCTCTGGTTCACCCGGCCGAGGGTCTTCCAGGATGTAGTGCCCCTCGAAGACGGAAGCGGCCTCGTCGTATTTGCCGCGCACCCCCCCCTCGAGATTGGGACCGACATCATTGTCCTTCAACTCCTCACCCTCGTCCCAGTACCCCTTCGATCTCCCCTGGTCCTGGTAGAACTCGAGGGAAGCAGTCGGGACCATCTTGGAGAGGTTCTCGTTGATGTCGTCGAGGGCATATCGGAACTTCTGGTACGTCTCCACCGTGGTGATGGTGGAGTCGTAGATCTTCTGGGAATCGGTACCCACCTGCGAAATGATCAAGGAGATGATCGCCGCCAGGGTCAGAGCCACGAGTAACTCCAGTAGCGTGAATCCCTCTTGCTGGTGGTGAGTTGATTGCTTATTTGTGGACAAGGATCTGTGTCCGGTAAAAGGGATCCGCACTTGTTGTTCCTTCCCGGAAGGACCGGAAAACAAAAATCTCTACCTCGAAAAGTTCCCCGGAGGGAACGATGCTACTGCTGCCAGGAAAGTGAACTTCCAGGCTGCTGTCTTGAAGTGCTGGCCGCATCGAGAAGGCAAAAGAGTACTGCGAGATGGGGTCGTCATCCACGATGCCTTGATCTAGCAGTTCCTCGCTGAAGAAACGATTAGTGAGGTGGTAAGCCCTGCGGACATCGACTTCGGTGTATTCGCC
>CAYPPQ010000105.1:0-7151 GCA_964412635.1 uncultured Planctomycetia bacterium | reverse complement strand
AATGTGTAGGACATCGAGGGTGAAGCTCTGGCAACCCTCGTGGTCAACAAGTTGCGTGGCACCTTCTCCTGCTGTGCGGTAAAGGCACCGGGATTCGGAGACCGTCGCAAGGCGATGCTCGAAGACATTGCTACCCTCACCGGTGGCCGTGCCATCTTCGATGATCTCGGAATCGACCTCAAGAATGTGGATATTTCATTCCTGGGTCGCGCCAAGAAGGTCATCATCGAGAAGGAAGCGACCACCATCATCGAAGGTGCTGGCTCCTCCGAGGATATCAAGAGCCGCATCGATCAGATTCGTTCCGAGATGGAGAAAGCCACCTCCGATTACGACCGCGAGAAGCTCCAGGAGCGCCTGGCCAAGCTTTCCGGTGGTGTTGCCCAGATCAATGTCGGGGCAGCGACCGAGATCGAGATGAAGGAGAAGAAGGCTCGCGTGGAGGATGCTCTGCATGCGACCCGTGCAGCCGTCGAGGAGGGAATCGTTCCTGGTGGTGGCGTCGCGCTTCTGCGTGCCAGCCTCGTGCTGGACAACCTCACCGTCAAGGGAGATGAAGAGATTGGTCTCGACATCGTCCGCAGGGCCGTTGAGGCACCGATCCGTCAGATCGCCGAGAATGCAGGAGTTGATGGTGCCATCGTCAGCGAGCGCGTGAAGAAGGATGAGGGATCACAGGGTTTCGACGCACTCAACATCGACTACGTCGATATGATTGCTGCTGGAATCATCGATCCGACCAAGGTCACACGTACCGCACTGGAAAATGCGGCTTCCATCGGTGGGTTGTTGCTCACCACTGAAGCCGTTGTCAGTGACATGCCGAGCAATGACGATGCTGGAGGAGCGGCTGCTGCTGCTGCCGGCATGGGCGGCATGGGCGGCATGGGTGGCATGGGTGGCATGGGCGGCATGTACTAGCCCCGGCACCCTGCTTGCATAACGAAGGCCCCGTACCGCTCGCTGCGGTACGGGGCCTTTTTCATCGGTAACAGTTCAGGGGGCATCGCGGTCGAGTAGATGGGGGACACGAATCGCTGACCTGAAGGGTCAGCGGGTCGGCTTACGACGTCCTCGTCCTTGCGAGCTGGAGCCACCGCTCCTGCCCGATGGCCGTCCGCCTCCGCGACCTCTGCCGCCACCACCACCACCGCCGCCGCCTCTGCGAGGCGGACCTCCACCGTGTCGGGAAGGCGATCTGCGAGGGGGTCTGTGGTTCCGATCGGGTCTAACTCCCTTGGGCGGTTTCCATTGATCCTCGTCGATGGGGAAACCCGTTTCCTTGAGGATTCTGTTCCAGGAGAAGCGGTCCTGGGGACAGACCAGGCTGAGAGATTCTCCCGCAGCACCAGCCCGGCCGGTTCGACCGATGCGGTGCACGTAGGTCTCGACCTCATCGGGGATGTCATAGTTGACTACCCGCGATACCGCTTCCACATCGAGGCCTCGTGCCGCTACATCGGTGGCGACGAGGGTCGTGATCTTCTTCTCCTTGAAGCCCTCCAGGACCTTGAACCTTCGCTCCTGGTCGTGATCGCCGTGGAGTGACCCGGCGGGATATCCTCGACCCCATAGATCTCTATCCAGTTCGATCACTGCCCGGCGAGTATTACAGAAGATGATGCAGGTATCATCCGGGTTGTCCTCGAGAAGCTGATGAACCCAGTACTTCTTGGTCCAGTCTTCACACATTACATATCTCTGTACGATGTCGGGAACGGTTGCGATCTCCTTGATGGTGGAGATCAGCTCGGGGTTCTTCATGAATCGCTTGGTCAAGGATTTGATCTTGGGAGGAAGCGTCGCGGAGAAGAGGAAAGTCTGTCTCTCCTGTGGAGTGTGATCGAGGATATCAGAAACATCATCGATGAATCCCATGTCGAGCATCCGGTCCGCTTCATCGAGAACGACATTATCGACCCAACCGAGTCTGATCTTTCCGCTTCGAAGAAAATCGAGGACACGTCCCGGTGTTCCAACAACCATCTGGGCGCCACGACGTAACTGCAACAGTTGTTGAGACTGGTGGACTCCGCCGACGACCAGTGCGACGCGAATCCCCATCGGCTTGCCGAGGGCGGAGGCAACCTCTTCCACTTGCTGGGCAAGTTCCCTTGTCGGGCACAGTACCAGCGCCTGGATTGCGACCCGCTCCGGATCGAGTTTCCCGACGATGGGGCAGGTGAATGCGAGGGTTTTTCCGGTACCTGTCTCTGCCTTGCCGATCAGATCTTTTCCCGTCATGGCAACGGGAATGGTGAGTTCCTGGATGGGGGTTGGGTGCGTGAATCCGAGTTCGGTGAGCCTACTCAGAACACTTGAAGACAGAGGGAGGTCAGTGAAGAGTTTCCGGTCGGAATTCTTCAAATCGTCGTTCTGTGAGCCATTGGGCTGTGGCTGGTCATCCAGACCTGAAAGGAAATCGTCGCTATCCATGCTCTCCATTGTACGCATCCAGACCATCGAGCGACATCAGACCTTGCGGAATTCCTCCACCTTTGATGCCGAGGGGTTCTGCCTCTGCTATGATTCAAGCGTTGCTGGTGATTTCCTCGGGGACTTCGGACCGGTTTCAATCTGGATAATTGGAGAACTCTCGATCATGAAGATTACGATCGTTGGGACGGGCTATGTAGGTCTGGTGACGGGTACCTGCTTCGCAGAAAGCGGCAATACCGTGACCTGTGTCGATCGCGATGAGGCGAAGATAGATAGCCTCCTCGTGGGCGAAATACCGATATATGAGCCAGGTCTAGAGAAGTTGGTGGAGCGGAATACAGCCGCTGGAAGGCTGAAATTCAGCACAGACCTGGGGACTGCCATCGACGGCTCCGAGGTGGCATTCATCGCCGTAGGAACCCCCCAGGGGGAGGACGGATCTTGCGATCTGTCGGCGGTCAGGGCGGTGGCGGAGCAGATTGCTACCGCGATGAAGGGTCCCCTGGTGGTCGTCAACAAATCGACCGTTCCGGTGGGAACAGCCCAGATGGTCACCGAAATCATCTCATCCAGGAGTTCTCACAAGGTCAGCGTCGTCTCGAATCCCGAATTCCTCAAGGAGGGAGCGGCAATCGATGACTTCATGAAGCCCGATCGGGTGGTCATCGGATCCGATGATCCGGTCGCTTCTGACCTGATGAATGAACTGTACTCTCCCTTCGTTCGCACCGGTAAGCCGTTACTGGTGATGGACCCCGCTTCCGCCGAGATGACCAAGTACGCTTCCAATGCGATGCTGGCCACGAAAATCTCTTTCATGAATGACATTGCCCGCTTGTGTGAAATTGTCGGAGCAGATGTTTCCCAGGTTCGCAGGGGGATGGGTACCGACCGTCGAATCGGTCCGCACTTCCTCTTTCCGGGTGTGGGGTACGGCGGTTCCTGTTTCCCAAAAGATGTGCGAGCACTCTCTGCACTGGCGAGGGAAAAGAACAGCTCTCTGGCGATTCTCGATGCCGTGGACGAGGTCAATGACCGGCAGAAGAAGTTCCTGATCGAAAAGGTCGTGAAGAAGATCGGGGAGGACCTGACGGGACACACCTTTGCCCTGTGGGGGCTGGCATTCAAGCCGAGTACCGATGACATGCGGGAAGCTCCATCGGTGGTAATCGCCCGGGGATTGGTCGAACGAGGTGCACGAGTTCGAGGTCACGATCCGGAAGCTCTCTCCACTGCGAAGCAGGAGATGGGGGACCTGATCGAGTATAGTGAAGACCAGTACGAGGTTGTCCGAGATGCCAGTGCCTTGTTGCTATTGACCGAGTGGAACGAGTACCGGAGACCAGATTTCAAACTGATCAAGGAACTCCTTTCCACCCCGGTCCTGTACGACGGCAGGAATATCTGGGGGGATGACATGACGGACAGGTACGGACTCGAATATCATGGAATCGGAACCAGGAGCAAAAGCGATGCCCCCCAATAGAATACTGATCACGGGTGGTGCCGGATTCATCGGCTCTCACCTGGCCGATCTCTTCCTCGACCGGGATTGCGAGGTTGTCGTCATGGACAACCTGCTCACCGGTGACATCCGAAACATCGAGCACCTCATCGGGAATCCAAGATTCCAGTTCATACGACATGATGTGACCGAGTTCATCCATGTACCGGGAGAGATCCACTCGATCCTCCACTTCGCTTCGCCGGCGAGCCCCATCGATTACCAGGAGTTCCCGATACAGACCCTCAAGGTCGGTTCTCTGGGTACTCACAAGGCACTCGGACTCGCCAAGGCGTGCGGTGCAAGATTCTTGCTGGCAAGCACCAGCGAGGTGTATGGAGATCCGCTGGTTCACCCGCAGCCGGAGTCCTACTGGGGCAACGTGAACCCGACAGGGGTTCGAGGTGTGTACGACGAGGCGAAACGATTTGCCGAGGCGATGACTCTCGCTTATCACCGCTATCACGGTGTCGATACGAGAATCGTGCGGATCTTCAATACCTACGGTTCGAGGATGAGACTCAATGATGGAAGAGCCTTACCTAATTTCATCTGTCAGGCACTGAACCAGGAACCGATCACCGTGTTCGGCGACGGATCCCAGACGCGTTCCTTCTGCCATGTCAGTGATCTTGTGGAGGGGATCTACCGATTGCTCGCCTCTGACATCACCGATCCGGTAAATCTCGGCAATCCAGATGAGATTCCCATCATCGATTTCGCTGGTGAGGTGATCAAGGCAACCAGCTCGAAAAGTAGCATCGAGTACCAGGATCTTCCCGAGGACGATCCAAAGATCAGGCAACCGGATATCACCCGCGCCAAGGAACTCCTCGACTGGACACCCAAGGTCAACCTGGTCGAGGGGCTCAATCGCACGATTCCATATTTCGAAGAGAAGTTGCGTCTTCTCGGAGGCGAGTCGGTCTCCGTCAGTAAGGTCTGATTCGGAGGGATCTCGGTGCAGAAACCGCAACGAATCCTCCTGGTCGCAGATTCTTCCTCCCAGGAGATCGCCGATTTCATATCGGCTGTCACCCGGTCACTGACCGATGCGGGAGTACAGACCCGCACATGGTCTCCGGGGACGGGCCTGGATTCGAAAATCTACGAGGATCTCATCATCGTCATGGGTGGAGATGGTTCGCTGATGTCCCTTCTCCGGGACCTGGGACATCCGATTGTCCCCATCTATGGAGTCAACTTCGGCAGGGTCGGCTTCCTGATGAATCCCCTGCAGGAGGCATCAGAGCTGGTCGACACCGTGCTGGGAGGCGATTTCATCGAGCAACGTCTGCCGGTGATCCAGGCGCGGTGGACCTCATCCGATGGAGAGAGTCACAGCGCATCGGGCATCAATGACATCGTCCTGGAAAGAGATTCAGGGCAGACCGTTCACCTGGAAGTCTTCATCGATGAGGTGTTCCTCAATGCCTATTCGGGAGACGGTCTGGTGATCTCGACCCCGGCAGGATCGACGGCGTACTCCCTGGCGGCAGGAGGGCCGGTAGTTCACCCGGGAGTTTCCGGAATCGTCGTGACTCCTCTCAACGCTCACCGACCGGTGCAGTTCCACTCCCTCCAGTTTCCGGTGGTGTTACCACTGGAGACGGCGATCAGGGTGGAGAGGAAGGGCGGAGTAAAGAGGCCGATCCGTGTCGTGGTCGACGGAGAGTCCTTTTCCGAGGTCCAGCAACTGGTCGTCGAGGACCGCGGAGATTATGTCCGTCTTCTGAGGCCAAGTGGCCATCAGTACATCCAGAGCCTGTTGACCCGCATCATCGGCGAGGCACCTTCTACCGATTGAGCGTTGCTCTTCCAGTGGGTCTCCCCTCGATCATGGTGCCATCGTCAACTACCATCGAGATGTCATGACCAAAGCCAATCCCGAATTCCTGAACCTTCTCCTCGATGCCCTGTCCGATGGTGAGGACAAGAGGGGTAGCGGCCCCCGCATCGATTCCTTGCTGGATTGGCTGCGAGTGCAGCGAGGAGCGGAACGAGGATTCGTCGTCAGCTCAGAATCTTCCGGGGACTACCACATCTGGTGTTCCAGGGATTCCACCGGTCGAAAGATACCTGCGGCGCAGAAATCGATATCTCATCATGCCTTTGACCAGGCGTGTGAGGGTGAGGAACCGGTCATCTTTCTCGATGCCCATCTCGATCGCCGGATGCGATCTCCTGCGGAAACGGATGGAGTTCAGAGGGCCCGCTGGATCGAGGTGATTCCCCTGAATCACCAGCGGGTTCCTTCGGCGATCTACTTCGATTCGAGATTCGGAGAGGGCCCCTCCCCGGAGGAACCGAGTATCGAGCAGTCAGTGGCGGTGGCATTGCTGGAGAAGTTGCTGGGGTTGGGTTCGAACGGTTCTTCGTCGAGGAAGAAGGAGCAGGTGAGGAGGCAGGCCGATGTCGAGGAATCGCTACCTCCAGCGGTTCCCGCCGCACCTCCGAAGGAGCGCGTGTTCAGCCAGATCGGAAAGTTCGTCAGCTACTCCAGCGAGATCCAGAAACTCATCGAAGAGCTGAACAAGATCAAGGGCACCGATATACCTGTATTCATCGAGGGGGAGAGTGGTACCGGAAAAGAACTGCTCGCCAGGGCGATTCATCAGGGTAGCGGTCTCGAGGGTGAATTCGTGGTGCTTCATTGTGGCACCGTGACCGAGTCTCTGGTCGAGATCGAACTGTTCGGAAATGCCAAGGGTGCCTTTACCGACGCCCACCAGGAGAGAAAAGGACTGCTCGACTTTGCCAGCGGAGGAACGCTATTCCTCGACGCCATCGACGAGGCTTCCCCCGCTCTACAGGCAGCGCTACTGAGGGTGATCGAAAGCGGCTCCTACAGGCGCGTCGCTGCCTCCGAGGAGGTGGAAGCAGATGTTCGCTTCCTGGCGTGCAGTTCCGTGGTGAAGAAGAACAAGAAGGTGCGCCCCGAGTTGCGTTATCGATTGGCAGGTTTCGAGGTTCATATCTCTCCGCTGAGGGAGAGGCCGGAAGATGCACTGCTGATTCTCGACCAGGTACTCGCAGAGGAGAAGGTGAATCCCCCCGAGATCCAGGTCGAGGCTCAGGCGTTACTGCTGGCTCAGCGCTGGCCAGGAAATGGCTGGGATGTGGTACATCTCGCTCATCGACTGGCAACATCTGGTCACGACATCATCGATGTCGATAGATTGCAGGAATTGTTGGGAGTGATGGCGGG
>CAYPPQ010000104.1:0-7349 GCA_964412635.1 uncultured Planctomycetia bacterium | reverse complement strand
CGGCCGTGGAGGCCGAGGCGGTCGCGGGCGCGGACGTGGTCGCGAAGAAGATGACGGCCCGCGTTACGAGGAAAAGGTCGTCAAGATCAACCGCGTTGCCGCCACCGTAAAAGGTGGACGACGGATGTCTTTCAGTGCCCTGGTAGTTCTCGGGGACAAAAAGGGCACCGTTGGCGTTGGCTTCGGGAAGGCCAAGGAGGTCCAGGGAGCCCTGGAGAAAGCCTTCAAGGATGCCCGGAGCAAGATGCACAAGATCCCCATTAATGGAACCACCATCTGTCACGAAGTACTGGGAGCGGCGGGTACCGCCCGCATGAAGATGGTCCCGGCGTCCCCGGGAACCGGTGTCATCGCAGGCGCATCCGCACGAGCGGTCCTGGAATGCCTGGGCGTTCAGGATGTGCTGACGAAGCAATATGGAAGCAACAACCCCCTCAACGTGGTCAAGGCGACACTCGAGGGGTTACTCCGCATGCGGACCAAGGAGCAGGTGGAGAAACTGAGGGGAGTCACACTGGCATGAACCTCAACGACTTAAACAACAGGGCCGGTAAATACAAGGGCCGCAAGAGAGTTGGACGTGGGCATGCTGCTGGAGGTGGAAAAACCGCCGGCAGGGGCATGAACGGCGCACACTCTCGATCTGGTTGGAAGAGAAAGCGTGGATTTGAAGGGGGTCAGACCCCTCTATTCCAGCGCCTTCCGAAGCGGGGTTTCAGTAATGTTCGTTTTCGTGTCTCCTATGACATCATCAACGTGGGAGATCTGAACCAGGTGCCCGAGGAGGTGACCTCGATCACGCTCGAGTACCTGGCAGAACACGGGTTGATCCGAAAGCGCCACTCTCGACTGAAGGTTCTGGGTGCAGGTCAACTGGAGCGGAAGCTGGTGGTCGAAGCTGCCAGGTTCAGCAAGAGCGCCCGGGAACAGATAGAGAGCAACGGCGGGGAAGCCAAAACGGTCTAGGGGAGCTTCATGTTCAAGGCGATTGCTAACATCATTGCGATTCCGGATCTCAGGCGACGGGTGGCCTTCACCCTGATTGCTCTGGCGATCTACAGGATTGGCTTCTTCATCTACCTTCCGGGGATTCGCCTGGATGTACTGGAGGAGGCTCTTGCCAACCAGGCGGATACCAGTGGATTTCTGGCGTTCCTGGGGATGGCGAGTCGCCTGACCGGGGGAAACCTGGCAAACGCCACCGTCTTCTCCCTGGGAATCATGCCCTACATCAGCGCGTCGATTATCTTCTCGCTGATGACCAAGGTGTTCCCTCGTCTTGAAGAGTTGCAGAAAGAAGGGGAGTCGGGTCGCAAGGTGATTGCTCGCTGGACCCGATATTCGACCGTTCTCTTCTGCCTCTTGCAGGGCGTCATCGTGGTTCAGGCCATCAACAGTCCCACCTTCCTCGGAAATGGCACCGCGGTGTCTGAGGGTGGTGTAGCACTGGGTGTACTCCAGGTGCTGGTCCTGACCTGTGGAACTCTGTTCTTGATGTGGCTCGGTGAAAAGATCACCGAGAACGGCATCGGTAACGGAATCTCACTGATGATCATGGCCGGAATCGTTGCGATCCTGCCGGCAGTCTTCAGTGACTTCGGATCCCAGTGGGGGACCAAGGGGCCGGACGAGCGACCGATGTTCGTGCTGCTGCTGATCTCCCTGGTCGTCCTCTTCTTCGGAATCGTCGCCGCGGTGGTCTTCATCACCAAGGGACAGAGAAGGATTCCGATCCAGAATGCACGAACCGTCAAGGGTTCCGGGAGCCAGCGCCATTACATGCCGATTCGCATCAACAGTGCAGGTGTGTTGCCGATCATCTTCGCCCAGTCGCTGCTGATGGTGCCAGGGATCGCCCTCACCTTCATTCCGGGTGCCACCGGAATCGCAGCACTGTTCGCTCCAGGTGCCTTCTGGTATCTGATCCTGTACGTGGGCATGATCGGGTTCTTCACTTACTTCTGGACATCCCTCTACTACAACCCGGTGGAGATCGCTGACAACATGAAGGAGTACGGCTCCTTCATTCCCGGGATCCGTCCCGGCCGCCGCACTGCAGAATACCTGCAGGGTGTCTTCTCCAGGATCACCCTGGCCGGAGCTGTATTCCTCGCCACCATCGCTCTGATACCCCAGGTGGTATCGGGGAGCATGGGAGTCAGTTTCAGTGCCTCCCAGATGCTGGGAGGAACCGGCATTCTCATCGTCGTAGGTGTGGCACTCGATCTGGTCGACAAGGTCGAGGCTCAACTCCTGGCTCGACAGTACGAGGGGTTCACGACTCCTCGCCGAGGTCGATCTGGAGCAAAGATGAGGGATCGTTGAGCCGTGCGGCTGGTCTTCCTCGGCCCCCCCGGAGTCGGTAAAGGGACCCAGGCTGCTGGCCTGGCCAGGGATCTCTCCATCCCTCACATCTCGACGGGTGCCATCCTCCGCGATGCACTGCAGCGAGGTACCGCCACGGGACTCGAGGCAAAGAAGTACATGGACGCCGGAGAACTGGTCCCCGATGAGGTGGTTCTTGCGCTGGTCCGCGACCGCTTCGCCGAGGACGATGCCTCCGCTGGCTGGTTGCTCGATGGATACCCACGAAATCTGCAACAAGCTTCCGCTCTCCAATCCCTTCTCTCCGAACTGGAGCTGACTCTCGATCGAGTCGTCTACTTCGAGTGTGGAGAATCGGAGGTGGTGAGAAGACTCGGGGGAAGACGGGTATGCCGTAAGTGTGGGGATACCTTCCACGTCGAGTTTTCACCGCCACCTGAAGGTGGTCGCTGTGCTTCCGGTGGCGAATGCGATATCTACCAGCGAAGCGACGACGCCGAGGAGGCGATTCTCAACCGCCTGGCTGTATACCAGCGGGAGACTGGACCTCTGGTCGAACATTATCGTTCGGGCGGAGTACTGGTCGAGGTCGATGGCGCGCAGCCCATCGATGATGTGGGAGTCGCGGTGCGTCACGCACTGGATATCGGATCATGATCCAGCTGAAGTCTCCCCGGGAAATCGATCGGATGGCGGTAGCGGGCGAGATGGTCGCGACCACCTTCCAGAGAATTGCACCGTTGATTCGCCCCGGTGTCCGCACCCAGGAGATCGACGATGCGGTTCGGGACAGTGTCCACGATCTGGGGGGGAAGCCCCTCTTTCTCGGATATCACGGCTTTCCCGCCCACACCTGCATCTCCGTCAATGAAGAGGTGGTGCACGGGATCCCTGGCGAGCGAGAACTCGCCGATGGGGACCTCGTGTCGATCGATATCGGCATCGGGGCAGAGGGGTTCTGCGGAGATTCCGCGCGCTCCTTCATCCTGGGGGAGGGGGACTCCCAGACGACGACGACGCTGCAGGTGTGCCGGCAGGCACTGGCAGCAGGGATCGACGCCGCACGCCCGGGAAACACCCTGGTGGGACTGATCGAGCAGATCGAGAAGGTGATTCGCGACTCCGGGCTGGGGCTGGTCGAGAAGTTCGTCGGCCACGGCATCGGCAGAACGATGCACGAGGAGCCTCAGGTCCCCAATTTCGTCACCAATGCCCTCAGAAGTGCTGATTTCGAGCTGAAACCGGGCCTGGTCCTGGCCATCGAGCCGATGGTGAACGCCGGAACAGGGGATGTGCGGACGCTGAGCGATGGTTGGACGGTGGTGACGGCGGATTCACTCGTTTCTGCCCACTGCGAGCACACCGTAGCGGTGACGGAGGATGGCCCCAGGGTGCTGACGCTGGGAGCGGGGGAGGCGTGGCCTCCGATTCCCGGAACTCCAGGACAGGCGTGATCGACTAATTTTGCTGGGGCCCCCGAAATTGTCGGAAATCTGGCGTAATTGAGGCGATGCGCCTTGACGGTCGTGCAGTGTCCTAAGTATATTCTTCGCTTCCCCTTGTCCAAGGTGGGCGAGTTTCGCGATTCCGATTTCCTGGCGGGAATCGGTTCCGGTACTCGGTGCGCGCGGAGTGTTGACCGACACGGTGTCTTCAGCAACCGGCTCGCCCGGTTGTGACGACCAATCGGTCGAGGGGATGCAGAGGGTGAGGTGGGTATCAGGCCACTTTGACCCCGGCAAATTTAGATGATTGAACTCCTTTCACATCGCGTGGCAGGGGACTTGAAAAGAAGGGGACACCATGAAGGTACGAGCCTCCGTGAAGCGGATCTGCGAGAACTGCAAGTTGATCCGCCGTAAGGGAGTCCTGCGTATTATCTGTGTCAACCCCCGTCACAAGCAGAGACAGGGTAAGTAAAGAACCTTCTCTGGTGGCACCGGTGATTTCACCGTCGATGATGCCAGGGAGTAGTAGAGGGTCGGGTCGAACTCATGCCGAGGATCCAGGGTGTAGACATCCCGGGGAATAAGCGCGTCCACGTGGCGTTGACTTACATCTACGGGATCGGAGACAAGATTGCGATGGACATCTGTCAGGCTGCCGGAATCGCTCCGGAGGTCAAGTCGCGAGATCTCAGTGAGGATGAGGTGAGCCGGATCACCACTCACATCCAGGATTCCTACGTGGTCGAGGGACAGCTGCGTCGACAGGTGCAGCAAAACATCACCCGACTGAAGGACATCGGAAGTTACCGGGGGATTCGTCATCGACGTGGACTTCCCGTACGTGGACAGAACACTCGCACCAATGCGAGGACCCGTAAGGGACCCGCAAGAACCGTGGCGAAGAAGAAAAAGTAACCCCTTGAATCGGAGACCTTGAATTGGCGAAGGCAGCGAAGAAAAAGGTTCGGCGGAACATAAGCCGCGGAATCGTTCACATCAAATCGACCTTCAATAACACCATCATCTCCCTCACGGATGCTGAGGGAAATGCTCTGATGAGTCAGAGTGGTGGAACGGTTGGATACAAGGGAAGTCGTAAATCGACTCCCTTTGCGGCTCAAAGAGCAGCTGAGAACTGTGCTGCGGTTGCCAAGAAGATGGGAATCACCCAGGTCGACCTCAGGGTCAAAGGTCCTGGATCCGGCCGTGAGTCGGCGATCCGGGCGATACAGTCGAGCGGATTGGAAATCCTCGCCATCGAGGATGTTACCCCACTTCCACACAATGGATGTCGACCACGCAAGAAGCGTAGAGTCTGAGGAGAAGAGATAGCATGGCACGTACCCTCGGACCCAAATGCAAGCTTTGTCGTCGTGATGGCGATCGCCTCTACCTCAAAGGGGCACGCTGCCACACTGCAAAATGTGCCATCGCCAAGCGGGGATACCCGCCTGGGATGCACGGTTTCCGTCGCGGACGCCCATCGGAATATGGCGTCAGGCTGCGTGAGAAGCAGAAGGCGAAGCGGATCTATGGTGTGCTGGAGCGTCAGTTCAGAAAGTACTTTGCAGAGGCGGATCGGCTGCGTGGAAACACCGGAGCCAATCTGCTGATCTTGCTCGAGCGTAGACTCGATAATGTGGTCTTCCAGCTCGGGTTTGCAGAGAGCAGAAGTCAGGCTCGTCAATTTGTTGCCCACGGTCATGTGACCGTCAACGGGAAGAAACTCGATGTCGCATCTCACCTGGTAAAGGTGGGGGATGTCATCGCTCCCAAGGCACACAAAAAGAGCGAATCCCTGGCGCGGGAAAGGGTCGAGGGGCAGCAGGGCCGGTCGGTACCGGAATGGCTGAATCTCGACGCAAAGGAGTTGAAGGGAACTGTTACCAGGTTCCCTGCGCGCGAGGATGTCGCGATTCCTATCCAGGAGGCGTACATCGTCGAATTCAGTTCCCGTTAGGGAATTGTCGTCTAATCAAGAATCCTTGTGAACCCGGAGCAGTCTCCGGTTTTCATGAGAAGGGAGCCCAACCCATGTCGATGCGCGTTCGTTGGCGAGAATTCGAACTGCCGAACCGGGTCGAGTGCGAGCAGGAGACGAGTACTTCCAGTTTCGGGAAGTTCGTCATCGAACCTTTCGAGAGGGGATTTGGACACACCGTGGGCAATAGCCTGCGTCGAGTCCTGCTTTCCTCTGTAGAAGGGGCTGCTCTTGTGCAAGCACGGATCGACGGTGTCGATCACGAGTTTGCGACCAAGGATGGTGTCCTGGAGGACATCTCCCATGTCATTCTCAACCTCAAACAGGTGCTGGTGGAACTTCGGGGCGTGGAAGAGGCAGAAATGTCGATTCACAAGTCCGGAGTCGGTCCTATCACTGCCGGTGATATCGAGCACGGTGAAGAGGTCGTGATTCACAATCCTGACCAGGTCATCGCGACACTGCCCCAGGACGTCGAGTTCAAGGCTGATTTCAAGGCCCAGATCGGTCGTGGTTACAGTACCGCCTCCGAGAACTCGGGGGATCACAAGGAGATCGGCGTGATCTGGCTCGATTCGACCTTTTCGCCGGTCCACAGGGTCCGCTACCGGGTCGAGTCGACTCGAGTCGGTCAGTTGACCAACTACGACAAGTTGATCCTCGAGATCTGGACCAACGGCACCGTCGAGCCTGACAGTGTCCTGGTCGAAGCGGGGAAGATCCTGCGAAAGCACCTGACCCCCGTGGTCAAGTATTTCGAACTGGGTTCAGAGGTCCTTCAGCCGAGAATTCCCGACATCGAGATGCCGGAGGCGGAGGACGAAGAGACGAGGCAACTGCTGGACATGCCTCTCTCTCAGCTGGAGTTGTCTGTTCGTGCCTCGAACTGTCTCGAGTCGATGAACATCTCCACCTTGAGGGAACTGGTCCGCCTGAGGGAGGAAGACCTCCTCAGAATTCGTAATTTCGGTCAGACATCACTGGAGGAACTGAAGGTGAAGTTGACCGATCTCAACCTGGAACTGGGTCAAGTCCCTGGGTAGTACCAGGGTAATTCCTCAGGAGAATATCGATGCGTCACCGTGTAGCGGGCAAGAAACTGAACCGAAATGGTAGCCACCGCAAGGCTCTTGCCAAGAATCTGATGAGATCCTTTGTCATCGAATGGCAAGGGAAGGGGCACATCGTCACGACCCGCTCCAAGGCAAAGTTCGTGCAGCCAAAGATCGAGAAACTGATCTCCCTCTCCCGCAACAAGACCGTTCACAACATCCGTCGAGCGATGGCGATCCTCGGAGATCGAGAAGTGGTTCAACTGCTCTTCGACGAGATCGGACCCTACTACAGCGAGCGTCCCGGCGGATACACCAGGGTGCTACGGATGGTCAAGCCACGACTCGGTGATGCTGCTGTCCAGGCGTACCTGGGATATGTTCGTGAAGATGATGAGTACCCCGAGGGAGATTGTCGTCGCACCGACGACGATTCCGCTTCGCAAGATGCGCCTGCGCCCGCTGCACAGGAAGCGGATGCGGGGGATGCCGTGACCGCTGCTGCGGATCCGGCGCAAGGGGGCGACTCCGAGCAGGATACTG
>CAYPPQ010000103.1:0-7386 GCA_964412635.1 uncultured Planctomycetia bacterium | reverse complement strand
CTCATCTGCTGGTGATCTCCCGCAATCAGGTCGGGCGCAGGGAGATACGCGGGGGGAACATCGAAGAAGGTCAGAGTCCAGGAGACAAGAGTGCCGCTTTCTCCGACGACCTGATCCTCGATCTCGAGAGTCCACTCACCAGCGGGGATGGAAGTGCACAGATCGAGCAGGGACCCGGGTCCAGGGGGTCGCATGGTGGCACCCACATCGTAGGGAGCCGCTGCCAGTGGAGCCGGTTGCCAGTAAGTGACATCGAGTCCTCCGCCGGAACCGTTGGCGTGGAGGATGATCTGATCCCCTTCGGCGGAGAGGAGGCGAACCTGGAGATCGGAGATGCGCGGATGATCGATCTCCAGTTCGACCCGCAGATCTGCGGGGAGATCGGTGCTGTTCACCAGGGCGGTGGCGACGGTGAAGTCTCCATCGACGATGGCTCCCGTCGATCCGCTGACCTGTTCGCTGGGGATTTCCAGGATGTCCACATCGATGCAGATGGGGGTGGCAGATCCTGCGCTGGAACTGGAGAAGAGGCACACTTCCACCGGCGCCGGCCACGGGAATCCGGAGACCTGCTGCTGGTGGATGGTGCCTTCAGTGATGGCGCCGGTCGAATCATACGGAACGCCATCGACGAGTAGCGAGGTGGCGGTCAGGTCCTGCATCGCTTGCCAGGTGATGTCGATGGCGCCGGTACCCGCAACGGAGTTGACGGAAAGGTTGTCGACGAGGGATGGTGAAAACTGTACCGAAAGCGTTCCAGTGCCCGCATCGCCTTCTTGCCAGCCGCCGACACGAATGGTGAGGACTTCTCCAGTCGAAACGATGAGATCCTCGATGTGGGAGGTGAATCCGCTGCAACCGGTAGAATCACCGTTGCAAGCGAGAGGGTTCAAAGAGGTGCAGTCGCCGCCGTAGACCGCCAGCGTCGTGTCGAAACTCGCCATCGAGCAGGTGGAGATCTGTACCGAACCATTGCCGGGAGATGTCCACCGGTACCAGATGTCCTGGACCAGATCACCGGGCAGCGAAGAAGCACAGAGATCAGGATTGAACGGCACGGTTCCGTCGGTGGCACCACTGGTATCGAAATCGATGGTTTCGGTGGTGATCTCCACTGCTCCGGTACAGTTGTCGTTGATCGGTCCTCCGAGGACGATGCAGCAATCGTCTGCACTTTGACCGCCAGAAACTGCGGCCACACACAACTGCACCTCTTCTCCGATCCCCGGTGAAGAGCCACCGATCCAGCTGGTGGCACTCCCGTCGAGTGTTTCGAAGAGGGTTCCATCCAGGTAGATCTCCCAGCTGTCTACAGGAAGTGGAGCACTCCAGCTGGCACTGATACCACCCGGTCCCGTCGAGCACTGCAAATCGATGGGTGGAATCGGCCCTGAAATTTCGATGATCAAATCGCCGCTACCGATGGAGTTGGTGTTCCAACCTCCCACACGGATCAGCAGTTCCTGTCCCGCTGCCACCGGCATGTCGGCAACATGAGAGGTGAAGAGTGAACAGCCACTGGCATCGCCGTTGCACCCGATCAACTGCATGTTGCTACAACTTCCGCTGTAGACGGCGATATCGCTGTCGAAGTCGGCACTATTGCAGGTGCTGACGGTGAGTAACCCGGAGATATCAGGTGTGAAACTCCACCACAGATCCCGATGCAACTGGCCGAGCAAGGCATCTGAACAGAGGGAATCATCGGGCGGGATGGAAGAATCGGTGGCGGTGGTGATGTCGAATGGAATGGTTCCCCCGACGGCGATCACCGCCCCGGTGCAATCGTCATTGACTGGCTGGGCAAGTAGGGAAGCAGGAAAGAGCACGCAGGCGAGAAGCGAGATTCGTAACGACACAGTACACCTCCAGGTCATTTCAATATCATCCACTGTCGAAGGGGGGGCATGCAATGTGGAGTTTGAGGTTTCCCGACTGGACAGACCTGTAAGGGCAGGAGAACCTGACGGGATCGGAGGGACAAGGATGTCGAAATCGGTGGTAAGGAAACTTGGGAAGGTGATTCCTGGACATCGAATCCTGACCGACCCCGATGAGTGTCGGCTCTATGACAGTGACGGCCTGACTCTGCACCGGGGAGTGACACCTGGTGTGCTGTTGCTGGAGGGGGAAGAAGAGGTCGTACATTCTGTACGGGTTCTGACTGCTGAAGGAATCCCGTTCGTGGCGAGAGGTGCAGGTACAGGGCTGAGCGGCGGTGCGGTTCCGATGGAGGGCGCATGGGTTCTCGATGTACATCGGATGCGCAAGATCATCGACATCGACCCTCTGCAGCGTACAGCTGTGATCGAACCGGGTGTGATCAATCTCGACCTGGACAAGGCCGCCTCGGTTCACGGATTGCGTTTTGCTCCCGATCCATCCAGTCAACGCGCCTGTACCGTCGGTGGCAACATCGCCGAGAACTCTGGAGGACCTCATTGTTTCCTGCACGGGATGACCACTCGACACATCCTCTCGGTCCGAACGGTTCTTACCGATGGTTCCGTTCTCGATCTCCATCGGGATGACGGGGGTATCGACTGGCGAGGTGCGTTCATCGGCTCGGAAGGGACCTTCGGGATCACGGTACAGGCGACGGTGAAGCTGGTACCGAGACCTGCCAGTGTGCGGACCTTCTTGATCTCTTATTCATCACTGGAAGCATCCTGTGAAGCTGTTGCCGCGATCATCGCTGCGGGTTTACGACCCGCTGCCCTGGAGATCCTCGACCGACTGACGATCGGAGCGGTGGAAGCGTCGGTATTCAGGGCGGGGTATCCGGAAGATGCTGAAGCGGTGTTGCTCGTGGAACTGGAAGGGCTTCCTGATGAGGTGGAGGAAGCAGCGCAACAGGTGAGACTCGCTGCCCGCCGCAAGCAACTGATCGCCGTCGAGGAAGCGGTCGATGAGGAAGCGCGGGAAAGATTGTGGAAGGGGCGCAAGGGAGCGTTCGGGGCGATGGGGCGAATCAACAGCGACCTGTACGTCCTCGATACGGTGGTACCCAGAACCAGACTTGCAGAGGCGATCACTGGAATCCAGGAGATCGGTAGGCGGTTCGATGTGGTACTCAGCAACGTCTTCCACGCGGGAGACGGCAACTTACATCCCAACATCTCTTTCGATGCGAATGATCCCGAACAGCGTGAGAAGGTGCTTCAAGCTGGCGATGCCATCCTGGAACTGTGTGTTGCTCTGGGAGGAACCCTTTCGGGGGAACACGGGATCGGTCTGGAAAAACGAGATCATATGCACCTGATTTTTTCAGCAGAGCAGATGGAAACCCAGCTACTGGTGCGACAGGCGGTTGATCCGACAGGACTCGCCAATCCGGGCAAGATACTTCCCATCGGTAAGGGCTGTACCGAAGCGGGGTTTCGATGCTCGACATCCGTGGCTCGTACCGAGCAGATTCTCGGTACTGATACTGACACAAGAAAAGGGGTGCCTCCTACAAAGAAGAGACACCCCTGATCAACACCTCCCCGACGGGTCGGGGATTATTTCGGATTTAGCAAGGTCCGGTGTACTCGCAGTCCGCAAGAGAATCACTCGTCGGATCCTCGCCACAGGAATCTGGTCCTGGAGCGGGGGGAGGAGCGCCTCCCGAGAAGAGCGCAGCGAGACCGTGGATGGCGTCAGCAATGTTGACGTTGCCATCGTCATTGGAATCGCAAGCGTCGGGGCAACCGCATGGAGCACCACCGGAGAAGAGTCCGGCGAGCAAGAAGATCTCGTCGGCAATGTTGAAACTGCCATCCATGTTTCCGTCACCACGCTTGAAGACCGGGTTACCGGTGGGAGCACCACCCATGGCACCGACATAGCGAAGGGCGAGATCGTTCTGATCTCCACCGAATCCGCCAAACTCCCACGACTGACTGAGGACTTTTCCTCCGGAGTCGGTGTCGTAGTAGACGCCAGCACCAAATCCGGCACCGAAGGACTGTCCATCCGGCTCCCAGACGAGTGCCGCGTTCGGTCCGAGTGAATCGGTGTCAGTAGCACTGAGTTCGTCAGTCCAGTCGTTGGCGGTGCCCTGATCCTGTGTGTAACCGATGTCTTGCAGGTCACTCAGGTTGAGCCCGAAGCCGCTATCAAGACCATCCATGATCAGGAAGTTGTCACCACCGTCAGCGGTGCCATCAGCGATTCCATCGATGAGGTTGAAGTCAGTGGCAGCATCGAAGCCCCAGATATCACCACCTTCGACGTAGATGTGCTTTCCTGCTGCCTGGGCAGTGAGGATCGCAACACCGTCGGCAGCAGTGAGTGCACGGCCGGCCGGGTAGGTTCCACCCAGGTACCAGAGACGCTCAAGTGCTGCATCGGTGATACAGGGAAGATCGGCAGGGCCACCGGGAAGAAGGTCGACCAGCAGGCCATTGGCCTCCAGCGCAGCCTGAAGTGCTGCAGCACTGTCGATATCTCCGACTCCCTCACCGATGACGATCACATCACTGTATCCACCTGCACCCTGGACGTTGACACTGACCTCGGTAGGAACGCTGGTTCCCTGGGTCGTGCAGTTACCGATGATCTCGTAGGTGTGGGCACCCGGATCAACGGAAATGTCGGTGTAGGAAGTGGTTCCAAATGGCAGAGCCGTGGCAATGATCAGACCATCGCGGATGATGTCGTAGTTGCTGAAACCAGCGGGGTTCCAGTTGAGGGTCACGTCTCCGGATCCACAATCGACGACGCCGATGACGCCGGTCAAGCCGAAGTCACACAGTTCCTCGATCACGATATCACCGGTGACGACTGCGCCTGCCTGGGGATCGTCCCAGCTGCCGAGGCGAATGATGTACTCGGTTCCTGCGACACAGGAGAAGTTGAGGTCAGAGCCGACTCCGCAGGAATCTCCGTTACAGGCAATATCGACCTTGGTTCCACAGTTGATGCCTGCTTCATAGACAGCCAGATCGGTGTCGATGGTGTTGCAGGTGGAAACTCTCAGGAAGGCATTAGTCCCAGCGGTGTATGTGAACCACATGTCGCTCCAGAAGCCACCGAGGAAGGTACCGCCACAGTTGCCTGCATCAGCGGGATCGGGGCTGTCCGTCATCAGCTCGAGATCGAATGCGTTGGCACCGGAAACGGCAGCAATCGCATCGCAACACTCATCACCTGTGACTGCAGGTGGACATGGTCCACCCGTACATGCGACGGAGCAGATTGCGGTGGTTGTCGATCCACCACCACAGTCTCCGACCAACTCGTAACTGTTGAGTCCAAGGGGTGCGTTCAGATCGGTATAGGTGGTTGCATCACCAGCAAGAGTGGCGATCGAGACTCCATTACGAAAGAGTTCGATTCCTCCGGCGTAGCCACCGGGGACCGACAGGAAGCTGGTCCAGTTCATCTCCACGTCATTGGTGAAACAGTCGATCTCACAATCGAATGCATCGAAAGGGAGACAGCCGCAAGCTCCGACGCAGGAGATCGAGACGTCGTCGTAGTAGAAGACTCCTCCGCCTGCGTTGTAGAGATCGAGACACTCCATCGCCTGCTGTCCTCCGCCACCATACCAGGTGCCGTCGACAACGATTTGAACGCTGTTGTAGAACGCCTGGTACAGGTTGGCATCCAGGTCTACATCGACTCGCATTTCGACCCAGGTATCGTAGAGGACCGGAGTATCGGAAAAGGTACCTCCACCGCCGCTTACATTGTCTGCGTTACAGATCCCGGTGGCGTCCGAAAGGTGAATCTGTCCCGACCAATCCTTTGGACCGTTGTGGTTGTATGTATTCAGCAGGATGTAGTAGTAGTCTCCAGCCTGTCCCGAGGGGATATACATGTTGGAGGTGAAGCTGAAAGCGCCCGTGGTCAGGCCACCGAAGAGACGAACGACATCGTCATTCGGAGTCAATTCCAGGGAGTTGGCACCACCGGCGGTCGAGTTCCAGGTATCGACAACATCAGAATCGACTCCCGCAGCCTGATCCCAGGTATCCCAGGCACCTTGTCCTGCAATTCCAGAACCGACAGCGTAGGACTCGAAATCATCAAAATCGAGCAACTGCGCCTGAAGAACAGGCGACATGAAAAACGCCATTCCGAGGCAAATCGTTGCCAGGGAAGGAAGAATGCGCAACCTCATCATGAATCTCCTTTCCGGAGAGAAAACCCGAAGTAAATTCGAAAGTCGATGAGCCCACCATGATCACATCGACGATCTGCAATTTTGGATGCAGAAGGTCTTTGAACCACGGAGGCTTGAAGAACCGTTCGAGTTGTAATTTGTCTAGAACCCAAAGCACGGTGTCGACTCCACGAAAAGGCGAATTCGCCGATGGGAGCCCTATCTCGACACCGGTGTCTATTTTAGGACACGATCCATTACCGGACAATACACAGGACGGTTGCAGCGGAGTCCCGGCAAGAATTCCCTAGATATAGGCGGATACTGGACTTACTCCGGTTGTATCCGACGCAAGGTACCCACTATTTCCCGGGGGGAAATGTCAGGATAGTCTCGTCCAGTGCGACACCTGCTCACCCCCATGGAGTCCAGAATCATGACTGCAGATTCAGATCGACCATCGTTCCGCACGGGAGGAGTTCCCGAGGGCACCCCTGGCAGCGGCAGCCGGGGGTTACACAACAACGAGAAGTCATCTGTTTCTGGTGCGGTAAGACCGCACCGTAGTGTCGAATCGCTCGACCCTGAAGAGATGGTTGCTACCACCGACTCTGCTACAGCAGTCGAAGCACTCGAGGCTGCTGCCAGGGAACATCGATTGATGATCAGCGGCGTACTTCCAGGAGAGTGCGGAACGGTGGGGGGGCTTTTTTCTGATCCTCGTGAAGGGCCTGCAGATCCGTGCATCGGTCGTTTCCGCGATCATGTTCTGGGTATCGAGGGGATCAGGGGAGATGGCTCTGCGATCTTATCGGGGGGTAAGGTCGTCAAGAACGTGACCGGCTATGACCTGGTTCGCCTGCTGGGTGGTGCCATGGGAGCGCTGGGATATGTCACCAGACTGCATCTGCGGCTGGAAGCTGCACCCACCCGCTGGCACAGGGTAGAGATCGAGCATCCCGATCTCCAGAGTTGCTGGATCGCTTCTGACATCATCCGCAAGTTGCCCTTCGAGCCGTACGTCTTCGCAGTTCATCCGGATGATTTCCGCATCACCCTGCTCCTTGCCGGATCTGATCGTGCAGTCGATGAGCGAGTGAAATTGATTGTTGCCGCAACTACCATCTCCAGCAGTGAAGAACTGCAGTTGGATGCGGTGGTCGAACAGATCAACTCGTGGAGATCACCACCGGGAGAGTGCCTCCGGGTGCGACTCCCCTGGCAGCGATGGCGTCAGGTCAACCTCGATGAGGTCGGCTGCTGGCGGGCGATCTTCCCCTCGGCAGGATACGGGC
>CAYPPQ010000102.1:0-7543 GCA_964412635.1 uncultured Planctomycetia bacterium | reverse complement strand
TCGACGGCGTCGAGGCAATCGGATGGAACTGCCTGGAACAGGTAGCTCAGGGTTCCGATGGTGTCGCCGTTGACATCGCCACGCTTGAAGCGCTCTGGCAGGCACATGCTGGCGCAGCTGGCAGGGGCGAGGGTCTCACCACAGCCACCGGTTCCACCGATTTCCATCGTGTAACTGACGAGTTCGGCGGGGAGAATGTAGGTGGTGGTGGTGGCGGTTCCGGGCATCGATTCGATCAGTGCGCCGTCGACGCTGAGGCTCAATCCCTGGTAGCCAGGATCGTTATTGGTCCAGCTGAGGGTGACGGTGCAGGTCTCGTGATCGATGGTGCAGGTCAGGTCAGAGGGTCCAGCGGAATCAGGCGTCTGAGCGCAGGTTCCACTTCCGGAGGCCGCTGCCGAAGCCTGTCCGTTGCGAATTCCCACCACGTCATAGCTGGCGGCAACTCCGTCGGAGAGGGAGACGGGCATGCTGGTATCGGTACCGGCAAGGAGCACGGTGGAACCATTGTGGGTCACTTCGATGTTGTCGTAGCTGTCTCCGTTGGTCCAGGAGAGGGTACCCGCACAGGTGCAGGCGTCATCGACGGTCACCGTGACGCCGGTCGGCGCAGGTGTCTCGATGGTGAGAACTCCATGGTCGAGGATCGGCTGCTGGGAGATTCCACCCACCGAGATCACACAGTTGACCGTGGGGCTGCCAAGGGTGTTGACGAAGGTGAGTCCAGTCGAGGTTCCGGGACTTGCGGTGCCGGCGAGACTGTACTGAATCTGTGCCACTTCACTGGTTCCGACTGGAATCGATTCCAGGGGAGGAGCAAGACTGACGATGGCACCGACTACCACGCCGATTCCCCCGGTCGGGGTGAGCTCGAAGTGGAAGTAGTCCGCTCCACTGCCGGCGTTACTGGAGGCGAGACCGCTTCCTTCTGTAACGAGAACTGCCGTCAGCAGAGTCGAGTCGTGTGAAAGACCCAGCTGGAATCCCTGCGCTGGGCTGGGAGTTTCTAACTGGACGGAAACGGTGACAGAGGAGCCCGGCAGTCCTGAAGTAGCAGGAGCATGAAGGGCATAGTTTTGTCCCTGAAGTGTGGTAACTGTGCAAAGGAGACAAATTGCTCCCAACAAGATCTTCCAGTTCAGCATCTGAATCTTTCCTTCCTCGCAGTGATTTCGGGATGTGCAGCGGCCCGAGGTCCATCGATCACCGGAGGGGTGACCCTGGTTATTGACCATTCTATTGCCAATGAATGCATTTACTAGCGCAGATAATGTAAATAAAAAAGGGCTTACAGACACTATTGACAGTCGTGGCGGTCAGGTCCGACAGTGGCAGATATCAGGCACAGATGATCGGTGTCCTTTGCCACGCTGAGCCGGAATAATTTACCGGGAGAGATGTGCGTGAGGAAGAGAGCAGGGGCGCAGGGGAGAAGCAGTCGAGGGGCCCCGAGGTGCCCCTCTCCACATCAATTCGGGATCTGAATCGTCGAGCCGACAGGCATCGCATTGATGTTGCCGATGGTTCCTTCGTTGGCGGATGCGATGTCGCGCCAGCGCTGCCCGGTGCCATAGAAGCGCTCCGACAGCGACCACAGTGTGTCGCCCTGGCGCAGTCGGTAGGTCTTGGCCCCGGCGTCGAGGGGGGACAACTTCTCGATGGGATTGGCTGCAGGAGCAGTCGAAGTCACCTCGGCATCGTCGATCTCATCCCACCCGGACATCTCGTCGATGGAAGCGGTCTCCGGTGCGATCGCTTCCAGCTGCGCATACTCCGAAGGGTCCGCTCCTCCCAGTGGGATCGGAATCACCATCAACGGGTACAGGGTTCGTTCTCCGTTGACCTCTTCGTAACGCCAGAAGGGAAAGAACCAGTTGCCGTGACTCTCTTCTCCGGCGCTGGTGAGAGCTCGACTCTCGGTCGTGCCGGCGATCCACAGGGGACCGGCACTGACTCGCTCGCGAGCGACGGCAACCCCTTCGACCTGCTGGGTGGTGGTCATGTCGTAGGCGAGTAACCCGCCGAGCACTGCCATCCCTTGCTGATCCTCACCTCTCGATTGCCAGGTTCCCGCTGCCATCGCTGCGATGTCGGCGGGACCCACTGCCGAATCGATCGGCTGACTGTGATCGGAAGGTGCGGTGGCGCAGCCGACGACATTGATCAGCAAGGCGGCGATGAGCAGGGGCAGCGGCCACCATCTCGAGGTGGTCGAGGGAAGAACAGGGGATGAGCCACGGCAGAAGTCCGCCGTGGACCGGTGATGAAGTTGCAGTTTTCTGTGCACGAAGCGCCCCTTCCGGGGGGAGGAATCGCGCGGCGTACCCGGATGCTATGGAATTCGAACTTTTCTGGCAAGGCCAGCTGAGATCAACAGCAGCGGTACGATCAAAAGAACTGCTGCTGCCCAGTAGGGGGCCGAAGAGCCGATTTTCCAGTAGAGGATGGCAGCCAGTAGCGGGCCCACCGCCCGGGCCAGGCTTCCCAGCGATCGGAAACAGCCGAGCACCTCCCCCTGTTCATCCTCGGGTACCGCCAGGCTGACGATGGTCGACAGCATCGGCATCACCAGTGCGCCTCCCATCGACAGAGGCAGCAGCGATGCCCACAGTTGCCACGTCTCCCCGGTCAGTGCGATGCCGATCAGTCCCACCATCACCAGCAGGAAGCCGATGATCGATGTGAGATGGGGACCCCAGCGACGCGACAGCGGCCGCGATAGACCTCCCTGGACCAGCGCCAGCACCAGGCCGATGCCCACGAACATCCAGGCGATGTCGATGCTTTGCCAGTCGAATCGCTGGCGCACCAGGAAGGCGAGGGTGAACTCCATACCGCTGAATCCGATGAGGAAGATCATGTTGGCCAGCTGCACCCGCTTGACCCCCTTGCCCCAGCGTCCGCCGAGGGTGATCTGCAGACGAACAGGCCGCGGGGGATGACCCTCGGGGCGGGTTTCCGGTAGCCGTAGCCACACCCACAGGAGGTTGATGAGCGATAGCAGCGCCACCCCGAAGGCCGCTGCGGAGAAGGAGTGAGTGCGGAACAGATCTCCCGCAGCGCCGGCGGAGAGATCGAGGAAACTGAGGGCGCCGCCGATGGCGGGGCCGATGATGAAGCCGAGACCAAACGCAGCACCGACCAGTCCCATGCCCCGGGCGCGCTCCTGGCCCGGAGTCAGATCTGCCACCGCTGCGGTGGCGGCGGAGATGTTGCCCCCGGCGATTCCGGCGAGGATGCGCGACAGCACCAGCAGGGTGAAGGAGCCGCTGACCGCCCACAGCAGCGCCGCGATCAGGTTGCCGCTGATGGTGACCAGCAACACCGGTCGACGACCGATGCGGTCGGAGAGACTTCCCCAGAAGGGGCTCAGCAGAAACTGCAGAAATGAGTACAACGACCCGAGCACGCCGCCGAAGAGGGTGATCATGCGCGGGTCGCTGGCATCCAGTTCGGGGGAAAGCGATCGCAGCATCTCGAGACACCACTCGAGCCCCGGATCACCGCGATAGGAGTCGAGGATTGCCGGGAACAGTGGAAAGATGACGGAAAAGGCCACCAGATCGATGAACAGGGTCAGGAGAATCGGCCCGAGTGGTGCACGCGCCCGGGGTTGTCGGGGATCCTCAGGAGTTGAGGATTCGTGTTCCTGGGGTGACAAGTACAACTCGATTCCGTGGTTCCGTGGTTCCCTTGGTGAGGAGCAGGGTGCAACCACCCGCTTCTCGCCGGCGGATGGGTCGGCAGTTTTCGCTCCGTCCGCTGGCGAAGATCCTCGCCACAGAGAGTTCTCCGGTCAAGGGTGGCATGGGGGACTGGTCGAGAACGGTCCTCCCGTCTATCCTCTGAGGGATCACGCCGTCTGCGAGGGAGGACCGGGAATGATGACGTCCCGAAACAAATCTGAAGATGCCGAGGAACCGCGGCAGACCGCTGCGGGGGTCAACGGTCGAGAGGATCGCCTCGGTGACGAGCAGATCCGTCCCCAGCGACTCGAGGAGTTCATCGGCCAGGATGCCGTGGTGGATAATCTCCGGGTCTTCCTCGGCGCAGCCAGGGAGCGGGGCGAGTCCCTCGACCATGTACTCCTCTCCGGCATGCCGGGTCTCGGCAAGACGACCCTGGCGAGCCTGGTCGCAGGTCACATGGAGGTCGGCTTTCGTGCCACCAGCGGTCCGGTCCTCGAGAAGGCCAAGGATCTGGTCGGTCTGCTGACGGAACTGGAGGAGGGGGACATCCTCTTCATCGATGAGGTGCATCGGATCAGCCGCGTCGTCGAGGAGTATCTCTACACGGCGATGGAAGATTTTCAGATCGACATCATCATCGATTCGGGACCCAATGCCCGATCGATGCGAATCCACCTTCCCCGATTCACCTTGATCTCCGCCACCACCCGGGAGGGTAACCTCACCTCTCCCTTCCGTGCTCGCTTCGGAATCCAGGAGAAGCTGGAACCGTACAGCGATGATGAAATCGTCCAGGTGTTGCAACGCAGTGCCCGCATCTTCAAGCTCGATCTGACCACGGCAGGAGCGGAGGTGCTGTCAGGTCGTTGCCGTGGGACACCACGCATCGCCAACCGCTACCTGCGTAGGGTACGAGATTTCGTCCAGGTACAGGGTTTGAATCAGATCGATGGGGAGGCTGCCAGTGCCGCTCTCGATCGACTCGGAGTCGATCCCGATGGACTCGATGCACTCGACCGCAGGATCTTGCAGACGGTTGCTCGCGCCGGAGGTCAGGCGGTCGGGATCAAGACCATCGCGGTGACCGTCGGCGAAGAGGAACGGACCATCGAGGATGTTCACGAACCGTACCTGATCCGCGCAGGATTTCTCACCAAGACTCCGCGAGGGCGAGTCCTCGGACCGAAGATGTCATCGGAATCATCCTCCACCAACCGGGAACAGTCTCACCTCGATCTGGAAAATACCGGGGGAGATTCACGGTGATCGAGCGGCGGACACTGTTGTGGCTCGGCCTTCTCGGGGCAACGTATCTACTGTCAGCGTCTTCGGTGCGAGTTCACTGCGCACCGCTTCCCACCGATCTACTCGAGGAGCCGGTGGTGCGTATCCTGCTCACCGAGGGCAACTATCGCCTCGAGGTGATCTCCAGCGGGGGACCGCTACGAATCGAATGGAGAGGTGCCTCGGGAAATCCGGGGGGAGCGGCGACCGTCCCGTCCCCGCTGCAGATCATCGCCGGCGATCAGCGACTGCAGGTGGGGGATCGCACCTTCGACGCTCCGGTGAGGATTCGATCGCTCGACGGCGAGATGCAGATCGGCGATCGCTATCACGATGGATGGATCGTCTGGTCCCCCGATAAAGAGGCGGGTGGCTGGCGGATGATCGAGTGGGTGCCGATGGAACGATATCTTCTGGGGGTTGTTTCCCGGGAGATGTCCGCCAGTAGTTTTCCCGCAGCGGCACTGGAAGCGCAGGCCATCGCCGCTCGCAGTTATGCCACCTTCCAGATCCAGGCACGGGGACCGAGCAGGGCGTACCACCTGAGGGGAGATCCCCGCAGTCAGGCGTACGGCGGAACCGCGCGCATCCCGCAGGAGATCAAGGACGCGGTGGAACGAACCCGAGGGTCGATCCTCTTCACCGATGGTTTGCTATTCGAGAGTTTCTACCACTCGACCTGTGGAGGACAGACCTGTTCTGCCGCGGATGGATTCGGCATCGGCGAGATCCGTTCGATGCCGAGCGTCCCCTGCGTCGGATGCAAGAATAGCCGCTTCTATCGCTGGTCCACGGATGTCGCTGCAAACAAATTGCGAGATGCACTGGAGGATGTCTGTGACGGGATGGGGATTCGCATCGGCGAGATCGAGAAGATGACCGTGGTGCAACCGACCGCCTCGGGATATGTCTCCTACCTGCGTGTCGACCATCGGCACGGATCGTTCGAGGTCGATGTCTCGAGGCTGCGCTCCGCCCTCGGTCGCCAGGGGATACATGGACTTCGCTCCCCCAGTTTCGAGGTGCAGTCGCTCGGTGACGCCTTTCGATTCAGCGGTAGAGGTTGGGGTCACGGTGTTGGAATGTGTCAGGTGGGTGCCAAGGGCTACGCCAAGATGGGAGCCAACCGCACCTGGATTCTCGAACACTACTATCCGGGGGTGCAGATCCGGAGGGAGTGGTGACCGAGGAGATCAGGGCCACACATCCGATGCAGGAGGGCTTCTCCTTCCAGGTCGAGCAGGGATCGCAGGGAGGTCCGAGGGCGGCGACCCTCACCACTCCGCGGGGATCCATCTCGACCCCCGCCTTCATGCCGGTGGGTACCCAGGGAAGCGTCAAGGGAGTTACACCCGAGCAATTGCTGGCGGTGGGATCGCAGATCATCCTCTCCAATACTTACCATCTGGCGGTGCGACCCGGTGCAGACACGGTGCGGGAACTGGGAGGGTTGCACCAGTTGATGGGGTGGGACCGACCGATCCTCACCGATTCAGGTGGATTTCAGGTCTTCTCCCTGGGGCATCGCAACCGGATCGATGAACAGGGAGTTCAGTTTCGCAATCACATCGACGGAGATGCGCTGCTGTTGACTCCCGAATCGGTACTCGACATCCAGGCTCGACTGGGCAGCACCATCGCCATGGTCCTGGATGAATGCCCCCCTTCAGGCATCGACCGCGATGCGGTGGCGAAGTCGCTGGCCCGAACCGAACGATGGGCGATGCGATCGGTGGAACATCGTCAGCGGCTGGAACTGTTCGAGCCGATGGCAATGTTCGGTATCTTGCAGGGAGGGGTCGAGGAGGACCTGCGCATCGAAGGAGCTCAACGACTGCGGGAACTTCCCTTCGACGGATATGCCGTCGGTGGGGTCAGCGTCGGGGAAGAGCGGGAGACGATGCTTGAAACCATCTCGATGGGAGCACGCCATCTCCCCAGCGATCGTCCCCGCTACCTGATGGGTGTCGGGGGACTGGAGGAGTTCCTGGTCGCCGTCGAGTCCGGTATCGATCTGTTCGATTGCGTGATCCCGACCCGAAACGCCCGTAATGCCACCCTGTTCCTCTCCGATGGATCGACCCTCAACATGCGCAAGGCGATCCATCGTCGCGATCGCTCGCCGGTGGAAGAGGGTTGCGATTGTCCCGCCTGCCAGCGCTTCAGTCGTGGAACCCTCCACCATCTCTATCAGCGCAAGGAGATGCTGGCCTGCACCCTCGGTTCCCTGCACAACCTACGGGTCTTTCACCGATTCCTCGAAAGGGCTCGTCAGGCGGTGCTGGAGGGGTCCTGGCAGCAGTTTCGGGCCTCATTTCGGGACCGATTCCGACCCCGGTCCGGTTGAATACTCGGTGACGGTCCACTAAGATTCGCAACTTCGCATGAATTCGCATCTTGTGTGCGATTTCGGGATTTATCAGGTGCTCCCCGGCGTTTCTCGTGGCAACGATCGAAACCGCCTCGGCGCATCGAACTGAACTGCATCGAACGGAACCGCATCGAACGGAACCGCATCGAACTGCAAAGCATAGAAAGGAACAGCATCGAACGGAACAGCATCGAGGGGC
>CAYPPQ010000101.1:0-7673 GCA_964412635.1 uncultured Planctomycetia bacterium | reverse complement strand
GACGAGTACCGAATCGGTCTGTACGTGGAGCAGGAAGTTCTCGATGGTGGGTGCCGCCATCTGTGCGTGGGTACGGTTTTTCTGGCATCCGGAAGTGGAGGCGACGACGATGATGGCCACGATGAGCCAACCAGGAGAGAGAGTTGGAATTCGAAACACGCAATTTCCTCTTCGCTTCGACCACCTCCCCCCTCTCAAAAAGGAAATGGTCTCGATGTGTATCTGTTCCCCCGGTCAGGGGGCAGCGTCGGCACATCGCGGATGCGTCGACAGGAAAGAATACGACAATCTCCAGAAGTGGCCCAATCGGCATCGACGAGAGCCCTACCCAGGTACCTCGAAAGCGATTAGAATCAGCCTCTACCGCGGGTAATCCCCCCGGCAACCGGAAGGAAGCAGGCGATGTCCCACGCCCCAGGCTCTCACCCGGCCCGTCACCAGGATCGCTCCCCATGCGGGGCAAGAAGTGTCCAGTGGCTGGTCAATGTGCTGTTGCGAGCAGTGATCCTGTTTGCCGTGACGTGTGCCTTGCACGGCCCCGTTCTCGCTGCCGAATTGACGGTTCCCGCTGCGAGTGACATCGGTCAGGCCAGATCGAAACTTGCCGCAGCGATCCAGCGAGACGACTTCGATGGGGCATCCCGTGCCGTCGACGAACTGGCCCTCGACGGCAGCAAGAAGGCGGTCGATGCCCTGGTCCAGGTCGGGCTCGGCGGCCACTCCTACAGCATCGAGCGCTACATCGGATCGAAACTGGTGGGAATCCCGACCGGCGCCGGTTTCGATCGTCTGTGCCACCTGGCGACCAAGGACAAGCGCGCCTCTGCCCGCATCATCTTGACGCTGGTGCTGGCAGCACGGAAGGAGCGGGAAGCCTACGCCGGAGTCCTGACCAATCTCTACGATTCTGACGATTCGGTGGCTCTGACCGCCATCGAAGCGCTGGCGAAGAAGGATGATCTCGGTGCAGTGGATCATCTCATCGAAGCTCTGGGTCGCCAGGAAAAGGTCGGGCGCAAGGACAATCTCGTCGCCTACGAGATTCGCAAGACGCTGCTGAAGTTGGTCGGGGAAGATTTTCAGGTGGCGGCGGACTGGAAGAACTTCTGGGCGCCGCGCAAGAAGGATTACAAGCGACCTGATCCGAGTGAGCGGAAGAGTGGACTGACATCGGTGCGCCGTGACCCTCCTGCCTTCTTCGGGATGGAAGTGGTCGCAAAGAACGTGGTCTTTCTTCTCGACGTTTCCGGCAGCATGGAAGTGGTGGACGATCTTCCCGAGAATCCCGGAGATTCTCCGGGGGGCGGCGGAACCAGCGTTGGTCCCGGGGGGGAGAAACCTCAGCCGACCCCTGGCCAGCAGGAGTCACGTCAAAGAATCCGCAGGGTTCAGGACGAGTTGATCCGCACCATCGAGAAGTTGCCCCCCGATGTTCGTTTCAACATCATCACCTTCAACCATGAGATTCATGCGATGTGGAAGGGCGTGATGACCGCATCTTCACGGCGCAAGCGTGAGGCGATCCAGTACGTCCGCAAGTTCAGTGCGCAGGGAGAGACCTGGACTGACCATGCCCTGCGCAAGGCGTTCGGTGCCGACAGTTTGCGAGTGATCTTCTTGCTCTCCGATGGTGCCCCACGCCGCGACAACAAGTTGCTCGATACCACTCCGATCCTGCGCTGGGTGAAGGAGGCGAACCGATTCCGCCGGGTACGGATCAATACCGTCGGATTCGAGCAGGCGGGCAAGAAACTGCGGGCCTTCATGGGGCTGCTGGCAAAACAGAACAACGGTCAGTACATCGAACTAAGGTGAATTCTGGCAAATTCATGCAAGTCATTACAGGTTCATGACTTGTCTCTTGTGGCGGTAATCGGTTCTGGTTGCCGCCCATCTCTGTTTCTGGTAGAAGCCTTTCTTTCCGCAACTGATGGAGGGAGATCCCTCCGCGGCCCCGCTGGCGGGGATGGTCGGGCCTGAAACCCTCAGGCCCGGAGATGGAGGATGATAAAGATGGAAATGATCGTCGAATACCTGACCAGTGAAAAGGGAGCGATGCTCGGTGCCGGAGTCTCGGTACTCTCGCTTCTCTACGCATTTTACCTCAATGGCTGGATCAAGAAGCAATCCGCTGGCACCGATCGAATGCAGGAGCTGGCCGGGTTCGTTCAGCAGGGAGCGATGGCATTCCTCAAGACGGAATACAAGATGCTGGGAATCTTCGCCGTCTGCGTGGCAATCGCACTCAACTTCGGAGTCGACTCTCAAACCGCCATCTCCTACGTGGCAGGTGCACTCGCCAGTGGCATCGCCGGCTGGATCGGTATGAAGACCGCCACCGCCAGTGCGGTGCGGACCACCGAAGCGGCGAAGAAGGGGCTCACCGGAGCCTTGACGGTGGCGTTTCGTTCGGGAGCGGTGATGGGATTGACGGTGGTAGGCCTCGGCTTGCTCGGCGTTTCCCTCCTGTTCAACTACTGGCTCGGCAACACAGCGGAAGGTGGAAACTTCATCCAGCCGCTCTTTGGCTTCTCCTTCGGTGCTTCCAGCATCGCGCTCTTTGCCCGTGTCGGTGGAGGTATCTTCACCAAGGCTGCCGATGTGGGCGCAGACCTGGTTGGCAAGGTGGAGGCGGGAATCCCCGAGGATGATCCGCGCAACCCGGCCACCATCGCTGACAATGTTGGAGATAATGTCGGCGACGTGGCGGGAATGGGTGCCGACCTGTTCGAATCGTACGTCGGATCGGTAATCGCCTGCATGGCGCTGGGGCTGGCCGCATTTGGCATCGCCAATGTCGATGCCGCAATGCCGTGGGTGGCACTACCGCTGGTCCTCTGTGCCCTCGGTACCCTTTCCTCCATCATCGGAACGCTGATGGTCAAGACCAACGACGAGAGCAAGGTTCATTCAGCTCTCTTCAACGGCTTGTTGACGGCCAGTGTCATCTTTGCCGGCCTCGCAGCCTTCGTCTTCTCCAAGATGCCCGATACCGATCTCCCCTTCGCAGACGGTGCCACCAAGTGGGGCATCTACGGCACCTTGATCGGTGGACTGGTCCTCGGGATCATCATCGGCAAGATCACCGAGCACTACACCTCGGAGCAAGCGCCTCATGCGCGCAAGATCGCCGGTGATTCGGAGCAGGGAACTGCCACCAACATCATCAGTGGACTGGCCATCGGAATGCAGTCGACGGTATGGCCGGTGATCTGGATCTGCGTGGCGATCTACTCCGCACATCACTTCGGGGGACTCTACGGAATCGCCCTCAGTGCCGTCGGTATGCTCTCGACACTCGGCATCTCCCTTGGCATCGACGCCTACGGACCTGTCGCCGACAATGCCGGAGGCATCGCCGAGATGGCGGGCTGTGATCCAGAGGTTCGTCAGCGTACCGATGCTCTCGATGCGGTCGGTAATACCACTGCTGCCATCGGTAAGGGATTCGCCATCGGTTCGGCAGCACTGACCGCTCTGGCGCTGTTCAACACCTACTCGAATGAGGTCAAGGCGGGTCTCGAACGACTCGGCCTCGAGGCTTCGATCTTCGAGAATCTCGACATCCTCAACGTCAACGTGACCATCGGATTGTTCCTCGGGGCAGCGATGACCTTCCTCTTCTCCGCCTTGACGATGAAGGCGGTCGGTAAGGCGGCAGGCTCGATGATCGAAGAGGTGCGTCGTCAGTTCCGCGACATTCCTGGAATTCTTGAGGGAACCGGCAAGCCAGATTATGCCGCCTGTGTGGAGATCTCGACCAAGGGATCGCTGCGCGAGATGGTGCTACCCGGTGTGCTCGCCATTGCAGTGCCGGTCGCGGTCGGCTGCTGGTCGATGCAGGTGCTCGGCGGATTGCTGGCCGGGTCACTCGCTTCCGGTGTCCTTTTCGCCATCTTCATGTCGAATGCTGGTGGTGCCTGGGACAACGCCAAGAAGTACATCGAAACGGGCGAGCATGGTGGTAAAGGCTCCGATGCGCACAAGGCCTCCGTTGTCGGAGATACCGTCGGTGATCCCTTCAAGGACACCAGCGGGCCTTCTCTCAACATCCTGATCAAGTTGATGACCATCGTCAGCCTGGTGTTTGTACCCCTGTTCCTCAAGATGGCAGGCTGATCCAAACTCACGATCATCCCTCGAGGGGCCGCCCCCCGGTTTCCGGTGGGCGGCTCCTCTTTCATCTTGGCTTGCCGCCGACGGGAAGACTGATAGTCTCTCTAGGATCGAAAGGTAGCGCATGAACGCAACAGGAGATCCCCAATCTGAAAGAGACCCCCTGGTCCTGGAGGAACTGGCCTGCGATGTGGCCCGTTTTCTCGACGCCCAGAAGGCGGATCGGATCCTGGTGCTGAGGGTGCGGGAGATGATTCACATCTCCTCCTACTTCATCCTCGCATCGGGTCGTTCATCGCGACAGGTGCGGATGCTCGGGGACTCGCTCGAGCGGTACCTGAAACCGTTACACCTGCCACGCCTCGGAGTTCATGGTCGAGACGATGGTCGCTGGTTTTGCCTCGACCATGGTGAAGTCGTCGTGCACCTCTTCGACGATGAGGCTCGTGACTACTACGACCTCGAAAACCTGTGGGTCGCTGCACCGCGAATCGATGTCGATTTCAAGCGTAGCAGCGTCTCTTCCGAGCCGGAGGATGCGGCCTAGTCGCGCCGAGGTTTGACATCCTCTTGCTCCTGCTGTCCGGGATGAAATCTCTCGATAAAACTACTCATCGGTGTCGTGCCATGTTTGGCAGTCACGAAGGGGTTGGAATGAGTCACGATCAGATTCCCCTCGACATACGGCGTCGCAGTTCCTCCTGTCGCTCCTGAAGGCCATTCAGTCCAGCCCACCATCGATCCATCGGTGAGGGAGTGGACCTGTAACCCGAGCCGGGTGGGAATCCACAGGCGACCGGGCAGGAGCCGGGGGGCTCCTTGCAGGTGGGGAGTGGAACTGGAATCGCTGCCGCTGGAGGAACTGGTAGCAGGGGTGGCGATCGGAATGTGCAAGGGGATGCGCCACGGTCCTGACCTGACCGTTCCCCTGCGGGGATCGAGTCCCGTCACCTCGACCACTCCCCGGCGATCCTCGTCGGTCGCATCGAGGATCCAGGCGAGTCCATCGACGATCCCCAGGTAGGATGCCGCTCTCGCCACCGGATGGCTCCAGCGAACGGTCCACGGTTTCGGGTCGAGGGCGATCAGCAAACGTCCGTCGGCGGGGAGCATCACCCAGGGTGTCGCTTCGTCCTGGGGTGGCTGCAATGGTGTCAGCGCTCGCGGAACCTGTGCCGGGTAGCCGAGAAAACGGGAGGGACCGAATTTCGCGGTGCTGAGTGGCGAAAGTTGTTCCAGACGCCAGCGAGGTTGGTAGAGGCTGGCGATGTGCTCTCCGGTGGCGGCGGAGAGGCAATCGATGGCTCCTCCCGACCGACACAGCAGCAGACTGTCACCGTCGAGGGCCAGAGCAGAGTGCAGGATCTTGTCGCGAAGATCGTGCATCGAGTGCGCTTCGAGAGTCTCCGCCGCCAGCTGCCTTCGCCACAGCTCCTTCCTGCTGGAGACATCGAAGGCAAAGACCCAGATTTCCAGCTGGTTCCAGCCGCGTGTCGCCATCAGCCACAGACGGTCGCCTCGCAGCAACGGAGTCGGGCAGGCGGTGAAGCCCTCCTTGATGATGGGGAGCACCCAGGAATCGGTGGGAGGACTGGAGCGATCGGGGATCTCCAGGAGAGTGGCCTCGAGCCAGCCCTGATCTTTCCAGCCACCCAGTGCCAGGAAGACGTTGGAACTGGGCCGCACGTTCTTGCTCGGTGTCGGCATCAGGAACAGGCAACGTGACCCGCTACTGACGGGGATCCACGGCACGCTGGGAAATGGGGCGACCTTACCGGGGGTACCGCGGTATTCGATTTTCGGTTCTGAATTCCACTGCCACAGCGCCTGCTGGGGATCGTCGAGATCGATAGCGACAACCTGCTGGTCATTGCACAGCAGGGCCAACGATCCGGAGAGGAGCGGGTAACTGGCAGCGCGCCGCTGCCGGAGAGTCATCGAAGAAAGGGTCGCCGGAGTGACGAATTCCTGTGAGGCAGGAGCGGGTCGTGAAGGGGAGAAGAGCTGCTCCCAGCTGGCCTGGGGGTGGGAGCGGGTGGGTCCATCGACTCGTTGCCACAGCGGTTCAGCGAACTGTTCGGCTTGTAGCCACTGGAGGATTTCCTGGTCGAGGATCGAGGACAGACCCGGTCGCCGTAGCAGCGCCGCTGCGGTGCTGCGATCTGCACGTTCGATCGCTTCGTGGAGAGCCTGGCCCGCTTCCTCCTGCAGTCGTGGATGCCACACCAGTGGATGCACGCCATCGATGGGGATCGGTTCCAGACGTTGCAGTGCCACCTCCAGAAACGACTCCGGCATGCCCCGGGCCCATCTCGCCAGTTGCAGGTGAGGGGGTTCGATACGGATGGTCCCGCGGGTACCGACATTGAGTGGTGACTGGGAGATCACCAGGGAACCGCGGCGTGTTTCGATCCACTGGCGGAACAGATCGGCGGCGAGGGTCGGGTCAGTTTCGGCGAGCTCGCCGATCTCCTGCAAGGAGGCGGGACCCTGGTGGTAGGGGATCGAACCAGGCCCTGCGGCGGGAGGTCCGGGCAACTCGTGATGGCGCTGATCATCGGCCAGCAACGACGCGGTCACGACGCCGAGTAGCAGGTGGATGTAGAGGTACAGCGGTCCTGGCACGGGGTACTCCGGTTTCGTCGTCGCGGATTGCAGCGGCGTGGAGAGGTCACGGGTCCTTCACCGCTTCCATCCTTGCGTAAGGGGGGGGCTGGCACCAGCAGTCTCTTGGCCACAGTCGGTGGATCGGGGTTGTTCCCCAGACAGGTGCCCGATAGTCTTCACGACTCGGAAAGGAATCTCCTTGGCACCCTCATCCGCCTCCATCCAGCAGATTCGTCTCGAATCAGAGGAGCACACCGAAGCTCTCGGGGAGAGGATCGGTGCCGCTGCTGTTGCCGGGCTGGTCGTCGATCTGCGTGGGGAACTGGGGGCGGGAAAGACAGCCCTGGTCCGTGGCCTGGCCCGTGGGATGGCGGTGGAAGGACGGGTCAGAAGCCCAACCTTCACCGTTGCTTCACTGCATCGGGGATCTCTTCCTCTCCTCCATGTCGATGCGTATCGCCTCGACGATGGTTCCGAACTGGAACTCCACGGCTGGCAGGAATGGCACCTGGAAGGGGTGATAGCGGTGGAATGGGCCGATCGTGTGGAAGCGATCCTTCCTCCCCGTCGCATCCGGATCGATCTCCAACATGGAGGCGAAGGAGTCCGCCTCGCCCGGCTCGAGTGCACCGGTGCTGGGGCAAGAATTTCCGTGGGCTTCACAATCAGTGGAGACCGATTTCGCTCCGTTTACCTGAACCAGGATGGAACGCCCAAAGATGCCGAGAGACCGCCGTCAAGGAGAGCAAGATAGCAGTTCTGAGGATCAGGAAGAATCTGGCTGGTTGCTGGAAGGCCTGGCGATCCGCCCGCCCCTGGAGGAGTTCCGTCGCCTCTTCGAGATGAAGAAGCGAGCCTTCGAGGGAAAGGTGGATGCGGAAAGCCTGTCGAAATACGAGCATGCTCGAAGACTTGGCGAGAAATTCATCGCGGAACAAGAAATTGATTCG
>CAYPPQ010000100.1:0-7936 GCA_964412635.1 uncultured Planctomycetia bacterium | reverse complement strand
TCGGCGGACAAGTCGACCTCCTCGTCAATCTCACGATCATCTGTGAAAACTACTCGATCAGTTCTTACTCGCTCGTTCCAGCAGGTATTCGAAGCGACGGCTCGCCAGCGAGATCGCTTCCAGAACTTCCGGATCCACCACCGAACTTCCCTCCACCTCTCCTGGACCCCCTGAACCCACCTTGCCAACGGTACTGACCGTCAAGGTGGTGTGGGTGAGATGAATCAACCGTTGAGCCAGGCACACTCCGATGGCCCGGTAAAATCGGCTGGCGAAACCTGTATCGTTGGTGAGTTTGGTCTTCAGTTCCGCTCGCGAGATCTGCAATACAGTCGTCGGTTCCGCCGCGATCAACGTCACCGCCGGCGGTCTCGAATCGAGCAGTGACACCTCGCCGACGATCTCGCCAGGGTAGACGGTTCCGAGCACCTTGCTGGTGTCGTGGATGGTGGTCACGGTGAGTGCACCCTCCAGCACGAACCACAGGTACTCGATGTGAATCTCCTCCTCGATCAAGATGTCCCCCTGGGACAGGTTGGCGGTCTGCCCGACACGCACGAACCACTCGATATCTTGATCTTCCAGGACGCCCAGGATGATGAGGGAATTTCTCAACCGCACACCTCTCCACAGGGGGGACTGTCCCGGGACTGGACCAGTTCAGCCAGGGCGGGACCCCTCCAGGAATAATAAAAAAACCGACCACCCCCGGCCAGATGGGCGGAGGCGATCGGTCTGCCGGTAGAAACTGGCGTCTCCGCGAGGAAAACCAACCTTACCGTCCGGAGTTGGAATTACTTCCCTTTGCCATCACCCTTGGTCGGATCCTTGCTGACCGGATCTGGACTCGGGAAAGGATCGCTTCCGGCGTTCTCCTTCTTCTTCATCATCGCCTTCTTCTCCTCATCGGTCATCCCCTTGGATGCACCGCCGGCGATTCCTTCCATGTCCGCATCGGAAAGCTGCTCTTCTGGTTCCCAGTTGCTCATCGTAACCTCTCTCGTGGAAATCAAGTTTTGGAAATGTTGACCACTACACGGGTCGCTGGTTCTGGCTGGTGAGAGATTTCCGGCGGCCCACCACAGAACCGTCAACTTCGTCGAATGCGATCCCTTTCCCTTCTCCGAAATGACTTGGCGGGCATTTCGTGATCCGAAGCTGGCGTATGCGAGCCTCGGGAAGAAACCGATCAAATCCGTCGACTCTTGCAGTCTAGAGTAGAATCCAGGGGATCGCCATCACCGACTACCGCCTCCAGCGTCTGTTGTAACTCCTTCAAATATATGACATTAGGACTCCCATTCGACGACCTGACAATTCGACATATTCCGATAGTCCCGATTCTCGTTTACGACCAACCTGTGCAATCGAGTGGCCAGCCGCTGGAGGCGCAAGGTCCACGACGGTGCCGTGATGAAACAGCTACGAACTGTAAACGGTGAGACCCTTCGAATTGCGGGAACGGGATGAAGATCTATTCACCGATCTGATCACCGGCTCCTGAAATCCTGTACATCGCCACGGCGATCTGCCGCTCCTGCTGCGGCGCGCCGGCAGGCCGCTTCTCTCGACGGACACACCTCCGTGGTACCCTGTCGCCATGAACAGAAACTCACCTGAATCGATGGCACAGCAACTGTACCGGGTGGCGCTGTGGACCGCTGTCATGATGGTACTGGGAAGTTTTTCCTCCCTCAGCGCCAGCGCTTGCGAGGAGATCGACTTCGACCAGCAGATCAGACCGATCCTGTCCGATCGCTGCTTCCCCTGTCACGGCCCCGATGGTGCCGCTCGAAAGGGGCGATTGCGTCTCGATCGGCGCCAGGATGCCCTGGCACAGCGCACCGATGGTGCTGCCATCGTCGCTGGCAAACCGCACTCCAGCCTGCTCATCGAACGAGTGCGCCTGGATGATCCCGAAGATCAGATGCCCCCTCCATCATCGGGGCTTGAGATCTCTTCCGAGGAGATCGAACTGATCGAGCGCTGGATCGCCGAGGGAGCCCACTACCAGCAGCACTGGTCCTTCCTTCCCGTCGATTCTCCTGCGCTCCCGCAGGTAAAGGATCCGTCGTGGCCGACCGGTTCCATCGACCACTTCGTCCTGGCGCAACTGGAGGGAATGGGGCGCGAGCCGGCAGCCCCTGCCGGGCGCGAGATCCTGGCGCGACGAGCGGCCTTCATCCTGACAGGCCTGGCCCCGGAACTGGATGCACTCGATAGCCACCTGGCAGATCACTCCCCCGGTGCCTGGTCGCGGTGGATCGATTCGCTCCTCTCCTCCCCCGCATTCGGCGAGCAGATGGCGAGTCACTGGCTCGATGTGGCCCGCTATGCCGACAGTCACGGCTACCAGTCCGATGTACACCGCTCGACCTGGCCGTGGAGAGACTGGGTTATCCGGGCCTTCAACGACAACTTGCCCCACGACCAGTTCATCACCTGGCAAGTTGCCGGGGATCTGCTGGAAGAGGCGAACCAGGATCAGATCCTGGCGACCACCTTCCAGAGATTGCACCGGCAGACCAACGAGGGAGGCAGTGTCGAGGCGGAGTTCCGTGCCGAGTACGTGGCAGATCGTACCCAGACCTTCGCCACGGCGTTTCTCGGCCTGACCCTCGAATGCGCCCGATGCCACGACCACAAGTTCGACCCTCTCAAGCAAGAGGAGTTCTATTCCCTCTCCGCCTTCTTCGACAACATCGATGAGAGTGGTCTGTACTCGCACTTCACCTCCGCTGTGCCGACCCCGGCACTGGCCCTGATCGATGAAGGAGCACGCAGTCACATCGAAGAGCTCTCCCGAAAGGTCGAGGAGGCACGAACCGATGTGGAAGAGCTGGAGCGATCGAGACGGGAGGATTTCTCCCGCTGGCGACTGAGCCAGCAAGACTCCTACCCTCCCCCCGTCGTCACCGATGTGGTCGCTTCCTATTCCTTCGACGAGATCGTCGACGGCAAGTGCGAGAACAAGATCGATCCAGAACTCCCTGCCACTGCACACGCCGCCCTCTCCCTGATGGATGGGGTTCAGGGAAAGGCGATCCGGCTGACCGGAGATGACGCACTCGGTTTCGGAGCGATCGGTGCCTACAGCCGTAGCGATCCCTTCACCATCTCGTTGTGGATCCGACCGGAGGAGACGACCGATCGTGCGGTGATCCTGCATCGCTCGCGGGCGTGGACCGATGCGGCCAGCCAGGGGTATCAGTTACTGCTGGAGCAAGGACGGCTATCCGCTGCACTGATTCACTTCTGGCCCGGAGATGCCATCGCCGTCTCCAGTCGCCAGCAGATCGAGCCAGGTCGCTGGACCCATGTGGTCTTCTCCTACGACGGGTCGAGCCGCGCCGCCGGAATCGATCTCTACATCGATGGCGAACTCGCCCCGAAGGAGATCATCCGTGATCATCTGCGCTCTTCCATCACCGGCGGCGGTCCCTACTTCGCCATCGGAGAGCGCTTTCGAGATCGAGGCTTCAAGGGTGGCGGCGTTGACGAGATGCATCTGGTCGGTCGAGCGATTTCCGCTGCAGAGGTACGAAAACTGTACCTTGCCGGGAAAGATCCCGCTGCAGCCTCCTCCTGCGACGATGAGGAACTGTATCGCTGGTGGTTACTGGCAATCGACGAGGTGACTCGCACCGCCAGGGGAGAACTGGCCAGCGCACGAAAAGCCCACAACAACTTCACCGATCGACACCCGAAGATCATGGTGATGGAGGAGATGGCCAGCAGCCGCTCCACCTACCTTCTCGAGCGTGGCCGTTACGATTCACCTGGAATCGAGGTGACACCCGCTGTTCCGGAGATCCTGCCTCCGCTGCCCGAGGATGGCGAACCGAATCGCCTGACCCTGGCTCGCTGGCTCCTCTCCGACGATCACCCGCTGACGTCGAGGGTTGCGGCCAATCGACTGTGGCAGATCGCTTTCGGAGAGGGAATCGTTCCCACCTCGGGAGACTTTGGCAGTCAGGGCACCAGGCCATCGCATCCGCAGCTCCTCGATCACCTCGCCACCGAGTTCATCGCCAGCGGATGGGATGTGAAGAAAGCCCTCAAGCAGATGCTTCTCTCTGCCACCTGGCAACAATCCTCCGCAACCGATGCAGCGACCCTCGCCATCGATCCGCAAAACCGCATGCTGACCCGGGGTCCTTCGCTTCGCATGTCGGCGGAGATGATTCGCGACCAGGCGTTGCAGTCGAGTGGCTTGCTGGTGAACACCATAGGTGGCCCACCGGTACTTCCCTACCAGCCGCCAGGCCTGTGGCAGGAGAAGAGCGGTCACACCTACACCCCATCGAAGGGGGATGGTCTGTACCGGAGGAGCCTGTACACCTTCTGGAAGCGGACCTCCCCCCCGCCCACGATGATGATCTTCGATGCATCGAAGCGGGACGTGTGTGTCACCTTCCGCCATCGCACCAGCACTCCGATGCAATCGCTGGTACTGATGAACGATCCCCAGTTCGTCGAGGCAGCGAGAATGCTGGCGCACAGGGTCATCTCCGATGATCGGGATGATCCTACCGGCACCATCGGTCTCTCCTTCCGACTGCTCACCGGACGTCGGCCGACGACAGAGGAACTACAGATTCTGCAGGAGTTGCACCGGCAGTTACTTGAGGAGTTCGGGGCCGATCCGGACGCCGCCAAACGATGGTTGCAGGTGGGTGAGAGTCCCCTCGATCCAGCCATCGATCCCATCGAATGGGCTGCCCTGGCGGCAGTCTGCTCTTCATTGATGAACCTGGATGAAACGACGAGGCTCCGATGAACTCCAGTCGAGGATCGCTTCCCAATCGCAGGCAGTTTCTCTCTGCTGCAGCGGGACTCGCTGCCGGCAGTGCCCTGTGGGGCTGGCTCCCCACCAACGGACTCTCGATGACTCCCCCGCTGCTCGGAGCAACCCCGTCAGCTCGCCGCATCATCTGGCTTTTCCAGAGCGGTGGCCCATCGCAGATCGACCTGTTCGATCCGAAGCCCCTGCTCCAGCAACGGCATGGTGAGGAACTTCCCGCATCGATCCGCATGGGTCAGCGACTCACCGCAATGTCCGGCAATCAATCCTCCTTGCCGCTGGTGGCGAGCCCCTTCCAGTTCGCAAGCCACGGAGAATCAGGAGCACAGTTCAGTGAGTTGCTACCGCATACTGCCGCCATCGCTGACAAGTTGTGCATCGTCCGCTCCCTGCACACCCAGGCGATCAATCACGATCCTGCCATCACCTTCGTCCAGACCGGATCCGAGATCGCCGGAAGACCATCGATCGGTGCGTGGATCTCTTACGCACTGGGTGCAGGGAATGCCGATCTGCCGGCGAGCATCGCCATGGTCACCCAGAACAAAGGCGGACAACCGCTGTACGCTCGACTGTGGGGAGCCGGGTTTCTCCCCTCCGAGCACCAGGGGATCCAGTTCCGCTCCGGCAAGGATCCGGTGCTCTTTCTCAAGGATCCCGATGGGTTGTCGCGATCGATGCGTCGTCACATGCTCGATGCACTCGGCAAGTTACACGACCTGAAGAATCCAGATTCGCAGCCACACATCGCATCGGCCAACAACCGCAACGAGCTCGCCTGGCGGATGCAGACCTCGGTTCCAGAGGTTGCGGATCTCTCCGACGAGCCCGATGAAATCTTCGAGATGTACGGGGAGGATTCACGGACGCCAGGGACCTACGCCGCCAACTGCATCCTCGCCAGAAGACTCGCCGAGCGCGGTGTCCGCTTCACCCAGCTGTTCCATCAGGGGTGGGATCAGCATGGCAGTTTACCCGGTGCCATCCGGACCCAGTGCAGGGAAACCGATCAGGCATCCGCTGCCCTGGTTCTCGATCTGGAACGGCGTGGACTCCTCGATGACACCCTCGTCATCTGGGGAGGGGAGTTTGGACGAACCAGTTATTGCCAGGGCAAGCTGACGCCGCAGGGATTCGGCCGCGATCATCACCCGAGATGCTTCTCGATGTGGATGGCTGGAGGCGGCGTCAAGGCAGGACTCACCTACGGATCGACCGACGACCTCGGCTACAACATCACCGAGAACCCGATGGATGTTCACGACCTCCAGGCCACCATCCTGCACCTGCTGGGCCTCGACCACGAGAAACTCACCTACAAGTATCTGGGAAGACGATTCCGTCTCACCGATGTCCACGGAAGGGTGATAGAGCCGCTGCTGGCGTGATCTCATTTTCGCCAGAGAGGGCCAATCTGGCCGCCCCCTGCACTCTCCCAAATTGCCGTACAAGTCGGCTTGTATTCCCGACCCCGACAGGGCCAAATAGACCCACGCCCTGACCCTGAACCCGAAATGCGAGAGCCTGATGAACCAGACCGTTCTGGAACCGACCAAAACTGGCGACGGCCCCATCCTGTGGGTCAACACCCTGTTCCTCAGCCTCAGTCCCTTCATCGCTGCGGCATTGATCCCCATCTACCTGTGGTACTCGGGGAGTCACTGGGCACTGTGGGTGGCAGCGGGAGTGTTGTGGTGGGTGGCGGGACTCGGCATCACCATCGGATACCATCGCCTCTTCGCCCATCGTTCCTACGAGGGTTCGAAGGTGTGGCGCTTCCTGGCACTGATCAGCGGTGCCATGGCTCTGCAAAACTCTGCCATCGTGTGGGCCGCATCCCATCGCCGTCATCACCAACACACTGACCACGAGGGGGATCCCTACGATGCGACCCGTGGCTTCTGGTGGGCTCACATGCGCTGGATCTTTCACGACAACGATCTGGTGGACGATCTCAGCAATGTCCCCGACCTCAAGGCAGACCCGCTGGTGCGCTGGCAGGAGAAGTACTACTGGCTCATCTCCCTCTCCCTCAACATCGGCATCCCGCTGGGACTGGGACTTCTCATCGATCGCCCCTGGGGAATGCTGCTCTTTGCTGGGCTGGCTCGTATCGTCTTCACCCACCAGGCGACCTTTTGCATCAATAGCCTGTGTCACATCCTCGGCACCCAACCGTGGTCGCGCAGCAACACCTCCCGAGATTCCTGGATCTGTGCCCTGGTCACCTTCGGCGAGGGCTACCACAACTTTCACCACGCCTTTCCTGCCGACTATCGCAACGGACTGCGCTGGTATCACTTCGACCCTGCCAAGTGGCTCATCTGCCTCGGCAGTGCGTTTGGATTGACCTCCAACCTGAAGAGAACGGAAGCACCGGTCCGCTGGCGTAAACGCCTCGAGCGGCAGACGGAGAAGTACGAGACCTCGTTGTCACGCTCACTTCCCGAGTTCTCCAGCGACTGGAACCAGCGCGTTGAAGTGGCTCGACAACAGGTCGAGGAGCACCTCAACAGCTGGGCGACAACCCTCCGGGAATACCGCCGGGCCTGCAAGAATGGAGAGGTGACCGACGCACTGCTGCGGTCCCTCAAGGAAACCCGCCGGGCATGGAAACTTGCCTGGAAGGACTTCCTGGCACTGGAGCACGCCATTCCTCTCCCCGCCTGACGGGAGAAAAGAGTTTTCGATGCGCTACGGTTTCATTCTCTCGGTCGTGGTCACCACCATGTTGTGGTTCGCTTCATCCGCTCCTGCGCAGAAGCATCCTCAGAAGGCCTCCCCTTTCGATGGGATTCGCTGGGTGGATGAACAACCCCAGGTCCAGGTCGGCGAGGATTGGTATCTTCCCATCTCCATCGATGGAGTGCAGATCTCGAGAATCATCGAGAAGTGTCAGCAGCGATGGCCCGGCCAGCTTCACAAGCGATTTGCCGAGGATCTGATGGAAGCGATGTCGTTACTGGGTGAGGAGCCGGAGTCCCAGGTATCGCTGAGGCTGAAACCGCTCGATGACTCTCCCGAGATGGTGCTGGAAAAGGTCTCCAACAACCGGGCCAAGCGACAGAAACTACGGGAAGATCGCGACCGAACGCCAACTCCGGTGCGGCCCGCTCCTACATGGCTCTCGAA
>CAYPPQ010000099.1:0-8127 GCA_964412635.1 uncultured Planctomycetia bacterium | reverse complement strand
CCCCCCCCCCCCCCTTTTTTTTTTTAATGATACGGCGACCACCGAGATCTACACCAGCACCAGCGCCACCGGCATACGAGTGCAACGCGCCAGGTAGTCCCACAACTGATCACGAAGCGGTGTTGGTGAAGCCATGCGAGCAGAAAAGTGCTTGTCGATCTTCATGCGGCCCAGCAACAGCGGAAGCAGGATGAAACCGGTGGCGAAGATCAGGCTGACCCCCACTGCCGACATCACTGCCAGGTGGCGAATCACATCGATCTCGATGAAGAGCAGCGTCAAAAAGCCGACCGAATCGCTGCACAGGGCGACGATCCCGGGCAGTAGCAGCTGACGAAATGCGCTGCGCGCTGCCGATCGAGGCTCCTCCCCGGCGACCAGAGCGCCGGCGAAAGCACCCGTCATCTGAACTCCATGGGACATGCCGATGGCGAAGATCAGGAACGGCACCAGGATCGACATCGGATCGAGTCCGTAACCGAGTGTGGTGATCGCTCCCATCGTCCACAGCACCGCAAGCAGCGAGCAAGCCATCGGAAGCAGGGTCAGTCGCCACGATCCGGAAAACGCCTTGACGAGGAATGCAGAGACCAGCAGGGCGATCCCGAAGAAAGCCACCACCAGTACCGCTCCTCCGGCGATATCTGAGATCGCCTTGGAAAATCCGATGATGTGGATGTCGACCTGATCATCGACATGAGGAGCTCGAACCACCTCTTCGAGGCGATTCCCCACCTCGATGGGATCGGGTTTCTGCTTTGTCAGCGGATCGATGTCGACGAGGGTTGCCGAGACCATCGCAGCGGAGAAATCGTTGGCGACAAGGCGCCCCACCTGACCGGAATAGAGGACATTCCCCCGCACCCGGGTGGCCATTTCCGGTGTCGGCGCCCACTCCGCCGGGACCACATTTCCGCCCTCGAACCCACCCTCGACGATGCGTACGAATCGTACGTTGGGAGTGAAGATGGAGGTGATGGAAGTACGGTCAATTCCTGGAACGGTGCCCAGTGCTGCGGTCACCTGCCGTACCTTTTCCAGGGCATGCGGGTCGAACAGGTCCCCATCCTTTGCTCGCACCGAGATCAGCAAGCGATTGGCCCCGCCAAATTGCTCGCGGTGCTCGATGAAGGTCTCCATGTACGGATGCTTGAGTGGGAGTTGCTTCTCGAAACCGGCATCGATGGCGAGCCGCGCCGCCTGAACGGTGAGTACGATGGTGATGAGGGTCAGCGCTGACAGCATCAGGCGCCGATGATCGAAGATGATCTTCTCCAGCAGGGTGGTCACTTGCCCCCCTCCTGTCGTGATTCCTTCGAGGTGCTCGCCGGTGGATCGATTTCTCGAATCCCCTTCTCCCCGATCAGCAACAGCGTTCCATCACTTTTTTCGAGGACGGCACTGACGATCCTTCGTTCCGAGGGTGACGCATCGGTCCAGCTTCCCGTCTCCGATCGAAGCAGGACCCTGCCCTCGTCACCCACCACGAGATAGCGATCTCCGATACGTGTACCACCGAAGAGGGACGAGTCGGAAGCGATGTTGACCTGCTTCCATCCTCCCGGTTGCCCTTCCCACAGATTCCCCCTCAATCCCATGACGATCAGCGATTCCGAATCGGTGGTGAGGATGTGGAAGAAGGTACCCTCGTATGGGCTGTCGAGCTGGCTCCATGAATCGCCCTGATCTCGGCTCTCGAAGATCGATCCGAACTCGCCTGTTGCCACCAGTCTGGTCGGAGATTTCTGTACTGAATAGACGTGTGGTCCTTCATCGGAGATCAGTTCCTGTCGCCACTCATCTCCTCCATCCTCACTGATGAGGAGCGTTCCAAAGGAACCCACCGCTACCATTCGCTTCGAATCGACGATGCACACCGAGAAGAGAGCGAGATCCGCTTCCGGGTCGACGTGAACCACGCCCCAGTTACTTCCACCATCGAGAGAACGGAGAACCGTGGTGTCATGCCCCACTGCCAGTGCCACCTCGCCGTCGATGGCGACCGAGGTCAACATCCTCCTGGTCGGTGATTCGACCTGCACGAAATCCTTACCCCCGTTGCTGGAGCGCAGGATCAGGCCGTGATCCCCCACCACCAGGATCGAATCCCCCTGTCGCTCCGCATCGAGGAGCAGCGCTCCACTCCACTTGGCCGCAGGGTGAGCCCGATCAGAGAGTGCTGGTCTCACCGCCGACCGATCGGTGCCGGATGAGGCTGCCGGGAGGAACTGCAACAAACAGAAGCCCAACATCAGCAAGACGATGAGGCTCTTACCCGTCAGATACCGGGTACTGGTTGAATCTCTCACGAACACCTCCCCGGATGTGAAGAGGCCGGACGAACAGGGAGAGATTCCCCGCTGGTCCGGCCACCTGTGACGGTCACATGGGTTACCTGCGGCCTCTTCTGGAGAGTGCAGCAGGGGAGAAGTCCTTCTCCCGCAAGGTCACATCAAAGTCCTCCACCTGTCCCTTGGCATTCATGCCGATGGTCAGGTAGCGACCATTATCGAGGTCGTAATGAGAGAGCATCGTGTCGTAAAGGATCGGGATATCGTAGTAGACGATGGGGTACGCCTCCGACACTCTCCAGATCTTCCCGGAGTTGTCGTACTGATCGACAACCAGTGGCTGCCACGAATCCTCATCGAAGTACATCGTCCGCTTGGCGTAGATGTGACTGGTACCCGACTTGACGGTGGCTTCCACCTTCCACACCCGGTGATGCTCGTAGCGGAGCAGATCGGGGTTGAGGTGACCGGCACGGATCAACTGATCGGGATCGGTCTCGGCGTTGTGGGCCTTGTAGCAGTTGTAAGGAACCACCATCTCCTGACGACCGATCAGCTTCCAGTCGTATCGTTCGGGGCTGCCGTTGAACATATCGAACTGATCATTGGTGCGCTGTCCATCACTGGCAGTTCCGGGGTTATCGAAAGCAACCTGTGGTGCCCTACGAACCCTGCGCAGTCCTGCACTGTAGACCCACGCCTGACGCGGATCCTCGGTCTGATCGAGGGTCTCGTGTACGTGCAATTTGGTTCCCGCCAGACGAGGTGGCGAAAGCACTCCCTGGTAGAACTTGGCGAGGACATTGTCTGAATCGGTCGAGGTCATCCCATTGCGGTTGTAACGCCACAGAACCTGCTCTTCGATTCTCACCATGGTGTAGTTGCCATTGGGCGCAGGAGCAACCTGGCCAACGATGCGGGACATCACTTCACCGCGGTAGCGGAGCATGTGGTTCCACAGCACCTGCAGTCCATTTTCCGGGATCGGGAAGGGAGAGGTTCTCCGACAGTCCTTGACGCCATTGCCATCATCGGTGAGGGAGGCAGTGCTGGCGTTCTCGATCGATGCCGCGTAGATGTCCGCAGGGTATGCTGCAGAGCGGTGCGAAGGGTACACGTTCATGTACCAGGTATCGGGGTAACGCTCGAACATCGCCTGCTGACCGGGAGACAGCATGGTGGCGTACTTCTTGTAGTTCGATCCATCGATCTTGTACATCGGCTTCTCGGAACCGAAGGGATCGATGTAGTGATCGCCAGACTTCCAGCCCGCTGGTGGAGAAGTGATACCACCTTCCCACGCCGGAATCGTTCCACTCTCGTTGCCTGCCTGGATCGCACCCATCGCCGTCAATTCCTTGCCGAGCTTGTCGACATCCGCTCCCGAAGGAGCCGCCGCCACCAGGCAAACAGCGCCCAGCAGCAGGAAAGTGAGGATTGTACTTCGATTTATCATCTGTTTTCGCCTCCTAGAATGAGTAACTCGCCGTGAGTGCCATGAAATCCCGGTCGTTCCTCAGGTTGTACCGACCACCCCCGTAGGAGTTGGTGTAGCCGAGTTTGACATCCCAGAGGCCCAGCGAACTGACCGACACAGAAGCACTGATGGCTCTACGCCCCTCGATGAAATTCGCCACCGGCACCGGGGAGGTTCCCTCGATGTCGTGGGAGAATGCAATGATCGGAGAAACGGCAAGGGATCCGATGGCGTTGTAGTAGGTCAGCTTGGTCAGCCCCTTGAACCCCATCGACAGATCATCGGGGAACACATCCAGCGGTTCGGTTCCCGGCTGTATCCCGAGACCGGTGAAGAAATCGTTTCCACTGGTATAGGTTCCCACCGCTTCGTAACGGAAATCGGCCTGATTCTCCATGTCGTTGACGTATGTGGCCGCAAACTCCCCCACCATCGCCACCTGGTCAGCACCGAAGTAACCCGACAGGACCTTGGTCAGGCTGAACTGCGCCTGTGCCACATCCTTGCGTACGTATCCATGAATGGTTTCACCGTAATCGAAAGCTCCGATGGTACTCTGCCCGAACACTCCATTGAGCGGTGACAGTGCTGCAAACAGCAGTTCCACATCATCCACCTGAAGTGGCTGGTCGATGTGTAGTGAAGCTTCCCCCTGGATTGCGATGCCGGTATCACCCAGATCCGCGTTGAAACCGATTCCGAGCGTCTCGATGTCCTCGGGGAACTCCAGGAAGTACTCTGCCGAATCACCGTAGTTTCCAGCAGCAACTCCTGCGGCAGTACCCGTGATGGCACTGATGATGGGAAGTCGGCTGTGCAGGTGTGTGTAGTAGATTCCGAACTCTGTTCCGCCCAGATCCTCTGCAAACCAACGTGCCGAGATTCCGTACTGTCCCATGTCGCCGGGGGTTCGATCACCGGTGCGCTGCACCCGAACACCGACGGGAGCGTTGTAGCCCGGGTTCGACCCGATGGGACCCGGCACCGGAGTATCGACGATCTGGTCATCGACCCCGAATCCGAGCAGCACGTAGTTGCCGCCCTGACTGGCGATGTCGGTGACCGAGAAGAAGGTACCGATCGGCTCCAGACGGGTAGGACGCCACCCCAGCTGGTAGAAGCCCTGCAGGGAAAGGGTGTCGGACAGGTCGTAATCGAATTTGAGGGCCGGGATGGGAACCAGTGCTTCCTTGATCTCCGATCCGGCAGCACGCAATTTTCCAAGATCGACCGGATTGACGGTATTGATACCGTTCTGGATGAAGGTGCTCTCACCCCAGTTGATCACCTGGCTTCCCAGGGTCAGCGTCAGAGGGTTATCGAGACTTCCGAAATCCTTGCGCACGTATGCGTCGAGGAGCACCGCATTGCGCCCGGCAAATCTCTCGGCGGTACCGTTGAGGGCGGGGCGACCTGGCATCAGCACATCGCCTTCCTGAACGGCAAAATCCATGAAGTAGAATCCCCTGACAAACATGAAGTAATCTTCGTAGTCGAAGGTGATCTCATGGAGGACCTTGAAGTTCTCCGAGAAGATATCTCCCTTGTCGTAGTTCAGGTTTCCATCGTCACCGTTCAGGGAATGTCCTGTTCCCCCGTTGGTGGTTCCGATGATGCTGAGATCGCGCTCACTCACACGCCAGGCGAGACCCGCCGAGACGGTGGTGTCCAGACGACCGGTGACCCGCCCGCTGAGTAGATCGAAATCGATTGCGTTCACCGACTTCGGTGTCGCAGAGATGAATGCCAAGATGAGGACGAATAGCAGTCCAGACTTCAGGGCAAGCGGGGAAGAAATTCCTCGCATCCGGTGTACCTCCTTGCTGCACAGACACTGACGGGACACTCCACCGGATGAACCGGACCACCGGCGCATCTATTCATGGAGATCATCTGGATCTGATCGCGGCTGCCCAACGATTCCGATGAGACATTCAGGGTGAAGGACCCACCTCCACCACTTCTCCTCATCGATCGTGACTGGACCTCCGGACAGAAGTGTCAACGATGTGAGAAGATACGGGATTGACGGGGTCACCGACAAGTTAGAAGTGGGCTGGTCTTCAGAACTCTGGTGGGGCACAGTAAAGCCCATCGACGGTAGCAGCCGTGGAAGCGGCTCTGGAGGGGAAAAGGAGCAATAAAGAACGGGGATTCGCTGCCAAGAGAAATTGTGGAACAAGATTACTGGCCCTTGGCGGTGGAGATCGTGGTGGCCTGGGGGGACATGGACGCCCTCGGTCACGTCAACAACACCCGCTTCCTGCGCTGGTTCGAGGATGCCCGTTTCGAGGTGTTCCAGCGCATCGGCTCCACCGATCTGGGCCCGAAAACCGCCACCGGACCGATCCTGGCCAGGGTCGAATGCGTCTTTCGCAAACCGGTCCTGCACCCCGACACCGTCTCCTCGAAGATCCGCGTCAGCGAGGTGGAGCAGGACCGATACACCCTCGAGCATCGGGTCGAATCGCGGCAACAGCAGCAGGTGGTCGCCATCGGCACCTCGCGTATCGTCGAGGTCGACTATCGCAGCGGCAAGCCGATCGATCTTCCCGAGGCGCTGCGCGAGCAGCTGCAGAAACTGCGCTGATTCACTCCGGCGGGAACAGCGAACCGGGGCCGTCGACGAACAGGTCCGGCATCGCCGGAATCCCCGCCTCGGTGGCGTAGGAATCGGGCTCGAGACCCTGCTCCACGATCAGTTCCTCATCGATGAAGAAGTTGCCGGTACAGTTGCGAGGATCCTTGGTGACGACAGCGTGCAGGGCATCTGCCATGATCTCCGGACGCCTCGAGGCGCGGCGGTCGATTCCGGGAATCATGCGCAGAGCCTCGGTATCGATGACGGTTTTCGGCCACAGACCGTTGACCGCGATGCCGAACTGCTTCAGTTCTTCACTCATGCCGAGGACGCACAGGCTCATCCCGTACTTCGAGATGGTGTAGGCGGTGTGTCGGGCGAACCACACAGGCCTCAGCGATGGAGGAGGAGACAGGTTCACCACGTGAGCCCCGTCTCCGTGGCTCATCGCCTCGACAGCGGCACGGGTCAGGGTGTAGGTCCCCCTGACGTTGACATCGAACATCAGGTCGACACGCTTCATCGGGGTCTGGGTCACCGGAGTCAGCGAGATGGCACTGGCATTGTTGACCAGCACATCGATGCGACCGAAACGCTCGACGGTTGCAGCGACCGCTGCTTCCACCTGTTCGTCATCGCGGATATCCATCTTGATCGCCAGCGCCTCTCCCCCCGCCGCCTCTACATCTGCGGCGGTTTCCTGGATCGTTCCCGGCAATCGGGGATGAGGTGTATCGGTCTTGGCTGCGATGACGACGTGCGCCCCATCGCGAGCGGCCCGCACGGCGATGGCCCGACCGATTCCACGGCTCCCTCCGGAGATCAGCATCACCTTTCCCGCAAGCACCGCTCCATCGTTAGACGAGTCGTTCAACTTTTTCCTCCTGTCGCCGATCTGAAATCTGCAGGTCGCTTGTCGATGAATGCCTGCACCCCCTCGGAGAACTCTCCTCCTGCGGCGCAATCGCCGAAGGAGATCGCCTCCGCCTCGAGAACCTGTTGCAACTCCTGTGGTCCCGATCGCAGCAATCGTCGTGTGCGAACCAGTGCCTGCAACGGTCCATCCGCCAGTTGCTGACAGGTCTTGAGAACCTCCGACTCCAGTTGATCGGCATCGACTGCGACGGCGAAGAGACCCCAGTCGCAGGCGGTCTGACCATCGATACGCTCGTTGAGAAGCGCCAACCGCATCGCCCTCTGCCTGCCGATCAAACGACCCAGTTGATAGGTGGATCCTCCGTCGGGGCTGGTTCCGATGCCGGTATAGGCCAGGGTGATCTTGCTGTTTCTTGCGCAGATCACCAGATCGCAGGCGAGGGCGAGACTCAGGCCGAAGCCTGCACACGCTCCATGGACCTGGGCCACCACCGGAATCGACAGGGCATCGATGGCGGTGATGGTCCTGTGCACCGTGCGGATCTCCTGCGCCACCACTTCCCGGCGCTGCTGGGGATCGGTGCAACTGGCGAACATCCCGGCGAACCAGCGCAGATCTCCCCCCGCCATGAAGCCGCGACCGGACCCCTTCACGCACAGCACCCGGGCCTGCGATTGCTCGGCCACCTCGGCGAGCGCCTCGTCCAGTTCCGCCACCATCGTCCCGTCGAGGGAGTTCAGTTGAGCGGGACGATTGAGGGTCAGGGTCATCACTCCCGCCCCGTCCGGTCCTGTCAGTTCAAGTGTCTCCACGCTGGCAGATCCTCTCGGCCTGTGATTTTTTCGATTCAGGGCGCGCATGGTGCTGTCCAACCGCGGCGAATACAAGCCAGGGGTAGATG
>CAYPPQ010000098.1:0-8903 GCA_964412635.1 uncultured Planctomycetia bacterium | reverse complement strand
AAAAAACCCTCAATGCTGCACTCCACGCCGCTCGCAGTAACCCAGCACTGGAGAATCATGCTGTTCTTCAGCGCCTGGAAGAAATCATACAGAAAAAGAGGGACGAGTGATCGCTTCCCCCCGATCCTCTCAGACGCGGTAGCGTTTTCTCAGCTTGGCCTGGGGGATGCCGGCGCGCTCCCTGTACTTGCTTACGGTGCGGCGGGCGATCTTCACTCCCTTTTGGGTCAACCTCTTGGCGAGCTGGGTATCGCTGAGGGGGTAGTTGGTATCTTCCGACTCGACGATGTCGCGGATCTCCTCGCAGATGCTCTCGCGGCTCTCCATCTTGCCATCGTCACGGGAAACTCCTCCGGTGATGAGACGACGCAACTCGACGACTCCGTTACTGGTCTGCATGTACTTGCCGTTACTGGAACGACTCACCGTCGAGATGTGAACTCCGGTGGCATCGGCGATCTCCTGCATGGTGAGCGCCTGGATCTGACTGACTCCATCGCGCAGGAAATCCTGCTGACGGTCGACGATCGCCTGGGCGATGTCGAGCAGGGTACGACGACGCTGATCGATGGCATGAATCAACCATTTGGCTCCCTCGACCCGGGTGCGGATGTACTCGGCGACATCCTTCTTCACTTCCGGCTCCTTGAGGATGGCGGTACAGGCGGGAGAGATGCGAAGATCGGGCAGACCATCCTGGGCGAGACGGGCGACGAAACGGTCTCCGATCTCATCGATGACGATCTCCGGGACGATCCCCTGACGGCTGGTATCGACGAAACGAGAACCGGGGTCGGGATCGAGCTGGCGGATCAGATCGCACGCTTCCTGCACATCGCCGAGGGAAACCTTCAGCTTGGTGGCGATCCGTGGCAGTGAATTCTCGAACAGATCCTGCAGGCACTCGGAGACGATGCGGTACTCGAGTGCGGTGGGATCGCAGGCGAGTTGCAGCAACAGGCAATCGGCCAGGTCGTAGGCAGCGATGCCCGGCGGGTCGAGACGACGAACGGTGGAAAGAGCGGTTTCCACCGCCTCCACCGTGATTCCCGAACAGAGGGCGAGATCCTCGCAGGTGCCGATGAACCAACCCTTCTCATCGAGGTTGCCGCACACCAACTCACAGGCGTGACGCTCCGAGGGATCGAGATCGGCCAGTTGCAACTGGCGCAAGAGGAAGGCTTCCAGCGATTCGGGGCGGTCGACGGTGTTCATCAGTGCTTCATGCTTGGCATCGGATGCATCGGAGGAGCCGACCTGACGGCGTTCGCCGGTGACCGGCTTCTCCCAGCGATCGACGATCTCCATCAATCGGCGGGTCTCATCATCGGTGGTCGCGTTGCTGGTGGGACTCTCCCCCGGGGTCGGCTCGACCAGTTCGAGGGCGGGGTTCTCGGTGAACTCCTTCTGGATTCGTGCCTCGAGATCGGCCACACCCAGCTGGAGGATATCCATGGAGAGAATCAATTGTGGAGCAAGTACCTGCTGCTGTTCGAGACGACCCGAAATCTGAAGACGCACACGTCCCCCTCTCGGACTCCCATGGGGAGTCTGCAACTCGAGGTGCGAGAGACGTGGTGTGAATGCAGGGGCTGTGAAGCCCCCCCTCGCAGGCACCTGGACACCTGTCCAGGATCAACTTGTCGTTCGGCCGTTGCCGATCCGCGGTCAGAGTCGCTGTCCACCGACTGCGTCACCCTTGCGGGAATCGCGGAAGATGCGATCGAACCTTCGTTCGACGTACAGTTCCTCATCATCGGGAGCAAACCAGATCCTGTGCCCCTTCGAGAGTGCATCCACCACCTTCTGTCGATGCTGTGGCGAAGCATCCTCGAAATCCTTCGAGAGAACGAAGCGGCGCATCTCATGGGAGAGATCGTAAGCAGGTTCCACTTCATTCACTGTCAGGCTCCATCCTGGCACGTGACCCCACGGGCCACGCCGAATCTGTCACTCCTGGATCGGAGGGGATGGGAACCGGTACCGCCCGGTGGGCAGTCGCAATCCGCCTTCCTCTCTTCACGAGGAAGAATACCCCCTGCAGTGGCAGGGCGTCAAACATGAGAAACGGGTGCGGAATCGAGCAGGAAAATCTTACCGTCTCCGATGCGGCCGGTACGGGCCCCGCGGGCGATCGATTCCATCGCCAGGGTGGTGAAAAGCTCCTCTACCAGCACCTCCAGGCGGGTCTTGGGCAAGAACGCCATGCCCCCGTCTCTGCGGCTGTAGTCGTCGAGATGGTCCTTCTGGCGACCGTAGCCCCGGACCTCCTGGAAGTGGATGGTGCTCACCCACGGCTGCCCCTCGATCTCCGCCAGCACATCCTTGAGGCGGTAGGGACGCAAGATGGCGACGATCCTCACCAACGGTCATCTCCATTCTCGCCACTGATCTCGGACCACAGTCCTTGCTCCTCCAGCAGCGCCTGCAACTCGGCGGGATAACCCTCCACCTGGAAGGGAACGTCTCGGTCGGCGGCCTCACGAGCCAGCGCCACCAGTCCCAGCGCACCGGTGAGATCGACAGAAGTGACTCCGCCGAGACGGATCTCCACCTTCGATCCGGCGCGGATCGCCTCGAATCCCTCCTGTGCAAGCAACTCGACCCGTTCTGCATCGAGAACTCCTCGAACCTCGATGAAGTGGCGATCGCCATCACTACGACGATCCACCGAGAAGTCTTCTGCCATGCCGCTCACTCCCTTCGAGCCACCACCAGGGTGATGTCGTCACTGGGTTCCGCACCGGAAACATGACCCGCCAGATCATCGAGGATTCCCTCTACCAGCTGGTCCGAGGTCTCATCCTGGAGAGACTGCAACACCCGGGCAAATCGTACCAGACCGTACTCCTCTCCCTGAGGATTCATCGCCTCGACGATACCGTCGGTGTAGAGGATCAGCGAATCTCCCCGGTCCAGCGTCACGTCACTGACCTCCAGGGTACGGCGAAAAACCGGACCTGGATCCATCCCCAGGGCGATCCCCTCCGGCTGGAACTGTTCCACGCGACCGCTGCTGCGCAGGATCAGCGGTGGATTGTGGCCCGCCCGGGCGATACGAACTCGACCCCGGTCGTGATCGAGTTCTGCCCACGCCAGCGTCACGAACATCCCCTCGGTCATGTCGCGAGAGAGGCTGGCGTTGACCTCCCCCAGGATCGATGCCGCATCGGGCTGGATCCGCGCGGCCATCCGTACCAGGCTGCGAGTCATCGTCATCACCAGACTGCCAGCGAGTCCCTTACCGGAGACATCCGCCACCACGATGCCGGCGCGGTCGCCAGCGAGATCGATGACATCGTAGTAATCCCCGCCCACCTCCTTGGCCGGCTGGTAGTAACGAGCCATCTCGATGCCCGAGATCTCCGGCAACTTTTCGGGAAGCAGTGCGGTCTGGATGCGGGTCGCGATGGAGAGATCCCTGGCCACCGCCTGGGCGGTCAACTCCTGCTCCCTCGCCTCGGCCAGAAAGCGGGTCATGCGGTTGAAGGATGACGCCAGTGCTCCCAGTTCATCGATGGTCGAGACGGTCGACTGATGGTCGAGATTCCCCCGGGAGATCTGCGTCATGTCCTCTCGCAACTGTCGAATCGGGCGAGTCAGCAGGAAACCGACGATCAGTACCAGCGGGATTCCCAGCAGCAGCACGCTCCACATCTGGCTGCGGGTGGCTCCGCTGAGGCTGCTCTCGAGCCGTTCGATCGACTCGGCACTGAGGAACAACTGCACCGAACCGACTCGTTGCTGTCGCGCTGCGTCCATCAGGTCCATCTCGAAGGAGCGCACCGAGGACTGGGAAGCGCCGTCAGAGAGGACCCCCTCCCGTACGACCACCCCGGAACCCTCGACGGCACTGGCATCGATGGGATTGCCGAGGCGAATGCGAAGACGACTTCCGCCCCGGGCATTGGCGATGAGGTTCTGACCACCACCATCGAGAACCAGCACATCGAGAACGGTGTGATCCCCCTCCGATGTGATGAAGCGACTCAGTTGCTCTCCCAGTTTCTGCTGGGCATCTCGTTGCTGCTGCTGATCGAGTTGATCGTCCTGCCAGAAGGGGGAGATGAGGGCGCTGATCAGGCGGACCTGTTCACTTCCGTTGCGATTGATCTGGTCGGCAATCGATCGCAGCGATAGATCGGTGAGGGTGTTGCCGACCCACAGTACGAAGGCCAGCAAGATGATGCCGGATACGGCGCCGTACTTGACGGCGATGGGAAAGACCTGCCGGGGAGGTCTCTCCGCCGACCGTGCTCTCGCTCTGCCCCCTCGACTCAAGTGATTCGCCCCACTTCCTTGGTCAGAACTGACCGGTCCACTTGCTGCCCGTGCACCTGAACTCTAGGGTAGTCCACGCCCGCAATGATGCCAGATTCATCACTGACACTTCGCCAGACAGGAGATCCGTTGACGGCCGATTCTAGCGCCAAGGACCCCCGTACCATCTGGCTTCTGGCGGTATGTCGCTTCGGGGAGGCGGTGGCGGTAGGGATGTTGATCCCCTCACTGCCCCTCTTCATCGGAACACTTGGAACCCCGTGGATCGATGGTTTCGGTGCCGACCTTGCGCGAATCTTTCCGTGGCTCACCAGCAGTTACCCGGCGATCCTGAAGCCGAGCCAGGAGTTACTCACCGCCATCCTGTTCAGCATCACCGGGCTGGCCATGGCCGGCAGCCAGATCATCTCCGGTCGTCTCTCCGATCGCTTCGACACCCGCAAGAACCTCATCGTCGCCGGTATGTTCCTGGGGGCGATCTGCTCCTTTGCACTGCAGTTCGCCGAACATTACTCCCACCTGGTGCTGCTGCGAATCCTCCAGGGCTCCTTCCTGGGTCTTACCTTTCCACCGATGATGGCGATCATCGCCCGCAACACTCCGAAACATTCGGGCGGCAAGGTGCTCGGCACCTACTCGACGATTCGCCTGCTCGGTTTCGGGCTCGGTCCGGTTCTCGGTGGTGTGGTCGGCGATCGTGGCGGTTACGACCTGGTGTTTCTCGTCTCCGGCTCGCTGCTGCTGCTGAGCGTGTTGCTGGTCACCGTTCGCATTCGCGACAGCAAGGAGTTTCCCGGCGAGCGTCAAGAGCGAGGTCCACTGCCGCCGGTGGAGCCGATCTTCCGGCTGCTGGCGATGAGCATCTTCATCATGATGGTGGGGATCAGTGCGGTGATCTCTCTCTTCCCCTTTTACGAGCGGGAATTCGATGCGACCCAGTCGCAGCTGGGGATGATGTTCGCCATCTTCGTCGGCAGTCGTTGCCTCTTCCAGTATCCCAGCGGCTGGGCAGGCGATCGCCTCGACAAGAAGTGGTTGTTGATCGGTGGGCTGATTCTGTTCGTTCCTCTGGTCGCCTTGCAGGCGCAGGTCGAGGATCTACAGCAGTTGACGTGGATCCGCGCCGGCCTGGGGGTGGTCTCCGCCGCCATCAGCACCTCGGTGGGAGGGATCAGTTCGGAACGGAGCATGGCGGGCAACCGTGCCCGCACCATGGGCCTCAACACCATGTCGTTCAGCCTCGGAACCGCAGTGGGACCCAGCCTCACCGGTTTCATCGAGACCCAGTCGGTCGCCTTCGCCATCCCGGCCACTGCTGGAGTTCTGCTGATCGTGTCGCTGGGAATCCTGCTCCCCTCCGATCGCAACTTCCGACGCAGCGCAACGCCCGGGGATGATTCCTCGGTGACGGTCTCTCCGCTAGAAGAGCCCGAGTAGATCGCCGGGGAGTTGCTGTATCGCCAGCAGGATCAGTGCCGCCACCGCACCGGCGGCAACATCATCGAGCAGCACTCCCCACCCGGCAGGACGCTTCTCCAGCTGCCGGATTCCCAACGGCTTGGTGATATCGAGCAGGCGAAAGAGCAGGAATGCCAGCAGCCACGGAGCCCAGCCAGCGGGAAGCCACGGCACGACCGATAGGGCCACGTACTGACCCGCCGCCTCATCGATGACCACCGCACCGGGATCCTTGCGGCCAAACAACTGCTCGATGCGATCGCCGCGGAAGACGCAGCCGAACATCGAGATCAGTGCCAGCAGTGGAAACAGAAACACGCGGTACTGTGCATCGATGGTGTTGTACAACCCCCAGCCGACCACCATCGCAGCGAGGGAACCGACGGTACCGGGAGCGAATGGAAAGAGCCCCGATCCGAAGAAGGTCAGCACCCCCCGGTGGATGAGATTCCCCGTCCCCTTCGCTGCTGAAGCGCTCAACTGGAAATCTTCTTCTCACGACCGTGCTTGGTCGCCACCAGGATGTAGTCCGCCGCCGACCAGAGGGTGGTGGCGAGGGTTCCCCAGAAGAGGATGACATTGACCACATCGAGACTCTCCAGCAGCCACGGATAGAAGAATTCACTTCCTTCATTGGCCTTCTTGAACATCACCGCCGGAATCAGCATCGACTGCAGCACCATCTTGAGCTTGCCACCGGCACGGGCACCGAACTCGACCCCCTGGCTCTCCATGTAGGAGCGGATGCCGCTGACGAGAAACTCCCGGGCGACGATGATGACGACGAACCAGGGGCGGATCAGATCGGGGGTCAGATGCACCAGGTAGACCAGCGTTCCGCAGATCACGATCTTGTCGACAAACGAATCTGCCAGGCGACCGAAGGCGGTGACCATCTTCCAGCGTCGAGCCAGGTAGCCGTCGATGAAGTCGGTGGCGACGCACAGGATGAAGGCGAGCGCGGCCAGATTGAGGGCCAGATGGCGATCTCCGATGCCCCAGCCGCGAATCTCCAGCGTCAGCATGGCAAAGAGCACCATGGCGATGGCCAGCCGGCTGAGGGTGATGATGTTGGGAAGGTTTTTCCAGTCCTTGCCGGGACCGTTCTGTTCGACCGTCACCATTCACCTCGAATCAGTTCACCGGCTCCGCGATCAGGTCGTAATCCTCGGAGGCAGTGACACGGCAGCGAACCATCTCCCCCGGCTTTGCAGTGCCCTCGGGCAACCACACCACCGAGTCTATCTCCGGAGCCTCCGCATAGGAACGACCCTGCACCCGGTTACTTTCGGAGCAGATCTCATCGACCAGAACATCGACCTCGCTACCGACGCGCTGCTCATTCCACTGGAACGCCACCTGTTGCTGCGCCAGCATCAACTCCTCGACCCGTGACTGTGCTTCCTCCTCGGAGATTCGACCCGGCAACTTCTCTGCCGGAGTCCCCTCTTCCGGGGACCAGGGAAACACACCGACCCGTTCGAGACGGTGTTCCTTGACGAAGTCGACCAGCTTCTCGAACTGTTCCCGCGTCTCCCCGGGAAATCCAACGATGAAGGTGGTTCGCAGCACCAGCCCTGGAATTCGCTGGCGCATCCTGGCGAACAGATCACGGGTGCCATCTTCGCCGAGTCGCCGGCCCATCCGCCGCAGCATCGTGTCGTCGATGTGCTGGATCGGCATGTCGATGTAGGGGATCACCCGCTGGCACCGGGCCACCGCATCGATCATCGCGTCGGAGAACTTGTAGGGGTAGGTGTAGAGCAAGCGGATCCAGTCGATGCCATCGACGGCGCTGATCTTTTCCATGATCTCCGGCAGCAGGAACTCGCCATCGATGTCGAGACCGTACGATGTGAGATCCTGGCTGATCAGGTTGATCTCACGGGTGCCGCTGGCGACCAGTTCGCGCGCCTCGTTGACGACGTAGTCCGGTGACTTGGAGCGGAACCTGCCGCGGAAGGATGGAATCGAACAGAAGGTACAGGGGTTGTCGCACCCCTCGCTGATCTTCAGGTAGGCACTGTGGCGCGGTGTCAGTCGAAGTCTTGAATCCTCGGACCACGCCGGATGGGAGGAACTGCCGACATGGATGCGCCGTGCTTCACGCACCTCTTCCATCAGGTTGCCGAGGATCTCCGGCATCCGTGGGTACTCCGACATGCCAACGATGGCATCGATCTCGGGGATCTCCTTGGCCAGTTCCTCGGGGTAGCGCTGTCCCAGACAGCCCGCCACCACCACCCGCTTGGCGGGATCGTCTTCCTTGAGACGGACCAGATCGAGGATCGCCTCGATCGACTCCTGCTTGGCACTCTCGATGAAGCCGCAGGTGTTGACCATCAGGATGTCGGCATCTTCCGGTTGCTGCGCCACCACGAAGCCCTTGGCCCCCACTCGCCCGAGGATCACCTCGGAATCGACCAGGTTCTTGGGGCAGCCCAGACTGACCAGATGGATCGCTACCGACTCCACGATAGTCACCTGTTCCTCTCGAAGGTCTCCTGCGCCCGGGGTCCATCCGCCGGCGGCAGTCGACTCCCGCACATTCTAGCACCCACCGACAAAAGGGCCACGAAACCGGGCATGGACGAAGCGCTCCAGAAGTGCTTCGATGCCCCCTGAAACCGGAAGGGAGTGAACCATGGCGTTGCAGGGATCCTTGACAGAGTTGACGCAACTGGCCCTCTCCAGCGTCCAGCGGCGATTTCCCTTCTACCACGGCCAGGTCTACACCAGCGCAGAGGAGGTGGCCCCCACGACGAATCTGCCCCCCGTCTTCCACGGCGCCTTCGACTGGCACTCGTCAGTCCACGGCCACGGGACACTGCTCCGGGCACTTCACATCGATCCCCATCGCTCCCGGCTGGGGGCGCAACACGCCGCCGAGATCGAGGGTTACCTGCAACAGGCTCTCGATCCGCGAGGCCTCGCCGGGGAGGTGGCCTACGCCGATGCCCACCGCCACTTCGAGGTTCCCTACGGACGTAGCTGGCTGCTGATCCTCTGTGCCGAGATGCGGCAATCGAGCAGCCCGTTGCTCGAGCGCATGATCCCCCTGGAAGAGCGCGCCCGACGCGATCTGCTCGCCTGGTGTGATCGCCTCACCCGCCCCATCCGCTCGGGGCAGCACGATCAATCGATGTACTCGCTGGGAATGTTCC
>CAYPPQ010000097.1:0-8920 GCA_964412635.1 uncultured Planctomycetia bacterium | reverse complement strand
GGGCCGGATCGAAGGGACTGAGGATCACCTGGGCGGAAACCGATTCCCGGCGGATCTGACCGATTTCATCGATGTACAGCAGCGGCACCGAGGCGGTGATCCACCACTGCTCGGCGACCCGGTTCGATTGCCGCTCATCCCAGACGGTTCTCCAGCGACGACCGGGGGTCTTCAGCAAGCGCTGAGAGAGACGCAACGCCTCCACCACCCGGAACTCCCTGCGGGTCGAGATCAGCAGCGACTCCACCGGCGTCGCTTCCGTCCAGCGCTGGGTCAGATCGACGATCTCGGAGACCAGTTGTGACCAGCGCCGGGCATCGGCCCGGTGTGCAGGGGAGCGACTCCACCGGCGTCCCGTCGGAGAGAAGCGCGAACCGCTGCTGCCAACGGCAGTCCCCTGGCGGCAAGAGACCTGCGGCGTCCCCACCATCAGGATGGCACGGGAACCACTTTCCACCTCGACGGGTACCACCCCACGAACGATCACCGGTCGCAACGGCAGTTGCAGACGCGACCTCAACCGTTGCAGCTGATCCCCCATCGGTTCCCCCTCCGCCACGATCGCTGCCACCCGCAACAGGGAAGCGGCAGGATGTCCATCCGCCAGCAGTTCCTCCGCCTCCAGGCGACATCGTTCCAGCACCTGCTGCCGCTGTAGCAATACCTGGGGATTTTCCGATTCGATGCGGCTCCAGCGCGATGCCACTTCCAGCATCCGGGTCAGATCCCCCGACTCCTGGCAAGACTCCACCTCTTCTCGTAGCCGATCGATGACCCCTGCTCTGTAATCCGAGATGGTCTTGCCAAGATCCATTTCACAGGAGCTGGGCGATCGCAGCGGTTCCAGCAGTTGCATCGCCTTCTCATCTTCCCCGGCGAGCAGATGCTCACGAACCCGCGAGATGGTGCGGTCCCGTGCGAGCCGCTTCTGCAGACGATTCTTCCAGTACAGGAGGACCCTTGCGTGATTGGCTGGAGGCGCAACACCTGCGGTGATGCAGACGATGGGAATCCGTTCCAGTCGGGGATAGAGATCTCGCATCTCCAGCGATCCATCGGGGCGATCGGCGGCGCCGAGGAGATCCCGGACATGACGCCAGCTGCGACCGATCACCCGCTCGATGGTGACCTTCTCCACCGCTGATTTCCCGGTCCAGCCGGAATCGGGGACGTCGATGAATCCTCGTAGATGCGGAGGGAGTAACAGCATCTCCAGCAGTGCATCTTCCCAGCGAGATTGCGCCAGGGCGATGCCGGCACGCTCGATCCTCGCCAGTTCCTGCCGATCCTTCTGGTCGCCGCGGACGGGAGTTCGAGACACACTCACGGCGGCATCATCAAGGTGTGGAGGGGCCGCAAACGCCGGCGCGGTGCGGGCACCCGGCGTCACGATCAGAAAAGCAATCAGCAGAGCAACTCGCAAGTCGAACCCCCAAAAGGTGTATCTCCCGAGCGCAGGAGATCGCGGATGAACCGAGGGGATCCGGCGATACCGGACCCCAGAAGTGTATCATCCGTGGCAATTTGGTGCCGTTGCGGGCGATCAGGGGGTGCTCGAACCGTTCCCCTCGGGGGTCACGACCCCCTCCAGGATTCGATCTGGACCCGATTCGATCCAGCGAACTGCAGAGAGGGCGAGGGCTGACTGCATCTGACGGATCCCGTCACCTCCGGTGGGTCCCGGAGCGTGCCGTCCCCCCACCAGCTTGGGAGCGATGAGAACCTGGACCCGATCGACACGACCCGCATCGAGGAAGTGGCCATGGGTCTCCGCACCACCCTCGACCAGCAGCTCCTGCACGCCCCGATTGCCCAGATCGGTGAGCAAGGAATCGATGGAGATGATGTCTCCCTGCGACGGCAGTCCGACCAGTTCCACCGAAGACTTCGCCAGTTGACGAGCGGCGTCGGTATCGAGGTTCTCTCTCCGACAATAGATGACGGTTTCCGGTGACGACTTCAGTAGTCGCGCATCGAGTGGTATTCGGCAGGTAGGGTCGATGACAACTCGCAACGGATCGGCATGACCCTCGTGCCGACTGGTCAGCAGTGGATCATCCGCCACCACCGTCTGGATTCCAACCAGGATCGCACCGACATGTCCGCGACCTCTTCTGGTCATCTCCCGGGTCTCTTCCGATGTCACCCAGCTCGAATCACCCCCGCTACAGGCGATCTTTCCGTCTGCGGTCATCGCCCACTTGCAGGTGACCAGCGGTCGCCCGTGCTGCAGGTGAACCAGGTAGGGAGCGACCAGGTATCGACCCTCGTCGGCGACGAAATCCCGAACCACCTCGATTCCCGCATCGGCGAGCTTGCGGTAACCGATTCCTGAAGTGACTGGATTCGGATCGTCGGTAGATACGATGACACGACCGATCCCGGCGGCGATGATGGTCTCGACGCACGGTGGCGTCTTGCCATGGTGACTACACGGCTCCAGGGTGATGTAGAGATCTGCACCGGCGGTCTCGATCGACGAGTTTCGCGCCGTCTCGATACAGTGCACCTCGGCATGGTCTTCGCCGTAGCGACGGTGCCAACCCTCGACGATCGATTCCCCCTGCACCAGAACAGCACCCACCGGTGGATTGGGTGCGACATGGCCAAGCCCTCGCCGGGCCACCTCGAGGGCCTTCCGCATCCAGCGTGGATCGGGGGCTGGTCTACTCATTCCATCACCGGGAGGGTGGCAATATGGGACGGGGAGAAGGACCCTCGACCCGCTGTCCATAGAGGGTGGCGGCAGAAGTACGATCGACCTCGACCACCACGAAGGAACCCGCCTCTTCATCGGATTGGCCATCCCAGATCACCGTTCGGTGATCGCGAGCGCGACCTGCCCAGCGCGTGGCATCCGATCGCGATGGCCCCTCCGCCAGAACCTCGACCCTTCTGCCGTGAAAGCGCCGGTTGCGCAGTTCACCTTGCTTTGTGATCGCTTCCAGCAGGATGTGATTTCTCTGCTTCTTCAGCTCCAGCGGGATGTCGTCAGGCATCTGTTGATCACTGACGGTCCCCGGACGTGGTGAGTACTGGAATACGTACCCATGATCGAATCCGACCTCCGACACCAGCGAGAGACTCTCCTCGAACTCCTGCTCCGTCTCCCCGGGGAAGCCGACGATGAAATCGGTGGCCAGCGTGATATCTGGATTCCACTCTCGTAACCGATCGATGACGTTGAGGTAGAAGGAACGATCGTAGGTGCGTTTCATCCTGGCAAGCATCGAATCGCTCCCCGATTGAACGGGAAGGTGCAGGTAATCCATCACCTTGGAGCATTCCGACATCGCCTGGATCAACTTCGGTCGAAGAAAACGCGGATGGGAGGTGATGAAGTGGCAACGATCGATGCCGTCGATCTCCTCCACTCCGCGCAGCAAGGTATCGAGGCCGACCCCTGCCCCCAGCCGTTTTCCGTAAGAGTTGACCGTCTGGCCCAGAAAGGTGATCTCCTTGACCCCCTCATCGGCGAGGCGACGCACCTCATCGAGGATCACTTCCGGTGGGCGAGAGACTTCCTTACCCCGAGTGGTCGGAACGATGCAGTAGGTGCACACCATGTCGCAGCCACGCATGACGGAGACGTATGCGTGCCACGGATTGGGTCCTAGATTTCTCTGACGGACGAACTCCAGCGGAGAATCCATCTCGGTGGCGAGCAGAGTTTCCTTCTCACCTCGCGCTTCCTCGATCAGATCTGGCAGGCGATCGAATTCACGAGTACCGATGATGAGATCGATCCACGGAGCTCGCCGGGACAGTTCGTCTTGCTTGTGTTGTGCCACGCAGCCGGTGAGCCCGAGGATCAGGTCCGGTTCCCGTTCCTTTCGCTTCTTGAAACTGGTCATCCTCATCACGGCACGCTCCTCGGCGCGTTCTCGCACCGAACAGGTGTTGTAGAGGATCACACCGGCGTCGTCGGGATCGTGGACAAGGAAGTAGCCTCTTCGGCTCAAACCTTCCAGCATCAACTCCGCATCCAGCTTGTTCATCTGGCAGCCGAACACCTCGAAGTAGACCCGGTTTGCCCGGGGTACATCGTCAGCGACGGGAGTTTTTTTCATCGGATAGGTGAGCTTCAACGATCCTCCTGGCCTCGATCGGGACATGATTCCATCGGATGGTAGGAACAGGAACTCTACGGGTCAACAGGACCCGACAGGAACCGCTCTGAAGTTGCGCCGGTCAGTGTTGATTCCAGGGAGACAGATAACTGAGAAACCAGCGGAGAGTCAGCCCCAGCGACAGACAGGCCATGACCAGCGCCAGCCACGCGTGATCTGCGGAGTACAGGATCGCCGCACAGATCAGCAGCGCGGCGGAAACCAGTGACTCTGCAACCCTACGGCTGGCGTGATCGATCCTCCGAGTCAGCCGATCCATCCCGACCAGTTCCGATTCGACTCGAAGCCTTCCCCGGGTCGCCTTGCGCAGAGCATCGGTGATCAACTCGGGCATGTCAGCCAGCAGTTCGATGCTATCGATGGCCTGATCTGCGGTCTTGCGAATCACCTTATCGGGAGCGATCTGTTCCTTCATCAATTCGATCAACAACGGTTCCAGTTCACTTGCTGTATCGAACTGTGGATCGAGTTTTTCCGTCAACCCTTCCAGTAATACCAGTGACCTGGTCATTCTCACGAAGCCGGGGGCGATCTCGATGCGGTGCTCAGTGGCGATCTCGATGATGCACTTCAGCAGTGCCGGGAGATCGACTTCTGCCAGTTTCAGTCCAACATATGGATCGAGTCGATTTGCGATGGACTGCGTCAACGCAAAGGTATCTGCATCGCCATGGCAGTATCCGACATGGAGAACCTGGTGAGCCAGATCCTCGTAGTTCCTGCTCACCAGCGCTTTCAACATCCTGGAAAGACGCAGACGCAACTCCTCGGTGAGCAACCCGGTGAGACCGAAGTCGATCCAGGCAACCTTCCCACCCGGGGTCAACAGGACATTGGAAGGATGCGGATCTCCATGAAACTGACCATGGATGAAGATCATCTTGAAGAGTGACCTGGCACAGGTCCTGGCGACCTCGCGTCGCTCCTCTGGCCCCAGTTCGGTTCTCCCCAGGGGAACTCCATCGACCCAGTCCATCACCAGTACTTCTCTACTGGACAGCTTCGGGTGGGCGGCCGGGATCAAGACCTCTGGATCTCCCTCGAAGGCGTTGCGAATCCTGTCGAGGGCGTTGCGCTCGAAGTTGAAATTCATCTCGGTCTGGAGGGCCAGTTTCAATTCATGAACCACACCAGGAGGGTCGAATCCTCCCGATTCCGGCTGCTTCGCCAGCGCTTCCGCGAACAGATCGAGAAGACCGATATCCTGCTGGATCTTCTTCTCGATCCCCGGCTTTCTCACCTTGATGGCAACCCGGTGTCCATCGAGGGTCATCCCTCGATAAACCTGCGCGATCGATGCACTGGCCACCGGTTGTTCTTCCAGCTGTCGAAAACAACTGTCGAGATCTCGCCCCAGTGAGGATTCGATGACCTTCTGGATCTCCACGAAGGGGATCGGATCCACATCGTCTCGCAATCTCTCCATCTCGACGACCAGATTGGCGGGGAAAATGTCGGGGCGACTGGCGATCAACTGACCCAGCTTGATGTATATGGGGCCAAGATCTTGAAGTGCTCTTCTGAGACTCTTGGCGAAGGAAACTTCCTTGCGAGGAAGTCCCCCCAACCAGCGACCTCTCACACCGGCTCCCAGGCGCGACGCAAGATCGGTGAGACCGTGGCGAGCGAGTACCAAGGAGATGTCCTTGAGACGGGGTATGTTTCGGAGAGTACTGAGGGGAGTTGGCACCACTTCTCCTACCGGGTGGGGAGTTGCTTCTCCAGATCCTCGACACGCTTGACGAGGAGATCGTACTCATCTCTGGCCACCGGAACGAGGCGCTGAACCAGATGCTTGATATCCTCGGTCGAGACTCCTCCTTGCCCGTGGCTATCCCCGACTCGATCCTCCTGTGGTGGGATCTTTCGGTCGGAAGAGGCACCGCTCGATTGCGACCTCTGCTGCCAAGCTTCGAGGACAGCTTCTGCCTGGTCGCGGGTGATGGTGCCCTCATCCACGAGGTCGTCGACGGTGGACCGGAGACCCGATCGAGCGTGCTCGATCGCCTCCAGGCCGGCGTGAATCATCTGTCGAATTGAATCCAAAACTTCTCCCTCAGTGAATTTCGAGCAGCTCATCATCCTATCGGATTCGCCGTCACCGAGCGACCTGGGTCCATCCCCGAACTGCTCGCTGCAGGTGCCCCGATGGAGGACCCGGTAAGAGAGACATGGCATTGCTTCCGGGTCGGAACCATTTACCGCCACGTGTGAACGGTACGGGAATTCCCCCGACTCCGTAACCTGCCATGCTGTTTGTTTTTACAGGTCTTTTTCTCATCCGGGATCGATTGGCACCGCAGTTGCATATGTCCAGGTGAGGAGTAAACCTCCTCCCCAATCTGCACTCCCCCCCTTTCCCGCGGAGTCCGTTGAATCTCAACGGACTCCCTATTTTTTTACCCATCTCGAAATCAGCGGCTATCGGTTCAGCGCCCCTCGACGGTCGCCAGCACCCGACCCAGTGCATCGAGGGCAGGCTGCAATTGCTCGGGGGGGATGCCAAATCCGATCCGCACCTGTTGGGGAGCCCCGAAGAAGCGTCCCGGAGTGATCTGAACCCCCTGCTCGGCACAGATGGCCGTCAGTTGATCCCCATCGATCCCTGGCAGCCGCGCAAAACAGACCAGCCCCCCCGCAGGTTTGACCACCTCCAGTGGCTGCCCCTCGAGCCAGCTTGAAAAGAGCTGCCACCCTTCCGACGCAAACCGCAGTCCGCGCTGCCTCAACGGCTCGTACCTCTTCATCACCGCTCGAGCGACCTGGTCGGTGAGACAGGAGTTGTGGAGAGTGGTCGAATCGAAAACACAGCGGGCCAGATCAACCAGTTCTTCCGTCGCCAGGCCCCAACCAAACCTCACCTGAGAGACTCCGTGAACCTTGTTGATCCCACCGATGGAAACGATGGATCGATGCAACTTGCTCATCGGACCCGGGTCAGGATCGATGAACGGTCGATACATCTCATCGATGACGAAATCGCAGTTCTCCGCGATCGATACGATGCCTTCGATCTCTTGTGGGGATAGTTGCACACCACTGGGATTGTGCAGGTTGGTCAGTAGCACCACCCTTGCATCGTTTTCCTCGACAGTTTGCGCAAGGCGATCCACATCGATGCGGTAGTCCTGCTCGACCTCTCGTGCGAAGGGGATCGCTTCGACTCCGGTCACCGACAGGGCATCGATCAGCGGCAGGTATCCAGGGACCTCGTAGACCACCTTTCCACCAGGACCTGCCAGCGATGCTGCAAAGCAGAAGTGCGCATGGGAGGCGCTGGAAGCGAGCAATACGCCATCCGCCTGCAACTGCCACATCGAAGCGAGTTGATCCATCACCTCGGTGGGACCGTATGGAGTGAACTCGAAGAGTTTCAAGCTCGCCGGGTCGAGGTCGATCTCCTCCCAGTCGACGGGAGGAACGGCACTCATCGTCAGTCGATGTCGTCCGAGGGTTCCATCCGATTTTGCCCATCGGATGTAGGGAACCTTGGAGATTGCCATTCGTCTTCCTCCATTCGAGCCAGTTGCCGGCGACGCCGATTTCTCTGTACCAGCGCGGCGACGACCACCAGTATCGCAAGAGCCTGCCACGATAGAACCATGTCCAGGAACAGTCCCAGATATAGATCCGATCGTGCCAGATCTCCACTCCACTTCGAGGTCGCTTCTTGCAGGGTGATTCCCGTCTCCCCCTCGAATGCGACCTGCCACTCTTCTCCCGCCCGGCATCTGTGGAGAATACGGCGATGCAGATCATCCCCGTATTTCTTGACTGACCAGTCGATGAAGGAGATCGCCTCGGCGTAGAGCAAGGATGCTCGAACATGGGTTTCCGGTAGAAAAAGATCGAGTTCGGTGATGGGAACCAGGGCCTGAGCCTTCGCCAGCAGGATCAACTTTCGGCGGACTGAAGGGTCAGGCCGCTGCTTCGCCGCCCACTGGGCGATTCCCTCGTGGACCCAGCGGGGGATCTTGCCACCCGCCTCGAAGAGCACCAGGTGTGCCAGCTCATGAACCACCGTGGCGCTTCCCTCGAGTGGACTTCTCTGCAGATAGCCATTGTCGATGATGATGATGCCTCGACCGGTGAGGGCCACGGCAGGAACCCATTCGGGAACCTCTTGTCCCCCTAGCATCTCGAGTACCTGGTTGAGCCCCTGGTTTGAGTTGACCAGGAACACCTGTGGTTTGCGGGTCGAACTGGAACCGAGCCAGTTCCTCAGGTGGATCAGGTTGTTTCTCACCAGCCGAGAGAGGGATTCGCTCGGATCCCCCACTCCCGGTGAGATCACCCACTCGAACAGCTGGGACTCGACCCGTGTGAAGCGATCGGGGATCTCTGTCACCCGCGTCGACTGGTTCGTATCGGAGACCGGATCCTGAGCGGAAGAGGCCTCCACCACGGGGATCAGGACGATCAGCAGAAGAACCAGCAGGGGTCGATTCAACGGTTGCTCCTCCGATGAAAAAGAGGGGGTGCGAGACCCGCTGGTCTCGCACCCCCTCATGATCTTCAGTTTCTGCTCCCGGTGCTAGGCACTCTCGGAGAGAGAAGCGACCAGGCACCCCTTGGAAACGCTGTACAGCGGATCCTCGGCGAGGCGAATCTCTTTCACGTCGATGGGGAACTGAATCTTGTCAAACTCCTGCTGGAAGACCTCTACGAAGCCTCCAATCATGCTGGTTCCACCGGCACAGACGATGCTCACCGGATCGGGGAACTTCGGCATCGAGGAGGAGGACTCGAAGCGCTCCTTGATGTTCTTCAGGGTGTAGGAGATCAGGTTG
>CAYPPQ010000096.1:5596-8994 GCA_964412635.1 uncultured Planctomycetia bacterium | reverse complement strand
CTCATCCATCGACCGCGCCTTCGAGAAGCTGGAGACCGCCAGCGAGGAACACGACCAGCAGGAAGCGGAGTTCGAGAGGCGTATCGACGAACTGTCGGGAAACTGATCGACGAACTGTCGAGAATCTGAGTGAACGACCCAACCACCGCCAGGAATCAACGCCCTCAGCGGATCAACGCCCTCTAGGGAATCTCGGTGTACTTGCCGTTGGTGCGTCGTGAAAGCTCCTGGAGAAAGCTCGATGCATCCCCCGATGTCGCCTGGAAGCCGACGGTGTGGATGGGGATGTGCTCGAAGCGGTTGATCTCCTCGATGTGCTCCAGCAACTCCAGCGGATCGATGGGATCGCGAGTGCGAAACGGCATCCCGTCGGAGAGCAGCACCATCGCCCGCACCCCGGGGATCTTGAACGCCGCCTCCAGCGCCCTGTCGGTGGAGGTGAGTCCCTGCGGATTGAAGTTGTCGATGAACTTGAGGGCTCGTCGCTTCTGGGTGGGGGTCGCCTGCACCATCTGCAGGCTCATCTGATCGACACTCTCGTCAAAGGAGACGAGGCAGAAGCGGAAATCTCTCGGCAACTCCCGCACCATCCGCTTCAGTTCCTTCTGAACACGTCGCAATCTCATGCGGGAATCGGGCAACTCATCGTCACCGCTACCCTTCTTGCCACCGTTGACCGAGGATCCGCCTCCCCCCTTCCCGGAGGTGCCGGAATCGGGTTTCGGATCCTTCTCCTGCATCGAGATGCTGGTGTCGAGGATGAAGACGATCTTCTCACTGACCAGTTCCTGCCCGAAGAACTCGGGAGGATCCACCTTCACTCCGGTGCCCTTGAGGATCAGCTTCGAGGTGTCGACCTTCTTGCCATCCCCCAGGTCATCCTTGTTGCCCTTCCACAGTGAATCCCATTCGGAAGCGGCAAACAGGTCGGCGCCGGTCATCTCCTTCAGCATCTCGCGGATCCGCTCCGCCACCAGCGAGAGGACGCGGTCCTGATCCTCCTGGTGTTGAAGTGCGCGCACCATGTGCGGGATCGAGCCGGCGTGATCCTTCTCCTGGAGGACGGCGATGGCTTTCAGGACGACGCTATCCTCGGCGTCGTAGAGCCCCTGTAGCACCACCCGGAAACACTCCTTCTCGCCACGTTTTGCCAGGTACCCCAGCAACAGATCACGAATCTCCTTGCGCGGATGTTTGGTTCCCTGGGCACAGAGCCAGTCGAGTCCGGTCCCCGGCTTCAATCGCTTGAGCCCGAGCAGTGCCGCCTCTTCCACCGTCGGATTGCCAGACAGCAGCGCTTTCTCGATCACCTGGTTCATGGCAGAGGAAGATCCGTCGCTGGCGAGAGCCACCACTGCAGCCTTGACCTGCTCTGCATCCGCCGCTGCCACCGCCTTATCCAGTGCGGTATCGACCGCCCCTGCAAGGGAACCAGACCACAGCAACAGGCCAAGTAGCACACAACAACGCATCCGGGCGCTCCTCTCGAAGGGTGAGAGTGTATGGTGCGAGTGTACCGATGCAACGGCACCGGGAGGAGGTGGTTGTTGCCACAAGATCGCCGGTTCATCATTGCCTCTCCCCGAAAGGAACCCGATGAACAGGAATCTCAAGTCGCCACCATGTCTGTTCGCCTTGCTCGTACTGCTGCTCGTGCCCTGGGGTTCACAGCTGTGCTCCCAGCAGATCGACCTCAACTGGAAGAATGAGGAGGATCGCAGCTGGAGCGGAGATCAGTGGAACTCCAATCGCTTGCAGGACTGGGCGGTGACAGACGGATCTCTACGTTGCATCAATTCGCAACTCCGCGACCCGGTGCGAACCACCATCCTGTTGACCCGGGAGTGCAACCCGGCCAGGGGCTCCTATGCACTGGCCACCGACATCGCTACCGGCTGGGAAAATGACGCCAAGAAGGCATCCTTCGGTGGCTTCCTCTTCGCCATCGGCGGTCCCGAGGTGGACCACCGGATCCGCTCCATCGTCCACGACAAGCCCGCTGCAGATGGAGGAATCCTGGCGGTGGTTCACCCCGACGGTCGTGCCGGCTTCCGCGATTTCAACAAGGGTGGCGGCGGCGGATCGTGGTCGATCGGTGGACCACTCAAGGCAGATCGAGGTCAACTGATCGACTCTCAGATTCGCCAGGGAGATGGAGGGGAAGGGCCATGGACCCTGCGCCTCAAGGTGATGGCCGATGGCGAGGGCACCTACCGGGCACTTCTCACCTGTCATCAGCGACCCTCCAACCAGCTCATCTCCTCGGCGGTGTTGCAGGGTCTCAGCGCCGAACAGGTCGACGGATCTTTCGGCCTGGTCAGTCACCTGGGGGGCAAGTCGAGTGACTCCGGCTGGCAATTCGACAGCTTCCAGGCGGGGGGAGAGGGACTGACCGCCCATCCAGAACGCTCCCTCGGCCCCATCTATGGCGTCCAGTACTGCACCTCCCGCGACAAGATGGGGACACACACCTGGAAGTTGACCGCACAGCTGGCACCGCTGAGTGCCAGCGAGATCGGTTCGTGCCAGTTGCAGGTACAGGAAGAAGAGCAGTGGACCACCGTCGCCGAGGGGTTCTTCGAGCCGCTCTCCCGCACGGTTCGCTTCCGCGTCGACCAGTGGAAGGCGGACCGCGATCGCCACTACCGGGTGCAACTGGAGACTCAAGATGCGGAGTTCGAGAAGCGGGTCCATCACTTCGGTGGAACGGTTCGCAAGGAACCGGAGGCTGGATCTGGCCCGCTGGTCATCGGACTCCTCTCCTGCATGAAGAACTTCACCGGTCAACTGGCGTGGAACTCCTCCTCCATCTGGTTTCCACATCAGGAGGTCGCTTCCGGGGTCGCCGCACACCAGCCCGATCTGCTCTGTTTCGCCGGCGACCAGATCTACGAGGGGGACATCTCCCGGGCAGAGGGCGGCCCTCCCGACAAGATGCTGCTCGACTACCACACCAAGTTCCTGCGCTGGTATCGCTCCTTCGGCGAACTGACCCGCAACACTCCCTGCATCACCATCCCCGATGATCACGATGTCTATCACGGCAACATCTGGGGCGCCGGCGGCAAGCGCGGCCGCAAGGAGCCGGGCACCACCGCCCAGGATTCCGGTGGCTACAAGCTGGCCCCCCGGGAGGTCAACGCCATCCACATCACCCAGACATCTCACCTCCCCGATCCGTTGATCCCGGGACCGATCGGCGAGGGCTACAGCGTCTACAGCACCCGCGTCGAGTACGCCGATGTCAGCATCGCGGTGCTCTCTGACCGACAGTTCAAGAGCGCACCAAGACCTTCGGTACCGCAGGGCAAGGTGGTCAACGGCTGGTTCACCAATCCCGAGTTCGACCCGAAAGATGCAGACCTTGCCGGTCTCGACCTGCTCGGCGCATCCCAGGA
>CAYPPQ010000096.1:0-5496 GCA_964412635.1 uncultured Planctomycetia bacterium | reverse complement strand
TCGACCCGAAAGATGCAGACCTTGCCGGTCTCGACCTGCTCGGCGCATCCCAGGAGAAGTTCCTGGAACAGTGGGCACTCGACTGGGACTACGGAGCGCGCTGGAAGTTCCTCCTCTCCCAGACCCCCTTCTCCAATGTCGCCACCTTGCCACCGGGAAAGACGGGAGGCATCACACCGAGCCTGCCCATCGTCGAACAGGGCGGCTGGCCCGAGGGAGAGGTGCCAGTGGCCGATTGCGATTCGGGTGGCTGGCCCCAGACTCCACGCAACCGTGCCATCTCGTTGCTGCGAAAGGGACGTGCCTTCCACCTGGCGGGGGATCAACACCTCTCATCGTGTATCCGCTACGGTGTCGATCAGTTCCGCGACGGGGGAGTCGCCTTTGCCGGACCGGCGGTGGCCAACACCTGGCCGCGGCGCTGGTTCCCGTCGCAACCGGGTACTGGTGAAAAGATCAACTCGTTGCGTGGCACCGGCGACTACCTCGATGGCTTCGGAAACAAGATGACGGTGCTTGCCGTGGGCAATCCCTACCGCACAGGTCTACAACCATCACGGCTCCTCGACCGCGGTCCCGGCTGGGGCATCGTTCGCATCGACAACGACAGCCGCCAGGTCACCTTCGAATCGTGGCCACGCTGGAGTCGCCCGGGAGCAGACGATGCCAGCCAGTACCCCGGCTGGCCCATCACCGTCTCACAACACTCCCTCGACGGTCGAAAGCCCCACGCCCACCTCGCCCCGGTGCAGGAACTCGATGGCATGACGGTGGTCAGTGTCACCCGGGAGGGGGATGGGGAAACAGACGAGGGGGAGTCGCTGTACGGATACCGCCTGAAAGATGGTGAGGTGTGGAAGCCACCGGTGTTTCGTCCTGGCAAGTACCACGTCATCCTCGGCAACCCGGAACAGAATCGCTGGAAGCTGATCCCGGTGCAGACCGTTCCGTGACAGAAGGAGTCCTGTAGATGAACATCACGATGCTGTGCCTCATCGCTGCCATCGGCTGGCTGCCACTGCCGTGCCACGACCAGGACACACTTTCCCAGCAGCAATTCCAGCAACTGCACCGGCAGTTACAGGCGCCAGCCGATGCGCCGTGGCGCACCATTCCGTGGAACATCTCCCTGCTCGATGCCCAGCGCACCGCCATCGACCAGAAGAAGCCGATCTTCATCTGGGCGATGGACGGCCACCCCCTCGGTTGCACCTGAAACAACGGAATCCTTGACCGTGAGTCAACCTTCGCCGATCCCGAGATCGTCCAGCTGCTGAAGACCCGGTTCATCGCCGTCGCCATCGACCAGGCCTACCACAGACGCCAGCAAGATGCCGAAGGAGAGTTCTACCGCAAGATCGCCGGCCAGAGTCCACGCAAAGATTTCAAGAAGACAACCCAGGGGCTCTACCTCGCCAGCGCCAGCGGCGAGTTGCTCGGCTTCAACAACAACCGTGGTGCAGATCGGATCAAAGCCCTGATGAAGAAGGCACTCGAACAGTTTCAGGCACCCGCTGCAACGCCGATCGAAGCGGGGCAAGTCGATGACCGCTACCATGCCCCTGTGCCCGAGGGTGCGATGGTCGTGCGGGTACAGGCAAAGATCCTCGGCGGTTACGAGCCCACCACCAACTACTGGCGCAAGATCTTTCAGGAGTCGCTGTCACGCGACAATCTGTGGCTGACGGCGGCAGAACAACAAGCGCTGGTGGTCGGTGATCTGCCTTCATCGCTGCAGCAGCGGCTGGTGCGCTTTCACCTGATCGACAACACCCGCGGTGAACCTCAGATGTGGAAACCGCAAGAGATCACTGCCGTCGATCTATCCCTCGAGAAGGGTCGGCTGAGCGGCACCGTCCATCTCGAAACCGCATCCGGCAACCGCGGCTACCAGGCCAACCTGCTCGGCCACATCGAGCACGAGGAGGGCAAGATCACTCGCTTCGACCTCGTCGCGCACGGACAGTTCTGGGGCCATTGCACCTACACCCCCGGCCCACCGGCGGGAAAGTTCCCGCTGGCGATCTCCTTCACCCTCGCCGATGGCAGCGATATCGCCGACGGTGTGCCACCCAAGGGATCGCGAGGCTGGCTGCGAGGCTACCTGCAACTGCAGTGATCCCTCGTACTTCACCTGCCCATCACATCTGCCACATCTAACCGCGCTTTTCCTGTCATGCCCGGCACAACATGGCGCCGAAAGACACCCCGGCGCTGAAAAACTCGCGGAGTTGTCTGGTGAGTAGGCGCTCAGGAGTACAGCCAGACAAGCACCACGTCGTCCTCGGCAATCCGGAACAGAATCGCTGGAAGTTGATCCCGGTGCAGATCGTTCCGTGAGTGCGGCGTGGGCCACAATGACGGAGCAATTGTGTGATTTGCCCTGTTATAAAACCGTTTTGAGTTGTTGAAGCACGGGCGATCCATCCAGGGATGAGTTCTCCCTTGCATAGTCGATGGCCCTCTTGCCCTGCTTGTCTTTCAGCTGGGCGTCCGCCCCCAGATCGAGCAATTGACGAACCAACACCGCTGGCGATTCCATCGCTGCACACATCAGGGCGGTCTTGCCATCAGCACCCCTTGCGTTCACTTTCGCTCCCGCCTCGACGAGAGTGGTAAGGATCTCGGCAGCGAGCTTTATCTTATCTCGCCCGGCTCCATCGGTTCCTGGATACTCCTCCGCCGCCCACATCAATGCGGTGTAGCCGTTTTGGTCGAGAGCCTCCGGGTCTGCACCCTTGTCGAGGAGCCACTTGATCATCTCTACCTGTTGCCCCCTCACTGCTCCCATCAGAGGTGTGACACCTCCTGACGGATTGACATCGGCTCCTTGTTTCATCAGCATTTCCGCCATCGGAGCACTTCCTCTGGAGCAGGCATGAGTCAGGGGATAGCCAAGCTTGGACCTGAGATTCACTTCTGCTCCCCTTGCAAGCAGCAGCTTGGCGGACCTGAGGGAGGTTTCGTTTATTCCATGGGCCGCATGATGCAGGGCGGTCATCTCGGCGTATCGGCACTTCGCTTCGATCTTTGCACCCGCATCCAGGAGCAACTGGACGATTTCAGGGCCCTGATCCACGGCAAACATCAAGGGAGTCTCACGCTCCGGGCTTGTACTGACATTGACATCCGCGCCATGAGCGATGAGCAACTGGACCGTCTCCGGAGTGCAGATCCAATCTCTTTTGTACATTGAATGTCCTCTGCGGAGATACCACGCCAGCGGAGTGGTTCCATCGGTTCTGTCTCGGGGCCTGACCTTGCGATTCGCTGGATCACGATGGTTCGATTCCCATCTCGCCCAGTTGACATCGGCTCCATTGTTCAGGAGTACTTTGACAATTTCATATTTTGCCCTGTCCAGTTCCGCATCCGTCCGGGTGCTACCCGGTGCAACAGGCAGCAAGGTCTTGAAGAACTTCGAGCCGATGCCCAGGCAGTAAATCAATGCGGTGGATTGCTTGTCACAGTGGGCATCCACCTCTGCACCACTGTCGATGAGGAACTGAATCATTTCTGGGGTGCTCAGGTAGGCAACAGCCATCATGAGGGGAGTCACTCCACTTCGTTCCCCTTCCACCTGATAGCGCATGTTGATATCGACACCACTGTCGATTACCGACTGAACCGCATCAATTTTCCCCTGGTATATTGCCTGGAACATCGCGGATTGGGTCATCGCGGATTGGGTCATCGACTTCTGGGCAGCAACCATCGAGCTGCTGCTGGCCACCAGCAATATTGCGATGATCGATACCATCGGTAGATTCTTGTAAGACATCACTTCACCTCGATTCCACCCCGTATATCCGATTGTGGCCAGCGATCGGACAGGAATCAAACCCGACAGGGAACCCAATTTATGGCGTATCCTGACGAACAGGCACGAATACGGTGGCAGGCGGTCATGGCAACCGATCACGGGTACCTTCAACTGGAGAGATCTTCGGCACCTCCAGCCGGGCGCAACCACCGAAACAGCAGCAGCGCACAGCAAGCCCCGGTCACCGGGCCGACGATGTAGATCCACAGCGTATCTAGATTTCCGGAGACGATCGCCGGTCCCAGACTTCGCGCCGGATTCATCGATGCACCACACAACGGTCCCGCCAGCCACGCCTCCACGCCGACGGTGCCACCGATCACCAGCGCCGGGATCGGACCTCTCGCCCACGACTGTTCGATAATCCACAAGATCACGCCGACCAGCACCATCGTCAAAAACAGTTCCAGCCCCAGACAGCCGAGCAGCCCCGGAGAACCGGGCAGCGTCTCGCCGATGGATGTCGCTTCGGGAAAGATCTGTCGCACCGCCAAGCTCGCCACGATGGCAGCGGAAAACTGGGCGATCAGGTACCCGAGCAGTCGCTTCGCCGGCAACTTGCCCGCCACCACCATCGCCAGCGACACCGCCGGATTGATGTGGGCACCGGATGCTTTGCCAAAGATGAGGATCACCGACATGACGGCGAGCCCGAACACCAGACCGACGCCGGCGGCACCAAGTTGATAGCCCAGTCCATCCATCGTCGCCGCCCCGGTCCCCAGCAGCACCATGCCAAAGGTCCCCAGCAACTCGGCGATGTAGGCACGGCGACCGGTCACATCCGACATCGAAACTCCACACCTCTCATCAGGAACTGCTGCGATAGCGATCGACCCGCACACTCTTGCCCTTGAAACTGGCCTGCGGTGGGGGAGATTCGACGATGGCGGGCGCCCGCAGCGACCGCTTCACCACCACACGCGATTTGGCGACCGGCATCGAAAGCGTGAACAGCTCCTCATCCTGCACCGGATCGGCCCCCTCGCCACTGCAGCCTTTTTCACTGCCGCCTTTTTCACAGCCGCCTTTTTCACTGCTGCCTTCTTCACAGCCGCCTTCTTTCCCTCCGGAAACATCGGATCGATGTAGATCACATCGGGCGCTTCCTCGATGGAGGAGGCATCCCCCAGCGCATGGCGGGCATCCTCTATGCGAATCTGCAAGCGAGCCTCCGCTTCTGCCACGGCACCCCCCTCCTTCAACGCCCGGCCCCTCGCATCCAGCAGCAACATGCCGACAAACGGATTTCTTTCAAACGCCACCACCTCGCAACCGAGCAGTGCCAGCGTCATCGCATCGCGACCGAGCCCGCCGGTGACATCCCAAACCAACGGCATCGGTTGCCCCGCCGCCGGCAATACCGCCTTCGCCAGCAAGCCACCACGCCCCTGCTTCGCCCGACGCAGGATCGATGCAGAAGCCAGATCCACCGTGATGGCACCAAAGGCTTTCCCATCATCCGGCAACACCGTCAAACCCTCTGGCCGCTGCTCGAAACAAAGCAACCCACACCCCCGCCGAGGCGACAGCACAAAGCGGGCTCGAGTGGCAGCGTCATCGGATTCGTCATCCATCTTCTTCATGCCCGGACACTACCCCCCGGCAGTGGCGATACAAGGGCCAGAACAGCCCCCAGGGCAGCCAACAGCAACCAGTTGCCGCAAACTACG
>CAYPPQ010000095.1:0-9230 GCA_964412635.1 uncultured Planctomycetia bacterium | reverse complement strand
CTCACCGCCTCCATGGAGAACGTCGGGATCAAGGCGGCAAGGCTGCGGTTCGTGCAGATCGGCAAGGGCAACCCCAAGGCCCTCGGCGCCGCCGTCGACGACTTCGTGGGCGAGCTCCGGGCCATGGGACCGTGGCAGAACGGACAGGATGGCGAGCAATGAAGGTCCAGGTACCCTACGGTGAGTCAGGACATATCGAGGTCGAGGTCGACGATGCCCGCGTGGCCGGGCTGGTGGAACCCAACGAGGTGGAGATACGGGACGAGACCGAGACGATCCGCGCCGCGATCAACCGCCCGATCAACTCGGAAGGCCTGCGCCAGTTCCTCGCGGGACCAGGCCCAGTGCTGTTCATCGTCAACGACGCCCCGCGCCCCACGCCCACCGCTAGGGTCCTGGACGTGATCTGCGACGAGATTCCCGATCTCGAGACCTCATCCCTCGACCAATTGACTCCGCAATTGACCACTGGAGTTCTGGTCGACAGTTTCATCTGTTGCGGTGACGCTTTCCTGTTCGAACAGGGTTCCGACCAGAACCTACCGAACAATTCAGGAACCAGTTCTTGCCAGCTGCTGGAGGCGATCGAAAAGCAGACTGCCGCCCTGGAAGACGCCCTCAAGGTCCTTCCATCCGGGGACGAACTGCTGATCCTCTCCCCCTCCGGTGTGCAATGCCGAGACGAACAGACCGGCTGGGCCTTCTCCAGAATCGGCATGCTCATCGATGGATTCCGATCGGTTCGAGAACTGATGGAGGACTCTCCCTTTTCTCCGTGCCAGACACTGTGTCATCTGGCACGAGCCGCCTCCGACGGCCTCGCCTACAAGAAGAAATTCCCCGAACTCGCACGTGTGCGCATGACCGATCTCGATGGAGATACCCGGGTTGAACTGCTGGAAAAACTGGAGCAGGCGACAACGATGGCTGCGGAACCGATTCGGATCCTCGAAAAGATGCGTCAATTGCATCAGATCTCCGGCGAGGAAGATCTGCAAAGAGACGCTGCGTTGCGCATCGCCGATGCCCATCGGAGCGCACGAAATCCTGATTCAGCCATTGCGGTCCTCGAGGAGATTCTGGAAGAGGTTCCTGACCACGAGAGTGCCAGGGCCAGCCACATCGAGATCCTCGTCGAACGGGCCGAACAGTTGTTGACGGGAAGTCAGCCAGAGGAAGGTCGACGGTACCTGCGAAGGGCCATCGAGGTCTCCGATGATGATCAGTTGCGTCTGCGTCTGATCGCCTCACATCACGCACCCGAGGCACAGATCCGCGAGGGAATCCGCATCGCATCGCTGCTCCACAGGAACTCGGAACAGCGTCGGGCACTTCGCCTCGTCGACAGTCTCGAGGCGCTGCACCCGGAAAACCCTCTCATGCAACAGGCGCGCGTCGACTTCTTGCTCGATCATGGCGAAGCGGAGGCCTCGGAGGTTGCACTGGAACGACTGGCGGCTCGCCAGGCTTCCGACGGCAACATCCAGCGTGCCCGACAGATCGCCGACAGTGTCAGGAAGTTACGTCGCAAGCGAGGCGCACAGGAAAAACATGTTCACACCGGCCAGCTGGTTCTCCGAAGGATACGCCAGTTCTGCATGCTGGCACCTTTCCTGGCGATGGCCACCATCCTCGTCCTCGCCGAGTTTCGCCTCCAGGCGGTGATCGCCGGAGCCGATACACTTCCCCCCGAACAGTGGAAGAAGGAGGCGCAACCGTGGCTGCGCTGGCTTCCCCCCGGTCCATGGAAGAACGGACTGGATAGTGCTGCACTGGTGGTGGAACAACGCAACAGTGATCGAAGCCACAACTTCGCAACGGCTGCCAGGGAAGCTCTGCTGGATGCCAAGGCTGCGAGACTGCTGGGAGATGACATCGCCGCCAGGAAGCACCTTCAAAGTGCCATCCAGTACGGCGCTGCAACAGAGGCGAAGCAACTCTCGCAGCTGTGGAAGTCGCACGATTCCGAAGCTCTCAATCTGAGATCACTTGTCGATTCGGCCCGTGAGCGAGGAGATCTGTCGGCAGCGAGGCACTGGGTATTTCAGTTGCTCGAGCAGTACCCGGCAAACGATGCGACGACAGGGGTGACGGTGCCGGTTCAGATCAGCACCCGAAAACCTTCAAAACTTCAGGTCCCCGGCAAGGATCCGGTCGACCTGCCGGCATGGATCGAGGTTCCCCCCTTCGGAACCAGGACGATTCGCATCGAGCGGGAAGGCCGCTTCAGTGAATTCGTCATTCCATCTCGGGGACCGGAATCGATGGTCCTGCCACACCCCTAGAGGGTGTCGGGATCGTCTCCACCCTGCTGCTGGATCAGACGCTGCAAGATCTCCTGGACCTTGCGGGGATGGGCCTGCCCACCGATCGCCTTCATCACCTGCCCCATCAGGAATCCCACCGGTTTCTTGTCGCCGGTACGAATCTTGTCGGCAGCATCGGGATTGGCATCGAGGACCCCCTGCACCCAGCCGACCAGGGCACTCTCATCACTGACCTGCTCGCCGGCCCCTGCCAGAACCTCCTCGGGGGAACGATTCTCATCGAGAGCCACCTGCAGGATCTCTCTTCCCTTGGCAACACTGATGCGATCTCCCTCCACCGCATCAACCACCTTTGCGATGGATGCGGCTGTCAGCGGGTAATCCTCGATCCGCTCTTCCCTGTCATTCAGGTGCTTGAGAACCTCGCCACGGAACCAGTTGGATGCGGATGAGGAGGAAAGGCCCTCCTCGATGAGTGCATCGAAGAAATCGCCGTGCTCACGCCTGGCGAGGATCGGCTCCGCCTCCCGCGAATCGAGCTGATACTGTTCCCGGTATCGAACCGCCCGCTGCGCCGGCATCTCTGGCAACGCCTGCTGCTCGCGCTCGACGTCCGCTGATTCGATGACCAGTACTGGCAGATCTGGATCGGGGAAGTACCTGTAATCGGGAGAGTCTTCCTTGCCCCGCATCTCCTCGGTGATCTCTAGATCCTGATCCCACAGACGCGTCTCCTGACGGATCGATCCGCCACCTTCGAGGAGTTGCACCTGACGCTGAGACTCCACCTCCACCGATCTCTGGATCGACACGAAGGAGTTCAAGTTCTTCAACTCGGTGCGAACACCGAACTCGGAGTCGGCATCCGGTCGCACCGAAACATTGACATCGGCACGAAGGTTACCCTTCTCCATGTCTCCGTCACAGACCCCGATCCAGCGCAGCAGTTCCCTCGCCGACCTCACGCAACGGGCTGCTTCGACGCCGCTCATCGGAAGCGGTTCGGTGACGATCTCCAGCAACGGGCTACTGCACCGATTGAGATCGATACGACTGGTGCCATCCTCGGCATGAATCGACTTCCCGGCATCCTCCTCCATGTGAATACGGACCAGCGGAAGTATCCCCGCGCTACCATCTTCACGCTCGAAGGGGATCTGCCCCCCCAGTGCATAGGGGCGATAAAACTGGCTGATCTGATATCCCTTGGGAAGATCGGGGTAGAAGTAATTCTTGCGATCGAAGCGACTCTCCCTCTCGATATCGCAGCCGAGAGTCAGGGCAGCACGGATGGCGCGACGCACGGCGGCCTCGTTGATCACCGGCAAAGCGCCGGGCCAGCCGCTACACACCGGACAGATGAATTGATTTGGCTCGGTCGCCGATCCTCGCCTACAAGCGCAGAACATCTTGGTGCGCGTCGACATCTGGGCATGGATTTCCAGCCCCACCACCGTTTGCCACGGGTGACTCATCCTGCCACCTCCCCCGCAACCCGGCGGTGCAGATCATTCCACTGCTGCCACCTCTCGCCCAGTTCCAGTATCCGTTCGTCACTTCCGCGCGCTCCCATCAATTGCAATCCGATGGGCAAGCCATCGTCGTCGAAGCCACAGGGCAGTGCCAGTGCCGGAACACCAGCAAGGTTGGCGGTTACCGTCAGGATGTCGCAGGCATAGAGCGCCAGTGGGTCGTCGATCTTGTCACCGATGGGAAAGGGACCGAAGGGAGAAACAGGGGTCAGCAGCGCATCGCAATCCTCCAGCGCCTCATCGATCCCCTTGCGGATCAGATCCCGGACCACCTGGGCGCGGCTGTAGTAGGCATCACGGTACCCCGCAGAGAGCACGAAGGTTCCCAGCAGGATCCGTCGCCTCACCTCGGCACCGAATCCATCGTGACGACTCTTCTCGTAGAGGGATTGCAGTTGATCGGAGGCAACCCTGTGCCCGACATGAACTCCATCGTAACGGGCCAGGTTGGAGGACGCTTCAGCAGTCGAGATCACCTGGTAGCAGGCGTTGGCCGCTTCCAGGTGCGGCAATGATGTTTCGATCACCTCGATACCCTGTGCCGCCATCTGATCCGCTGCCGCACGCACGGTGTCACCGATCACCGAATCGATTCCCGGACCAAATCCTTCGCGGATCAATGCCACCCGGGAGATCGGCGCTTGCTGCTGTTCCGAAAAATCACGGCTGGTCGAATCGAGGGGATCCCTCCCCTCCATCACCGCCAGCACATCGCGACAGTCCCGTGCATCTCGAGCGACGGGACAGATCTGGTCAAGACTCGAACCGAAGGCGATCAGGCCGCGACGGGAAACCCGTCCCCAGGTCGGTTTGAAGCCGGTAGCACTGCAAAACGCAGCGGGTTGGCGAATCGATCCGCCGGTGTCACTTCCCAGGTGAAAGGACCAGCCGTGACTCCCCGCCAGCGCAGCCGCTCCACCGCTGGAACCTCCTGGCACCCGTTGGTGGTCCCATGGATTGGACACCACTCCGTGTACCGAGGTCTCGTTGGAGGCACCCATGGCGAACTCATCGCAGCTACTCTTGCCCACCAGCACCGCACCCGCTTCCGTCAACCGGCGCACCACCGTGGCGTCTTCTCCTGCCCGGAATCCGACCAGCATCGAACTGGATGCATCGCTTGTTCCCCAGCGAGTCGTGATGTTCATCTTGGCAGTGAAGGGGATTCCGTCGAGAGGCCCGAGAGACTGACCCGCCTGACGTCGAGCATCGCTGGCGTCCGCCTGCTTCAGCGCTTGTTCGGCAAAGATCTCCACCACCGCATTGATGTCGGTGGCAGGCCCTCTGAGAAACTCGAGGTATCGGTCGACCAGCTGTCGCGAGTTGCAATGGCCATCGGTGAGCCACTGTTGCGTCTCATGTACGGTGAAGTGAGGCGGCGGCAGTTGATAGTCCTGCGACACGATGCCCCCTAACCGACGACCCGTGGGGTCACGAAGGTACCATCTCGCCAGTCGGAACAGTTGTTACCGATACTCTCGCGATCTCTCGGCCCACCGGGATCATCTCCCTCGACCGGCTGATCGACACGGGTCTCGTTCACTTCGACCTGGGGGGCATCCGCATCGGAGCGATGCCCGTCGGGGACCTCCACCGCTCTGAGGGTCTCGACCATGTCGAGCATCTTTTCGAGATGATCGATGAGTGCCGGGATCTCTTCATCGGAAACTTGCAGTCGAGCGAGACCCGCAGTCTTGCGCACCAGATCCTCGTCGACGACGGGACGATTGATATCAGCGGGTGTGGATGCGTCCGTTTCGATGAGATCCCCCTTTCCCTCGCTGGCTGGCACCGCAGTTGCACAGTAGCGGTGCGCCGCAGGGAATCGTGCAACGAATGTTCCCGAAGGTCGATGAAAAACTCCCGGCCAACCTGCGTCGACCGGGAGATCATCCTTCAAAATTGGTACCGGCGCAGGGACTCGAACCCCGGACCCAAGGATTATGATTCCTTTGCTCTACCATCTGAGCTACACCGGCAGCGGCTCTGACGATAGCGTCACAGGCTGTGGCTGTCCAGATCAGCCGTCCACTTCGAGGGACATCGACGTCCGGAATCCCACATCCGGACCCCGAAATCCGCTGACGGCGATGCTGTCGCTACTGTGGCCCGATCGCTGTCGATTGTGCCCGCAGGCTCCCCTGCCCGCCTCTGCCCTCTGTCGGCAATGCCAGAACCAGTTGCCGCCCCTCTCCCCTCACTGCAACCGTTGCTTGCAGCGTCCAGGCCCGCTCTCCAGCAGTTGCGGCGGACGTTGCAGTGGTTGTCGGCATGCCGTACCGCTGCGCCCCTTCCTGCACATCTCCGGCCACCAGGGTTCGCTGCGGGAACTGGTACTTCTGGGCAAGCGAGGGCACCGCGACGATGTCGCCCGGTTGCTGGCGCAGACCCTCGGGCACCTGATTCGCCAGCGCCATGCCAGGGTGACCGAGCGGTCCCCCACGATGGTGGCAATTCCCCGTCACTGGTCACGACGCTGCAGCCACGGGATCCCCTTCTCGCGGCGATTGGCGATTCCGCTGGCCAGGGAGCTGGGGATCCGCTGCCACGACTTGCTGGCGCGGAGGTGGGGACCGTCGCAGGTCAGCCTTCCTCCCCATCGAAGACGAGGCCTCGCCAGCAGTGTTTTTCAGATCGGTGGCGCCATCGCCGGGAGCAAGCCTCGGCGAGTCATCCTCGTCGACGACGTGTACACCACCGGAGCAACGCTGCGGGCTGCCACCTCGGTCCTGGAGGCGCACGAAATCAAGGTACTGCTATGGGTCACCGCAACGGTCAGTACCGCTTCCAGTACCGCTTTCCCCGGCCCCGCTTCGATGACAAGCAGGCGGTCCGCTGCTCAGCAGCGGCTGGCGAACGATCAGACGCAGGCAACCAGGTAGGCGATACACGCCTGGGTGTTCTCGGCGGTGGTTTCATGGGGGAAGTTTACATCCCCAACGCCATCCTCGTCGACACCCTCCCAGTACGCCTCGACGGTGGAAAATCCTGCATCCCTGAGGATGTCCTGGCTCTCCTGCATTCCATAGCGACGCCAGTCGTAGGTGAATGCGTTCTTCATCTTCGATCCATCCGGGAACTGGAAGGAGATGTGGCACAGAAGATGATCGGAGATCCCGCACACCTTGTCCTGATCCCAGATGTAGTCGAAGCCATCCTTTTCGTGCTCCTCTTCCATCTCCTCGTAGGCTTCACTGCCTCCGTAGATATCGAGGACGAACGCTCCGTCATCGCCGAGGCTGTCACGCACCGATTTGAAATAGCCCAGCAACTGCTCCCGCTCCTTGAAGATCCACCACGAGAAGTTGAAGGCGCAGACGATGTCGACGGGATCCTTGGGAGCTTCCAGAACGTCACCGATTCGCAACTCGATGCGAGATTGTTGTTCTTCATCGAGTTTGCTGAGGTTGTTCTCGATACCCCACTGAACGGTATCTTCGTCGAGGTCGTAGCCGATCGCCCGACGGTTCTCTTTCTCTTCTACCCAGGTCTTTGACAGGAATCCGGTACCACAGAAATCCTCACGCATGAGGATCGGGTCACGACCGAACTTCTTGCGGAAGACCATGTCCATGAACTCGGTATCCGCTTCAGGCTCCTGAACCGCTCGCTGGTAAAGATCATGCTTGTTGGCGAGAAATGCCTGACGATCCCGTTTCTTCTTCTTTTTTTCTTTCTTCACACTGGCCACCACTCAGAACCCCCGTCTTCAACTATTTCCCTGTTTCTTCTGCGATGAGCCGATCATCGATGGTTCACGACACTTCTCAAGGTGTTCCTACCCGGTTCATCTCGAATCGTTGCGAACTCCACAGCAGTTCCGACTCGACAGCAGTGGAACCACTGACGATCGCAGCGGCGACCCGATCGCCGACGGCGGTCGCTGCGGTCACCCCGTGCCCTCCCAGCCCCACCGCCCAGTTCCAGCCAGAGACCCGGGGATCGGGCCCGAGCAGAAACCGACGGTCGGCGGTAAAAGTGCGATGTCCTGCCCACCTCCGTAACGGCTGCAACGACTGCATCGTCGGAAAGTAGCGACTGACCTTTTCCAGCAACGCCGGCCACGGGTCTTCCTCGACCGTTGCCACCGACGCCCGGTCGAGCCACTCTTCACAGCCACACCACAACCACTCCCCCGCACAACCCTTCAGATACCAGCCTGGATCATGAGCCCAGATCCAGGGGCGACAGCGGTCGCTGGAATCGAGTGAGGTGGTCGTGATGCAACTGCGCAGGGTCGGATTCAGATCGACCGGAACCCCAGCATGGTGCGACCATTCCCCTGCCCAGGCACCATTGGCCACCACCAGTTGATCGACAGGGACGATCTGGTCCCCGATGCAGATTCCCGTGACACGTCCCCCCTCGATGCGAGGGGAGTGCGCTGCCTGTCCCATGGCCAGATGAAGTTCCCCATCCCGCCGCGCCTCGGCCAGGAGATGGCCGATCAGCGCTGGCACCTCCAGCGTTCCATCGCCGGGAACATGACGTACCTCCCCCGGTGGCAGCTGGGAGAGTTGCGGATAGACCTCACGAAGTTGCGCTTCGCTCCACGATCGATTTTGCACCTGATCCCACGAAGCCGCTGCGATCTCCTGATCTCCATCGAAGATCAACGATCCGGTCCGCTGGAAAGGAGAGCCGGTCACTGCCGGATCGAAGATCTGTTCGATCCGCTCCGTTCCCTCACGACAGAGCGCGGTGAGCACAGGATCTTCTGCGACCTGGCGGACCAGACCGGCATTTCGGCCGCTCGAGTGCCGTCCGGGAAGCGATTCCTGCTCGACCAGCAAGATGGGACCGAGACCTCTGCGGGCACAACTGGCTGCGGTGGCAATCCCCGCCAATCCGCCGCCGATGATCACCACAGACCAGTTTCTGGCGAGTTCTTGCCGGTCTGAGATCATCCACTACCCCTGCCCACCGGTCTTCGCCCGCCCCGGGAACGGCCCCGGATCGATAAATCAACTGGAGAGATCGATGCCCCCCCCGTTATCCTCTCACCCTACACGGAGGGACCGAGGGGTCGCAATCGAGAGCGGCGATGAAATCGCAGCGGTTTCCTCCAGGACGATTCTGTGAGATGGAAGGGATGACGGAGTGACACCGGAAATCATCGAGGTCCTGATCCTGCTCGTTGTCACCTTGATCTTCTTCGCCAGTGAAATCCTGGCGGTCGATGTCATCGCAGTGCTGACACTGTTGTACCTGACGGTACGGGGCATCCTCCCCCTCGACGATGCCTTGCTGGGGTTCGGACATCCTGCGGTGATCGGAGTCGGGGCCCTGTTCGTCGTCAGCGAGGGACTTCTGAGAACCGGGGCGCTAGGTTTCCTTTCCAATCACCTGCAGGAGTGGAGCCGCGGCAGCAACAAGATCATGACGATCTTGATTCTCCTCATCGTGCTGATCTCGAGCGCTTTCCTCAACA
>CAYPPQ010000094.1:6785-9242 GCA_964412635.1 uncultured Planctomycetia bacterium | reverse complement strand
CGTCGGAAGTTCCTGGCCGGTGGCGCGTCCCTCGCGGCAGCGGTGGCCGGCGGTGGGATGGCCGTTGCCGGGGCGTTCTCCGCTGATACGGTGCATTTGAACCGGCGGAAAGGTGCATATTCCTTGGCAACGAGATCTCCCGATAAACTGCCGCCGGTACCGGGAATTGCGTGCCTGGCACTGCTGCTCTTCCTCCCCGGCTACCTCTCCACCGATCTGTCCGGATCGGTGGGTCCCGTGGAGGACTACCTGCGCGTGCTCACCGAGACCGATTCGATGAACAACAAGTTCCTGAACCGCCAGCGGGCAGAGATCTTCGAGATCGGTTATCGCACGGCGACCACCAAGGGGGATCGGTTTCGCCTCTTCCATCAATCCGCCGATGAACTGATCAAGGCGGGCGAGATCGACAAGGGACTGCGCCGCATCGATTCGCTACTGACCGCATTACCAACGGAAGGCCGCGAGCAGATCCTCGATGTCGAGCAGGCACTGCGCTGGAGCCAGATGGTTGGTGGCCTGCGACTGGGCGAGCAGGAGAACTGCATCGCCCATCACTCCCTCGACTCGTGCCTATTCCCCATCACCGCAGGAGGTGTGCACCAGCAGACCAGGGGAATGCAACTCGCCATCGACAACCTCGACTGGATGTTGAGACGATCTCCCGAGCGGCTCGATGTGAGGTGGCTGCGCAACCTGACATCGATGGCACTGGGTCAGTGGCCACAAGGGGTGCCGGAACGATTCCGCCTCGACGCCCAGCTCTTCACCTCGCCCACGGATGTGGGTCGATTCCCGGATGTCGCGTCAAAGGTGGGAATCGCCACAGCGGGACTGGCTGGCGGTGCCAGCCTCGAGGATTTCAACGGCGACGGTCACCTCGACCTGTTCGTCAGCTCGTGGGGTCCCACCGATCCGGTGCACTACTTCGAGAATGACGGCAACGGACATTTCATCGACAAGACCGAGGCGATGGGCCTGACACCCATCACCGGTGGACTCAACATCACCCATGCCGACTACGACAACGACGGCGACGCCGATCTGTTGATCCTGCGGGGAGCATGGCTCGGAGTTGCAGGTCATCATCCCAACACCTTGCTGAGAAATGACGGAGCCACCTTCACCGATGTCACCGTCTCATCAGGAATCCTCTCCTACCACCCGACCCAGACCGCCGACTGGGGTGACTACGACGGGGATGGCGATCTCGACCTCTACATCGGCAACGAGACCGGCACCAAGAAACCACACCCCTGCGAACTGTTCGAAAATCGTGGCGATGGCACCTTCGTCGAGGTTGCCGAGGAGGTGGGTCTCGACCACATCGCCTACGTCAAGGGTGTCGCATGGGGAGACATCGACAACGACGGAGATCTCGATCTGTACCTGTCTACGATGGGGAGTCCCAACGTTCTCTTCGAGAACCTCGGCAGCGCCGAAGATGACGGGAGACCTCGTTTCAGGAACATCACCGAGCAAGCCGGGGTCGGAGCACCCATCCTCAGCTTTCCGACATGGTTCTGGGATTACGATCAGGATGGCCAGCTCGACATCCTGGCCGGCTCCTACGGCAGTTTCGAGGAGAGCATGTTACAGGGGGTGGTGGCGGACTACCTCGGTGATCCCACAGACGACGAGGGGCTGCGGCTCTATCGGAACCTCGGAGGCGGCCGCTTCGAGGATGTCTCCGCGAAGACCGGCATCCAGAAAACGGTGCTGCCGATGGGAGCGAACTTCGGAGACATCGACGGGGATGGTTGGCTCGATGCCTACTTCGGAACGGGACAGCCAGACCTCTCCACCCTGGTCCCCAACCGGATGTTTCGCAACGCTGCAGGACAACGATTCGAGGAGGTCACCACCAGCGGCGGATTCGGGCACCTGCAGAAGGGGCACGGCATCGCCTTCGGCGACATCGACCATGACGGCGACCAGGATATCTTCGCGACGATGGGTGGCGCCTACCAGGGAGATGGTTACGCCAACGTACTCTTCGAGAACCCCGGCCACGGTCACCACTGGCTGACACTGCGACTGGTCGGCACCACCTCCAGCCGCGATGCACGCCACGCACGGGTCGAGATCGAGGTGAAGACGGAGGAGGGAACTCGCACCCTGCACCGGGTGGTCGGTACCGGCGGCAGTTTCGGCGCTTCCAGTTCTCAGCTGGAGGTGGGGCTGGCAAACGCCACCGAGGTGATCGCGGTGACGGTCGACTGGCCCACCACGAAACCGATTCGGCTGGCAGGATTCTCCCTCGATGGCACCTACATCATCGAGGAGGGAGCGACGAAACCGACGGCGCTGAAGACCACGCCCATCCCCCTGGGTGGAGCGAAGAAAACTCCCGTTCGCGAGGATTGATGGCACAACGGGTCCCTCTCGTACACCTTCCCTGTCGCCCCCATCCCCTCGCTATCTTGCCGGAAGAATCACGCTAGGATCGACTCATGG
>CAYPPQ010000094.1:0-6775 GCA_964412635.1 uncultured Planctomycetia bacterium | reverse complement strand
ACAGACTTCATCCGGGGGGCGTATCTTTGCCGGGACCGTGGCGATGGCGGTGGTCGGGGGGGCGGCGTTGTTTGGCGGGATCTCGCTGGTCCTCGGCCGCACCGGCAACGCATCGACCTACCTGGCCGATGTCGGCATGGTGCTGCTGATCGGCGCAGCCATCGCCAACCTGATCGCCATCACCATCGGCCTGCGCTTCATGCTACTTCAAAGAGTGTTCCTGTGGTGGTGGCCCATCAGTGTAGTGCTGGCGGTGGCAACGGTCGCCGGAGGAGTCGTCGCCCTCAGCCTGTGATGAGCTGCTGCATCTTCAACTTGATGAACTTCATCCTTGAGCACTGAATCGTCGTTAGATCCTGAATGGGATGACTGCTCTCATTGGTAACGGATTTCACGGAGTAGTCTTTATACAGCGGCTCCGTGCTGGTTCACCTCTCGTGCGCCGGGTATATTGGACAACTGGCTCTGAAATCAAACCGCATCAACTATTGGTCTCATTTTCCCTTGCCCGATCTCAATGGGTAGTACTTGAAAAACAAGATGTCCATACGTGGTGTATTGCGATAAGAGGTTCACTTGTCACTACCGAAGTTCGCCACCCGTTCTCTTCTCCACAGCGTGCTATTCTGGGCCTTGGTTGTCGCCACACCGATCGAGGCGCAATCCGATTTCGTTCGTGGAGATATCAATGCCGATGCGTCTGTCGATATCGGCGATGCCATCGGCGTACTGGGATTCCTCTTCGGCGGATCTGCCGCTCCAGATTGTCAGGATTCAGCGGATGGTAATGACGACGGTTTGATCAACATAGGCGACGCCATCGCCCTGTTGAGTCACCTCTTCAGCGGTAGCGGGCCGTTGCCAGAACCATCTGGTGCCTGTGGCCCAGACCCGACTGCAGATACCTTGACCTGTGAGACATACGCACCATGCGCGGTCGCAGCTCCTGGCTTTGTTCCAGAACCGCCGCGAAACGGCAGGCTTGGAATCTCCAGCAATGATTCCCCGCACTTGCGGGTTCTCCTGTGCAGCGGCGAAGTCACCTTGATGCGCAATGATCTGTCCGTGATGGGTCGAAACGCCGGTGGCTTCACGATGACTCGCACCTACCGCAGCGGTGATTTCGATGCGCCATTGAGCGCCAGTCCGCTGGGTCCCGGCTGGGACTCCCCCATCTTTCGACGGCTGGAACTTCTCCCGGGGGGTATTGTTCGCCGTCATCCGGGTAACGGACGGCACGACGATTTCAATAGCAGCGGCGTGGGTTCCTACTCATCTCCGGTGGGGGTCTACTCGCAGTTGAGGGAAACCCTGACCGGCTTTCAGGAACGATTGCCCAACGGAACCATCATTCACTACAGCACCAGTGGCCAGATCACCCAGAGCATCGATCGGCTCGGGAACTCTCAGGAATTCAATTACAACGCTTCCGGCCAGATGATCGAGGTCATCGAGGAGTTGGGACGAGAGATCCTGTTCGAGTATGACGGCGCCGGCCGACTGTCGACGATCACGGATTTCAGCGGCCGGCAGATCACCTACCAGTACGATGCGGACGGCAACCTGATCGAAGTCAGAACGCCGCTGGTTACCGGCACGGTGACTGGCAACGACTTTCCCCAAGGTGTGCGCGAACGGTACAACTACCAGGATTCCGCAACCACCGCCGTGGAGCCACGCCTTGATGGGATTGTCTTTCCCACCGAGGTCGAAGATGGATCACTGACCGAGGCGGTCAGCATCACTTACGGAAGCGCAGGTGACCCTGTCGATGGCGGCAGGATCACAATCCTCACCGTCGGTGGTGTCAACTCCAATGGCATCGCCGCTGGTGGAGCGGTGAGTTACCAGTACAACCTGTCTCCCACCGCTGGCCCGCCGGAGGCGGCATCGTTGACCACCGTCACTGACCGCATCGGGAATGTCACCAGCTACTACTACTCACCCTCGGGCCATCTACTGGAACGGGTAGAAGATCCCCAGGGCGAGGAGATCCGAACCTCTTTCCAGTACAGCGGTGAGGGAGAACTGATCAGAAGGGTTGCCCCGATGGGCAATGAAACCCTGTACACCTTTGACGATTCCCATCCGAGTCGCTTCAGCCAGGGCAATCTGCTCAAGGTCACTCAGCTCGCTGACCCGGTTCGCGGCGGGGACGGTTACGGCTCCCCCATCGAGCCGCTGAAAACCAGCGTTACCTACGAACCGCTCTTCAACCGGCCGCTCACTTCCACGGATCCCCTTGGCAACGATGCTTTCTATCTCCCGCAGAATGGCGGCAACCAGAGTGCGGCTCGCTATACCACCCGATTCTTCTACGACTGGCAGGAGAGCGGGGCCATTCCCGACGAAGCTCTCGAGTGGGATATCTTCATCGATCCCTCGCTGGTGGGGCTGGGAGATCTCAACGGCGATGGCACCACCGATCAGGCCCAGGGGCAGACGGTGCAAATCGTTGCTCCCACCGTGACTCTGCTGCCGGGTTCCAACCAGGCCATCATCGAAGGGGATACAAACCAGGAACGCTCGACTCGATTGCAGTACAACGATCATGGCCAGCGCACCCGTATCATCGATGCGGCGGGAAGGGTGATGGAATACAGCTACTTCCCCGCCAACGATCCCGATGGCGATGGTCAGGAGATCACTCCGGGGCAGGATGCCATCACCGGTGGTTTTCTCGCCCAGACGGTGGTCGATCCAGCAGGTCTGGCGATCACCAGCAGCATCACCCGCGACCCTCGTGGAAATGTCATCAGTGCCACCGATCCCAATGGCAACACACGCACCTATACCTATAACCTGCTCAACTGGCACATCCGATCGGAGGCTCCCCGCATCGATCCGTCCCAGGATCACGGCTACTACCGCGATACCATCTACGATGCCAATGGCAACGTCATCGAGAGCGCCATCGAAAACTGGACGATGGTCGCTGGCGTTCCGCAGCAGGTTGCCGCGCCCTTCGACTGGTTCCGCCACACCCTCGAGCTCGACATCCTCGGCGATATTCGCATTCGAACCATGGATGCCCGTCGTGATCCTGCGATACCTTCTTCACAGGAACCAGAAATGCTGGTCACCTCTCTGACCCTCGATGCCAATCAACAGGTCATCGAAGAAGTCACCCCGCTGGCCAACGCAGCCCCGGCGGGAGATCCGAACCAGTTCAACCGGCGCAGCTGGACACGAGATTCGCGTGGGCTGGTTGTGGTGGAGACAGAGGGCAGCGGTTCCCCTGAAGCGGCGCTTCGCAATTTTGTCTACGACCTGAACGGTGCGTACTTCAAGGACATCGATCAGGTCGACAACAACGGCGATGGTTCACCTGAGGCACACACCGTGATTCGGGATGGGTTCGGGCGCATCATTCGCAGCATCGACCGTGCTGGAACCGAGACGGTCCTGATCCGTGACCCCCGCAGCCGGGTGATTCGCCGCGAGATTCACGGACCCGCCGACGGTAGCGGAAACCCGGTGCTGCTACAGGCGAGTGACACCCTTTACGACGAGGCGGGCCAGATCTTTCAGAGGGACGTAGATCTGTTCATTCCCGGCGGTTTTCCCACCCCCTGCGTGACCCTTGACGAAGGATCCCTGACTCCCGGGGATGGCAAGATCACCACACGTTTTGAGTACAACGCCGCAGGGATCGCCACCTTCCAGGTCGAGGATGACGGCGATGTCTACCAGTGGATCCACGATGCTGCCGGTCGCCTGATCGAAAGCCGTCTCCCGCTGGAAGCTCCCGGAGGTGAGGCGTCTCGAACCCAGACCTGTTACGACGCCAATGGCAATGCGGTCCGGATCATTCGCCATCACACCGATCCCACCTCTGCCGCAGCGACCCGGATAGAGATCCAGGGCAGCGCTTACGACAGCACCAATCGACTCACCCACCGCACCGACTCGATGTTTCAGACCCGATACTTCGATTACAACAGTCGCGATCAACTCATCGCCAGTTACGACCCGGTGGCTGCAGCCACCGTCAATCTCGACTACCAGGATTGTGCCGGTAGCCCCGAGACGATCGTCACCAATGTCCGCGGCAATGGCGTGTACACCGTTCACGATGGTGCCGGCCGCCCATGGCTCACCCGCCGTCAGATGCATGTCGGAGGTCTCGGAGATGCCCCCATCGATACCCCGCCGCTGATTCCCGACGGCTTCATCGACACCGTGACGGTGTGGGATGCCAACAGTCGACCGGTGTTGCGCATCGACGGCACCGACCAGGCCACCGCCATCGAATACGGATTGTTTGGCGGCCCTTCTCGCCGCGTCCTCGCCAATGGTGCCACCACCACCTGGACATATGATCTCGACCACCACCTGGTGGCCAAGGTCGATGCCAATGGAAGCCAGCACAGTTACCAGGTCGATCCTCTCGGTCGAACCCTCGCACACACCATCGTCACCGCCACCGATACGATCCCGGGCACCAACCCGCCACTACCGATGCTGGTGGGTACCACCGAGCAGACCTTTGATTACGACGGTCTTGGACGCATCACTCGCTGCGTCGATAACAACGAACCGTCCGATCCCGGTGATGACTGGCAGGTCGACCTTCGTTACGATTCCCTCGGTCGACAGATTCACGAGGTTCAGAAGGGTCTGGAAGTCTGTTCCAGTTACACATCGGAATCGCGTACCTCGCTCACCTACCCCGACGGTCGAGTCATCAACTTCGAGCACGATGCCCACGACCAGTTGCTTTCCATCTCCGATGATCGTTTCTGCTACCAGCGAAAGCTGCTGGGAAGCTGGTCCTCGCAGCCGGTGGAGAGTCGCTATTCGGCAGTGGCCGATCCGGCTGTCGGCTGCAGCGAGGTTCTTCTGGAGACGCGGGTCATCGACCTGAACCAGTCGCCGATCTCCTCGAGTGTCGTCAACTCTGGCGGCACCGATGTGGGCGGTTACACGGTGCTCGAACGCCGAGGAAACCGTCAGGTCAGCGGTTTCCAGCAGCGATACGGCCCCGATAGTGCTCCTTCGCCGCTGCTTCGCACCTTTGATCTCGATCTCGATTCCGCAGGGCGGATGAACCAGGAGTTTCTCGCCGACGATGCTCTCGCGACATCGGTCAGCCTCTCTCGTGATTTCGATGCGGCCCAGGCACTGCGCAGTTTCACCCAGCTCATCGATGGTCCCGGCGGCCAGCAGAGTTTTTCCGCCGACATCACCCGCGATTCGGTTCACCAGCAGGTCGATCCCGAGATTCAATACGATGCCGGCATCGGTAACGGCAATCGCACCAGCGATTTCGAGCGTCATTTCCAGTGGGATGGCTTGAACCGGCTGCGCAGCGTCATCGACCGGGCCACCGGCGAGGTGATCGCCCGTTACAACTACGATGCCCATCCGGCGATCTTTGGTGGCCGAAGGGTCGAAAAGGATGTCACTTTCGCGCCGCAAAACCCGTCGCTGGTCGGGGAGACTCGCTACTACTACGACGGTGCCGATGTCATCGAGGAACAGGAAGTGATCAACGAGGTCCCCCAGTTGAGTCGGCAGTTCATCGGCGGAAATAGCGCCGATGAATGGGTGGCGATGGATGTCGACACTTCCGGCGATGGCATCCCCGACCAGCTGTACTTCTATCTGCGTGACTTCAATCACAACATCACCCACCTGATCGACGCCGACACCGGTGAGGCGGTGGAGCTTTACTTCTACGCCACCAACTCACCGCCGAAGATCCTCGATCCGCTGACGCTGGTCGATCGCGGCGAGAGTCTCTACGGCAATCCGTTCCTGCGAGCCGGCCGCCGTGGTGAGCCGGAAATCCGTCTCTACTACTATCGCGCCCGTTACCTCGAGCCCGTCGATGGGGAGTTCCTCAGCCGCGACCCCCTCGGCATGTGGGGCGATGCCGCCCACCTCGGCAATGGACTGGCGTACGCCGGCAACAACCCGTGGAACCACCGCGATCCCAGCGGTCTGGCACTGGGGCACTTCATATGGAACTGGAATGTGCGGGGATTGGTACTGGCGACAAATTTCATGTACGGGCTGTATGCTGGCGACGGTGATTCCGGATCGCTTGATACGGGAGCCCTCTCTTCGGCCATCGCTTCCGCGGCGTCATCTGTATCTGCTCAGAATGAAGCTGCTGGCGACGAGGAAGCCTCACTCGGCGTCGACGGGGGTTCGGTGTTGAGGCCCAGTTATTCGAGCCAGATGATGGCTGAGCAGTGGTACAGAGATATGGAAATGCTTCGGGGCGATGGCGAAAACATCGCAGAAGCAGAACGTCTTGGGTCGGAAGAGGATATCGAGAGGGCGGCGGCATTGACCGTGGGAACTGGAAGGCAAAACGGCCCCGCTGCTTCACACCTCGATGGCACGGCGCACCGTTGGAACCTGAATCCATGGATTGGCGATGATGGGGGGTTACAAACCATGCCGCCTGGTGTGGGAAAGAAAAACGTGAATAGTGCTAATATGCCCGGCGTTAATCCGACTGAAACAGCATCCGATACATCAACATTAGCCGTTCCTTCCGCCCACGGCCCCGCTGCACCGCCGACGCAGCTCGACCCCCGCGCCCACGGCACCATCCCGCCCCACCTCGATGGCACGGCGCAACGTTTCTCCAGCTTTGGTGTCTCCAGCTCCATACAGACCGACCCACCTGCGGAGGGGCGATTGGGCACCAACAGCGGGACCTTTGCTGTTCCCGTCAATCTGGGCGCTGTGGGAGTAAAGGGCGAGCTCGTTCCTTCCGCCCACGGCCCCGCTTCACCGCCGACGCAGCTCGACCCCCGCG
>CAYPPQ010000093.1:0-9328 GCA_964412635.1 uncultured Planctomycetia bacterium | reverse complement strand
GATGCCCTTCTCCTTCATGCCACAGGCGCGGCTGGAGCTGATTCCAAGCACGCTAGCAACGTTGCGATCGATCCAGTCGCCACCACGGGTGGTGGAGAAGGACAGTGCCGGAATCGACTTGTATGCGACGCAGACATTGAACATTCCACCGCCACAGGAAATTCCGATCCCGGTGAAGTCATCTTGTGCAAGCTCGGAGAAGACCACCGCGTGTCCTTCGACCAGCGGCTTGGGGTCGTATCCGAGACCCTTGAGAAGACCACCGAAGACTCCCTGGTGGTAAACCACGTTGAGATCGGCATCGATCGGCTCGGCCGGAACCGAGTAGTAGCAGACCTCGCCCTGCTGCTTCGGCTGACCGAGAAGGGTCTCCAGAAGCATCTTTTCGATGGGCAGTGCATCCGATTCATCGGGACTGATCATTCCATCCTTCATCGGACGGCGGGTGTTGCGATTGAAGATATTGGCCAGTTCGAAAGCCGGATCTCCGACCACGACCATGCGATTGTTGACGACGACGTACTGAACTCCGAGACGGGTCAGCATGTTGCGCGTGTAATCATCACAATCGATATCGATGAATGCATTCCTCTGGATCTTCAGGTTCACGTTACCGGTGTTGTCCTGAAAGGAAGACACCAGGTTGGCGGTTCCCACGTCCAGTCCGCGACCCAGAGCCACCGAGACATTGGCAGCAGCAGGAACCGCGGCCTTCACCTCGACAACAGGATCGGCGGCAGCACCGGCAGTAGCCGAAACATCGGCGGCACTATCCGCTGGATAATTGACCGCATTCAAGGCCGCGGCATCCTCGACGCCGAAACCCACTTCTTCCTTCTTGCTCGCCTTGGCCTTGGGACCATTGTCCTCAAAGTTCTTGCGGGCGTAGTCTGAGTAATCTCCCATGCCCCATCACTCCGTTTCGTTCTGGAGGCCGCGCAATTTTGCCAAACTGGCTGCGACACCTCCCGCTTTCGCGTTCTTGACCTCGACCTTGTCGAGGTTGTTTTCCAGATTTTCTCCCGACTCCTTGGAGAAAAGCGCAACGAGCGCTTCTTCCGACGGGACGTCTTTTGAATTCTTGTTGTTGCTGCCACCAGTGCCGGCGCTATTGACGCTCTTGGCGAGGTGATCGATGCTCTCCTTGAGGCTCTCGATATCATCACCAGAGGATTCCTTGGTGCCGCCACCGGCATCTTCCACGGCAGCTTTCACCACCGATCGCAGTTGCTCGGCATCGATGGCAGGAGCAGCGGTTGGAGTCGGGCAACTACGTGCTTCATCCAGTTGCTCCTCCAGGCTCACAGCTTGTTCACGAAGACTCTCGATGCGGTCCTCGTACTTCTGCTGCTGCTCAAGTTGTTCGCTTTTGCGTTGCTTCACCAGACGTGTGAACTCGCTACGAGCTTCGTCTCGAATCAACTGGTGATCGACTTCACTGGCGTCGCCGAGTTTCTCTGCGACCACCTTTTCGACCGCTTCATCGATGAGGCGTAGTACGGTGGTACGATCGAGGACCTTCACGGTCCTGAGACCTCTCCGGGCCAGTTCGTCCACCGACACGGTATTTGCACGCTTGTGAAGTGCGTCGGGCACATCAAAGGTATGACTCATCGGCCAACCGTCCTGCTCGGGTGCACCGGTGAGATTCAGAGGCGATCTCGCTGCCGATGCACGTGGTCGATGGCAACACCGACCGTGACTACAAAGGCCCCTGAGATGGGGCCAAGAAGACTAGCATCGGGTTGGAAGTGCCGGCAAACGGCGGTCCAGCCGTGACCGGCTGGAATTGCTTCAAAACCTCTTCAGGAGTGGCTGAGAGCCGTTTTTAGCTCTCGAGGTCGTTGAGCCTCTGAGCGTAGTGACGGATACGAGATTCGATTTCCCTGCGATCCGCAGCCTTGAGGGTCTGCCCGAAAGCATCGACGAGAGCGAGCAGGGTTGTCCGTGCAGAGCCGTAATCTCCGAGGGCGACATAGATCTGCTGGAGATCCCAGTAATTTTTCGGAACCTGATAGGCGACGGTGGTCGAACGAAGGTGAAAATCCATATCTTTCTGGGATAACCTGAGCCACTTCTTGGCCCCCACCTCTGCCTCGGCCCTGCGCTGCACCTGATCTGCAGGGGGTACAGCACCTGACTTCTCGTAGGGAGTGCAAATCTGATCGGAGAGGGCATAGAGAGCCTGGTAACCGGCGGCGATCCTGTAGCGGAGTGCGAAGCGATCGAGACGAGGCTGAGTCGATTCTCTCGAAAGCCTGACCGACTCGACCAGTAGGGCTTCCGCCTCCTCGTAGACACGGATCCCGGCCAAGATGCTCTCGGCATTGTCGAGTTCTACCGACTCCATCACCTCACTGACCATTCGCTCGACCTGTTCCCGATTCGCTGTGATGGTCTTGGCAGCCATGACCGCATCGTTTTCATCCCGGTTGTTGCGGCCCGGTGAACAGCCGACCAGCGATATGCTGATCAGGGAGAAAATGGCAATCACCAGCCAAGGACTACGGTAACTCATCATCAAACCTCTGCTCATCTTGGGACGGGTCTCCTGGGTCGGATCTTTCGAAGTGACTGTACAGTCTAGTGGATGCAGCCGGGATGGATAGTCGGAATGGGGCTGTTCATCGAGGGAAACCGCCGTAACTCGCGCAGATCTCTTCAATCGGAGTCCTCCACCGTGAGGGTCGATAGACCCCCTTCCCTGGTGGAGACCAGAAACTCACGCTCTCGCTCGATCAGCACCTTACCGGGAGGAAACCCCTTCGGCTTACGCACATATTTCGCCTCGGTCCAGTGAACCACGGCGGCACCTGGTCCTCTCCATCCAGAGAGATGGGCAGCGACGAAGGCGGCATCCTCGATACTCTCCGGCGAGGCAGTCTTGCCCCTCTCGACCTTGAGGATGACATGGGCACCAGGGCGTCGAGCCATGTGGAAGAAAAGATCATTTCCGCGGGCGGTACGGATGCTCAGGTCGTCATTTTCCCGGGCACTCCTCCCCGCCAGGATCTCCAGCCCCTCACGACTCCTGTACACTCGAAACTTCTTCGGCTGCTGGGTAGCGGCACGCCGGTCCCCCGGTGACTTGCGAACCTGTCGCTTCTTGCCGTGCCTTTTCAGGACTTCAGCTGCGCTCTGGCAGTGAGCTTCAACCGTTTCCTCATCGAGATCTTCCAGCAACATCAACGAGGAGAGTTTCTGCAGTTGCTCTTCCATCAGTGCCACCGCAGACTCGCTCTCGTCGAGGCGTTCGGTCAGGATCTGAAGCGATCGCTTGCCCTTGCGAGATCGTCGGAAGTACTTCTCGATGTTCTGCAGCGGTGTTCGGTCCTCTTCCAGCGTAAGTTCGATCATCGGTGCATCGTCCTGATACCAGTCCTGTACCTCGATCGATTTCATCCCCCTCGACATTTTCGAGAGATTGGCCTTCAGAAGTTCTCCCTGTCGCTGCCACTGCTGCCACTTCTGCCCCGACTCGAGATCCTTCTTCAACTGTGAGATGCGGCGACGAAGTAGTTTGCGAGATCGTCGTAATTGCTGCTCCTGTTGTCGTATCTTTCCATGCAGCCAGTTCTCCTTCTCTGCCCTGTCGAGGGTCTCGAAAAGAAATCGGTGCAGAGGTGCTTCTCCTGAGCGGAACGACTCGGGAATCATCTGAAGTGGATCAAAGGGAAGTGTCGCCGCCGGCACCGTCTCATCGGGGGATGCGACCGGTTCGGGAAATTTGTAAGGCTCTCCTCTTCCCAGCCCACCCCTGCCTACCACCAGCAGGACCCTGCGGGAGCGACTCTCGATGATGAGCAGTCTCCCCTGTCGGCCGAACAGTTCGACGATCATCTCGCGTTCGATGCGGGGAGATCCGCCGCAGGAGAGGGTAAAGCGCATGATCCGATCCCCCCCCGGTTGATCGACCTTGTCGATACGGGTGCCCGAGATCAGTTCCCTCAACTTCGAGGCCAGTTCTCCTGGCCTCGAGGGTGCCCCGGGAGGCTCGTCCCAGAGGACAACGCGTGAGGTTCCAGGATGCAGGGAGACGAGCAGGTCACGTCGGCGCTGTCCTGAACCGACGACCACCCTCAAGTTACCCAGGGCGGCATCGAAGATCTTGCCTATGTGTAGCCCGGCGATCAGGTCGTGCAACTCCTCGACGAGGCGTTCCACCTCTTCCTTCCGCAGGCTTCGTGGAGAGGGAGGGTTGGTCACTGAATTCTGTTCCGGTGCAGCGGGTCATCTTCCCCGCTGCACCGGAACCCCATCACTCGGCGGCGTTCCAGCGATCGTCCACCAGGTCGTACCCGTGGAGATCTGCGCCATCGAAGAAGAGTTCGAGTTCACGTTGGGCTGCCTCCGGGCTATCGGAACCGTGGACCAGATTGAATCCATTGGAGATCCCGAAGTCGCCGCGGATGGTTCCCGCCTCGGCATCGCAGCCAAAGGTGGCTCCCATCAGTTTCCGGCACACGCTGATGGCCTTGTTTCCCTCGAGAGCCAGTGCCACCACCGGTCCGGAGGTCATGAAACTGACCAGGCCATCGTAGAAGGGTTTCCCCTGGTGCGCCTCGTAGTGGGTTGCGGCCAGTTCATCGCTGATCTTCATCAGCCTCATGCCGATCAACTTGAGGCCCTTTCTTTCGAATCTTTCCACAATGGGACCCACCAAACGCCTCTGAACGGCATCTGGCTTCAAGAGAATGAGCGTTCGCTCCATCGGTCTTTTCCTTCCACGGGGGGGCTATCTCCCCCGGATGGTATGCTTCTTCGCGGCAGGAATCGTACCCGTTGTACGGTCCTGGGGAGGATCCGGGAGGTGACCCGGAAAAGTCTCCCTGATCGGGGACACTCCCCGATCTCCGTGTGGAATAGATTCTCACCCCTGACTGCCCGATTTCCAGCGGATCGGGGAGCAGCGTCGGGAGGTCGACCGATGGAATTCGCACGGGAAACGCAGAATCCAGCACTCCTGAAGGAGATCCTCTCCGCATCGGGTGCCGATTCCCTCGATGCCCTCGCCCGGATTCTTTCTCGATCCGCAGGTCAGGAAGCGCTACCGCAGCTGATCGACCTGGCGGTGGAAGTCGCCGCTGCCGAACGGGGCTTCCTGCTGGAGGCGAACCCGGATCGAGTCTGGAACTGCCGCATCGCTCGCAATCTCGACGGCGAAGATATTCGAAACCCCCTCGACAAGGTGATCCTTCCACTGGTGGAGAGGGCGATGGAACAGGGACTACCCTGGTGCTGTTGCGACGTCTCCGCACTCCCCGACCGGGATCGCTGGGATCGTGAGAGGATGCCGCGCACCACCGCAGTGCATCTGGTCCCCCTCGATGACTCTCGACTGCTGTACCTCGATCACCGCTTCCAGACTTTACAGGATGGCATCGGCGATAACCCGACACTCACGGTGGCACTGCTGGGAGTTCAAACGCTGCTGGCCAGCGAAGTCGAAACTTCGAGTGTGGTCCAGCCTCGCAAGGATGTGATCAGCAAGGGAGAGACTTCAACCGGTACCGGCGGAACAGAAGAGGTCGCCATCATCGGTGAAGATGCCGACATCATCTCGGTACAACAACTGATCAGCAGGGTCGCACCGAGCCAGGCATCAATTCTCATCACCGGTGAGAGTGGAACCGGTAAGGAACTCGCAGCCCGTTCGATCCACCAGCACAGCGACCGATCGACCGGTCCCTTCATCAGCGAGAACTGCGGTGCCATCGCCGAAAACTTGCTGGAGAGCGAACTGTTCGGGTGCATGAAGGGTGCCTTCACCGGAGCTACCTTGGACCGTCCTGGACTCTTCGAACTGGCCCACGGTGGAACGATTTTTCTCGACGAGATTGGCGATACCTCACCGGGCCTGCAGAAAAAACTGCTGCGGGTGATCCAGGAGGGTGTCGTGCGACGGGTCGGTGGCCAGGAGACGATCCAGGTCGATGTTCGAATCCTGTCGGCGACAAACCGGGATCTATCCCACGAGGTTCAGGATGGACGCTTCCGGGAAGATCTCTACTATCGACTCAATGTCATCAATGTTCACCTACCACCGTTACGAGAGCGCGGCTCCGACGTCTCGCTGCTCGCCCAGCACTTCCTCGATGGTCTCAACGAGGAAGCTGGAACCAACAAGACGCTGAATCCCCCGCTGAAGAAGGTACTGCTGGCTCACTCCTGGCCCGGCAATATCCGCGAGTTGCAGAACGAGATCCGCCGGGTTCACGCTCTCGGCGCAGACGACCTCGATGCAGCGGACCTGTCTCCCCGCGTCACCGAAGAGGATTCAACGGTGGTCAGCCCAGCCGCAGGGGAAGCGGGTCTCGATCGGATTCGCCAGGCGGGATCACTCAAGGACGCCATCGAGCAACTGGAGGCGCAGTGGATCTCCGATGCGCTACAGCGTTGTAACGGGCATCGTGGACAGGTGTGCCAGTGGTTGGGAATACCAAAAACCACCCTCTACGCGAAGATGCGCCGCTACGGTCTCTCCACCGATGGATGATTCCTTCATCCCGAGCCTGTAGTTGAAAACCGTTCCATTGATGGACAGTCCACTCCGAAGCGGTACACCCGACAGCAACTAGCAACGGTGAATTGGCGAGTTATCCCCCTCTCAGGTGCCTTTTCCGTCGGCTCCGCCCCTGGCCCGATCCTTGCCATGTGATACCTGAACCGGGACCTACCCGGGGTTCCAGGATTCGGATCAGGAGGCGCACCATGAAACCGTTTCAGCAACGTTTAGAAACTCTTCTCAAGAAGATCGCAGGACGTGAAGAGATCAACATCGATGAAATCATCAGTCATCTTCCAGAGGTCAAGAACAGCAAGAAGAAGCTGTCGAAGGTCCAGGAACTGCTGTTGAAGATCGATTGCCAGATCGTCAGTTCTGAAGATGACGAACCGCTCGACAGTCTCGATGCCGCGGAGTTCAACGCGGAAGAGGCGAAGAAAGCGGAGAAAGAGATCGAGGAGGATCTGAAGGCCAACGCCGAGGCGGAAAAGACGGCAGTCAAGGCTCTCGATGATCCGATCCGCATGTACTTCTCCCAGATGGCAGCGATTCCCCTGCTCACCCGGGATGAGGAGATCCACTACGCCAAGGAGATCGAGAAGAGCCAGGCTTCCCTGACCCGTCATGTCTACCAGACCGCACTGGGTCAGGAAGAGGGTCTGTTGCTCCTCGAGCAGATCGACAACCAGACCCGACTGGTCGAAAAAAGTCTCGATCTGACTCTCTCTCGCAAGGGTGACCGCCAGGCATTTTACGATCGTCTCGAGCGCGAACTCCCCAGGATGAAAAATCTCTACTCGGCGAACATCACCGATTCGAACGATCTGGAGGATCTCCCCCTCTCAGACACCACCGAGAGACCTGCCCTGGAAAAGCGACTGCATGGACGGATCCTGAGGCTCGCAAGGATGCTGGAGTCCTACCAGGTGAAGATGAAGTACATGAGCCGCTGGCAGGAAAAGGTCGCTTCGGTTGGTAAGAAGCTGGAGGGCGTCATCACCAGCCTGCGAGTCCGCAACAAGCGGGCAGTAGGTCCGGAATTTGATGAGATCAACGAAGCGATACTCGAGCCGTACCCTGCGTTCATCGAGAGAGCCCGCGAGATCTCCACCCAGTTCCAGCGCTACCAGCAAGCCAAGGGAGGTCTCTCCTCCGGCAACCTGCGACTCGTCGTCAGCGTCGCCAAGAAGTACCGTGGCCGTGGTCTCTCCTTCCTCGACCTGATCCAGGAAGGAAACACCGGACTGATGAGAGCGTGCGAGAAGTACGAATACCGTAAGGGTTACAAGTTCTCGACCTACGCCACGTGGTGGATCCGCCAGGCGATCAGTCGCGCCATCGCCGAGAAGTCGAGAATGGTCCGTCTTCCCGTCTACATGTCAGAGACGATGAGCAAGCTGGTCGGCATCAGTCGCGAGCAACTGCAGAAGAAGGGCCGTCGTCCCGATATTCACGAGATCGCCGAGGAACTCGGCGTTCCCGCCGAAGAACTGGAAGCGATGCTCCGTCTCAGTCGTACGCCGGTGTCCCTCTCGACTCCCATCGGTACCGAGGACGATTCGACTTTCGGTGACTTCATCGAGGACCATCGCTTCAGCTCGCCAGACGACGATCTCTCCGTCGAGGCCTTGAAGGGACGGATGGGCAACATCCTCGAAACGCTCAGCCTGAGAGAGCGTGAGGTCATCAAGATGAGATTCGGCATCGGCAAGGATGAGACTTACACCCTTGAGGAACTTGGCAAGAAGTTCAAGGTGACCCGTGAGCGTATCCGCCAGATCGAGATCCGGGCCATCAAGAAGCTGAGACACCCGGTTCGCTCGAGAAATCTCGAGGGCTTCCTCGACGACTAGATCAAGAACAAGAAGTAGACCAGAGGATCGAGACCTGACGCGCGCCCCCCCGCCACACCGGCGGGAGTCAGGTCTCCCCTCTGTTCTCAATTCTGGATGGTCCCCATCCGCCAGCGGGCCCGGATGAAATCTTCACCCTCCACACTCACTCCACCTTCAAACAGGACACCTATCTCGTCCTCCTCGATCTTCGTCGCCCTCATGTGAAGGATTCCTGGAGCTGCCATCTCTGAAATCACATCGAGAACTTCTACCTCGGTCATCATCCAGTGTTGATCTGAATCTGGAGATCTCCAGGCGGAGGGCAAACTGGTGGGTACCTGCTCGGCGGAGAGGATGATCACCAGGGCGAGTTGTTCCAGTGCGGACAGTGCACTGGTGGAAGGAAAACTGAAGTCCGCAACCCTGCCCGGTGTCACCACATCACCGGCGGTGACTGCCTTCTGAGCGACCGCCTGTAATCCCGGCTGTAACGAGATCACCCGTTCCACCAGGATGCGCTTTCGATTCAGTGGTAACAGCTGGTCGAGATCCTCGGCATCGAGGACCAGAACGCCATCAGAGATTTCCCTGTGTCTGCTCCAACGGTCCTCTTCATCGGCCATCTACTTTCTTCCTTTTCCTAGAGCAGTAATTTCTCGTCTAGCGGTCGAGAAACCACTATCGATAGACCGATCGGAATCGTTCTGATACCTTTCAGTTGATCACACTGTAAGTGATCTATCTTGGAATTACATCGCCTGTCTTGCCATGACAGGGTCAGGACCGAAAGGTGGGCCGACGAGATGTCGAGTTCGGAAACTTCAGGAAATCAGGGACCATTGAAGATGATGAAGTTCCAGACTGGAAATCTTCATCTGGAACTCGAGGTCTCCGAAGATATCTGGAATCCCACACCGAATGGTGTACTCCTCGGGGAGGCTCTGGAATCGATGGATTTCTCCGGAGAGAGCGCCCTGGAACTTGGCAC
>CAYPPQ010000092.1:0-9557 GCA_964412635.1 uncultured Planctomycetia bacterium | reverse complement strand
GTGTAGCAGCAGGTGTAGCAGCAGGTGTAGCAGCAGGTGTAGCAGCAGGTGTAGCCGCAGCAGCCTCAGCCGCCGGTGCAGCGGGAGTTGCCGCTTCTCCAGCAGGTGCTTCCGCAGCAGCTGGTGCGGCGGGAGTCGCTTCGGCTTCCGGTTTCTTTTCTTCTTCAGACATACCTAGACCTCGATGCCTTCCTTGCGCAGAGCCTCGGCAATCGCCTGGACCCGGCCGTGGTACTTGTACCCGTTGCGATCAAAGGACAGCTGGGAGATCCCTTTTTCCTTCAACCTGGCTGCCAGCAACTCTCCGACGGAGGTTGCTCCCTGGACTGTCCCTGCGGTCTTCGATAGATCCTCACGGACGCCACTCGCCATCGTGGATGCACTGACCAGTGTCATACCATTGAAGTCATCAATCGCCTGACAGTAGATGTGCTTCGCACTCCTGTAGACCGTCAGTCGCGGACGACTTGCCGATCCGATCAGTTTTTTACGGATGTGCCGACGCCTTCTTTGACGACGCACATGTTTCTTTCTGGTTGCTTGCATTTCAATTACTCCCGTTGCCTATGCGCCGAAGCTCTTTGCCTGCTTGCGACGTACGACCTCGTCGCTGTAACGGATCCCCTTGCCCTTGTAAGGCTCGGGGGGACGGACCGCGCGCACCACGGCGGCAAACTGCCCGACCTTCTGCTTGTCGAGACCCGTTGCCACGACCTTTGTCGGTTCAGGGCACACGCACTCGACTCCATCTGGCAATGCGATCTCCACCGGATGGCAGAAGCCGATTGATAGAACCAATTTTTTTCCCTGTACCTTGGCGTTGTAACCAACGCCAACGATCTCGAGTGTCTTCGAGAATCCCTCGGTGACACCGGTGATCATGTTGTTGACCAGCTGTCGGGCAGTGCCATGCATCGTACGGGCAATTCTCTCCTCGTTACGACGGGTGAAGACGACCTTGTCCTCTTCCACTGCAACCGCCACCGTTGGATGGCAGCCCCACGAGATCTCTCCCTTGGGGCCCTTCACGGTCACCTCATCTCCGGAGACCGATACGGTGACACCGGAGGGGACTGCGATCGGCTGATTTCCTAATCTCGACATCTTCCCCTCCTCTCTAGTAGACGCAGCAGAGGACTTCGCCTCCGACATTTTGTTTACGAGCTTCGTTGTCGCTGAGAATTCCGTGCGATGTGGAAACCACCATGATTCCCTGACCTTCCCTGACGACGGGCAGATCGGCGACGGAACTGTACACACGGCAGCCCGGCTTGGAGACACGATCGATCCTGCGGATCACCGTCTCCCCCTCGGGGCCGTACTTCAGATCGATGGAGATCTCCTTCTTCGGAATCTCTCCCTTAACGGCAAACTCGCTGATGAATCCCTCTCGCTGAAGGGTATCGAGGATCTGCTCCTTGATACGAGAGTACGGGACTCGAACGGTAGGACGCCCGAGGGCGTTGACATTGCGGATCCTCGTCAAGAGGTCTGCAATGGGATCGGTCATGCTCATTCCTGTTGTCTCCTTCGCTCCTGGTGCAACGTGTGCACTGGTTAGCCATGGGATCTACGTTGTTGTCGTTACCAGCTCGCCTTGCGAACGCCTGGAATCTCTCCCTTGGAAGCCATGTTCCGGAAGCAAATCCGGCAGATGCCGAACTTCCGGTAGTAGGCCCTGGGGCGACCACAAAGATGACACCGGTGGTAAGCCCTAGTCGAGAACTTGGGCTTCAACTTCTGTTTATTGATCAGGGCTTTTCTCGCCAAAGCCGTGCCTCTTATTTCTTCTTGAACGGGAAGCCGAACTGCGACAGCAGAAAATGCGACTTCTCGTCATCTGAATTACGAATGGTAAAGCAAATATTCATTCCCTGGAGGAACTCGACATCGTCGATGCGCAGTTCTGGAAACACGAGCTGGTCGGTCAGACCAAGCGAGTAATTTCCACGACCATCAAATGCGGTCGACGACACACCACGAAAATCTCGCACCCTCGGCAGTACAACCGAAATCAGGCGATCGAGAAACTCGTACATCCGGGATCCACGAAGGGTGACCTTCGCACCGATTGCATTTCCCTCCCTGAGGTGGAAATTAGCGATCGACTTCTTCGCCTGTGTTGCCACAGGTTGCTGGCCCGTGATGAGTGCGAGTTCGGCGGTGGCGGACTGGATACGCTTCTTGTTTTCTAGCGCTTTGCCGACACCCCGGTTGACGACGATCTTCTGGATCTTCGGGAGGCACATGACATTTCCGATGCCATACTCTTCCCGCAGCAGCGGAATGATCTCGTCTTGGTATTTTGTTTTCAGTCTAGACATCTTCTTTTCCTGCCCCGGTTAGACCGGGTCTCCACTGCGAGTCGAGACTCGCGTCTTCGTTCCGTCGGCGTCCATCTTCATGCGAACCCTGGTCGGCTTCCCCGACTTGGGGTCAACCAGCATCACATTGGAGATGTCAAACGCTGCCTCCAACTGGATGCGACCACCCTGTGGATGCTTTTGACTCTTGCGAAGATGCTTGTAGACCATGTTGACCCCCTGGACGACCACTCGTCCGGCGATCCGGTCGATCCGTAACACCTTGCCGCGTTTGCCTTTTTCAGCACCGCTGATGACCTCAACGAGGTCGTCACTTTTCAGCCGTGACATCTTTGTCGCCTCTCTCTCAGCTCAGACCACTTCGGGTGCAAGGCTGATGATCTTCATGTAGTTCTTCTGACGGAGTTCCCGTGCAACCGCACCGAAAATCCTCGTACCCTTGGGATTACCGTCTGCATCGACGACCACCACCGCATTCTTATCGAAGCGGACATAGGACCCATCCTTGCGGCGAATCCTTTTCTTGGTGCGAACGATGACGGCCTTGATCACGGAACCGGGCTTGATATCGCTGGACGGCAATGCCTTCTTCACCGAGCAAACGATGATGTCTCCTACATCGGCGAACTGGCGCTTGCTGCCGCCGAGCACCTTGATGCACATCACCTTCTTGGCACCGCTGTTATCTGCCACATCCAACCAGGTCTGCATCTCAATCATGCGTCACCACCCTCGATGGCCTCTTGCGCCATCTCCTGAGGAGTCGGTGCATTGTCTCTGGGAGCCATCCGAACGATGTTCTTCAATTTCCAGCGCTTCATCTTCGATATCGGGCGACACATCTCAAGTTCGACAAGATCTCCGACTGCGGCTTCTCCCGCTTCGTCGTGAGCGTAGTACTTCGTATGCTTACGAATGTACTTCCGGTACTTGGCGTGTTGCACAAGTCGCTCGGTCTTGACGACAAGGGTCTTCGACATCGAGGCACTCACAACGATGCCCTGGACGCACCTGCGCGATTTCTGCGCGGGTTCATCGGCTGCGACATCCTGAGCGATTTGATCTTCGCTCATCTTCAGGCCTCCTGATTTCCGGAGCCATCACGCTCCATGGCACGCTCGCGCAGAACGGTGTTCATGCGAGCGATGTCCCTGCGCATCTCCCGGATCTCTCCGGCGCGCTGTGTTTCTTCGTTGGCAGCCTTGAACCGGATCTTGAAGAGGCCTTCACGCCTCTTGCGGATCTCGATGGTGAGATCCTCGTCCGGAAGCTGTCGTACTTCACTGATCTTCATACTGTCGGTCTCCTGCCCACCATCCTGGTCCCGAGGCCCAACTTGTGAGCCATACGGTTGCAGGCGAGACGAGCGGTCTCCTTCGGTGCACCCTGGACCTCGTACAACACCTGACCGGGGCGAACCACAGCTGCCCAGTACTCAGGTTCTCCTTTACCTTTACCCATCCGGGTCTCGGCAGGAGTCGAGGTGATCGGCTTGTCCGGGAAGATCCGGATGTGGATCTTGCCTGAACCAGCAAGAGCACGGTTCCCGGCGATACGGGCCGCTTCAATCTGACGGGCAGTGATCCATCCCGGTTCGATGGCCATCAGGCCAAACTCACCGATGTGAACAAAGTTCCCACGGGTAGCGTGTCCGCGCACTCGTCCGCGGTGGACTTTTCTACGCTTGACGCGCTTGGGCATCATCGCCATGGCGTCCGCTTCCCTTCTTCTTCTGGTTCATCACTTCACCACGGTACACCCAGGCCTTGACCCCGATGATTCCGTAAGTTGTCTTTGACTCCGCAAATCCATAGTCGACATCGGCCCGCATCGTCGAGAGTGGAATACTCCCCTCGGAGGTCTGCTCGGTACGAGCAATCTCTGCTCCACCAAGACGACCGGAGAGCATCAACTTCACTCCCTTTGCGCCCGACTCCATCGTCACCCTGACCATCTGCTTGAGGACCCGACGGAACGGCATCCTGCGGCGAAGTTGGTCTGCGACATTCTCTGCAAGCAACTGAGCGTTGAGATCTGGATTCTGGACCTCGACGATGTTCAGACGAACATCTGCATCCTTGCCGATGATGAACTGAAGGTCTTCTCGTAACTGCTCCACCTTGGCTCCACGTTTTCCGATGACCACTCCTGGTCTCGCTGCATGGAGGTGAATCGTCACCTGGTGGCCACTCCGCTCTCTCTCGATCTCCGGAACCCCTGCGGTGAAGTGCTCATGCTTTATGACGGGGCGGATCTGCTGGTCCTGGACCAGCAGCGGACCGAAGTCCTTCTTGTTGGCATACCAGCGAGAAGACCAGTTCCGCGTGATCCCCAGGAGCATACTAGTAGGTCTGACCTTATGGCCCATGGAATCTAGCTACCCTTCTTGGAGGCTTTGCCGGCTTCCTCGCGGTCGGCGAGGAAAATGTTGATATGAGAGGTTCTCTTGAGAATCGGGTAAGCCATTCCTCGAGCACGGGGGCGCCAACGTTTCATCGTCGGTCCCTCATCGATCGTTGCACGGCAGATCACGAGGCTTTCGGGGTTGGCCCCACCCTCCTGGATGGCGTTGTGGAGAGCCGACTTGATCACCTTGGCGATCATCGGAGCAGCGCGGCGATTGCTGAACTTCAGCATATCGAGTGCACCCTCCACTGGCATATTACGCACCTGATCCACCACGTAACGAGCTTTCCTCGCCGTGATTCGTGCGAATCGATGACTTGCCTTGTATTCCATGACCATTGGTCCCTTACCTCCGGGCATTGCTGCGATCCATCGCAACTACCCGATCACTTCTACTTCTTGCCGTGACTGCCAATTTTGCGCGTCAGGCTGAATTCACCCAGTTTATGTCCAACCATGTTTTCCGTCACCATGACCGAGTTGAAGATCTTGCCGTTGTGGACAAGAAAGGTCTGGCCAACGAAATCCGGAATGACGGTGCAAGCACGCGACCAGGTCTTGATCGGCTCGGTCGATCCGGAATCGATGTTCTTCTGAACCTTCTTCAACAACTTCAGGTCGACGTACGGACCTTTTTTCAGTGATCTACCCATGACTATTTCTTCTTCCGGTGTCGAACAATGCTCTTGTTACTCGACTTACCACGACGGCGAGTCTTGCCGCCCTTGGAGAGACGTCCGGTTGCGGAACAGGGATGGCGTCCACCCGCTGTCCTGCCTTCCCCTCCACCCATCGGGTGGGCAACGGGGTTCTTGGCGGTACCTCGGACCTTGGGACGACGCCCAAGCCAGCGGGAACGACCCGCCTTTCCAAGTTTCACCAGGCTGTGGTCCTCGTTACCGACGATACCTACGGTGGCACGACAGGCGGAGTTCACCTGGCGGATCTCACCGGATGGAAGCGACAGGACCGCGGTCTTGCCCTCCCGCGCCAGCAGCTGGGCACTGCCCCCTGCGGAACGGACCATCTTGGCTCCCTGACCGGGAACCAGCTCGATGTTGTGGATGGAAAGCCCCACCGGAATATCGCTGAGCGACATTGCATTGCCCGGCTTCGGCTCTGCGGAATCACCCGAGTTCAGCACCGTGCCAACCTCGACTCCGCGGGGAGCCAGGATGTAGCGCTTCTCTCCATCTGCGTAGTGGAGCAAGGCGATGCGGGAACTACGATTTGGATCGTACTCGATGGTCGCAACGCGGGCTGGAATGCCATCCTTGTTGCGACGGAAGTCGATCCTACGGAAGAGGCGCTTGTGACCTCCACCACGGTGTTTTGCAGTGATGTGCCCCTGGTTATTGCGACCACCAGTCTTGTGGATCGGCTCACAGAGGGACTTCTCGGGACTGGTCGCAGTGATCTCCTTGAAATCGGAGACCGATGCATTTCTTCGTCCCGGTGTCACCGGCTTGTACTTGCGGACGCCCATGTCGTCTGCATCTCCTTCACCGATCTACGGATCGGCTCTCAAGTTTGTCGGCCAGGACCCTGTGCAAACCGTGGGTCCCCACCATGTTCATCCGACGCCGGCCACCGAGGCCAGGTCGGGAGTTTATCAGAGCAGGTCGATTTCGAACCCTGGTTCCAGGGTCACGACCGCTTTCTTGTATCCACTCGTGAATCCGATCGAACGACCGACCCGCCGGCGCTTGCCGGACTGGTTGACGGTGTTGACCTTGCGAACCTTGACATCGAAGATCTGCTCGACCGCAGCCTTGACCTCGATGCGATTCGCGGATCTTGCCACCTTGAAGATGTAAGCGTTGTGCTTCTCCGTCTGCAGGGTGCTCTTCTCCGTGATGACGGGCTTGAGGACGATGGTGTGAGGATCTTTCACTTCGATCCTCCTTCCCCGGTGATCTGGCTCTCCCTGGCCTGGATCTCCTCGAAGGCAGCTGCCGTGAGCAGGAGATTCTGGCGACGGAGCAGAGAATGCGCGTTGAAATCACAAACAGGGAGCACTTCGACTCCCTCGAGATTTCTCACCGAGAGCCACACGCTGCGACGCTCTTCCACGGGCATATCGCTGGCGAGACCGATCAGGAATGATCTGTCGAGACCGAGCGAACTGGCAATCTTCTGGAAGGGAGAGGTCGAGGGGGTTCCCACCGGAAGTCCCTCGATGATGCAGGCTTCGTTATCCACAAGCTTGGACAGAAGAGCATGCCTGGTGGCAATCCTGCGTTGCTTTCTTGAAAGGCCGTAATCGTAAGAACGTGGGCGAGGACCGAAGGCCACTCCACCACCACGCCAGATGGGAGACTTCTTGCTTCCCGATCGAGCGCGTCCAGTACCTTTCTGTCGCCATGGTTTCCTTGGCGATCCATGAATCTCTCCACGGGACTTGGTACTGGCAGTGCCTCGTCGGAGTCGTCCCTGGTAGCGACGGACGGCTTCCTTGAGCAACCTGTAGTTGGGGTAATTGGAAACCGCTCCGGGTTGCAAGGACTTTGTACCCTCCTGCTGGCCGTCGGTTCCATAGTAAGGAACCTCGACCGGATCCAGCGTCTGGACCTCTCGCGATTTATCGAGTCCGGTACTCACGACTCTCGTTCCAATCCCTCTGCCTCTTCCAGTCAACTGGAAGAGTTCGTTTCCTTCTGTTACAGACTTTCTTCCACCGTCAAATAGGTCCCCGGCGAACCCGGTACGGCGCCGCGGACGATGAGAAGGTTCTTCTCGACGTCACACCCCACCACCTTGAGGTTTCGCACCTTGACCTTGTCGCTTCCCATCTGCCCGGCCATCTTCTTACCCTTGATCACGCGACCTGGGTCTTGCGATTGGCCAGTCGAGCCGATGGTTCTCTTACTCTTGGAGCCGTGACCTTGCGGTCCGATGTGATGGTTCCAGCGCTTCACCGTTCCGGCGAACCCTTTTCCCTTACTCACACCTTGAACGTCGACCTTTTCAACTCCCTCGAAGAGAGAGAGATCGAAGTCCTGCCCCTGTTCCAGATCCTGGCCCTCGAAGGGCGGGATCTCACGGATCATCTTCTTTGCTTCACACCCGACCTTGGAGAAGAGTCCAGCGGCCGGCTTGATGACATCCTTGCTCGCAGCGTCGAATCCGACCTGCAAGGCTTCGTAGCCATCGTGTTCGAGCCCCTTCACCTGCAGGACCGTGCAAGGTCCTGCCTCGATGAGAGTGACAGGAACCCAGTTCCCGGCATCGTCGTACATCTGGGACATGCCCAATTTCTTGCCGAGGATCGTCTTTCTGATTCGCAGCGCCACGGGTCCTCCTAGACCTTGATCCTGATGTTCACGCCCGCAGGCATGTTGATCTTCGTGAGGGCATCCATCGTCTTCGAACTCGCCTCACTGATCTCGATGACACGCTTGTGCGTACGCATCTCGAACTGCTCACGAGACTTCTTGTTGACATGGGGAGAACGGAGAACGGTGTATCGCTCGATGCGAGTCGGCAGGGGAATCGGTCCGTGCACCATGGCACCAGTGCGCTTCGCGGTTTCAACGATGGAAGCTGAGGCTCCATCGAGAACCTCATGGTCGTAAGCTTCCATGCGAATCCGGATCTTGTTCTTCTGCATGGGCGATCTATCTCCCGTTTCCACAACACCTCGATCGACCTGGGTCGATCAGTACTGGCTGACTCACCACTTCGGAACTGCGTGTCCCGACACAAACGATTCGTCTCCACGCCCGGCGATCCTCAACTCGAAGAACACCTTCTCTTCACACTCAGATCCGGCCTCACCGAAGTTGCGGACTCAAGCGACAGACTCACGGAGTCGATGCGTGAAAACTCACGGCACCTGAACGATTCCCGATCTGCCAAAGATCCAACCGAGTCCCCGGAACCCTGAGGCACCGAACCGGTCTGATTCCCTCACAGCACTAGCCGGTGGAAGGAGAGATTACCCACGTCGAGCCTTGCAGCTACACGGGAGTCGTCACCCCTCTTCCTCTCGCCGTCGACACCATTCCGCGCAGCAATTCCTCGAGCGACCACCCCTGAGGGGGCAGCGACCGAGATCACCTCGACCGGATCTGTCGACATCATTCAAAGCGTGTGATTGTAAGAACTTGAGAGAGGCTGTCAACGCTGACAGGGCAATTTGCAGGCGAATCTGACGGAATTTAGCAGCGGCCGATGAATGGGGTCAAAAGCGGAAGCGTTCGGCGACCTCTTCGGGGGCCTCGGAGAAGCCTACCGGCTCGAGAGAGACCCCTGCACGTCCCTGGGAAAGCGATCTCAGCGCGGTGGTGTACCCGAATACCTCCGCCAGCGGTACCCGCCCCTCGATCTTCCGTAAATCCTGAATCAGGTCGACATTCTCGATCTGAGCCCTTCTGCGCACCAGATCCTGGTGAATCGAGCCGAAGTATTCCTCCGGAGTGGTGACCTGGAAGGCCATCAGTGGCTCCAGCAGCAGATCCCCCGCCTTCTTGTGTGCGCCCTGAAATGCCTCACGAGCCGCCACTGCGAGGCCCGCTTCGGTCGTTTCCGGTGTCACCGGCGGCAATTCGATCCTGGCCATGACGCGGATGAAGGGGAATCCCAGATCTCCCCCTCCGCTGAGGCAGGAGCGGATGGTGTCCTCCACCGCCTGAGACCACTCGGGAGCGATCGGTGGACGCCCCCCCACCCATTCCACATCGGGTACGCCTTCCTTCTCTTCATCGAAGGGAACCAGGGTCACCTTCGCCTCACCGAAGTGTTCCTTGCCCCCCAGCAGTCGCTCGATACGACCCGACGCGCCCCCTTCTCGTGCCACCATCTGACGATAGGCCACCCGCGGCTTTC
>CAYPPQ010000091.1:0-9631 GCA_964412635.1 uncultured Planctomycetia bacterium | reverse complement strand
CTGGAAGAGGGGCGCTATCAGGAAGCGGTAGATCTGTACGAGGATGCCATCGATCTCGCACTCTACTCCGATGACTCCTCTGCGCTAGCCGGCCCGATGGTGGCAAGGTTGAGACTGGGTCTTGCCGAGGGTTACAGAGCGATGCGTGAAAACGATGAAGCGTTGCGAGTTACCGAGGACATCTTTGATTCAGAACCGGGACCGGAGACGCTCGATCGCGCACTGGAGATCCGCTACGAGATCGGTCTCGCTTTTCTCGGCGGTTCAACCAGGAGGTTGCTGGGACTCGAGGTGAGAGCAGAGCGGAAGGGAATCGAGATCCTCACCGATCTCGTCCGACAGTATCCGTACCAGGGGTTCAGTGATGATGCGATCTATCAATGTGCCAGCTGGTATCTCAAGAATCAGTTACCGAAAGATGCTGAACGTTACTTTCAGCGGTTGTTGATGGAGTACCCGGAGAGTTCATGGGCCGCACCTTCTCAGATTCTCATGGGAGATGCGTTACTGGCGCAGATCAAGGGATACCAGTACGACATGGCTCCGCTCGCTGCAGCGGAGCAGCACTATCGCAGGTACCTGCGTCTGTTCCCGAATCAGGGCGAGTCGCAGCGTGCTAGAAATTCGCTCAATAAGATTGCTGAGATTCGCGCCAAGCGCAGGATGTACATCGCACGCTACTACCTCGGAATAGACCGACCGAAGTCTGCCCGCATATACCTGGAAAAAGTGATCCTCGACGTTCCAGACAGCAACGAAGCGGCTGAGGCACGTCAGATCCTGGAGGGCCTGGCTCGAAAGGCGGAGGAGAGTTGAAGTACCGTGTACTGATCCTCTGGATCTTGCTGCTCGTCATCGGCTGCGGTTACTCCCCGGGCTATCGATTGCCGAGGGGGGTGAAGAGTATCTCGGTTCCCGTCTTCAGGAATGAAACCCTGCCCTACCGACGCGACATCGAGTATGACCTGACCCGTGCCGTGAAGAGAGAACTGGAACTGAGGACGTCGGCAACGATCCGAACTGCCGAGCAAGCAGATGCCAGGTTGATCGGTACGCTGCTCCAGTTCCGCCAGGGAGTCCTGGTGGAGAGTGGAGACGGCACCATCCAGGAGCAGGGGATCGGAGTCCGTGTGGGTCTGCGCCTCGAGAGGACCAGGGACCAGAGGGTGCTGCTGGAAAGGGTGGTGGAGGATATGGTCTCCTACTCCGTTCCAGCAGGAGAGAGTATCGAGGTCGCCGTCGCGGAGGCGGTGCAGGAAATCGCACGGAGAATCATCTCCGAACTGGAGCCGTGGCATGGGAGTAGCCGATGATGCAGTGCGCACTTCATCCCACCGTCAACGAGTCGACGGAAAGGAACTCTTCGTGAACCCGAAGGTTCTTGGCATCCTAAACGTGACACCGGATTCCTTCAGCGATGGAGGTCGTTATTCCAGTGTAGACGATGCGATAAAGAGAGCTCTGGAAATGGTCGAAGAGGGTGCAGATGCCATCGACCTCGGAGGAGAATCTACCAGACCCGGATCCCGAGAGATCTCGGTTCAGGAAGAGCTCGACAGGGTGATGCCGGTCCTGGAAGCGATCTCCACCTCCATCGAGGTTCCCATCAGCATCGATACTCGACGGGCAGCGGTTGCCAGAGAAGCGAGCAAATACGGTATTCACTTCATCAATGACACCTCTGCCCTTCAAGACGATCCCGAACTCGCGGGAGTGATTTCCCGAACCGGGCTTCATGTGATTTTGATGCACAGGAAGGGGATCCCCGAAACGATGCAATCGGATCCTCGCTATGACGATGTGCTGGACGAGGTCTCTCGCTTCCTGTCCGATCGCATCGAGTTTGCCGAGGCGGCAGGAATCGAGAGAAGCCGGATACTTGTCGATCCCGGTCTCGGATTTGGCAAACGGGTTTCTGATAACTTCGAGATCACCAGAGGAATCGCTCGAATCCGATCGCTGGGAGTTCCGGTCTTGCTTGGAGCCTCCCGAAAGTCCTTCACCGGCATCTTCGATGGCGCGCCTCCGGAGGATCGCCTCCCCGCTTCGCTGGCATTTGTTTGCCATGCTCGTCAGTCCGAGGTGGAGTGGGTGCGGGTGCACGATGTTCAGGAAACGGTGACCTTCCTGAAGGCACTGTTTACCATCGAAGAACCGAATCTCGTCGAGGAGGTCGTCAATTGAACGAGTTCCAGACGATCTGGACGGCGATCCAGGCCATCGGCCCGGGCCGTGTTCTGTTCGAGGTGTCGGTGATCTACCTGCTCATCTACGGATTCATCGTCTTCTGCGAGGGAACGCGAGGGGCCGGGGTTCTCAAGGGATTGGCGTTGACCGTCATCATGGCCGTGGTCGGAACCCGACTTGCGGTGGGAGTCCTCGATCTGGAAAGAATCGGTTTCCTGCTGGCAGTCGTGACACCAGCGGCGTTCACGGCGATCATCGTCATCCTTCAGCCGGAATTGCGACGAGGGCTTGTGCGCTTGAGCCAGGCTCCCATCTTTGGCGAACTGGTTCGGGACGAGCATGAACTGGTGATGGTGGTGGTGCGGTCGTGTGTTTCTCTATCGAAGTCGAGGATCGGTGCGCTGATTGCCATCGAGAGGGACCAATCCCTCAACCCCTTCGTGGAGCGAGGCACGAGACTGGATGCAGAGGTTTCGACAGAGATCCTCAACACCATCTTCTACCCGGGCACTGCGCTCCATGATGGAGCCGTCGTGATCCAGAATGGACGGATTGCTGCAGCGGGATGTCTCTTACCGCTCTCCGAAAATGAACAGCTGGGAAGCTGGGCGGGGACCCGACATCGAGCTGCAGTGGGGCTGACCGAGGAGTCCGACGCAGTGACCGTGGTGGTCAGTGAAGAATCAGGAATGATCTCGATGTGCGTGCGTGGTGAGGTGATTCGAGATCTGGATCGAGATGATCTCGCACACAAACTTCGAAGCTACTACACCAAGACAGATGATGCTGCTCAGCAAGAGGAGTCTCGCGATGAAAAACCAGCCACCGGTGGGGAGGCCGCATGAAGGCACCCTTGAAGGTGAGACTGATCGAGTTCTTCATCGGGAATACCCGCAACAAGCTGACCAGCCTGGTGCTGGCGGTGGTGGTGTGGGCATTTGCCTACGGAAACACTCTCGGCGAGGAAAGCATCGAGGCCAGCCTGTTCGTGGAGGCCGCCGGTGAAGATCAGATCGTGGTATCGCGGAGTGTGCTGGAATCGCGCCTCGCTGGAGTAGACGGAAGCGAGTTCAGCGGTCGCTGTCGTGTCATCCTCAGCGGTCCAAGAAATACCCTCAATCGCTACACCGAGAACAACCCGTTCCCACGAGGCGTCCTCATGGTCGAGAGATCGGGTTCGGTGGATCTCCGCGGCGGGATCAACCTTCAACTTCCCAAGGGGTTGTCTGTGCAGTCGGTGGAACCGTCGGTTCTCGATGTGCAGATCGATCGAGTCATCCGCATCAACCGAGCGGTGCGTCCATCGGTGGTGGGGACCCCCGGTCCTGGCTTCCTCCGTTTCCCCGACGGCATCCAATCCGATCCGCCAGAGGTCGCCGTCGAGGGGCCTTCATCTCTTCTCGAGGATGACTCGATAGGTGTGTTGACCCAGGAGATCGATATCGGTGGTGTTTCCACCGAGCTGGTCGAGAAGAGCGTGTCGCTGGTGATCACAGGGGACGAGAGCGGACTGGTGCGGCTGGCCGCTGAAAGTCCGGAGACGGTCACCGTCAGGATTCAGTTGCAGCAAAATCTGACCCAGGCACAGGAACTGGTCTCGGTGCGCTACATCGTCGATGAGGAAATCGATCTCGATATCCGCGGAGATCGGACCATCAAGGTCTCGGTGGCGGGTACCGAAGAAGCGGTAAGCGAGTGGCGGAAGCGAGTGCAGCAGGGGAGCTTTTACCTGCTGGTGAAGGTCTCTGACACCGGAGGTGAGAGCATCAATGTTCCCGAGGAAGATGTTCGCTGGGTAGATGGCAGCCTGCCGGCGGGGATATCCCGCGATCAGGTCAGGCTCGAACGGATCATCTTGTACAGTGCAAAGCCTCATGATTCGCCAGGAGAGGAACAGCAGAAGTGATCTTTGGAACCGATGGTATACGAGACATCGGAGGTGAAGGCTTGCTGTCTCCACAATCGGTCGGCCTGATCGGGCGAGCGATTGCATTCCACCTGGAGCGAGAGGGTCATCCTCGCGGCAAGATCGTACTGGCGATGGATACAAGGAGTACCGGGCCCGAGATCGAAAAGGTACTCACCCGTGCCCTCGATCAGGAGGGTTGCTCCACCATCCATGGCGGTGTTTTACCGACCCCGGCGGTTTCCTTGCTGCTCGCAGAGGGAATTGCAGATCTGGGGCTGGTGATCTCTGCATCTCACAACCCACCGGAATTCAACGGCATCAAGATTCTCGATTCTCGTGGGGCCAAGCTGTCCACCGAGCAAGAGGAACTCATCTCCGGTGATTACGATCGGTTCGGCAAGGATCTCAACGGGACACATCCTGTGGAAGCAGCGGAGCAAGCGTCGCCGGAGATCGTCATCGATGAATCGCTTGGCGATTCCTATGTCGACAAGTTGCTGGAGTCGTTCCCCCCGGGGAAGTTCCTCGACGGTCTCTCGGTCGTTCTCGACTGCGCTCGGGGGGCCGCCTGCGGCTGGGCTCCCGAGGCATTTCGACGAGCTGGAGCTGACGTCACGGTGATCCATGGAGAGCCTGATGGAGCCCGCATCAACGTGGGGTGTGGTTCCCTGTTTCCCGGAGTTCTCGGTGAGCAGGTGAAACAAGCAGGTGCCAGCATCGGCATCGCTTTTGATGGCGATGCCGATCGTGCGCTGTTTTGCGATGAGAATGGCACCCATGTAGATGGCGACGATGTGATCGTCATCTGGGCGCGGGCGATGATGGAAGAAGGATCGCTCGATCCTGCCCTGGTTGCGTTGACAGTGATGTCCAATGTCGGTGTCGAGGAGTACCTCGGCCGCCATGGAATCGCTGTGGTCCGGACCGCTGTGGGTGATCGAGCTGTTGCGGCTGCACTGGAGGAGTCGGGGGGAGTGCTGGGTGGCGAGCCGTCTGGCCACATCATCCACTACGACCAGTCCGCCACCGGAGACGGGATCCGAACCGGTCTCGCCGTGGCTCGACGAGTGGTTCAGTCGGGTCGATTGCTGTCGGGGCTGTGCGAGGGTATTCCGCGCTTTCCCCAGCAGCAAAGAACCTTGAGGATCCAGGATCGCCCGCCGATGGAGGAACTCTCCATACTCAATCTGACGATGCAGGAGGCGAACGAGGCGCTGGGAGATGAGGGGCGTATTCTCGTCCGCTACTCCGGCACCGAACCGCTGCTGCGTTTACTGGTCGAGGCGAAGGCTGCCGAAGAGGCGAGCCGCTGGATCGAACTGCTGGAGGATGCCGCCCGACGAGAAGATGCCCTCGGAATCATCTCATCGACCGTCTAGTACGGTAGCGGTCAGAAGGGCAGATCCCCCGAATCGGTCCTGGCTCCAGTCGAATCGCCATCACCCTGCTGACTCGCTGGTGTCGATGATCCACTCCTCGTCGACAGGTTCTGGAAGTTCCCCTGAAAATCGAGCTGGCGCGGGAAGTACGGTCTGACATCCAGCATGTACGAGTGGGTACCGAAGCGAGTGTCTTCGGGGCCAGGATTGGCAGTGCGGAACAGTTCCAGATATCCCATCAACTTCGCGTCCAGGTTGTCGATGTAGTGCATGGCGAGAGCCTCTGCCGTCATCGGTTTCTTGGGCGATCCGAATTCGAGTTGACCGTGATGGCTAGCGACGATGTGCTGGATCTGCAGCATCGTTTCCCGGTCCAGATCCTCGATCCCCTTGGCAGCCTCATCGACCCAGTTACAGCACAATACGATGTGGCCAAGTAGTTGACCTTCATCGGTATACGTGAAGCCGCTCTCGATTCCAAGTTCTGCGGTCTTGGCGATGTCGTGAAGGATGACTCCGGTGATGAGAATGTCCCGGTCGAGCCATTTGTAGTGGTCGCAGACGAGGTCCGCCATCTGCATCAGCGAGACCATGTGTTCCAGCAATCCCCCGATGTATGCGTGGTGCATCGATTTTCCTGCGGGGGAAATTCGCAACTGTTCCCGTAATCCCGGCCTGGCGAGGATCGCCACCACCAGGTTGCGAATCGGTTCGCTCTGAATCGAGACGATTCGCTCCTCCAGAGTTCTCTCGAGATCTTCGATGTTGCACGGGGTGCGTGGAAGGAACTCCGCCGCCTTCAGACCCACTTCGCTCGCCGAGACGGGCTGAAGCGAGTCGATGATTACCTGCAGATTACCCTGATACTCCTCGACTCTTCCCTGGACCCGGGCAAACGGATTACGGTCCAGTTCGCGAAACTCTTCCTGCGAACTTTCCCACCGCACCGCCTTCAGGCCTGCGGTGTGATCTCTCAAGGTCATGGGAATGAAGAACTTGCCATTTCGGGCCGTCTTCAGGTTTGCATCTTCGATGAGGAAGACTCCTTCGAGGCGTTCCCCTCGGCTCACGGATTCAAGAGTGCGCTGATCCAATCGTTCCTCCGTCGAATTTCATGCAGGATTTGTTGTGGCCAGGACCGACAAACACGGTCGATTGCCGCCATTCTGGAGAGTCTCCCCCGATAATCCGGGAGTCGCAACCCCTGACAGGGCTTGCAGCCCCTTCAGGATGCGGCAAAATCGGGGATCTGGTTCAGTATTGACCCCCGACAGGAGGCTTTCGTGGCCGATAGCGGCATTTCCATCGGCAGGTTTCCCCTGCTCCTGACGAGCCTTTTGTGCTCGATCCTCTTCTCCGATGCCATGGCGAGCAGTGATGTGCGCGTGCGCATGCGAAGTGGCGAGATATTCGAAGGTCGTGTTTATGACCTTCAGAATGAATACCTCGAATTGAGTCGTCGGCTCGGTTCCAAGACGATTCTCAAGAGAGATGTTCTGGGGTGGAGCCTCAAGGAGACTGCCAAGCCGGAGCCGGCGGGAATCTTGCTGATTCTCGAAGAGGGGCATGAGGTCGGTGGAGGTGTGAGGTTCGATCCAGGAACTCGTGAGTGGGTGGCAGACCTCGAACTGGGGAGTGCCCGCTATGCCGATTCCAAGGTGAGACGAACGATTCAACCCAGTGGAGTTTGCAGCGACGACAGATTCACCTTACGAGACGATTTCGAGGAGCGGATCCAGCGGGCTCTCGCTGGTGTCCGCGCAGGAACCGGCGTGAACCGTGAAGAAGGACTCCAGTTTCTCCGCTCCGCAGGGTTCTTTGCAGTGCGCTACCTGAAGGAGGAACTGACCAGGGGCGATCAGCCTGTTCTGCGCCGATTGCACCTGGAGGAGCAGTTTCGTATGTCTCTGCCGGAGGGGATCACCTCGACCCGGCCCAATTTCCTCGACCATCTGAGCAAGGGCAGTTCTCGAGAGCAGGTCGACCTGCTTCGGGAAGGACTGCTGGAGCACGGACCCGACATGTATCCGCTACTCGGCCTGTTGCTCATCGACGATGGACAGAGCAACGCCGTCCGTACCTTCTCAGTCGATGTACTGCAGCGCAGTCACAGTATCCATGAGCTGGTCCTGGCATGGGAGCAGTCCAATGGAAAGGCGCAGCTGGCGCTTGCCATCGCACTCGGGGAAAACGGTGTGTACGTGGGAATCTCGACACTCATCGAGACGCTGGGCCTGGAAGAGCTGGCCGCCAGGAGGATCGCCGCCAGCAAGTTGCTGGAGTACACGGGAGAGTCCTTCGGATACGAAGCAGAGGGTGAAGAATCCGCTCGCGAGGAGTCGATCCTCCGCTGGCGTGGATGGTGGGAGCAAAACCGCGCTCGCGTCGAGAGTGTCACCCTGGCTGCGCTCGATGGAAGGATCTTCAGCGAGGAGAGACGCAAGGCCTCCGATCTGTGGCGACAGGGGTTGAAGGCGGAGGCAGATCAGCAATTGCAGGTCGCCGAGCAGTTCTACAAGCAGGCGATCGAGGTTGACCCGACGGCGATGGGCCCCTTCGTCAGTCTCGGAATTCTCCAGTACCAGAAACGGGCGCAATACGATGAGGCTCTGGAGTCGTTCCGTCGCGCCATCAACAGGTCGCCCGGCCCGGGCGACGAGGTCAACGAGCGGACCTGCTACTACCACATCGGTAAGATCTATCAGTTCGGTCTCGATTTCGACAAGGCCAGGGGTGCTCTCCTCAAGGCGGTTCAACTCGATGAGAACTACTCTGCGGCATGGTACGAACTTGGAAAAATACAGTACGATGAGGCACTGCTGGCTCAGAGTGGAGTGGAAGAGCGAAGAGAGAAGCTGGTGATTGCCAGGGAGACCTTCCACAACGGCCTGGAAGCACTCCAGCGCTACCGTGAGGGACTGGTAGTTCTCGATCGCACCAACTTGCCGTTCGATAGCGACCTGCCCTTCTCGACGAGGGATCACAATCGGACCCTGCGCGAGCTGAGATCACGAATCCTTCAGGAGCTGGGTAATTTCCACGGGCGCATCTCCGCCATCTCTCTGGTGCTGGGAGATCCGAAGAGGGTCCTCGCCCAGTACGGGGAAGCCCGAACCGAAGGATCGCTCAACGATGAGCTGGAGAGGTTGCTGGACGCTGCCCAGGAAATCCTCCAGTCGGAGGATCAGGATGGCGTGCCGGTACCCTCCGGCGGTGCGGTGAATCCACCCGGTGACAAGAGCAACTGAGGCGCCGAATCAGGGGAAGCTCTCGGGTCTCGTTGCACCCCCGGGGAGGGGGGGCTAACCTGCCCCATCGTGGAACCCGAGACCCCAGTCTGATGTGGTGGTGAGATCCACGGTTTCCTCGATGGTGCGTGACGATCCGGTTCCTGAATTGTCCTGGTGAACCGATCAAACTGTGTAGCAACGGCGAAAGGACTCCAGCTTGAAGATCCATGAATACCAGGCGAAGCAACTGCTTGCGAGCCATCAGATCCCGGTGCCTGCAGGACGAGTTGCCTGCACCATCGATGAAGCACTGGTTGCCGCCAACGAGATGGGTGATGGACCCTGGGTCGTCAAGGCGCAGATCCACGCCGGCGGTCGCGGCAAGGGCGGTGGAGTGAGAGTGACCCGCACCAAGGAAGAGTGTGAAAAGGCGATCCGTGAAATCTTCGGGATGCAGCTGATCACTCACCAGACAGGTCCGGAAGGACAGCAGGTCAGAACCCTTCTCATCGAAGAAGGTTGCGACATCGCACGAGAGATCTACTGCGGCATGGTGATAGACAGAGCCCGGGAGAAGCCGGTTCTGATGGCAAGTGCTGAGGGAGGAATGGACATCGAGGAGGTCGCGGCAAGCCGTCCGGAAGCGATCTTCTTCGAGGAGATCGATCTCGATGATGGTCTGTCGGAAGAAGCGGCTCGCTCCGTTGCGACGAGACTGGAGTTCGAGGGAAAGACAGCAGACCAGTTCGTGGATCTCGTATGCAAGCTTGCCAGGGCCTTCGTCAAGGAGGATTGCTCGCTGGCAGAGATCAACCCGCTCGTGGTTACCGGTAGTGGCGATGTGATCGCTCTCGATGCCAAGATCAATTTCGATGACTACGCTCATTACCGTCACCCCGAGCATGCAGAACGTCGCGACTTCTCCG
>CAYPPQ010000090.1:0-9766 GCA_964412635.1 uncultured Planctomycetia bacterium | reverse complement strand
GGGCACTGATCGGTGGATCGTGGAACATCTCGTATGCTTCATCGATGAGAAGTCCGCAATCGGAAGTACTTGCGGCAGCAACGAGGGCATCGATGTCGGTACCGGAGCGGGTGATTCCAGTCGGATTGCAGGGATTGCTCAGGAGCATCATCGATTTTTGGCTGGAACCTGCGCTGGTGTAATTTTCTATGGGGGGACAGAACTGATTATCCACGTCACTGTCGATCACGTCGTATGGAATACCTAACCGTTCCAGCATGTCGAAGTAGGGGGTGTATTCCGTCGATGCAATCTTGACACCGATCTCTTCCTTCAAGAAGAGGAGTACCGACAGAAGAGCGGGTCGTCCGCCGGCGAAGATCATGACATTTTCTGATTCGATGGAAGCTCCGTAGAACTCCCGATAGTAGCTGGCGATCCGTTCCCGAAGAGCTGGCAGTCCCCACGCTTTCGGATAGCGAAGATCCTGTGATGTGACCTCGATGGTCGTCGGAAGCTCTGGCCCGCCGGCGATCTGTTCGGTGCGAGGGAATCCCTGGCTCCACGGGTGGGTACCCACATCACCCATCGGTTGCCCGAACGAATCCTGAAAGGCATAGAGGGTCTCGTAGATGCCCATCGGCGGCATCGGCTTCAGAAAACTGTCTATCATTTCGGAAGTGGATGGGGCAACTCGACCTTGTTCGGTGGTCGGTGTGTGTTCGGACACGAAACTGTCCCTTCTCCGGGTGGGTGGCTTAGGAGCTGGTCATCAAACACAGGAATCGCCGGGTATTTTGCCACAGGAATCCAGGCGAGGGAGCCTGAAATCCGCATCTTGTCAGGGAAATGACGGATTGCTGGAGAGTCACTTCCCGACGATGGAATGCCGCCAACTCCTCTCATCCTCGGGCAAAAAAAAAGCTGGAACCAGGGTTCGAAAGGGACCGTTCGATGGGTTGGAGTGCTCTGACTCTATTCAAATAGGCTCGAAATCAACAACGCAAGCCCGCAGCAAGGGAGGGAGTATGCCTGACGGCAAGAATGCTCCTGTTTGGCTGTTCGTGTTGTTCGTGGTGTTTTCATCGGAGTCGAGGGCAGACATCGTGCTCACTCCTCAGCAGGTCTCGCCAGCAGTCTGCGTGACGGAGGCAGAAGCGAGTGACCTCGACGGGGATGGTCTGGTGGATCTGGTCGCTCTCAATGTCCCGGTAACCGGGACCAAGCAACTCTTCATCTACCCCGGTGTTGCTGCTGGTGAGTTCAGCGATGTCCCCATCATATTTCCGATGTCGATGTTCATGCAGCCGTGGGGGCTGGAGATCGTCGATATCAACCTTGATGGCATCGATGACATCCTGGTAGGGGGACTCTTGGATAACATCGTCGTGGCGATGATCGGCGATGGAAGTCTCGGATTTTCGATCACCGTCAATACGTTGCCTGGCAGTGGTGGGTTCGATCTCATCGCCAGGGATTATAGCGGCGACGGACTTGTCGATGTTCTGATGCCAGGGGCCTGGGATGCGACCCTTCACATCAGTCGAGGAGACGGACTGGGAAACTTCGTCTCCGACAGTGCCATTCCGATCCCCAACGGCATCAGTACGGCGGCGACGGGAGATATCGACCAGAATGGCTTCCATGACATGGTGGTACCACACTTCCAGTCGGGGAGTACGATCATCCGCGTGATGCGGGCCACTGGAGTGGGGACCTATCTACCCGCCGAGGTGATCGACCTGGGAAGTAGCGGTGGTTGCCAAAGCCTCGAACTGGTCGACCTCGACGGAGATACCTTTCTAGATGTCGCCGTTCCAGATGAGCTGGGTGGCGGCATCCTGGTGCTGATCAATGACGGCGCCGGGGGATTTGGCACCCCATCTTCTTTTTCCGGCCCCATCGCAGAGCCCTTCTCGATTACATCTGCGGATCTCGATCTGGATGGAGATCTCGACCTGGTGATGGGGGGGAACACCCTCAGCCAATCACCGACCGGTATCGTGGTCTATGAAAATGATGGCCTGGGCGGTTTCTCCATCGATGACTTCATCGATTCTCCCGATTGCTACTCTCTCAATACAGCAGATATCGATGGCGATGGAATGTTTGACCTGATCGCTGCCAACGGTCCGGTCAACACGGTGACTCCTCATCTCAATGAAACGATTACTGGCGGCGGTCCACCGACGACCTCGACAGATTTCATCCGAGCGGATTGCAATCTGGATAGCCAGGTCAACATTGCAGATGCAGTCAACGCACTTTCGTTTCTATTCATGGGATCAGGTACGCCGGATTGTGTCGATGCGTGTGACAGCAACGACGATGGAGAATTCAACATCGCTGATCCCGTCCATTGTCTGGCTCATCTATTCGGTGGCGGTGTTGATCCATCCGCACCGTTTCCCTCCTGTGGGGAGGATCCGACAGTCGATGGATTGAATTGCGGTCTCAACGGAGCCTGCCCGTGAGATGGAGTCTCCGATATCACTGACTGGACAGGAGAACTCGAGGATTGTTTCTCTGTTGGTCACGAGCATGAGCAGTGATACCGGCGAACAGTTTGACGATACTGAATGGTTGTTGAACTCGATTTGCTGGTCTTCGGAGGCTTCGGTGAGGTGGTTGAACTGACCGGCAGGGGTATCGGTGGCGGGTTTGAAACTCGTGAAGCTATCGGAGCCCCTGCCGAGGATCAGCACGGATGCGTTTGAAATCATCATTGATCGGAGTTATTGAATTTCAGCAACCGCCGGGGGAGACGGTGCACTGCATCGAGTCCTGGGTTGGATCGTCACCACAGAAGAAGAAGGGTGGTGGAGGAGGTGTTCCACCCAGAAACAGGTATGTGATGGTGTATATTGCGTCCGAGATGTCGTGTGTGCCGTCATCGTTGGAGTCGAGAATGTCGCAACAGCCATGGGGTTCCCCAATACCGTAAAACAAGAGGAAGAGTGCTGTAACGACGTCCGCAAGGTCGATCATTCCGTCGATGTTGCTATCCGCGCGGATGAACTGCGGGAAACCGACGACCAGTTCGGGAAAATAGTCACCGCCCTGATAATACAGCCAGTTGAAGTATGTGATGACACTGGTACCGGAGTTGTTTTCAAGCTGGCAGAACTCGATGGAAGCCTGCTCACCGCTGGTCCCGGCGATCGTCTGAAACTGGCAGACGGTGAGTTCGATGCCGCTTCCCACTGGCAGTGTGATGGTCCCTGTTCCGGAGAGGATGCATCCCACCCCAACACCATCGGCATCGATGTAGGCATCGAAGAAGAAGATCTGGGAAGAGGGTCCAAGTCCATCACCGGGCACGATTGCGAGTGGCGAGAGAAGCGCGGGATCGATGCAGAATGCGGCACCAAAGCCGGTGAATCCGGGGGTAAAGGTCGTGATCCGATGAACGGAACTCACCGGAGCACCGATCTCCCCCAGAATAGGTGGTTCGATGAAGTAGGTGGCGTACGGTACCTGAGCTTCGGCTATGGCGGTTACGACGATGAGAAACCCAAAGGAGATCGTCGCTACTGAAACTACGAAGCGAGTTAGTGAACTCATCTCACGCTCCTATACATCGATACCGGGCAAGCGAAGACACATCTCCATTATAGGGTTGAATCGATGAGATCTCGACAGGGATTTAGATCATCACTTCAGCAGGCAATGGCCTTGAATTGTAAGTGGATGCCATGGAGTAGCCGTATGCGCCGGCGTTGAGGATGCCGAGTAGATCTCCTTCATGTACCTGTGGAAGCGATCGATTCCCCGCCAGTTCATCTTCTTCGCAGAGACAGCCACAGATGTCGTAGTCGTGAAGTGGTCCCTCCGGTCGAGAGAGATTCACGATCTCATGTCGTGCACCGTACAGTTTGGGTCGAATCAACTGATGGAAACCGGTATCGACACCGACCACGGTGCGATCACCGACCTTCTTGATCACGTTAGCCCGCGTCACTAACAATCCACACTCCGATACCAGGTAACGGCCCGGCTCAAACCACAACTGTAGTTTTCTTCCCGTCTCCCGCTGAAATTCAGAAAGCGGTTTTTCCAACGATCTGGCCAGTGCGTCGAGATCGGGATGATCATCATCGGCGTGATACGGGGGTCGTATCCCTCCGCCGAGATCGAGTGCAACAACATCCGGTAGCTCTCTCGCCAGATCGATCAAGATCTCCGCAGCAGCTCCGAACACCGTTTCATCGAGGATCATCGAACTGGAATGGACATGGAGTGCCTCGACTCGTATGGCGTGCTTCTCGATGATTTGTAGTGCCTGAGGAATCTGCTGCCGATCGATTCCGAACCGTGATCTCTGGTACCAGCCGGTGGCATCTCTGCTCGCTTCGGGAATGACCAGTCCGGGGTGTACCCGCAATGTGCAGGGGACTTCACTTCCGTGGGCTTCCCCCAGCTTCTCCAGATAGGAGAGGTTTTCAATGTTGAGTCGAACTCCGAGGTCGATGGCTTGCTGGAGCTCTTCGAAAGCAACACCATTGGGTGTGAAGATGATGTCACCGGGGCAAAATCCAACCTCGAGGCTGATGCGAATCTCATCGATGGAAACTGCATCGATACCTATTCCAAGTTCCTTCATCAGATGAAGAAGAGAGGCGTTGGAGTTCGCTTTCATCGCATAGTGGATGCGATGGTCGAAGCTGGAAAAAGCTGCCCTGAACCTGTCGACCTGACGGCGGATGATCTTCGAGTCGTAAATGTAGACGGGAGTGCCATGCTGACGAGCCAGCTCTTCAGCCTGTGCGCTACTGATCTTCCAGGAATCGACCGTGGAGCTCATCTCGGACCTTTCAGGGAGTCATGTAAGTGAGTCATGTAGATTCTCGCACGAGAAGTTCGACTCTGCATCCTCCACCGAGGTCGACCCTTCGATTCACGACAGGAGAACCGTGCGCAATTCGTCGCCGTCTTCTCCTTCAAGGCCACGAACCAGCTGCTGCAATTCGTGGATCCGACGGTGCTGGCGTTGATTGGGAGTTTTGACGAAGTGACGAAGATGCCAGAACGCCATACCGTGAGCGCACCACCGCATCACGAGAGGGAGTGCCTCTTTCTCCGCTTCTGATAGGGGGCGAACCGATTGATAGCCACCGAGCATCGCCTCCACCAGAGTTGCGTCGATCTTCTCCTGCTGATATCCGAATCCAAGCAGCGCCATTCCGATGTCAAAGACGAGTACATCCATCGCTGAATCCTCGAAATCGATGAGAGCGGCGAGAGTGCCGTCCTTGAAGATGGTGTTGTCGGGAAATACATCGCCATGGACAAACCCCCGTGGCAGGTCGAAGGGAAGATGAGATTGCAGGGCATCGGTTTGATTGCTGAATTCTTCAAAGAACTCGCTTCGATCTTCTTCCCCGGATCTCATTTCATCACGGAAGTCGAGAAGGTCTTGAAAGTCGATGAGAGGAGTGGAGTGGTATCCCTCGGGAACGGTAAAGGTCGAGAGTCTTGCCAGGGCCAGTCCGATCTGCTGGGCAGATTCTACGCAGACCACGGGAGTTTCTCCCTCGATGAAGTCGTAGATCATCACCTTTTCATCTTCGTACTCGGTGATGAAATCGCCATCGATCCTGCGGATGGGATAGGCGGCAGGGAAGCCGCTCTCCTGGATGGAGCCGAGAAAGAGGATCTCATCCTCGATCCGTGCCCTCGGTTGCGCCCGACAGAATCGAACCTGGTACACTCCCTGGTCGGTTGTCGCCTTGAAATTGACATTGGCATAGCCCAGAGAGAGGCCAGCAAGGTGCTGGATGTTTCCGAGATCACTCGCCTGGAAAGCGATTTCGATGGCATTTCTTGCCCTCTGGTCGAGAATTGCCTCGGGAAGGTGGTTCATGGCCGGAAGTGTACACCGGGGAGGGAATCATCGAATCGGTGGTTCTTGTTGATCTTCTCCGAAATTCAGCAAAAATCAGCGAAATTGGTGGGACCAGCGATCTCCAGGTTGGTACCGCCAATGTGAACTGGTGTGGTTTGTTTTTCAGAAGAATCGAGATCGAATGGCCACCAAGATCTTCCGATCAGCACTGTTGTTGATCCTGCTCCAGTTGTGTGCAGGTCCCTCGTTGTGGGCTCAGGGCTGACCTGCCTGAACCAATCCAAATGCTCCTGACGCAGGAGTACTGGGGTCCGGTCTGGGCTCCATCCGACATGGTACAGGTACCTGGCAATTACGCGCCTCCGTCAGTCATGCTTTCAACTTTGACGGCAGTCACTCCGAATCCTCCGGACTCGATGAGTTCGGTAATGTCATCTCCGTTCCCGAGCACCGACACGAAGTGATCCTCGACATGACGACGATTCAGCTGCAGATGGAATACACCTTCGATGAGCCATGGGGTATTCAGTGGCGTATTCCTATGGAGTTGAAGTCGAGGACCTCAGTTGTGGGCGGGATCGATCCCGCCGCAACGCCGGAACAGATCGAGGCGATGGATAGAAATCTTCAGATCCATCATCCAACCAGAGACATGAGGGGCTTCGGCGATATCGAGATGCTCCTCACCTGGCACGGCCACGATGTTGGAAAAGACGGGGCGGTCTTTTCCACGGGCTTGGGAACCTCCTTGCCGATCGGACGCACCGAGCATGATCCGTACGAGGCGGGGGATGAGGGCGAAGCTCACGAACACATCCAGTTCGGATCCGGCACTTTTGATCCACTGCTCGATGTGTTTTACGCAAGGCCGCTCGGTGAGGATTCGATGCTCAGTCTCTATGGACGTGGTCGCTTTCCCATCCGTGAGAGCAGCAAGGGGTTCAAGGCGTCGAGTGCGCTTCAAGGCGGGATCGGCTACGTGAAAAAGATCGGTAAACTGGGTCCCTGGGAACCCGCATATGCAATTCTCGGCGTGATCTACCAGGACCAAGGGGTTGCCCGCTGGCACGGAGAGATCGATCCCAATACAGGATACAACTCTCTCTCCGGTACCCTCGGAATCAACTGGAAGGACGAGGAGTTTCGCAGCTGGAGTCTCTCTTTGATGCTGCCGATCAGCACCAATACAGGGGAGTCTTCCGAGGGAACTTATGATCCTGGTCCTATCCTGTCTCTCGGGGTCAGTTTCTAGCGGGCAAACGGTCGAAGACGGAGCAACTTCTCTCCGGTAGAATGCCCGGCATGAATATCATCGTCCTGGTGACTTGCCTGCTTGGCGCCACATCCCTGCCCTCCGACGGGTTCGTCGATTTCAGTGCGGGAGATATGCCGCTGGTACTTTCCGCTCCCCATGGTGGAACTTCCAAACCTGCTGGTGTACCCGATCGCACAAAGGGCACCCTTGTGCGGGATACCAATACCAGGGAGCTGGCCCTTGAACTTGCCGCAGAGATCGAGAAGAGATGCGGTAAGCGTCCTTTCGTGGTCACCAATCGGCTGCATCGCATCAAGATGGACCCCAATCGAGAGATCGGTGAGGCGACACAGGGCGGGATTTTTGCATCTTCGGTATACCGCGAGTATCACCAATCGTTGCGACGAGCCTGCAATCAGGCGCTGAAGATCGGCAATGGGGATGCACTTCTCATCGATCTTCACGGCCACGCCCATCCGCAGGACTGGATCGAAGTGGGACATCTTCTACGGGCCGCGGAGTTGGCGGTGGAGGATGGCGAACTGAAGGATCTGGAGTGGATTCGTGGCCCTCGATCGATCGGGGCGTTACTGGAAAAAGAAGGACTTACAGCAGTTCCCTCACCAGCCCATCCTCATCCTGACGGCAAGAAGTACTTCAGCGGTGGTTATATCACCAGCCACTACCGAGAATCGGGAATGAAAACACTCCAGTTCGAGATGCCATGGAGTGTTCGCAAGGAAACAGGACGCCCGAACAGCGTACCGGCGTTGACCTCGGCGCTGCTAAAGCTGATGGAGCAATGGAAGATCGGTGGAGATTCACGGGCACGCAAGCTCAACACCTCGCCATCACCCGCCAGGAAACCCAATGTCATCATCGTGATGACCGATGACCAGGGGTACGGAGATCTTGGTTTCCACGGCAATCCGGTGATCAAGACCCCGAACCTGGATGCTCTTGCCAGGGAGAGTGCGAGACTCGATCCCTTCTACGTATGCCCGGTCTGCGCACCGACCCGCGCCTCGCTGATGACGGGTCGGAGTCATCAGAGAACCCGTGCCATCGACACCTACATCGGTAGAGCGATGATGGATACCGACGAGGTAACCATCGCCGAGATCCTGCAGGATGCTGGGTATGCCACCGGTATCTTCGGCAAGTGGCACCTGGGAGATTGCTATCCGCTTCGACCCGGTGATCAGGGATTCGAAAAATCTCTGGTGCATCGAGGAGGGGGTATCGGCCAACCATCCGATCCTGTTGGCGGAGAGCGTAATTACACCGATCCGATCCTCATGGACGACGGTGTACCACGTCAGATGAAAGGCTACTGCACCGATATCTACTTCGATGAGGCGCTGAAGTTTGCTCGCAAGGCACATCAGGATGAGAAACCGTTCCTGGCCATCATCACCGATAACTGTCCCCATGGACCGTGGCACGACACTCCCGCCGAGGAACTCGAGATGTACAAGGATGTGGATCTATCGGTGGCTGCGTTTCCGCAGGAGAAGGGTGCGCCACTGAAGGGGAACTGGAACCAGGATCAGGTACGCAGATCGTATGCCATGATCACCAACATCGATGAGAACATGGGAAAACTGATCGAACAGGTCGATACGATGGGGATCGGCAAGGAGACGCTGATCCTCTTCTTCTGCGACAACGGCCCGGAAGGGCGGCGATTTGTCAGTGGCTTCCGCGGTTCCAAGAGCAGCACCCTTGAGGGGGGTGTTCGTTCACCCTTCTTTGCTCGCTGGCCCGGTACTCTTCAGACGGGAGTGGCGACTTCCTGGCCGGCAGCGATCTACGATGTGCTTCCCACGGTTCTCGCGGCCTGTGACGTTCCGGTCCCACAAGGAGTGAAGATCGATGGCACCAGCTTTCTGGCGGATCTGAAGGGTGCAAAGGTCAAGAGAAAGCCAAGGACCGTGGTGATCCAGGCACATCGAGGCGATCAGCCGTTGCTCTATCACAACTTCATGGCCCGGAAAAACTTCATGAAGTTGGTGCACCCATCGCCTTTCTGGCGCGACACCTTCGAGGGGGAGCCTGACTTCCAGCTCTACGATCTGAGCAAGGACCCTTACGAGCTCGATGACATCTCCGATGAGAATCCGGAGATCGTCCAGCGGCTGCTGGGCGATTACGAGGCGTGGTTCCTGGATGTTTCATCAGGGCGAGAAGATCCGTGGGCACCTCCTCGCATCATCATCGGAACCGAGCATGAAAAGAAGACGGTGCTGACGCGTCAGGACTGGCGACATACCCATGGCCGTCCATGGGCGCGCGATTCACGTGGTCAGTGGCACGTGAAGATCGCCAGCGAAGGACCCTATCGCATCGATTGCCGTTTTTCGTCGAAGCCGGAGCCGGGAGTGGCCACCCTCATCTGTGGCGAGTTTGAAGTTCAACAGGCGCTGTTGCCAACAACCCGCACCTGTAGTTTCGCCAGGGTGATGCTGCCTACCGGCGATGCAGAGCTGGAAATTCATATCACCCACGGTGAGCAGATCCGTGGAATCCGCCAGGCGGATGTGATGAAGGTTCACGGCGACAACTGAGCTGCTACACGTTTGCAGGGATTTTCCATCTGTCGTTTCCCGTGACAGATAACTATTCGATTCCTTCTTCCACCTTGCTTCTTGATATGCCGGCCGTGGCGATCATGGGCAGGTGTTGTT
>CAYPPQ010000089.1:0-9842 GCA_964412635.1 uncultured Planctomycetia bacterium | reverse complement strand
GGGGGGGGGGGGGGGGGGCCCCCGGGGGGGCAAGGTCGCCGGGTGGGGGGGCAAGCACCCTTCCAGAAATGGTTCCTGAAGGGCGCGACTGTGTCTACAATCGGCACGACGACCGGGTGGAAATGAGCCCGTATTGATCCTGTCGGTGAAGGAGGATTTCAGATGACGAGCCATGCCGAAGGAGGTCTCAAAGTGACCTCCGTTTCGCTGGGGAAGGGACGTGTCTCCTGGAAGGTGGATTTTCCACCGGTGTGCCGCAAGGATCCCCGACTGCGAGGCGAATGGGACTCGATGGAAGAAGTCCTGGAGATTCTCAAGAGAGTTTCCAGTCGAGATTCGGTCGATGAGATCACCGCACAACTGGCCGATTCTCGCTGCCCCGACGTGGCGTGGGAATCAGGGCTCGACTGCTAGCGCCCGGACCGTCTCCTGGAGGCGTCTCTTCTCGCCATCTGAGCACTTCCTGACCCCGTCTAATTGCACATGAATTGCCGTGTTAGGGCGAATCGCTCCACTTTGGTGTGCCTTGCCGGGGACCGATGGTAGCCTGATACCATGCTTGCGATCTGGTCTGTCAGGACTCCTCAGGGGAGAGTGAATTCCTCGAGCAGTTTTGATGAAGAAAAAGGAGAGGTATGACTACCTTGAATCGCTTCAGGATTGAGCCGGGTGAGACGATCTTCCGACCCAGTGCATCGATGTTGAGAGAGTTGAGTGAACAGATGACCAGTTCCGAGGTCACCTGTTTCAATAACTTGAATATTCAAACACAGGTGGACTCTCGATCGAAGAAGTCCACATACATCATCGATGACGACCCGACGCTGCACAGTGACCAGTGCATTACACGTAGCGAAGGTGATCGACTGGCTCAGATGCAAAATGAGTTCATCAAAAAATCGGAGATGATCTGTGTCGACGGATACATCGGAAATGACCCAAAATACAGAACGGCTGCACGGCTCTGGATGGAAAAGTCCTACGCCAACATCGCAGCGATGCAGAACCTCCTTTACTACCCGCTCGATGGAACCGAGACCGATGAATGGGAGCCGGAATTGACGGTCATCTACACACCAAGTGTGGTGGCGGAAGGGTACCCCGATAGCCGGTGTATCTCGGTCGATCTCGAAGCGGGAATTACACGAGTGATGAACTCCGACTACTTCGGAGAATCGAAAAAGGGCGGATTGAGGATGTGGAACTCCCTGGTCTACAACAAGGGAGGCCTGGCCTTGCACGCAGGCTGCAAGGTGATCCCGGTGGGCGAGGAGAAGAAGACTGCCCTCATCGTTGGATTGAGTGGCACCGGTAAGACCACCACTACATTCACACGCCAGAATGGATCGGGACCTGTCCAGGATGACTTCGTCGCCCTGATGCCCGATGGTTCGATCCAGGCGACGGAAAATGGCTGTTTTGCCAAGACCTTCGGCCTGTCGATCAAGGATGAGCCGACAATCCACGCTGCGGTGTGTCGGGATGTCTCGTACCTGGAAAATGTCGCCCAGAACCCCGACTCTTCCCTCGATTTCTTCGATGAAAGTTACACCCAGAACGGTCGCGCCGTCATCCGCATGGATGATATCGATGGAGCGATCGATGCCCGTGAAGTACCGAGCGCAGATTTCCTCCTGATTCTCAATCGCAACGAAAACATCATTCCAGGTGTCTGCAAACTCGACGCGGATCAGGCTGCTGCCTACTTCATGCTCGGTGAGACACAGGGAACCAGTGCGGGAGGAAGCGATGAAGCGGGTAAGTTCCTTCGCGTGCCCGGAACCAATCCATTCTTCCCTCTGCTTCATGCACAGCAGGGCAACCGTTTCCTTGAACTATTGAAGTCGAAGCCGATGGAGGTGTACCTCCTGAATACCGGAAGGGTCGGAGGCCCGGATGCTGACGACCGTTCGATGAAGGTGAAGATCGGCCACTCCAGTGCCATCGTGAAGGGGATTGCAGAATCCAGCATCTCCTGGGAACTGGATCCCGACTTCGGCTATCAGGTTGCTTCTGAGGTCCCTGGAATTGACGCCAGCGACAAGGCAATCCTGCAACCACGCATCCTGTATCAAGTTCAGCGTCGGGCAGAGGAGTACCAGTCTCACGTCGATCGGATCCGCAAGGAGCGTATCGAGTACCTGAGTTCCTTCCCGGGTCTTGATGAGAAGATCGTGGGTGCACTCGGCGACTAAACAGCTAGGGAGAATTTCTTGGAGATCGTCACCAATTGCGTTGCGATCATCCTGACTGTTTTCTACGGGGTTCTGCTCTCGGGAGAGTTTCGTAGAAAAGACCAGGGGTTGCCGAATTCCAGAGATCTGAGGTGGATCTGGGCGACCGTCTCGACACACCTGGTTGCCCTGGTCATGAGGGGCGTCTGGCTCGGTTTCTGTCCCGTGGCCAGTCGCTGGGAAACGCTCTCCTTGCTCGCCCTCCTCGTCATCCTGATGCATCTGATCCTGCTCAAAATCTCAGGAGATCGGTCGACCCTGGTGTTCGGCATCGGAATCACATTCCTGTTGCAACTCGGGAGTGCCAGTTTCACGCTGGGGGAATCAACCTCACAGAATCAGGTCATCGATTCGTTATCATCGCTCCACGCATTCACGGCATGGATCGGTGTCGCTGGAGTCACCATTGCGGGGGAGCATGGAGTCCTGTGGTTACTCCTCAGGAGATCGATTCAGACCAGTAACTTCGGCCCGTTGTTTCGACGGCTTTCATCACTCGAGGCCCTCTCTCGATTGATCCGGATTTCCAACATCGTTGCAGCAATATCCCTGGCGATCACCTTCGGATCTGCGCTCTTCCTTGGAATGGATTCCTTCAAGCTGACAGAACCTGTCATCTTCAGTGCTCTGTTCCTCATCTTGCTCGGTGGATTTGCACTCGTTCCTCGATCAACCGGAACGGTCACTGCCTGGAGAGCATGGATTTCCGTGGTTGGGCTGTGTGCGGTTATCTTCATCATCACATGGGTGATCCGTTATGGACCGCATCCCGCATGAAGATTTCAAGTCTCAACCTCAGTCATGTCGTGTTTCCCATCGAGACCAGGGAGAAGATTGTCTTCTCGAAGGAACAAGGCGTTCAATTCCTGAGGGAACTGAAGGAGAACCTCGACATCGAGGAAGCCCTGCTGCTCTCGACCTGTAACCGGACCGAGTTCTTTCTGGTGCTGGAGAATGAGGAGCGTGGGAAATGTATTCTGGATGAGATTCTCAAGAAGTGGTCTCACGAGCGCAATTTCGAGATACCGGCGGGGACGACGGGCCTGATCCATGGCCATCTCGATTCGGTCGGGAGGTTACTCAGGGTTTCTGCAGGTCTGGAGAGCCAACTTCTCGGAGAGAGTGAAATCCTCGGTCAGGTGCGTGACAGCATCGAGCTGTCGGAAGAGGCTGGCGTTGCCGGGCCTGTGATCCGCAAGTTGTGGGAGAAGGCGCTTCGATGTGGCAAGAGGGTCCGATCGGAGACCTCCATCGGAGATGGAGCGCTGTCGCTGGCTTACGGCGCACTGCGCGTAGCGAAAAAGATTCACGGTGACGTCGCAGGTCTTCGCTATTGCCTCGTGGGAGCGGGTGAGGTTTCCGAACTGGTGCTCAAGAATCTCCAGGGAATCGACCAGGCCCAGATCACCATTCTCAACAGGAGTACCGAGCATGCAGAGCATCTTGGAAAGGTCTACGGAGCATCCGTCGCTCCCTTCGAAAACCTTGAAAGGGAGATTGCTGCTGCGGATGTGGTGATCAGTTCAACCAGTTCAAAGATTCCGATCATCGATCGGAATCTGGTTTCGTCCGCAACATCCGGGAGATCGACAGGTCTTCTCCTGGTTGATCTGGGCGTTCCCCGTGACATCGATCCCTCGGCGAAAAACCTACCGAACGTGTTCCTGTACAACCTGGATGATCTCGCTCGACTCATCGAGGACAACCTCAGTAACAGAAGATCCGCGATCCCTGCTGCAGAAGAGGTAGTGCAGCACGAAACTCGACAGTTCGAGAACTGGTTGGGGCATCAGCAACTGGGTCCAGCGATCCGATCACTACGCAGAGCACTTGAGCAGGAAAGCGAGAAGGAACTCGATCTACTGAAAGATGAGGTAGACGATGAGATGCACCAAAAACTGACTCGCTTGCTGACGAAGTTGATTCACAGAGTCCTCCACCGACCGACAAAAGAGCTGAGATCCTCAGGAGGTGAACTGAGTGGGTCGATGCTGGCTCGTTTCGAGGAGATGTTTCAGGGTGAAGATCGGGAAGATGAGGTCAAAAGTTGAAGATCCGTCTGGGAACCAGAGGAAGTGAGCTGGCCACGACTCAGTCGGGCTGGGTCGCAGACCAACTTCGGTCGCTGAATGCAGATCTCGACATCGAGATGGTGATCATCGAGACCGGTGGTGATCAGGATCAGGTGACTCCACTGCATGAGGTGGGTTCACCAGGAGTATTCACCCACGAGGTGGAACGGGCTCTTTCCAGCGGGACTGTCGATCTCGCGGTGCACTCTCTCAAGGATATGCCGGTGGAGCAGCCTCCTGGTCTGGTCATCGCAGCGATTCCTCCCCGGGAGGATGCACGAGACGCATGGATCTCTCGTCAGTATCCCGGAATGGTAGATGCCCCTGCCGGTTCAGTGGTGGCCACCGGTTCCCTGCGACGCAGTTGCCAGATCCTGCACCGATACCCGCACCTGCGGGTGGAGGGTATCCGTGGCAATGTAGGAACGAGGTTGAAGGTCCATGAAGAGCGAGGGGATGCCGGAGTGATGCTCGCCTGCGCGGGGCTCCATCGCCTCGGTTTCGCAGACAGGATTCGAGGAGTTCTGTCACCCACCGAGGTGACTCCTGCTCCTGGACAAGGAGCACTGGCAGTAGAAATTCGCTCCGAAGATTCCGATCTCGCAGGAGTGGTATCACTTCTCGACGATGCTCCGACGCGAAATTGTGTGGCGGCGGAGCGTGAGTTCCTGGCGGCCCTGGGAGGTGGTTGCCACCTTCCCGTCGGAGGTCATGCCGTACAGTCGGGGGATCAGATGACTCTCTGCGGAATGCTGGGACTACCTGACGGATCGCGCCTGATACGACTCGGAATCGAGGGGCCGGTCACCGCTGCTGCTGAACTGGGACAGAAACTTGCGGCGATGGTTCGCAAGGCTGGAGGCGATGAGATCCTCCAGATCCTCGACGATCAGGCGGAGACGGGATGACTCGCAACAGCTTGCTCGGATCCCGATGGATCTTGACGAGGCCGCGAGAGAGATCGGTCTCCTGGAAAGATGCACTCACGGAGCAGGGTGCTGAAGTGCTGGTTGCTCCAGCGATCCGACTGGTGAAAGTTCAGAGAACCAACTTCGAGAAAGAGCTCGACGCTCTTCCTGCTGGCAGCTTGTTACTGTTCACCAGCGCAACCACGGTTCACCACTTTCAGGGGTTGATCAGTGATCGGGAGTCGTCACTACGTTCGATGACCTGGGTCGCCGTAGGTCCATCCACTGCAGAGGCAATTCGAAGTGCCGGGTACGAGGTGGGAATCGAGGGAACTGGAGAGGGTGCAGAGCAGCTGGCCCGCACCATCATCGCAGAGGTTTCCCCAGGATTTGCGGTCCATTTCACCAGCGATCTCGGATTACCTACACTGGTGGAGCATCTCACCAACGGTGGATTCTCGGCGAAGAGATCGGAAATCTCTCGCGTGGAGATCGAGGAGGATCTTGCTCCGCAACGCTGGTGGTCCGAGTTTCCAGATTGCACGGGAATAGTCTTTTCTAGCCCGTCTGCTGTCAGGGCGGTGATTTCCCGTGGTGAAGAGTGTCTGGATAAATTGAAGTCGATTCCGGCAGTGGCTGCTGGAGAAACCACTGCTGGAGAACTGATCGAGCAAGGCTGGAAAAGTGTCGAGATCTCGTTAGGTTCAACTGCAGGGGATCTCGTGAGTGCCTGCAGCCGATTGTTCCTGCAGCAAGAGGATTGACTCCGGAGTACCTCACTGTAGGTGAGTGAACCGTTAGAAGGGTTGCATCAGCATGGCGGGTTTTCCTCGGAGAAGAATGCGCAGGCTTCGGCAAACTGCCTCGGTTCGTGAAATGATGGCGGAGACCCATCTCTCTCGAAATGATCTGGTCCAACCTCTATTCGTCTGTGATGGCGAAGGAGTCGAGCGTCCCATCGAATCCCTTTCAGGTCAGTTCCATCATTCCACCGACAGGATCGGTGACAGGGCCTTGATGGTGCAGGAAGCAGGGGTTCCTGCGGTGATCCTGTTCGGGGTACCCGATCACAAGGATGCTAACGGGTCCTCCTCCATCGATCCGGATGGAGTTGTTCCCAGGGCGATCCGATCGATCCGACAGAAGGCGCCGGATCTGGTGATCATCGCAGATGTTTGTCTCTGTGAGTTTACCGATCATGGGCACTGTGGAATTCTGTCAGACTCACCTCGCGGAGAGTTCGAGGTCAACAATGATGCGACCCTCGAGGTTCTCGCTCAGCAAGCGACGGTTCTGGCCGCTGCCGGTTGCCACATCGTCGCACCCTCTGCCATGGCAGATGGCCAGGTACTGGCGATCCGTGATGCCCTCGACGCCGCAGGACATGACGAGGTGATGATCCTCGCCTATGCAGCGAAGTATGCATCCGCCTACTATGGACCATTCCGTGAAGCCGCGCGAAGTACCCCCGAAGGGGGTGATCGTCGTGGCTACCAGATGGATCCACGAAATGTTCAACAAGCACTACAGGAGGTATCCCTCGATATCGAGGAGGGTGCCGACATCGTCATGGTCAAACCAGGATTGCCATACCTCGATGTGGTTGCCAGGGTTCACGATTCGTTCGAGGTTCCCCTGGCGGTTTACCATGTCAGTGGTGAGTGGGCACAGATCGAGGCTGCCGCAGATCGAGGCTGGATCGATGGCGACCAGGTCTACCTGGAGGCGTTGCAGGCGTTCAAGCGCGCCGGGGCATCGATGATCATTACATATGGAGCCGAACGAGCAGTACGACTGCTAGGATGAAATGAGAAGTTAGATGAATCAGGAAGAATCACTACTTGTCCGTACCTTGAGACGGAAGCAGACCGAGCGCACCCCGGTATGGTTCATGCGACAGGCGGGAAGATATCTGCCGGGATATCAGAGGATTCGAGCAGGTCTCGACTTCCTGGATCTGTGCAAGAACCCTGAACTGGCATCGGAAGTGACAGTCGAGCCACTGGAAGTTCTCGATGTCGATGCGGTTATCATCTTCAGCGATATTCTCGTCCCGCTGGAAGCGATGGGCATGGGAGTCGAGTTTGGCGATCGGGGTCCATGCATGTCCGATCCGCTACGCGATCGAGCTGGGATCGAGAAACTGGCGATCCCCGACCCGGTGGAAAAAACAGGCTTCGTCATGGATGTCATCCGAGCCGTGCATCAACGTGTGCAGGGCAAGGTACCTGTGATCGGATTTGCCGGCGCGCCCTGGACTCTTGCGTGTTATGCACTTGAAGGATCCCCAAGTCGTACCTTTGCTGCGGCACAGCGGATGGTGTACGAGAGTCCACGAGATCTGCATCTGTTGATGGAAAAGGTCGCCGACACCGTGACCTCTTACCTTCTCGCTCAGGTCGAGGCGGGAGCCAATGTCCTGCAACTGTTCGATTCGTGGGGGGGAATGCTGGGACACAGGGCATTCGAGGAGTTCTCACTGAAGTACTGCCGGAGGATCCTGGAAGGTCTCGATGGTTGTGGAGTACCGAGGGTTCTGTTCATCCGTGGGGCGGGGAGCCACCAGCGCCAGATCGCCCAGATGGTCGAAGAGGTCGGTGTCGAGGCAGTGGGCCTCGATGAGATGACGCGCCCCCAGGAGGCTCTGGAGATCTACGGGAATACCTGCGCGCTGCAGGGGAATCTGCCCCCTCAGGCGCTCTTTGCTCCTCAGGATGATCTCCGGCAGATGGTCAGAGATGTACTCGGCGCATTCTCGGAGCACCCGGGTCACGTGTTCAATCTGGGCCACGGAATCCTTCCTCCGACCCCGGTGGAAAATGTACGAGCCGTGGTCGACGAGATTCGCAACCGTGGCTGAAGGCACGACAGGTCCGCGGATCGCCGTGGTAGGCGCTGGCATCAGTGGCCTCGCCGCAGCGATCCGAGCACTCGATCTCGGTGCGGATGTGCACCTGTTCGAGTCCAGTTCCAGGGCCGGTGGGTGGATCCGGACTACCAGAGAAGATCGCTGGATCTTCGAGTGGGGTCCTCACTCGGTACTTCCCTCCAGTGCTGCTGTGATTGGCCTGGCGGAGAGGGTCGGAATCGAGGGGGACTGGAGAGGGTCATCTCCCTCCGCCCGCAGGCGATTCATCTGGCGTGGCGGGTCACTTCGGGCATTACCTTCATCTCCGTTGACGATCCCCTTCTCCAGGGCCCTATCCCCGGCAGGCTGGCTTCGCATCTTGATGGAGCCATTTGTGCGCAGTCGAGGTGTCGAGGAGGAGTCAGTCAGTAGTTTTTTCCGGAGGCGTTTCGGTGACGAGGCTGCCCGGGTTCTGGCCGACGCGATGGTCGCCGGTGTCTCGGGTGGGATACCCGAGCAGCTGGAGATGGAATCGTTCCAGCCGAGGATGTCCGAATGGGAGCGGAGCCATCGGTCGGTGCTGGTTGGCTGGGCCCGTCATTCGGCATCGAACGACGCTCCGTTTCAGGGGACAGGAACTCTGGTTGAGGGGATGGAAAGCCTACCGAGAGCAGCCGTGGCGAGCCTCGGTGAACGGTTCCATCCGGGATCTCCGGTGGAGGCGATGGAGCCGGAGGGAAGAGGCTGGAACTTGCACATCGGGGGGGCGTACGGATCACGTACGGAGGCATTCGACGGGGTCATCCTGTCGTTGCCAGCGGATCGTTGCCGGCAACTGGTGCGACCGGTGATGCCCGCCGTTGCAACGGTCCTGGAGACGATACCGTACGGTTCCCTTACGATCGTACAGATCGGATACGATGCCAGGAAGTGCCGAGTTCGGCCGGATGGCTTCGGTTTCCTGTCTCCGAGGGAAGAGCGTCTGGGAGTTCTGGGCACCATCTGGTCCTCCTCCGTTTTCCCCTTCAGGGCACCGGAGGATCGGTCTCTGGCCAGCGTCTTCATGGGAGGGATGAGAGATCCTGCCGTTGCGGACCTCAGTGACGAGGAGATCCAGGACAGGGCGGTGCAGTCGTTACGGAGGGTTCAGGGGCCGGCAATCGAACCGGAACTGGTACAGATCGGCAGGGCTCAGGCTTCGATACCGCAACAGTTGCGAGGGCATCGACGTAAGGTCGGTTCGATTCAAGGTGAACTGAATCGATACCCAACGGTGGCCCTGGCGGGAAGTTATCTCGATGGTCTCTCCCTCGAGTCCTGTGCCATCTCTGGACAGGCAGCAGCGGAGAAACTGATGAAAGATGCGATGACGCCAACCCGGTGATTTTCAAGTTACCTCGGGCAAGGAGTACAAGGATGAATGAAAACGATACGGCACCTTCCCATCCACGCAAGATTCGTCCTCAGGATCATGCATCATGGAACCCGGAAAAAATGGGCAAGAGCACCATCTTTCACTCAAAGCAGATGCTGCTGGGAGTGAACGCGCTGGAACCTGGCCAGATGCATTCGTTGCACGCCCATGAAGGAATCGACAAGGTCTATCTGGTGATTGAGGGCGCAGGGATGTTCCTGCTGGAGCATGAAGAGTTCGAGATGGTGCCTGGAGAGCTGCTGGTCGCACCGGCAGATGTCCCACACGGGGTCAGGAATGACAGCAAGAATAGACTCATCGTCCTCACCTTTCTTGCTCCTGGTCCACCGCCAAAAGGTTGAGTCG
>CAYPPQ010000088.1:0-10613 GCA_964412635.1 uncultured Planctomycetia bacterium | reverse complement strand
CAGCTCGTTGCGCAGTGCATTGCGGTCGACATCGGCGTTCAGTTTCTGCATCCTGCTGCTGGGACGGATGGGGGAATCGTCCCGGAGAATTCGCAGGATCTCCGTCTCGTGATGCTCTTTCAACTTGTCGAAGGGCGGTTCACCGGAAACCAACCGGTAGAGGATTCCGCCGAGGGAATAGACATCGCTTCGAATGTCCACTTCAGCACCGTGACTCCACGCTTGCTCGGGGCTGATGTAATCCCAGGTACCGAGCACGTAGCGGTCTCCGGTCATCAGCGTCTTGTCGGTGAGGGGATCAGAGAGCGCCTTGGCGAGACCGAAGTCGATCACCTTGGCGTGGGGCTTTCCATCCTGTTCGGTGACGATGATGTTTCCCGGTTTCAGATCCCTGTGCAGTATCCCCCTCGAGTGAGCATGCTGTACTGCAGCGCAGATCTGCTGGTACACCTCCAGCCGCTGGGCAAGTGGGGGAGAACTCTGGTCGACCCATTTCAGTAATGTTGCACCGGGGATGAATTCCATGACGAAGAATGGGCGGCCATTCTCCAGTGAACCACTTCCGATGACGTGAGCGACATGATCGTGATTCATCCGGGCGAGAGCGTGCATCTCTGCATCGAAGCGAGCGAGAATTTCACGGGTTCCCATGCCGAGGCGGATCACCTTGATGGCGACATCACGCTTCAGCCCTTCCCGCTCACGGCAGTGATACACCTCGCCAAATCCGCCTTCGCCGACGAGGGAGATGAACTGGTAGCCTGGAATCTCGAGGGAAGGCGTATTCAGATCGGATTGCTCTGGATCATCCATCACCGGTCACTTGGCACCGATCAGGTACTCGATCAGGAGTTGATCGAGTCGCTCCCACTGCATCCCGACCGCTCCGATGGCATCGGGGTCGAGGGAGAGTTGCCGTAGAGAAGCGACCTTCTCGGGCTGGTAGTCCTTCAGCAGCGGATCGATCTCCGGGTCGCGGATGTCGGCGATCAACTCCCTGACCTCCTTGTCGCTATCGAAGGCGTGCGCTCGTTCCTTGAGGATGTTGTAGGTTCTCATGCAACCACGGGCGAACTCCCACACACCTTCGACATCTTCGGTGCGGTAGGCGTGGGCATCGAAATGCCTCGATCCTTCCCAGCGCTCTCCACCAGCGGTGCCTTCCAGCAGGCGGATGAGGAGCAGTGCTTGCTTGGGATCCTCCGAGCCGAAGCGGAAGTCCTGGTCGTAGCGGCCGATCTTCTGGCTGTTGAGGTCGATGTGGAACAGCTTGTCCGCCTCCATCGCCTGGCCGACGGCGTGGACGAAGGAGAGCCCCGCCATCGTCTCATGGGCGACCTCGGGATTGACGCCGACCATCTCGGAATGATCGAGGGTCTCGATGAAGTGCAGCATGTGACCGGTGGTGGCGAAGTAGATGTCACCACGCGGTTCGTTGGGTTTCGCTTCCAGGGCAAAGCGCAGGTCGTAGCCCTGATCCTTGACGTATTCGCAGAGGAAGTTCATCCCGTCGCGGATCCGTCCGATGGCACTTCTGGGATCTCGACAGGCATCCGATTCGGTGCCTTCCCGACCTCCCCAGAAGACGTAGTTCTTGGCTCCCAGTTCGACACCGAGATCGATGGCATCCATCGTCTTGCGAAGGGCGAAGGCTCGGACCTTTGGATCGTTGGAGGTGAAGGCTCCATCCTTGAAGATGGGGTGGCTGAAGAGATTGGTGGTCGCCATCGGCACGACGATGCCACTCTCCTCGCACGCCGCCTTGAAGTTGCCGACGATGGTGTCACGTTCCGATGCGCTGGCACCGAAGGGGACCAGATCGTTGTCGTGAAGGTTGACCCCCCACGCACCAATCTCGCCGAGCATCCGGACCAGATCACAGGGGTCCTGGGTCGGGCGAACCGCCGGACCGAAGGGGTCACTGCCGGGGTTTCCTACGGTCCACAGGCCAAAGGTGAACCGGTCCTCCGGCCGGGGTGCATAAGCGTCGGTCATCTACGGACTCCTATTCAGGAATGTCGACCCAGCGGTTTTCTGCGCTGGAGAGGAGGGCTGCGCCGATGAACTGGATGCCGCGCACTCCATCTTCGATGGTGGGGAAAGGGTCTTGTAACGGTTGCTCTTGATTGCGAACGGCACGGGCGAAGGCCCCGTAGATGTTGGCAAACGCTTCCAGGTATCCCTCTGGATGTCCCGCCGGAGTTCGTGTCAGGGAAGCCGATTCTTCTCCCGCGGCTGCGGTTGCGGTACGAATCGTCGTCATCGATTGGTCCTTGCCGGTGACCTTCAGATCATTGGGGTGCTCCTGGTCCCATTCGATGGCCCCCTCGGTGCCGAAGACCCGCAACTTGAGACCGTTCTCCCTGCCGAAGCAGACCTGGCTCGAGCACAGGGTGCCGGTGGCGCCGTTCGACATCTTGAGCAGGATCATGTCGTCGTCGTCGAGGGCACGACCCTCGACAAAGGTGTCGAGGATGGCGTAGATGGATGTGACCTTTTCTCCGCACACGAATTCGAGTAACTGGTGGGCGTGGGTTCCGATGTCTCCGAGGGCGCCGACCGGTCCCGAGCGGGTCGGATCGGTTCGCCAGTGCGCCTGCTTCTGTCCCGATTCCTCGAGCCTATCGGAGAGCCACCCCTGCAGGTACTCGACGTAGACCTTGCGGATCGTTCCCAGTTCACCGCGGGCGATTCTCTCCCGTGCTTCCCGCACCATCGGAGATGCGCTGTAGTTGTGGGTCAGGGCAAAGACCATGCCGCTCTTCTCGACGGTACTCGCCAGGTCATCGGCTTCCTCTTGCGAGATGCAGAGGGGCTTGTCGCAGATGACGTGGAACCCTGCCTCCATCGCCGCCTTTGCCGGGGCGTGATGGACATGGTTGGGAGTCACGATGCTGATCGCCTCGATGCGCTGATCTGCCGGGAGTCGCAACTCCCCTTCGATCATCGCCTCCCAGGTGGGGTAACAGCGATCGGGGTCGAGCCCGAGTTCTTCTCCGGTGGCGATGGTGTTCTTCGGGTCTCTTCCGAAGCAGCCCGCCACCAGATCGAAGGCTCCGTCCATCTTCAGCGCGATGCGATGCACGGCACCGATGAAGGCACCCTGACCGCCACCCACCATGCCGATGCGAACTCGTTGGCTCATGTCGCTTCCCCTCAGTCCAGTCCCAGGATCTTGCGATTCTCTGCCGGATCGCTACCGCCGGCAAAATCGTCGAAGGAACTCTCGGTCACCTGGATGATGTGTGCATTGACGAACTCGGCGCCCTTGGCTGCTCCCACCGAGGAGTGCTCGTAGGGGCATTCCCATTCGACAACTGCCCAGCCGTCGAAGCCGTGGCGAGTCAGTGCCGTGAAGATGGCGGAAAAATCGATGGCGCCCTCTCCCGGGGTACGGAAGCGGCCGGAACGATCCTTCCAGTCGAGGTATCCTCCGTAGACGCCGGTTCTTCCCGAGCGCACCAGTTCCGCATCCTTGACGTGGAAACTCTTGATTCGATCGTGGTAGATGTCGATGAAGTCGACATAGTCGAGGGCCATCAACTCGAAGTGGCTGGGGTCGTAGTTGATGCAGGCTCTTGAATGTCCTCCCACCGCATCGACGAATCTCTCGAAGGAAGCTCCGTCGTGGAGATCCTCGCCGGGGTGGATCTCGAAGGAGCAATCGACACCGCACTCGTCGGCGTAGTCGAGGATCGGCAGCCAGCGCCGTGCCAGTTCGGCGAATGCTTCTTCCACCAGGCCTGCCGGACGCTGCGGCCACGGGTACACGTAGGGCCAGGCGAGGGCGCCGCTGAAGGTGACCATCGAGGTCAAACCGAGATTCTGACTCGCCTTGAGGCAGTTCTTGACCTGCTCGATCGCCCACTCGGTTCTCGCCGCCGGATTTCCTCGGACTTCCTCCGCCGCAAATCCGTCGAACATCGAATCGTAGGCGGGATGGACTGCCACCAGTTGACCCTGGAGATGGGTCGAGAGTTCGGTGACCGTCATCTCCTTCTGTTCGATTCGGGCCTTCCAGTCGTCGCAGTAGCCGGTCGATTGCGCCGCCTGGGTCAGATCGATGCAGCGGGGATCCCAGGTCGGGATCTGTACGCCCTTGTATTCGAGATCCTTGCACCAGTCGACGATGGTATCGAGGTTGTCGAAGGGGGCCTCGTCGGCCATGTATTGCGCCAGGAATAGCGCGGGGCCCTGGATGGACGCCACGGTTCACCTCCTCGGGGGATGAGTTTCATTGGATCCAGGCTCGGGGGTCGTCCCCCGGCACCCATGAGATTCGACTGGCGAGGAGTGGGTGTCAAGGCTGCAGGGTTGCTCGAACCTCTTCCTGCGGTGATCTTTCACGGGACGCCAGGTCAGGGAGAGGGTCCCAGCCGGGGAAATGGTCAGTCACGGGTGCGATCAGTTCAGGAGGCTCCAGTTTGAGAGTATTGCTCTTTGTTCCCTGTCTTGCTGACCAGTTCGCACCCCGGGTGGCGGAGGCGACCGGGATGTTACTGGAATATCTGGGCTGTGAGGTGATCTTCCCGGAAGCTCAGACATGCTGTGGTCAGGCGCACCGGAACTCGGGAGATACCGATGGTGCCAGGGATCTGGTGGTGCGGATGGCCTCGGTGTTCGACGGCGAGGAACCGATCATCACACCTTCCGGATCGTGCGCTTCGATGGTCTGCAGGCACGCCCTCGAGTTATTTTCTCCCGAGCAACCGGTGCCCGACGAGGTGCAGTCGATGGTTCGAAGAACCCGGGAGTTGATCCAGTTCATCGAGGAAGATCTGGGACTGGCACCGGATGAGATCGTCGGATCACCGGGGGCGGCACCTCATCAGGTGGCCTGGCATCCTTCCTGTCACCTTCGAGATCTCGGGCGTTTCGAAGCATCGGGACGCTTCCTCGATTCGATTCCCGGGCTCGAGGTGAAGAGGCTGAGACAGGAAGAACAGTGCTGCGGATTCGGCGGCACCTTCGCGAGCAAGTTCGGTGAGATCTCCGGCGCACTGGCAGAAGATCGATGTGCTGCACTGGTCGATACGGAAGCCCCGGTTCTGATCTGCAACGACACCGGTTGCACCATGAACATCGAAGGGCGCCTCTCCAGGAGGGGATCGGAGAGGGAGATCTTGCACGCCGCAGAGTGGTTCTGTCAGGCACTCGGGCTCATCCCCGCAGGGCGGGACGGTGATCGATGAAACCCTCGGGCACTCCCATCAGTGTCGATGGAGAACCGGTACTGTTTCCCGGTGGAGTGCACGATATCCGCGGCAGGGCTAGCCACTTCCTGAAGGACCGATCACTGCAGAGAGCGGTGACGGAGGCGACAACCCTCAAGGATCAAGCGCGTAGGGATGCTCTGAGAGATGAGTTTGGAGACGATGTCGACCTGCTGCGTGAAAGCGCCGGGAAGATCAAACAGCACACCATCGAGAACCTCGATCGGTACCTGGAGCAGTGGGTAGACGCCGCCGAGGCGGCAGGAACACGGGTCCATTTCGCGGTGGACTCGGAGGAGGCCAATCGCATCGTGGTGGAGATCGCGACCGATGTGGGAGCGCGATTGTGTGTGAAGTCGAAGAGCATGGTGACGGAAGAGGTTCATCTCTTACCTCAACTGGAGGCGGCAGGTGTAGAGACGGTGGAGACCGATCTGGGGGAGTTCATCATCCAGGTGGATGAAGATGCCCCGAGTCACATCGTCATGCCGATGATTCACAAGGACCGCACCTCGGTCGCCCGTGCCTTTGAAAGAGAACTCGGTGCGGAGTACACCGAGGATCCGGAACGATTGACTCGCATCGCCAGAGAGCATCTGAGAGAGAAGTATCGTCAGGCAGATCTCGGGATTTCAGGAGGTAACTTTCTCGTGGCAGAGAGTGGATCGGTGGTGATCTGTACCAACGAGGGGAATGGTCGCTTCTGTACCTCCGCTCCGGATGTTCATGTCGCAGTGGTCGGAATCGAGAAGGTGATTCCCGGCTTCGATGATCTCTCCCTCTTTCTTCATCTGCTCGCTCGATCGGGAACGGGCCAGCCTCTGACCTGTTACACGCAGATTCTTACGGGACCACGCCAGCAAGATGAAGTGGATGGTCCCACCCAGATGCACGTGGTACTGGTCGATGCGGGAAGAACCAGGATCCTTGCCAAACCGGAGTTTCGAGAGGCGCTCAACTGTATCCGCTGTGGAGCTTGCCTCAATGCGTGTCCCGTCTATCGAAAGGCCACGGGACACGCCTACGGTTCGGTATACAGCGGCCCCATCGGAGCGGTGATCTCGCCGCTGATGCAGGGAATCGAGCGCAACCCGACACTTCCAGAGGCCTCCAGCCTGTGCGGGGCCTGTCACGAGGCGTGCCCGGTGAACATCGATCTGCCCAGGATGCTGGTGGAGTTGAGGAAGCAGACGAGGCGGCGAAGGGGGACCCTGGCAGAGCGGATCGGACTCAAGGTTCTGGGTTGGACCTTCTCCTCGGCGCGTCTGTACCGGATCGCCGCTGCGCTGATGAGCTTCGTGTTGCGAAGTCTCGCCGGTGGCGGAGATCGATTGAAGCAGGCACCGGGTCCCTTTGGAGGCTGGACCGATAGCAGGGATCTGCTGTTACCGGATCGCAGATCGTTTCGCCAGAGATGGCGAGCGAGAGGTGGGGGGACTCGATGAAGGGAACCGATCGAATGATCTTCATCGAACGGATTCAGGCGGCACTGGCGGAAGGGGCGAGAGGCGCCGACGGTGCCGACGGTGCCGATTCTACCTCTACCCATCGAGTGGATCACCAGTTGATCCGCAGGTCGGCTCCGTCGATCCCTGGCCAGTACCCAACCCTGATGTCGCTGTTCATGCAGAGGGCGACGGCGGTGGGAATGGGAGTTCGATCGTGCGGGCCAGCGCAACTCTCCTCGATCATCGTCAGCATCCTGCAATCGGCAGGGTGTGGCCGGGTGCAACTGTCCGAGCATCCGCTCCTGGATGAGAAACTGGCATCCACGCTGGTCGATGCCGGGGTGCAATGTGCCGCCAATCCGGTCGATCTCGATGACCTCTACCAGCGGGTCTCCTGTGGAATCACCGTGGCACAAACTGCGGTGGCGCGGACCGGTTCGGTGGTGGTGACCTCGTCAGGGGGAGAGAGCAGGCTCACCTCGCTGGTGCCTCCGCTGCACCTGGTGATCGTGCCGGCTTCCTCCATCGTCGAGGATCTGCTCGATCTGGCGATCTCCGGCGAAGCAGTTGCTTCTCCTCTTTCCCGGCCTGCTGAGTTGCCATCCTGCGTGACGCTGGTGACGGGACCGTCGAAGACTGCAGACATCGAGGGGGTGCTCATCACCGGCGTTCACGGCCCTGGAGTTGTCGAAGTCATCGTTCTGGAGTGAACTCGGAATCCGCATCAGTTCGCATGAATTCGCTCAACCTGGGATCGGACCGCCCGGGGGAATGTTCTCCTCGAAAAGCGATCCGGCTTCCCATCTTTTGAATTTACGGTCGAGGATGTAGGATACAGGTAGCGGCACGGGGATCTCGGTGGTTCTCGGAACGGTCGAACAGAGCAGTAGAGTGACAAAAATCGAAAGTGAAGTTGGAGTGGGTTCACGTTTCGATGTCTGCTTGCAAGTGCTGAACGAGGAGGAGTCGATGAACTCAGCGGATTCCGGTAGTCGGGGAATGGTCCTGCTGGTGGATGATGAAGAGTTGATCCGGGAGATGATCTCGATCGCTTTATCCCATGCGGGGTTCACCGTCGATGTTGCCGGCAGTGGTACCGAGGCAATCTCCAGGTTCGAAACTGAAGGGAAGCAGTACGACCTCGTCGTCACCGACGTGATCATGCCCGATGAGGGGGGAAAGACGCTCCTGGAGTACCTCAGCAAGAACCGTGGGAACTGTAAAATTCTCGCTGTGTCAGGATTTGATCGCTCTGTCCTGGAGGAGAACTCCCGTACATTGCCATTCCTCCAGAAGCCTTTCAGGATTCACGACCTGATCAAGAAGATCGAGGACATCCTGGGCTGATCTTGAAGATCTGGTCGATTCGATACATTCCCGTGTCGAGTGTGCCCCGTTGCACCATCACCACTCCTTTGCCACACTTCGGTCCCGGAGAGCCATACATTTCAGGGCCCCGGAAAACTACATCGGTTTTCCTGCAGTTGATCTGCTGGATCCATGAGGAGTTGATTCATGTCGTCTAAGTATCTGTCCTCTCCCCTTCAGACTACCGAGTTGCCTAAGGGGATTCCGTACATCATCGGTAACGAATTCGCCGAGAGATTTAGCTTCTACGGGATGAAGGGGATCCTGGTCATCTTCATGACCCAGTACCTCCTCGACTCATCTGGCAATGATGCTTTCATGAGCGAGGCGAAGGCCAAAGAGGTCTATCACCTCTTCACCGCCGCAGCCTATTTCTTTCCGATTCTCGGCGCACTTCTCGCCGATATCGTGCTTGGAAAGTACCTGACGATCATCACCCTATCCATGGGGTACTGCGTCGGTCACGCATGTCTGGCAGCGATGGATGTGCCATTGACTACCTCCATGTTTGAGCCAGAAACCTGGCTCTTCATCGGAATGGGAGCGATTGCCATCGGGGCGGGTGGCATCAAGCCTTGCGTTAGTGCACACGTCGGAGACCAGTTCGGCTCAAAGAACCAGCACCTGTTGTCAAAAACTTTCAGCTGGTTTTATTTCTCGATCAATGTCGGGGCATCCACCAGCATGATCCTGACACCGCTACTTCTGAAAAACTACGGGCCGTGGTTGGCCTTTGGTTTGCCTGGAGTCTTGATGGCTCTTGCTACCTTGTTCTTCTGGATGGGACGAAAAGTGTTCGTCCACATCCCGCCGGGAGGCGTGGATAAGTTCAAGAAGGAGAGCCTCAGTCCCGAGGGAATTCGCTCGGTGTTGAACTTGATGCCACTGTTTCTCATCTTCATTGCGATGTTCTGGGCAATCTTTGATCAGGCTGGTTCTGCCTGGGTTCTCCAGGCGCAGCACATGGATCGGCAATTCCTGGGTTTCGAGTGGCTCGAGGCGCAGGTCCAGGCCGTGAATCCGGTGATGATTTTGATCCTGATTCCCTTCTTCGCCTACGTGGTTTACCCCTTACTTGGCCGGTTCTTCAAGGTCACACCGTTGCGCAAGATCGGGATCGGGCTCTTTCTGTGTGCGGTATCCTTCGCGATTTCCGGCTGGATCCAGATGCGAATCGATGCCGGGGAAACCCCATCGATCGGCTTTCAGTTCCTTGCCTATTTTGTTCTGACGTCTTCCGAGGTGTTGGTTTCCATCACGGGGCTCGAGTTCGCGTACACACAGGCACCGAAGAAGATGAAGTCATTCATCATGGGAATTTTCTTCCTCGGAGTGTCCCTGGGTAATCTCTTCGCTGCTGCCGTGAATCATTTCATCCAGAATGAGGATGGTACTGTCAGCCTCGAAGGTGCGGATTACTACTGGTTCTTCACCCTGGTGATGTTGGGCGTAGCTGCGGCCTACATCGTCTACTCCTTCTTCTACAAGGGGGGGTATTTCGTTCAGGGAGCGGAGGAGGATGACGAGGCTTCTCAGGAACCGGGAATTGAATGACCGGGCTGATGACATCATGGTTCCGTTTTCGAAGTAGCAGCTGCGTTTGCCTGTGGGTTCTGCTCTGTTCCGCTCACGGAATTGCTTCTGATCTGATCATCGAGCCGGTAGGTGAAAACTGGAAGCCTGCATCGATAACCGATGTCAAGGCCGTTCTGCTCTCTTCTGCCAAGCCGCTGTGGAAGGCGGCTGGCTCGCCGGAGCTTCCTGTGATCCGGGTCGAGCCATCGGGCGGGCCCATCGTTTTGCACAGGAGAGATCCCGATGGAGCCATCCGGGTTCGCCTTGCCGTGCAGGGGCGGCGCTGGGCGCAGATGGCGTATCAGTTCGGACACGAGATGGGACACATCCTGTGTCGCTTCGATGAGGATCCCGATCCCCACCACTGGCTGGAGGAGGCGGCGTGTGAGGCGATCAGCCTCCTCACCCTGCGCAAGATGGCCCGGCACTGGCTGGAGGAGCCTCCATACCCCAACTGGAAACCCTATGCGGAGCACCTTCAATCGTATGCGGCAGGGGTGATCTCTTCCGCTTCTCTCGCTGAAACGACATCCTTCTCCGAGTGGTTTGCAGAGAACCGTGAAAAGTTGCAGCAGCAGCCGCTTCCCCGCGATCTGATCCGGGTCGTTGCCGTCGAATGGTTGAAACTGATGGAGAAGCAACCCCACGCCTTGCTCGCACTGACCAGCTTGAACAAGGGAACACCGCGGGCGCAGGAGAGTCTCGGCGATGCGCTGGAGAGGTGGAGGGGGCACTGCTCGAAGCAAGAGGCAAAGCATGTCACGGATGTCGCTCGGCTGCTCGGTGTTCAACTTCCCCCGGTCGAGATAACTGCCGAGCAGAGATGATCTACGAGATGGGGACCTCGCGAATCAACCCCACCGACTCCAGTGCTGCATCGGAAATCTGCACGTCTCCCACCATGAACAGGTACTCGACATTCTTGAGGTGAGAGACCTTGCCGACCTTTCGCCCCTTCGGGTCGTGAATCCCGATCTTCGCTCCGACATATCTGGGGTGAGGTCTCGAT
>CAYPPQ010000087.1:0-10655 GCA_964412635.1 uncultured Planctomycetia bacterium | reverse complement strand
AACCCAGTCTTCATCAGTAACAGTCACCAGGAAGGGGCCAAGAGTACCCAGTAAATCTCCTACAAAGAGAATCGGAAATGCGCCCGCTTTGCCCGTCGATTCGAAGGTAAGAACAGCAAGTTCATTGTCCAACCCTGAAAAATAGACCGGGGTAGAAGTCCCATCCCAAGCCTGCAGCGCAAAGATGGCATCCTTCTCCCCCGGAGAGATGGGACCAGGCGTGAATGAATTCAGGTCGGAATCTTGCAAAGGGCATGAAACTGACATCTGGTCTTGGGAATTCATGATGAATACCCCAGGATTTGCAGCAAATGCCGCTCCTTTATTCACACATACCAGGGCTAGCTGCGCCTGATGACTCAAACCAAACTGAATAGCAGCCACGCGGGATTCTGGAATTGAAAGATCATGTGGAGTGTGCACATCGAGGAAAATTCTCATCTCAACTTGCCCAAGAGCTTCAACCTCAACAGCTTCAGCCCGCAGAGTATAATGCGGCTCTGGAGCCTGCCCTTGACAGTCACTGGTAGCGAATCCGGTGAGTAAAATGGTGAGCAGGATCACTAGAATTCCAGTGTGCGAACGCAACATTGCAACCTCCTCAGGTTTCTTCTTGATATCGATAGAATTGGATGGAAATCGTTCTTTCCAGCAGGAACTAGACCTGTAAACGAACCAACGGTCAAGTACCCATAACGGGAGGAGGTCGACAATTGTGCGTCCAGTTCGAGTTTCTCCATGTTTCAAGATGGAACAAAGCACTACAAAACACTCGGTGGTCAACTTGTCTTTTTTCAGTAACTGGATACTGTTTTTCTTATATACAAGCATCCGCGACTGTGACTGATTCACCTGCAGGATCGTGCAATCTCTCGGTGGGTTGGTCTTGTAAATAGGCCCATTGTCTTCAACACACTATTCCTGTTCGGTCGGGAACAAGCCTGACAACGAGTGTACTTCCCACTTACTCCCAAATTTTTCTCGCGAGTCGTGCGCTGTACCTGATCCATTGAAAACGTTTCTTCAGCAAGAGATGAGATCAGAACAAGACCTGGAAAATTCTGTCAGTTTGCCGCCGCCGGACCCGGGGACCGGCAACTGGTTGCCCAGAAACTGTTGCTGGTGGGGTCTTCGACCCCCACAAGGGCTCCCCGGTGGCGGGTAGATCCTCGCGTCAGAACAAGCAAGCTCTGGAGCGACTGGCGGTACGCCTCAAGGGGCGCTACCACGACGGCAACAGCAAGCACCTTCCATCGGACCTGGTTCGAGCCCTCGCCATGGCGGTTCCGTCGATCCAGGACCAGACCTTTCTGCGTGATCTGGCAGTGGCAGCCACCGGCATCGGCGGCGCCATCCTCGGCCTGCTACCGCTCTTCCTCGCCCAATTCGGCAGCCGCCGCAAGATGGCGGCGATCACTCCCTGAAAACCATCGCCGACATAGATGACACCATCATCTCTGTCACGGTGTTGTTATCCTGATGTATTACCGTGCTGGAGGATGCATGACCAAGATCTTTGTCCGATACATTCCGGAGCGTCCTGTCGATGCCGTGCCGGTGGTCGGGTTGAAGATCGAGGCGGCGACCTGCGACGATCTTGCGGCAGTGGCAGAACTCATCGGGCAACGTGAAAGAAATGATCCCGCATCTCACCTGCAGTACCTGACGGCGCAACTTGCCGAGGGTCCAGATTCCTGCCAGATCTTCACCGGTCGCTTGGATCAGGAGCTGGTCGCCTATGCCCGAATCAGCAGGCACCGGTACCCCGATCTGCCGGCCGGATGGTATCTCACCGGGTTGGTGATCGCTGCCGAGCAGCAGCGCCGTGGCATCGGTCGGGCCATCACCGAGCATCGACTTCACTGGCTCCGCAACAGGAGCGACTTCGACCAGATCGAAAACCTCTACTACTTCGCCAGTAGCCGAAACGGTGCCAGTAGGGATCTCCACGCCCGCCTCGGCTTCACCGAGATCGAGCGCAACATCTCGGTTCCCGGCTGCACCTTCGAGGACGGCATCGGCATCCTCTACCAGCTCACCCTCAACTGAGTTGCTGTAGCCGATTGAATCGGATCGACCGCTGCTGGAGCACGATCGATGGCGTGCCGCTGGAGTCGGTGGAGCCAATTGCAGGGTCCTGGCCTCCAGCCGTAGAAATTCAGAGGTGATTCTCTTGCCATTCCACCTTGACTCGAATTCCCTGATCAACCAACATCCCTGATTCTGAAGAAGTGCCATCAAGAGATCGTTTTCCTTGGATCAGTGCAGTTCAACATTTCACCTTGGAAGTGACCACGAGGATGGACCTGTTTGATGGCGAGTTCTCAGATTCTGGGATCACTCATCTGCCGATAACCCGGCAAGGAGGAACATTGAGATTCATTCAGCTGGCTGCACTGGTAGCCGTGTTGTTCTTTTCAGTTACTACCATTCAAGTGGCCGATGCACAGGAGGGGGGGAGCTCTTTCGAACCCACCTTCAACCCCTTCTTCTGGCTACAAATTGAAAGCCAGCTCGATCTGGGGGATGAAGATGAACAGTCACTGATGCTTCAGAAAGCCCGCTTCGGAGCGAACGGAAAAGTGGCTGAAGACCTCAGTTATCATTTCATGTTCGATGGAGCCATCAGCGGCTCCGATGAGCGCGAGACGAAGTTGTTACAGACCTTCCTCAGGTACTCCGTCTCCGATCGTACTTCGTTGCGTCTGGGCCAGTTCAAGTACCCCTTCGGAATCGGCACCTATCCGTCCTTCTCCAAGTGGGACTTCAACCATCCGGCCTTCATCAACGGTGGCATCGCCCGCGACCTGGTCCGAAGAGATGCCGGTACCGGACCCGGATTCTTCAGGGACTTTGGTCTCGAGTTGGCCAGTTCCCAGCAGCTCGGTTCTGGATACAAGTTCGGCTACAAGGTGATGGCGATGAACGGCAACGGGATCCTCAAGAACGACGATAACAACACGCTGGATTTTGTCGGTCGTGCCTCGCTGAGCAGCCCGAAGCAGGGCGGCTTTGGCACCTGGACCGTGGGGACATCCTTTTACACTGGATCGCTGCACCTCGAGGGAGATCCCGCCACCGACACCGATGACGAGGCTCATGACGAGGATGCCTGGGGAGTCGATTTCAGATGGGATCTCCATGAGGACAACCTCCGGGTCGCCACCGTCCAAGCAGAGATGATCACGGCCACCACCGAAGCGGGATCACACGACATCATCACCGATGGCCCGGTATCACCGGGTGGCTTCTATGTCCAGGGCGCCTACTTCACATCTCCGGATCTGTTCTGGGCGGTTCGTTACGACGAGTTCGACCACGATGAAGATACCGATGGGAATGCCGTGGTTGGGTATGATTCCCGTGACCGGACCACGGTTGGTTTCGGCTACTACCCCTACGGCCAGAAAAAGCTACACCGGATCAATGTCAATTACGAACGCCACGATGATCTGGATCATGGAACTGACGATCAGATCAGTGTTGCGGTGACCCTGATCTTTTGATCCCGGCTTGAACTCCAGGCGCCGAGTTTCACTGTTACAGATCAGTGGAGCGAGGTGCGAGATCGAGGGCTCGGCAGCAGAAGTTAGCGTTTCTTTTGCTCGATTTGGCCTCTGTTCGCCCTGCTGGGCCGCTCTTGTGCCTCGCAACTCAAATGGAATCCTGCTACGATGGAAGCAGTGGAAGATCCTTGCTGTACACAGCGGAACAGAATCCGCGGAACAGATCCTACAGCGCAGTTGAGGACTACCCACTCACGATTCGGAAGGAGACTCTTCATGAGTCGAGAAAAGCTCCTGTGGACCATCTGGGCCGTGATCCCGGTACTACTCGCCATCTGGTGGTTTGGTCCTGGTCAGGAATTACAGGCACGCTCCAGGGTCGCATCCACCGTCGAACTGGCGATGGCTGCAGTCGAGGAGGAGAAGTGGGAAGAGGCCGCCCAGCTATTCGGTCAGGCGATCGGGGAAGCCCCCGCCAATTCTCCTGAATCCAATCGTTGGTTACGGCTGAGAGCCAGTCATTCCGAGTTCATGTCGGGGAATACCTGGAATGGTATCGCCGGTATGGAGGAGATTCTCGACGAGGCGAAAGATGTCGATCCTGATCTGGCCAGAGATGCCCGCGCACGGATTGCTGCTGCCCAGTACTTTGCGACCTGGAAGCTACGCCTTGAGGGAGCCGATTCCGCCGTGTGGAAACCGGAAGCAGAAAAAGCACGGCAACACTTCCGCCTGCTCGCCGAAGATGCCGAGGCACGTGGGGCCAGCGAGGCAGAAGACCTCAAGAAGAATGTCGAATCGGTCATCTGGCTCGAACGGATGGATCTCGCCGAGTTGCAAGCACTACCACTTCCCGGCGGTTGCTGACAGGGTTCAGGTCTCCTCGGTTCGAGGGGCAACGGCAAGAATCCAAGGATCGGCGACAGCCGAAGCAAGGCGAACAATACCGGTGCCAGCCGCGCAAGGGCAAATGGCAATGGTTCCTGATCGACGCTGAAAGCAAGAACTCAACCGGCCCGCATCGACCTCGATGCGGGCCGATTTTCATCTACTGAAGATCGCCAGCGGCAACCCTCCCACTCGATGGATCTTCGATCTTCACCTACAATCCACCGTTCAGGTCGAACCCGCACCCACAGACACGATTCGTAGGAGTGTTCATGACATCATCGCATCGACTCACCCTTGGACTCATGTTGCTGATCATGCCATGGTTGACCACGGATCTGGGTGCACAGGCGGCTCGACGCGCCGCAGTTCCGGCGACACCGGTGAGGTTGATTCCTGCTGGTTCCGCTCCGGCGGGAGCACTTCCTGTTCAACTCGGTGCAGCACAATCGATCTCCATCTCGGCAGGTTCCTTTCCACCCCTGCCACCCAATCACTTCGTCGGACAGGATTGCTCCAGTTGTCATGACCCCGTGTTCATGTCGATGTATCAGGCTTCCCTGGGCAATGCCTCCGCAGTCATCGCTGGACCCTCTGACGGGGCGGCAGTCGACAAGAAAATAGAAAACCCCATCTCTGCTGCACTGAGAAAAACCAATCTCACCAGACCCAGAACCCTCGACGCAGTGCTGGCAGCCCGGCGAGACATTTCCTTCGGTGCTCTCGAAGAGATGCCCGCGGAGGACGCTTCACCGGAGGAATCCGCCTCGATCCGGGCCAACCGCATCGCCCTGCTGGCTCGAGCAGGAGACTGGAGTTCGTACCAGAAGGAAGTCACAGCATGTGACCAGGAAGCCGAAAGTGTTCATGACATCGTCGTTCAACTTCTTGCCACCCATGACCAGGCGATGCTTCCCGAGGAGATTCTCGATCTTGCCAACACCGTCATGCCCGACCTTCAGGATGCAACACCTCCAACCGACGAGGAGGAGCAGCCGCAAGCCAGCGATGAAAAGAAGTTGTTAGCTGGTTACAGCAGGTTACTGGCAAAGACAGCATCCAGGGGGTCGACCCGGACTCTGATGCAGAGACTCGAAAAGGGAGTCGCCGGCATCGGTGGCCCGGAACCGACCGCCAGGGCGCGTGCCTGTGACCTCCTGGTCGGGGCCAGACTGCACCGAGAAGCACGGCCATTCATCGATCCACTCGCAGCAGATGGAACCGATTCAGCAGAACTTCGGACACGACACGGTCAGTATCACATCGCAGCCGCAGCCAACGAGTCCGATCTGAAGAAGAAACGAGAGCATCAGATCACCGCTGCCGATCTATTCTCATCTGTTGCCGAAGACAACGGCGCAAAGACTGAGGAACGAACAGGCGCGATCATGCTCCTCACCACTTTGATTCCGGAACTTCCAACGAGCTGGTCCGATGCATGGAGGAGCAGAATATTTTCCGATTCCGGCGCAGTCGGTCATGCACTTCTGGCAAATCTAGCTGAAACCGCCCAGCAAAACTTCCAGCAACGATTCAGCGATCCTGGTGAGCGTCTTGATCTTCTCAGGACCATCCGATCCACCATCACATCTCTGTTGATGGGGATGGAGGGAGAGCCTGCAGAGTGGCAGTCCAGCCTTGATGCCCTGGCCACCGTCTTCGCCAGGGAAGCGGAAGTCAGCCTGGGGCTCGGTACCATCCCACTTCCTGCCACCAGTAAGCGGCCACAGAACAAGATCAAGCCAGCTCAACTCGCCGATGCTGCGCCCGGTCCCGAATGGATCCAGCGCATCTCCCCCTCGCTCCGACAGAGTTGCTCTGAACTATCGATCGCGTGTTATGCCCGTGCGGATGAGCCGGAGAAGGCGATGGATAGCCTACGCGTCGTCATGGAAGATCCTGCCGTGGACAGGACAAAACTCGCCTCGGTTCTGATCTCGGAATGGGCGCGTAATCTGGATCCCAATCGACCCGATGATGAGTTCTTCGAGAACAGGATCATCACCTCAACTGGAGTCTTCATCAGTTCCTTTGGTGGTCAAAGGAGTGCTCCTCTGACCCGATCAAAACAACGTCGAAGCCTTCGCTATCTCGGCGAAGTCGTCGCGGAACTGATTCAGATGCAAATTCCTGATCTCGACTGGGATAGCATCGTCAACGCCTTCGCCGCAAGTCACAGTCAGGCAGAGGTGTATCGTCTCGAGGACATCGAAGTCCTGTTCGGACCCCTCGAAGAACTGCCTTCCAGGGTAGCAGAACAACTCGCCATGAAGATGTGGCGCCAGTTGCAGCGAAACTGGAGAAGTCCCGAGATCCAGCAAGCTCGAGGAACCCGAAGGACCACACAGGAGTTGCAAGCGGAGGTGGAACGTGGCTACGAACTGGGTCTGAAACTCACCGACCACGCTCGCAAGAAGAACCCCACCTCCTGGAATGCACAGATGCTCGCGGGTAACTTGCGATTTGATCTCGCCGAATACTGGCACGAGCTCGACCCGGACCTGGAAAGATATGTTCCCCAGCGCGAGGCTGCCTTCGCTCGCTATCGCGACTCGGTGGAGATCTATTCGAATCAGTTCAACTCCGGAATCGAACCGAGAAATGTTGCCCCTTACATGCAGTGGTTCATCAGTGCCCTGGGGGCGACCGAACTCGGCTTCCTGACGATGACCACCCGACCAGAGAATGATCAGGTGGGCTTGCTGGAGGGATCGTTTGCCACCCTCTCCGCCGAAGAACAGTCGCTACACCGCGGTCTCTTTGCCAGCACCGTGGAATCCTCCATCGGATCGGTGAAGGCGGATCTGAAATCACGGTTCGTTCGTCACGCCATGAGGATCATCGGGGATCACCCTCTCGGACGAGGAACCCGAAGACTGGCTCGCCTGTACGAGGACCTGCAGTCGGAGGTACAGCTCTCCGTCAGTATCGACGGGAGTAACGAGGTAGGCACTGATCCGTTCGGGGTCCGTGTTGCGCTCCGCTACACCGACTCTCTCGAGAGGGAGTCGGGCGGTTTTGATCTGTACCTGCGTAATCAGGTGTACGTGAGACTGGCTCCACAACCGATGGATTACCGGGATGACTTCGAAGCTCGTCTGCGCGAGGCCTTCGATGAACATTTCGTCATCGATGCCCTGCAATTCAACGATCCCGATTCGAAACCCTACTCCTTTCAACGGGCTGGTTGGATGGAGAAATCCTTTGCCTACCTGATTCTCAAGGCGAAGGATCCCTCCGTTGACCTGTTGCCAGAAGTACGAATCGATCTCGATTTCCACGATGGCACCAATGGATCTGTACGGGTGCCGGTCGTCTCTGCAGTACTCCCCATCGTCGCAACCACCTCTTCCGGCACTCGACCGACTGCCGGAACCAATCAGGTAGAAGTAACCCTGGATGGACGGGAACTCGATGCTGGCAAGGTGAAGCTGGAGATTCTCGCCCAGGGTCTCGGCGTCCTCCCCGACCTCGATCAGATCTTGCCTGGATGGAAGTCTCAGGCTGCCGAGGCGGGCTATTCGCTGGCAGACAGCGACGGACTTCTCGACAACGGTCTCAATGTGGTCAAGCTCGATCCTGAACTGCTGCCGGTGTCTCCCCAGTCGGAGCGATCATGGACCGTCAATCTCGTCACCACCGATTCGGTCGAAGGCAGTACCCTGTTCCACTTCCCCTCCCCGGCGGAAGGCACCGATCTGGTGTGCAAGAAGTACGACGATTTTGACATCGTTACACTCGAGCAACCGATGGCCACCCTGAAGATCCCCAGCAAGGGTCTTCCCGACTGGGCCAAGATGGCCGGGGCCGCACTCCTTTCAGTCATCGTCATCATCGGCCTCCGCAGCCGCAACAAGCAGACCGGTCCGGTGGCTGAACCACGCTGGAAGATGCCAGAAGATGTGACCCCGCTGTCGGTAGTTCACCTGCTTCGCAGCATCGAAGCGGAACAAGCCCTGGTCGATTCGAGCCAGATGGAAGAATTGCGCGAGGCAGTTTCCGCAATAGAAAGTCGTTACTTCTCGGCGGATGCAGAGATCGAAATCGACCATCCTGAACTGCAGAGGACTGCAGAACAGTGGCTCAGCCGGTCGAATAACTGATGCGTAATTTTTCATGCCAGTTGATCCTGCTGCTACTCCTATCGACTTCCGGGTTATCGACCCTCCCTGCTCAGAATGATCCTCAGACCCGGGCCGAACTCTCTGGCGCCACGGCTACATCTTCGCTTTCGGATGTGAATCAGTTCATCCGGAAGTTGCAAGAACAGGGCGCTCCCATCACCGTCTCCACTCTTGGAACCAGTGCTGGTGGTCTGGAAATTCCGATGGTGGTTCTGTCCGATCCCCCCTGCTCCGATGGAGCCGAGGCGAGAGCATCGGGGCGGGCCGTCGTCTACATCCAGGCGAACATCCATGGTGGCGAGGTAGAGGGTAAAGAGGTGGCCCAGATGCTCCTTCGGGAGGCGTGCCAGGGCAAACGTCCCATCTGGATGAAGAACCTGGTGACGGTGTGGGTACCGATCTACAACGTCGATGGCAACGAAGCACTGGGACCAGGACTCCGCCAGCGGGGACACCAGGATGGTCCAGATCCCATCGGGCGTCGCACCAACGACGACCGACTCGACCTCAATCGAGACTGTCTCAAGGCCGATTCTCCGGAGATGCGATCGGTTCTGGAGAAGATCTGGAAGGTGTGGGATCCCCACGTGGTTCTCGATCTACACACCACCAATGGAACCCGGCACGGCTATAGCCTCACCTACTCGCCGCCGCTGGGAGCCGATATCGATGAACAGATCCAGCACTGGTCAAAGCAGGTTCTGCTTCCCGATGTTCAGGACAAGTTGCGGGAGAAGCACAAGATTCTCACCTTTGACTACGGGAACTCCTCTTCTCGAGGGGGAGCAAGGAGCTGGTCCTCCTTCTCCTCTCTTCCACGCTATGTCACCAATCATGCCGGCGAACGAAATCGATTCGGAATCCTCTCGGAAGCAACGTCATTCCTTCCCTTCACCCACCGCATCGATGCGACCTATCACTTCACCGGAACCGTCATCGATTTCGTTGCGGACCATGTCGACGACGTACTGAAAATCTGTGCAGCTGCCGACCAGCGTAGTGCTCGACTGCATCAACAAAGGGCTTCTCTCGGCGTTGCCTTCGCGACCCGTTCACGAGGTACCGAATCTCTACTGCTCGAGAAAAAGGTCGAGGGTCGCAAGACTCCAGCGCACAAGGGTCCAGAAGAGGTTGAATCGGTCGACCATGATGTGCGAGTCGATTTCGTTGCAACCAGGTCGGTGCCCGTTCCGGCAGGATGGATCGTCCCGGCACGGGAAACTGCCCTGATCGAATTGCTCGAAAGACATCAGATCGAGATGGAGCATCTTGCTGCTGCGCAGCTGTTCACCGTCGAGACGCTGTGGCTCACCCGTTCCGACCTTGCCAGGCGTCCGTATCAGAATCGTCGCAATCGCACCGTCGCTGGAGAGATGCAGGAGGAGATTCACGTGGCATCCGCTGGCGACGTGCTGATCCCCGCCAATCAGACCCAGGTCAGGGTCGCCTTCTGGTTACTGGATCCGACCTCCCCCGACGGAGCCACCACCTGGTCGCTGATGAAGCATCCCCACCGACCAGGAACTCCCCATCCGATCCGCCGGGTCGTGCAGAGGTCACACTAGCTCCACCACGTCATCATTGCTTCCGGTGCAGTTCAGCGACAAGATTCCTGGATGGACACCTATCCCGCAGCTCCTGCGGTCAGAAACTACGACCTGCTGGCACCGATCTACGATCTGCTGGCAGCGATATGGACTGGTGGAGCGATCCGCGCCTCCCGTCTCTGGTGCGCTCAACGCGTTCAGCCGTGCAAGAGAGTACTGATCCTCGGTCCAGGTACCGGAGAGGATGTCGCTGCCATCTGTGCGGAGGGACTTGATACCACCATCATCGATGTTTCCAGGAAGATGCTGGATGCGACCCTCGCTCGCTGCCGAAAGAAGGCCTCTCCTCAACCCATCAGCATCCATGGGGATTTCAGGCTTCAGCAAGATCTTCCCGGGCAAGATGTGATTCTCGCTCCCTACATCCTGAATGTCTTCTCCACCGATGAAGTGAAACAGATCATCGAGCATCTGCTCGAGACGCTAGAGCCTGGAGGCCGGATTCTGGTCAGTGATTTCTCTCCACCTCCGGAAGGTTTTCTGTCGCGTTTCATCATGGAGGTGTGGCAGGGAATCCCGATGTTGATCAT
>CAYPPQ010000086.1:10636-11054 GCA_964412635.1 uncultured Planctomycetia bacterium | reverse complement strand
TTTTGTGATTATTTATAGTCCGAGTTCTGTAATTATCCGGATCAATATTTGTAGTTGAGTTTTCAGGAGCGAAACAATCGAAAGAAAATTTGTATGTATCAAGTATTGCACTCGGACATCCACAGGACTTCGCAAATGCCTGAAATGCTCAGGCATTTGCGAGGCTACCAAGACTCCGAGGCCACTTCCGATTCCGAGGATGAGAGTGAAGTTACTCGTCAAATTTCCCGTGTCGAAATGCGAAGAAGGGAGACCGCTCGAACCGAAGCTCGAATAGAGCGTGTGACCAGGCGTAAGAGCAAGAGAGATGACGGGGCGAAAGCAGCCATTGAACGCGAACGGAAAAATAGAACTTCGTGGATCTAGATTGGTGTATTGAACAATGGATCAGTGATCCTGTCGAAACCTTGGCAGTTGT
>CAYPPQ010000086.1:0-10626 GCA_964412635.1 uncultured Planctomycetia bacterium | reverse complement strand
ATCTCGTTTATCGTGTTGCTGGGTCCTAGCGCCGTTCCCGAGCCGTGAATTCCGGGCTTCCCGGTCGGTGGCCCGGGAAGCCCGTATTTCATGGTGCTCCGGAATCAGGTGGCAAGGGGCGTGAGTTGACGTCCACGGATCGTTACTTCTTGCGCTTCTCGAGGAAAGCGGTCATGCGGTCGTACTTCTCCCGGGACTCGAAGCAGATCGCCTGGGCGTTGCATTCCGCCTGGTCGCGGGCATCGGCGTCGAGATCGGCGGCACTGTTGACCACCGTCTTGGCGAGCCTCACCGCTCCTGCGGCATTTCTGGCGATCTTGCCACCCAGTTTGAAGGCGCAGCCGAGCAGCTCTCCATCATCGCAGATGCGGTTGATCAGTCCCATCTTTAGCGCTTCCTCGGCATCGATGATTCGACCGGAGAAGATCAACTCCCTGGCATTGCCGATTCCTACCAGCGGCGCCAGACGATGAGTGGCCCCGGCGGCGGGAATGATACCGAGTCCCACCTCCGGTTGGCCGAAACGTGCATCCACCGTCGAGATACGGAGATCGCAGGCGATGGCCAGCTCGCAGCCTCCGCCGAGGGCCCATCCCTGGATGGCGGCGATGGTGGGAGCGGGGAACTCGGCGATGCGACGGAAGATCTTCTGGTTGACCCCTTCATGGGCGTCTGCTGCCTTGCGTTCGCGAAGCTGAGCGATATCTGCTCCGGCGACGAAAGAATCGCCGGCTCCCCGGATGATCAGGCAACGGACCGATTCATCCCCTTCGAGGGAGTCGAGCGAAGCGTGCAGTGCGTCGACCATCTCCCTGTCGAGGGCATTTTTCTTGTCGGGACGATTGAGGGTCAAGATGACGAGGCCCTCCTGCTCCGGATGTGTTTCGACGATGACCCGGGCTTCTTGCATCGGTTTTTCCCTCCTGTTTTCAGGATTCAGTGGAGATGCGGATGGCGATCTTGCCGATGGCCTGACGGTTTTCCAGTCGCTGATGTGCTTCCGCGAGTTGTTCCAGTGAAAATGTCGAGTCGAGAATGGGCCGCAGTTCACCTCGCTGCTGCTGATCGATGAGACCAGGCAGATCCGATCGTCTCCCCATCGTCGAGCCGATGATCTGTTGATTCTTGAAGAAGAGTCGTTTCAGCTCGATCTCCACCGCAGATCCACTGGTGGCACCGCAGGTGACGATGCGTCCTCCTCGTGCAAGGGATCGGGTCGATCCCTCCCAGGTGTCCTTGCCGACATTCTCGAAGATCACGTCGGGACCCTTTCCATCGGTCAGTCCACGAAGCGATTTCCACCAATCGGTGACCGTCGAGTCGATCACCTCATCCGCTCCCAGGTCGATTGCTAGCTGCCTTTTCGGCTCGCTGCTGCCGGTGGCGATGACCCTGGCACCGAGGGCAGCACCCATCTGGATCGCCATCGAGCCGACCCCGCTGGCGCCGGCGATGACGAGTAATGTCTCGTCGGCACGCAATCTGGCCTTTTCAAGCATCGAGGAGGCGGTCACTGCAGAGAGGGGAAAGGCGGCTGCTTGCTCCCAGGAGATGCCATCGGGACGGGGCAGTAGTTGTTGCTGGGGAACCACGATCGCCTCGGCACAGGTACCGTTGCGGGTCTCTCCGAGGATCCCGTAGTGTTCACAGAGGTTGTCGTCTCCGTCGCTGCAACGCTTGCAGATCCCACAGGAGAGGCCGGGGGCGAGGGTGACATGCCGTTGCAGTTGATTCTCGTCGACCCCTTCTCCGATCGCCTCGACGATCCCGGCACCATCGCATCCGGGGATCATCGGCAGCGGGAATCGGTGTCCTGGAACTCCCTTGCGCACCCACAGGTCGAGGTGATTGAGGGCGGCGGCTTTCAGCCTCACCCGCACCTCCCCGGGACCTGGTTGCGGCAGCGGCGTCGATTCCAGCAACAGTTTGTCGAGATCTCCATGCTCCCGCACGATGGCACAACGCATTTGATCCATCAGAAGGCCACATCGTCGGGACCGACAAGTCCCTGTTTGCCCGCCCAGCGGGGGGCGCGCTTGTTGAGGAACGCTTCGATCCCCTCGTGGGAATCGGGGTGGCCCAGTACCTCATTGAGATAATCGTGTTCGATGTCGTGCAGTTTCTGTCCCCAGGTGCGCTGATGATGGCGATGGAACTGGCGTACCGTCATCGCCAGGATCGATGGACTGACATGGCAATATCGATCGATCTCGTTGTCGACCGCCGCCTCCAGTTGCCCCTCGTCGGCGATGACGTCGACGATGGCCGCTCGCTGGAGTTGATCGACGGGGGTCGAGGATCCCGACAGGACCATCGAGATCGCCTGGCCGTAACATCGCCTCTCCAGTAGTTGCACGATTCCCGCAGGGGGATAGCAGCCGAGCTGGATCTCTGGCAATCCGATGACACTGTTTTGCTCTGCGATGATGCGGTCACAGGAGAGGGCAAGTTCGAGACCACCACCGAGGCAATGGCCCGAGATGGCAGCGATGACCACGGCGTCCAGTTTCAGGAGATCCCTGAGACAATCATGGAATGCCGGCAACAGGCGTGGCATCTGCTCTGCAGAGTGCTCGCCGATGTCGGTACCACTACAGAACTCTCCATCGGCTCCCTTGATGATGACGATTCGCGCCTCGTCATCGTCGCGCAGGGTGCGTAATGCTTCGGATAGTTCCAGGCACATCTGTAAGTCGAGGACGTGGAATGGGGCCGAGGATAAGGTGATCTCGGCGACGGAGATCGCCCCCCGATCAAAAGCGCGTACCGATACCGGCATCGTATCTCCTCGCTATCTTCCTTGAAATTCGGGTGGCCTCTTGTGGCGATTCGCTGCCAGTCCTTCGGTAGCATCTTCGCTGCAGAAGAGGCGCTGTTGAAGTTCTCTTTCCAGCGCAAGTCCCTCGTGCAATCCCATCTCCATGCCACTCTGGATGCTGCGTTTGATCAATCCCACCGCCATGGCGGGTTTCTTGGGTGGGCAGTGAGAGAGGGCGATCCGGTGAAAAGCATCATCGAAATCGTCGGCAGCGAGTAACTGATCAACGAGCCCCTCGGCGGGAGCATCGTCGATGGAGATCATCTTGCCGTCGATGCACCACTGAAGGGCGCGGGACTTGCCGATGAGACGTGCTAACCGCTGGGTTCCACCGGTACCAGGAAGTACCCCCAGGTGCACTTCGGGAACCCCGACCTTGCCCGATCCCTGGCAACCGATGCGAAGATCGCAGGCGAGTGCCACTTCAAGACCACCGCCGACGCAGTGTCCTTCGATCTGTGCGATGACCAGCTTGGGAGTCTGTTCCAGTCGAAGTAGCGTCTCGTTTGCGTGGAGACAGAAGTGATACTTCCATTCGGGCGTGACCTCCTGGAGCATTGCGATGTCGGCCCCGGCGCAGAAGAACTTCTTTCCTTCGCCCCGGATCACGATGACATGGGTCGAATCGCAGAATCGAGCCTCCAGGATCGCTGCATCGAGTTGTTTCATCATGTCGAAGGAGTAGCAGTTCGCAGGCGGGTTGTGCAGGGTCAGGTAGCGAACCGGCCCGCGGATCTCGACGTCGACGAGGGGGGTGGATTGGTTCCCTGAGGGTGTTACTGGTGAAGAACTGGTCATCGGCTTCTCCGTACGGATCTGCTCCTGTGTGAGGGTGGTCTCGGGTATCCTGTTCCGTTCGGGAGGGTCGCATCTCCAGCACTTCGAGGCAACCGCACTTCCAGCGGGGAAGGCGGAATCACACGGTAATGGGTGAAAAGGGGACGAGATGGTGCAACGCGTTGCGGTCATCGGTGCCGGGACGATGGGGCTCGGTATCGCGCAGGTCACTGCGATTCACGGCATCGACACCGTTCTCTGCGATCTCTCCACCGATCTGCTGGCCTCGGCACGTGCCACCATGGAGGCGAGTGTCGAGAAGGGGATCGATCGGGGCAAGACTCCCGTCGAGGCGAGAGATCACCTGGCCAATTGCCTCACCACTGCCACCGAGATCTCCGAATCGTGTCGAGGTTGCGATTTCGTCATCGAGGCGGTTCCCGAGGATCTCGACCTGAAATCGAAAATCTTCTGTCAGGTAGAGGAGTGTGTGGATGCCCACACGGTGCTGGCCACCAACACATCGTCCTTGCCCATCAGTGAACTCGCCTCCCGCCTTCAACATCCGGGTCGGTTCATCGGGATGCACTTCTTCAATCCGGTTCCCATCATGGCACTGGTGGAAGTGGTCCGTGGCGAGCTATCCACCGACCAGGTCATCGACAGCACCGTCGAACTGGCTCGCACCCTCGGCAAGGACCCCATCGTCGTCAAGGATTCCCCTGGATTCGCCACCAGCAGGTTGGGCCTCGTCATCGGGCTCGAAGCGATCCGCATGCTCGAGGCGGGGGTGGCCTCCGCCGAGGAGATCGACAAGGCGATGGAACTGGGCTATCGGCACCCGATGGGCCCGCTGAAATTGACCGACCTGGTCGGTCTCGACGTTCGACTGGCCATCGCCGAGTACCTGCACGGCGAGATCGGCGAGCAGTTCAGGCCTCCCGAACTGCTGCGGAAACTGGTGGCAGAGGGTCATCTCGGCAAGAAAAGCGGTCAGGGATTTCACGATTGGTCCTGAGCGCATCATGACTTTTCGGGCAGATGGGTCGACTGAAGGTCCCTGAGCCTCCTGCCAGCGGCACCAATTCCCTCGGAGATTGACTTCAGCCGCTCTCTCGGTAACTTTGATAGATGAGAAACTCCCCGCCAGGGTAAAGAGTTTCCAGGAGTTGATTCGCCGTCTGGTGGATCTTGGGAGGGTGATGAGATGTTGAGATATCTATTTCTGTGTACCGTTGTGTCCCTGTCGATCAGTCCACTCATGAACGGGCAGGAAACCACTGTTTTCCTCAGTGGCGGATCGGGAGTTACCGGAGATGTCATCGATTCCTTCGTGACACTGGATACCACCGTCGTGGTGCAGGGCTGGTCGCTGGGGATCTGTCACGATACCGATAATCTCGAGCTGCTGTCCGCTGTCGATGGCCCGACCACCTTGGTGGTCAACGGTGGCAGCACCCCTGATTTCAACACCCTGAACATCTACCCCGAGGGCCTCACCGTTGGCGTTGTCATCTCCTTCGTCGGCAGTGCTTCTCTCGACCCCGGAGTCGGATACGGCTTGCTCGATCTGCAGTACTCCCTGACCGGAATCCCGGCTGCAGGAGGCTTGCCCATCGACGCCCCGGTCAGTTTCTGTAACACCCTCGGTTCACCACTGGTCGATACCGTCATCGTTTCGGGGGGCGCGAGCCTGGTGCCGGAACAGGTCAATGCCAACCTGCAGATCATTCCACCGCCAGACTTCTGCCTCGACCTCACCTGCGAAGGGGGCGTCAGTGATTCGATCCTGACCTGGAGCGAGTGCACTCCCTTCGATTACGTGCTGGTTCACAGGGATGGAGAACTGATCGACCTGATCGAGTCGGGAGTGACCGAACTGGTCGACCCGGATCTCGACCCGGGCACTTACACCTATGCATTGATCGGTATCGTCTTTCCCGATCCCACCTCGTCAGCGGAGGTGGTCAGTGCCATCTGTACAACCGAGATCATTCCGGTCACAGCCGAAGGAGTGACTCCGGTGGTGGGGCATTACCTCGGAGGTGAGGAGATGACGGTGGTCGGTTCAGGATTCCTGGCCGCTTCCGATACGACGGTAACCATCGATGGAGTCGATCTGATCGATCTGGTGGTCGTCGATGATACTACCGTCACCGGGATCCTGCCGCCCTCGCTGAACGGGATCGGAGCGGTCGATGTGCGCGTTTCCAATTCCCTCGGCGAGGCGACGATTGCTTCTGGTTTCACCTACGGATTCATCCGAGGTGTGGTCAACGGCGATTCCATGCTCGATATCGGCGACGCGATGTTCCTCGCCTATTACCTCTTCTCCAGCGGAGAACCACCCGAGTGCCTGGAGGCAGGTGAAGTCAACGGAGATGGCATGATCGACCTGGCAGATGCGATCTTCATCGTCATGTACCTGTTCCGCGACGGACCCTCTCCGATGGCCCCCTTCCCCGAAGCCGGGCTCGATCCTGACGAGGTAAACGGCTTCGGATGCGATCCTTGATCGACGGGGGAACTCATCGGTCGGATTGACCCTTTTGGAGTCACCCGGTATCCTTCTCCTGCCGCTGATCGCCAGCTTTGATCGGTAGGCTGCATTGTTGAAACAGGATCGGGGTGTGGCTCAGTTTGGTAGAGCGCCACGTTCGGGACGTGGAGGCCGGAGGTTCGAATCCTCTCACCCCGACCAGAAATACCTGGGCCGTGCAGTTTCTCTGCGCGGCCCTTTTTTTGTCTGACCACCGATCTTGTTCCGCCACTCCCGGTAGAGGTCTCCTTCTGTTACCTTCTGGCGATACTCGAACAGTGGAGGAAGTGATGGATCACGATGTGGCTCTCGAGCGCTATGCACAGTTGATCGTTCGTATGGGGTGCAACATCCAGCCGGGCCAGACGCTTTATCTGGGAGCGGATGCAGAATCAAAAGATTTCGCCGTGAAGGTGGTCGAAGCTGCTTACCAGTGCGGAGCGCGTTTCGTTCAGGTTGATCTCGTCGATGATCACATCCAGCGTGCTCGAATCGAGAACTCCAGCGAGGAGTTCCTCGACCACATTCCGCGCAATGTTCCTGTCAAGTACGACGAGGCGGTGGACGACCAGGGAGCGATGCTACGTCTCGTCGGTAGTGGCGATCCAGCGGCACTTTCTGGCCTCGATGCTGAGCGCTCCAATCGGACCCGGATTGCCGGACACAAGGCTGCCGCCAGATTCTATGACGATGGTATCGGTAGGTCCGCCGTGCAGTGGTGCGTGTCAGCAGCCGCCACGGTCGGGTGGGCGGAGTCGATCTTTGACCACCTCTCCGGCGAAGCTGCCAGGGATGAGCTGTGGAAACAACTGTTGAAGATCGTACGGGCGGACCGCGACGATTGCCTGGAGGCGTGGGTTCAGCACAATCAACTCCTGAAGCGCCGTGGAAATGCTCTCAATGCCCTGGAAATCGACACGATTCAGTTTGTCGGTCCCGGTACTGATCTGACGGTGGGACTGTCAGCAGCCGCACGGTTCGAGGGCGGTGGAGCGACCAGTCAAAGGAATCAGGAATTCATACCCAACCTGCCTACCGAGGAGGTCTTCACTACCCCCGACTACCGGATGACGGAGGGCCACGTGAAGGTCACTCGTCCCTTTCTCGTCAACGGAACCCTGGTCGAAGATCTGACGCTGAAGTTCAGTGGTGGAGTGCTCACCGAATTCGAGGCGGGCAGTGGTGGTGAGACCTTCCGCAGTTACATCGATAGCGACGAAGGCGCGCGAAGGCTGGGAGAGGTCGCCCTGGTCGGCATCGACTCCCCGGTTTTCCAGAGCGGCCATGTATTCCGGGAGATCCTGCTCGACGAGAACGCAGCCTGTCACATCGCCGTGGGTAACGCCTACAAGACCTGTCTCGCCGGTGGTGTCGAGATGAGTGCGGAGGAACTGGCCGAGATCGGCTGGAACTCATCTTCTGCACACACCGATATGATGATCAGCAACGAGGAGGTGGACGTGATCGCCATCACTCGTTCTGGCGATGAGGTACCGTTACTGCGCGCCGGGGCGTGGGAATTGCAATGAGTCGCGCCATTCGCAAGATCGAGGTCGAGGCCGTGGATCTACTCCTGACGGAGCCCTTCTCCATCGCCGGGGGAGGGGCCCAAGAGGCGCGCATCGCCGTGGTACGGGTGGAACTCGAAGATGGCACCACCGGTCTCGGAGAAGCAGCACCCTTCCCCGCCTACGATGGGCAAACCAGGGAAGGAACGATGGAGGCGATGGCGTCGGCGGCCCCGGCGCTGCTTGGAATCGATCCGCTACAGGCAGCGATGGTGCGCCGTCGAATCGTCGAATCTGCTCCCGGCTCTGGCGCAGCGACCTGTGCCCTGGAGATGGCCTGTTGCGATGCGCTGGCTCGACATGAGAAGTACCCGCTGTGGTCACTGGTCGGTGCTGCGGATCAACAACTGGTCACCGATGTGACGGTGGTGGCGGGTGATCTCGATCACGCCGCTCGCATGGCGCGAAACGCCTTCGAGAATCGATTTACCACCGTCAAGATCAAGGTCGGTCGGGGCGATCTCGATGCCGACTGTAAGAGACTTGAGGCGATCGCGGAGGCGGCTCCCGGCTGTCGAATGGTGCTCGATGCCAACGGTGGCTACAAAATCGACGAGGCACTGGAACTGCTCGACTGGATCACCCGTGAGAAGGTGCCTGTCGATCTTCTGGAGCAACCGGTGCAGCCCGAAGACGAGGAATCGATGGCGCGATTGACCGCTTGCAATCAGGTACCGATCTGTGCGGACGAATCGTGTCGAAGCGTCGCCGATGTCCACAGGATCGCACAGCATCGGCTTGCCCATGCCATCAACATCAAGACGCAGAAGAGCGGATACGTCGAATCGCTGCGCATCCATCAGGTCGCCAGTGCCTGCCAGTTCTCGCTGATGATTGGCGGGATGGTGGAATCGGTGCTGTCGATGTCCTTCTCCGCGCACCTGGCCCGGGGACTCGGTGGTTTTCGCTGGATCGATCTCGATACTCCGTTGTTCATCGCAGAACATCCGTTCCGGGGAGGGATCGAATTTGATGGTGGTTCCGTTACCATGGATGACTCACGATGGGGTCACGGGGTCGAATACGACGATTCCGCTGACCGCTGGACAACACTGGCAGAGGAGTGATCGCCATGGCCCCCTGGATGCTGATCTTAGGAGTGCTGGGAAGCTGTTTGCAGGATCCCCCTGTTGATCCTGCGGTGGCCGGGGAGGCCCGTGTCGAGGCTCTCATCATCGCTCAGCAGGTGTCTGGTCAACCTGGACGCCCTGACGATGAACTGGCATATCAGCAAATTGCTCTGACCAGCGATCGGGTGCTGCTGGAGGATGCCAGCCGGGGATTGGTCAGCATCCTGCGACTCGATGGAGACGCTCCGCTGTTGTGGGAGATCTCAGCGGATCGCAAGATGTACCGTGAAAATCGTGATCTGGGTCGGATCCAGAAGGATCGAACCGTTCAGGAGCAGCAACTTGTGGAGAGATCGAAGGAACTGCCTGCAAAGCAGCGGGAAGAGTTGCTCAAGGCGAGCCATATTCGACTTTCCAGCAGTGGAGAACTGGTCCGTGAAATTCGCGTGGAAGAGACTGCATCGGAGGAGCGACGACTCGGTTTAGCGGTGCGTCGTGTTGAGGTGTGGGAAAACGATCGACTGATCGCCGACCTGTGGGTCGCTGACGTGGAAGTGCCGTTTCCCCTCGCTCGATTCCACAGGGCCAGTGGAGCTTTCGGGGTCGAGGTACAGGAGGCACTGGAAAAGATCGACGGGTTGCCTCTGGAAGGGGTGATCCACGTGGTGACCGCCACTCTCTCTCACCCCGTCACCTTCAGCGTCAAGCAGTGGGATCGTCGATCGGTTCCTGCGCAACTCTTCGACATCCCCGAGGGTTGTCAAAAGATCGAGGAGAAGGCATTCCTCCACTGTCCCATCTGTGGCAAGGAGGTCGAGAAGGATGCTTCCGCAGCTCGGGCAAGAACCCGGGATGGAGAGTGGCTCTTCTTCGAGAGTCGTGAGTGCTTCAAGCAGTGGCGCACCGCACAGAAACGAAACTAGCCACACCTGTTGCTGTTCCTCCGTCGAATCAGCTTCCGAGAGCTTCGCTGAGATTGGCCAGATCGACCGGGTGATTTGCCAGCGCATCGCTGGCCACCTTGCCGATGCGTGCCATCGCTGACGGGTCCGTCCCCTCCACTCTCACCGTCAGGTTGGCGGTGGTGTTGGAGGCGCGGATCAGCAACCAGCCGTCGGAGAAGGAGACACGGACCCCATCGAGATCGATCAGTTCTCCTCCACGAGAATCCGCACGGAACTGGGCGAGGAGATCGGATACGACCTGGAACTTGTGTTCCTCCGATACCGGGATCTTGACCTCCGGGGTCGATACCATGTCGGGGATACCATCGAACAGGTCGGAGCAACTGCCGCCGATGTCAGCGATGATCTCCAGTGTCAGCAGTGCTGCGAAGAACGCATCGTCGAATCCGTCGCCGCCGTGGCCCACACAGATGTGACCCGACAGTTCTCCGGCGAGGATGGCACCTGTTTCCTTCATCTTCTCCTTGATGATGGAGTGGCCCGTCTTGCTCATGATAGGTTCTCCGCCCACCTGTTCGATCAGATCGGGCAGGTAGTCAGAGCACTTGACATCGTAGATGATTTTTCCGCCTGGTACCTGCTTCAGCAGATGGCGGGCGAAGGCGAGTAGCAGGTGGTCTGCGGACCTCTTGGTTCCCGTTTCATCGATGACGCCGACCCGGTCGGAATCACCATCGAATCCAAAGCCACAGAGATAGTCGCCGGCGGCAACCATTTCGCACAGGGCTTTCATGTACTTTGGAACCTCGGGATCGGGGAGATGGTTTGGAAAGGTGCCGTCCGGTTCGGGGTAGAGGGCGTCGACCTCGATTCCGAGAGCCTCGAAGAGGGGAATCGCAACGGGACCAGCGGTACCATTTCCGCAATCGATGGCGACCTTGAGACCTGC
>CAYPPQ010000085.1:0-11235 GCA_964412635.1 uncultured Planctomycetia bacterium | reverse complement strand
CCATCAGGATGCGGGCGACCTCTACGGCCATGTGGCCGAGGATCTCCTGCGAGGCATCGACTTGATACCAGTTTCGAACCACATCCTCTTTGCGCTGGATGAACGTGCGCTGGGGACTGTAATTTTGCATCTTCTCCACCCTGTGATCTCCGTGTCGTCATGCGACGTGGAAGATCCTGTTGCTGATTGCACCGTCACCCCTCCCATGCTCACCGTGGCGAGAAGGGGCTCAAAGTGCCAGACGGAAGCCCGGATCCTATTTCCGGAGGGTTTTCCTGTCAACGGCCATCCACTGATCAGACAAGGATTTCCGTCAATTCCCGGGAGATTCTGGAGCTGATTCGAGGACTTCAGCGAGCGATCTCAGCAGCACTCCGGAGCGATCGCCACCCGATTCACCCAGCAGCGGCAATCTGTGTTCGAGCCGCTCCTGGAGCCGCTCCAAATCGCCTCCTCCGGCCTGATCCAGCCACCGCCCTACCGCCTCGTCATCGAGCCAGGGGGCTCCAGGAAGCGCCACGGAGGGCCCCAGACGGCGATTCCACTCGGCTTCCACCGTCCCCGTGCCATCCCCGGAGGGGGAGTCACTGCTTCCTGCCACGACGATCACCTCCCCGGTACCCGGCGGATACCAGATCTGGACCGGCCCCAGATGCTGGCGAATCGACGACAGGATGGCGGCAAATTCCTCGACTCCGATCCGATACAACTGAAGCCACTGCACCACCACCCCATCGGCTGCGAGTCGGCTGCCAATCAAACTGTGAAATTCGGGAGAAAAGAGCGGAGCAGACCAGGGAAGCCACGGTTCCGACGGCTGGATCACGATGGCATCCCAGCGGCGAGCATCGCGGGTCAACATCGCCCGCGCATCATCGACGACGATGCTGGGTGCCTTTCGCCCCAGCAATGCTTCATGTTCATCGGGAAAGGCGATCTGACCCTGGGGAGATAAAAGCACCTGCTTCACTGCAGGTTCGATCTCCGATACGACGATATCCCCGTCCCACGTGGCCACCGCCGTGGCCACGGTGGTTCCCCCGCCGAGTCCCACCACGAACATCTGTCCACGCCCCGGCCCGATCCAGCTGGGCAGAAGCCCCAGCATCAATTCGGTGGGGAGGTCGGCGAGTGACGGCTTTCCGGGATCGATGGCAACGCTTCCCTCGATGCGTCCGCCGACCCGCAGGTAACTGGCGTTGTGCTGAAGATCTCGTTCGATCTGCACCGTTCCAAGACGCCCCTGGACGCTGGTGAGGACCTCTCGGCGTCGCCATGCAGGCAGCGCAGTCTCCTCGATGATCTCGCCTCGCGACCACTGGAAAACACCCGCCCCCAGAAGTGCTGTGTCCCAGAACTGACTCGCTGCCCCGAGCAGGAGACTGCCGCACAGGAAGGAAGAAGCAGCACCTCCTCGACTCCCCCGACGCAACTCCGGGATGCCCCCCAACACTGTCATGAATCCGCAGAAGAGGAAGAGTGGTAGGACGCCATGGATCGGGATCACGTAAAAGGTCGTCACCAACGCTCCCAGCATCGAACCGATCAGGTTCCAACCTTGAAGGATGCCGGCTCCCCGATCGAGCCTTCCCTTTTCGCCATGCTCGACCATCAGTGCTGGAACGAAGAGTCCGCTACAGAATGCCGGCAATCCGAGGATGCAAAGTAGAATCAGCGCCTTGCACACGGTCAGTGAGATGAAGAAACCATCGCCACACCACTGGACGATGCTGAGATAGAAGTACGGGCTGAAGGAGATCATCAGCAACGAGAGCCCCTGCGAGACGAGCCATGTGGCCCACGCGACTCTCGGAAGCCGCCGAGCCCCCAGCACCTTGCGAATCTCCGGCATCAACAGCGCTCCTGCGGCCCCACCCAGCAGCGACACTCCGGTGGAGATCCCGAAGACCAGCAGACTGGAACCGAGCACCTCACCCAGCACTCGAACCCAACCCATCTGCAAGGCGAAGGCGATGAACCCGACCCAGAAGACGGTGAGGATCGAGCGCCTCGACACGGCAAGATCGTTACGAACCACCTCCGACTCGGTGTGTGCCGGCTGCTTCTCGGCGATGGAAGCGATCACCAGCAGCAATACGCTCACCGCCAGCGTCCCTGTTTCTCCGATCACCGGCAACAGCAGCAGCGGAGTCAAGATCGCGCCGCAAGCACTTCCCAGATCGATGGCAGCGATTCCTCCCGAGGTGCGCTGGAGGATCTCTCGGGAGTGAACCCGGAAGGCGGTGGTTACCACGACTCCCAGCGGAATCGATCCGCACAGCAGCGGAAGCGAGACGAGGATCTTGCCCTGGACGGTACTGATGAAAGCGAAGTGCTCGACCAGGTTTGGCAACAGGTATCCAACCCATACCCCGGCGGGAATACACCCGACAAGAGCGATTCGGCACCAGGTGGATGGAAGCGACCTGCGTTCCTTCGCCGAAGCGGAGATGATCTGGCCGACGGCAAAACCGACGAGGGCGACGGTGATGGCAAGGGCGACACCGTCGACCGCATTGCCGAGGATGGTACCCAGTCGCCTGGCCAGCACGATTTCCAGCAACATCGTTGCCGAGCCGACGAGGGCGAGAACCCACTGGGGACTCATGGTGACTCCTCCCCATCCGCTGCTTCCTCCGAGAGGATCTTCTCCACAGCCTCGAGTGCTTCCTCGACTCGACTCCTCACCTGGGGATCCTCCTCGGTCGCTTCTTCCAGGTACTTCCTGTACCAGTTGGCAGCATCGGCAAGCTGGCCTTCGCCATGAGCCATCGCTCCCATCTGACGGAGCAATCTCGGTTCGGAGACTCCCGCCTGCCGTCGAGATTCCAGCATCTCCAGTGCAGCAGTTGCTCCCTCAACCCTTCGGAACACCTCCCCCGCCTCCAGGATGAAATCGCCCTGGCGAGAGATCTCCGCCAACTCGAGTAAGTGCTGATATCCATCCAGAGCCAGCGCCCAATCGCCCTGCTGGGCATCGTGACGGGCGATCCGCAGCAGCAGGTCGATGCGCCGATCCTTCTCGACAGGCCCTTCGGCATGCTTGCACGCCTCGACGAGAGCCTCTCTCGCCTTGGCCGGTTCTCCCTTGCCGAGCATCCGATCGGCAAGCATCGTCAAGGCTGTGATGCGGGTCGGATCGGTGAACGCCTCTGCAGTACCCTCTTCCAGTTTCTTACGCACCGCCGCCTGACGGATCCCCTGCAATGCCTGGGGATTGTCGGGGACCACCTCCAGTACCGTTCGAAAGTGTTCGAGTGCCAGTTCCACCTGATCGGTGGAGAGCAGTAACTCGCCGAGGGAGAGGTGCGCTGGTAGATGCTGGGGATCCTCCCCGAGCAACTCCTCCAGCGTCTGTCTCGCCCGTGCCGTATCTCCCAGTCCCAGCCACGCTTCCGCCTTGCGGTAACGGGCACTGCTTCGCCTCCCCTCCTCATCCAGGGTGCGAAGCGCCTCGTCGAAGAATTCCCTCGCCTCGGCGAACTGCTTCTCCTCCAGGGCCACCATCCCCTGTTGATACGAGACCTTGGAGATGGCTCGATCTCCGATGGGGACGGCGAGGTCTCTCGCCTGCTGGAAGTAGCGCTGTCGGTCATCACCTTCGGAGGTGGCAGAGAGGTACAGCATCGCCTCGAAGCGAACCGCCGGTTGCGTTGCTGGAAGGTTCACCAGTTCCAGCGCAGCCTCCCGGGCCCCTTCGTACTCCCCGAGTCGTTCGCACACCTTCAGATATTCTCGCCACGGTGCCGATTGATTCCTGACCGCAGTGCCGTCGGTATCACTCTCCTCCAGCAATTCCTGCAGGTGCCGGTACGCTTCTCGTAGATTTCCTTCGCCGCCAAAGCCGGCGAGCAGACCGGCACGGATCTGCAACGACTGCAGGTAGATCCCCTGCTGCAATCGATCTCGAGAGATGGGAGCGAGGATGTCGATGCTCTTGCCGAGATCGCTGGCCGCCTCCGAGTTCCACTGACGACCTCGTGCTGCTTCCGCCAGGCCGAACCAGGCCCGGGCGCACTGTGGCTGCGCCGTCACGGCACTGCTCCACAGTGGATAGGGACCTTGCCAGTCAGAGAGTCGTTCGCGGGTGACCAGGGCGGAGAGACACAGCAAGATCAACAGCACTGGCAACCGCGATCCCGGCGATCGTCGCTCCAGCGATGCGAGCATGTAGACCAGTGGAATCGCCAGCGCCACCATCGGCAGGTACAGGAAGCGTTCGGCAAATCTCTCCGGATGAGGAAAGATCTGCAACACCGGCGACAGCAGCGCAAGAAACAGTGGCCAGACGATGGCGGCACTGTACCGACCACCCCGTAACCACTTCCAGGAGAGCAACAGACCACCGACGATGGCGATCCAGCTGAGCAGCGAGGTGACGGGGGAAAGCGCACCAGTGGAGGCGGGGATCGCTGCGTAGGAATAATCCACAGACAATCCGATGGGCCAGGTGAAGAGAGCGAGGTAATGCATCACTGCACGCCCCACCGTCCATGCACTGCTGGCGACGGAACCACCCCAGTGAGGGGCTCCGGCACCTGGATCCTGAACGGCGAGAAGGCGGATCGACAGGAGACCCAGTACCAGCAGCGTCGGGATCGCCACCCGACTCCACGACAGCCACTCCTTGCGCGTGCGAGGACCGTCCTGTGCGACCAGCGCCACCGCCACCATGGCAGCAGGTAAGGTCGCCGCCATCTCCTTCGAGGCCATCGACAGTGCCGCCAGCAGTGCGACTGCCAGCCCACGCCCCCAGCCCGGCTTGCCGCTGACCATCAGCAGCAACGCCCCCAGGTAGAAGCCGCAGAAGAGCACATCACGTCTTCCCGAGATCCATGCCACCGCCTCACTCTGGACCGGGTGGACCAGGAACAGGCCCGCCATCAAGGCGGCGCTGACTCCATTTCCAGCCGGGTGTATCCGCTGGACCAGGAGGAAGAGGAGGGAAGCGCACAGTCCGTGCAGCAGGATGTTGTGCAGGTGAAAGAAGGTGGTGGCACCATCCTGTGCTGGATCGTCGATCCCCATCGCCATCGTCGCCAGCGCATCGAGACGATAGGAGATGAATCGCAAAGGTCGAAATCCGACCCGGACCTGGTCGGTGGCTGGATCGGCAGTAGTCGACACTCTCCACCACTCCTGCAGTTCCGCCGAAACTCCTTCGAAGGAGCGCCACAACCAATCATTGGTCGACACCAGACGAACATCATCGAAAACCCAGTCGCCGTCGAGCACCGGGTAATAGAGAAGCAGCGACAGCAACAGGAAGATGGGAATCACGGCCCAGCGAAGAGGTGCGATCATCGCATCACCTCTTCGATGATCCTGGCGAGGGAATCCGCACATCGGGTCCGAGAAGAGTCCCTGTCCCCCCGGCAAGCGAGCCGTCTTCTCGCCTCTTCCACAGGAGCGGGGTCGGCGCACAGGCTGGTGATCCAGCGGGTCAGGTTGGTGACGATGGCGGCATCGTCATCGCCGTCCACCGGAAACCAGTCGCCATCCCCCTCGAACAGTGCCGGAATGCCGCCGACGGGAGTCGCGAGCACCGGCAGATTTCTCGCCATCGCTTCCTGGACCACCAGGGGAGTCCCTTCCCCGTGGCTCGGCAGCAGCAGCAGGTGAGAACGATCCATCGCCTCCAGCACCTCCTGCGGCGACCGTGGGCCGCGCAGTTCGATGTCACACTCGCTGCGACACGGCTCCTCCAGGCGATTTCCAGGCCCTCCACCGATCACCTCGAGGGACGGTCTGGTCCCCGCCCTCGTCGCCTTCAGAAGCGCCTCCAGAACCCGTGAGTACCCCTTCGATTCGAGCCTCTCTCCGACCCACAGCAGTTTCAGCGGAGCCGCAGCAGAAGGGGGCACCGGTGTCTCGATGAAGATGGGGTCGATTCCCACCGGCAATACCTGAACGCCGCAGATGCCGTGGCGCTCGAGCAACTCCCTCGCCATCTCTTCACTGGCGGCGAGCACCCTGTCGGCATCCTTCAGTCCACGTCTCAGCAGATAGGCACCGATCCTGGTGCGGCCATGGCGGTGGATATCGGAGCCGTGACACCAGACGATGTACGGGCAGTCGAGGCGACGGGCGGTTTTGCGAGCGACCGGTGCTGCAGGAACTGCCCAGTGATTGAGGATCGCTGCCGGAGTCGACAACGGAGACCAGCGCTTCGCTTCTCGATCGATACCTCTCAGCCAGCTGAAAGCGCTGACCATTCCCACTCCACCCTGCCGTGGCGACTTGCCCTTCGACCTGTAGGGAAAGCGATTCACCTGCAGCGGTCCATCCTGTTCCTCGATGGGATCCTCGCCATGAACCCTCGGTGCGATCACCTCGGTGTCGAATCGGTCGGCGAGATCGAGATGGAGATCGCGGATGAATCGCGCTCTCCACGGCTCGATGCGACCGGGCCAGGATGCGGTCAGAACCCTGAGACGTGGGCGAACTACCACGATTGCCGCTCCCGTTCTCGTTGTTCGAGATCGTTGGTGACACGATAGGCGGTCTTGCCACGCTCTCGCGCCCCCAGCCATTCGGCCAGAACCCCCGCCAGCAGCAGTTGAAGACCCGCCAGGCTCAGGAGGATGCCGAGGCCCAGCAGCGGATATCGGTGCTGGATGGTTCCTTCCGACAGTCGCAATGCGGCGATGAAGGCGAGGATTGCTCCACCGGGAAGAAGCAGACAGACACCCCAGCGCAGGAACAGAGCTCCCGGCCGACCCTGTCCGCGAATCAGCGCCAGCACCGCCAGCAGGTCGAGTGCGGCGGAAAACGCTCTCATGTGGCCGAAGTGAGAGTGACCGGTCTGTCGCCTCCGGTGGCTCACCTGCACCTCGCGCACCTGATAACCCCAGTGCGCGGCAACCAGGTGCATGAAACGGAATCGTCCTCCAGACAGAGGTAACTCCTGGGCAAGCTCGCGGCGCATCAACTTGAAACCGCAGTTGCCGTCGTGCAGAGGAGGCCCACCGAACAGGCGAACTACCCTGTTGAAGAGGAGAGAGGAGATTCGTTTGCCGAGGGAATCGACCCGACGATGACGCCAGCCGATGACGAGGTCCGCCCCCGCTTCCATCATGCTCAGAAATCGATCGATCTCCTCAGGTGATTCCTGAAGATCCGCATCGATGGTGCCGATCAAATCGCCTCGTGCAAAATCGATCCCGGCAGCGAGTGCGTCCCCTTTTCCGAAGGGCCGACGAAGGCGTACGAGACGGCATCGATCATCGAGGTCACAATAGTCTTCGAGAAGATCTCCGGTACCATCGCGTGATCCATCATCGACGAAGATCACCTCGAAATCAGCGAGGCGGCTCGATTCCAGCGCAGGAAGCAGGCGACCCACGAGATCATCGAGACCTGCCGCCTCATCCCTCATGGGGATGATCATCGAGAGTGATGGAGATTCATTCACCTAGAGTACCTCCGGCACCTCGACGCCACGTTCTCGTAGCACCTCTGCGAGATCCCAGAAATTCTGGATCTCGTGATCGGGGCTGGTTGCCCCCTGTACTGTCCGGAAGCGATCCTCCCGACAAACCTGTACCGTCACCATACCAATCTCGTTGGCAGGATCGATATCCATCTGGGGATTGTCACCGACGTAGACGCATTCGGACGGCCTGAAGTTGAGATCTATGCAGGCTCGCTGATACAACTTTGGATTGGGTTTGGAGATTCCAACCTGGTGCGAGATGAAGATGGCACGCTGCTGGAAATACTCGAGAATCCGCAGACGAACCAGTTTCTCCGCCTGCTTGATCTCGAGGCCTTCGGTGATGACCCCGAGTGTCAGATCGGTATGACCGATTCTCCTGAGAACTTCCCGTGCGTCCTCGAATGGTTCCAGAGATCGGGTCTTCATGTCGTGATATGCGACGATTCCAGCCGCGATGATCACTGCCGGGTTGAGTCCCTTCATCGACCTTCGCGGAAGACGAAGCAGCAACTTGTCAAAGTGCCTCTCGTAGTTGGATGAGAACTCCCGAACCACCTCACCCAGTTCCTCCAGCAGGTGCTCACGCGTCTCCGGCAACCCCGCCTCGATCATCGCATCGACACTCGCCTCGCGAGCCCGCGCTGCGAAATCTGCGGTGGAAAACAGAGTTCCATCGATGTCGAAAAAGACCGCCCGGATTTCACTCATGAGGCAAACCTCCCGACACGAAGCAAGGGTCGTTTCCGGGCATCCGCCAGGAAAACGACCCCCGCCTGAAATGCACCTTCACAGTGCACGGTTTCATCAGTTGTAGAGCTTCTGCTCCTCGGCACGCAGATTTACGATCTTCGCAGTGATCAGGATGTAGAGGCTTCTCTTCTCGTTCAGGTACGCCTTGCGACGGAACGCATTCTTCAGGAAGGGCAAGTTACCCAGGATCGGTACCTGAGAATTGTAGGAGAGCTCGTTGAGACTCCTGAAGCCACCCAGAAGAACGGTACCACCATCGGGGACCGTCACCGATGTGAACGCCTGCTGCAGCGAAATCTCCGGCAAGTCGATCTCCACCAGGCTCGCTGCGTTGTTCAACGTTCCCAGGCTGATGGTCACCGTCGAGATGACACCGTTGATCAGACTCGCCAGGGTCGGCTGTACATCGACGGTGATGTAGCGACGATCTGCGGAGATCACCGGACGCACATCCAGCACCACTCCATCCTGGAAGGTGTCGATGACCGGGTCGGCTACTTCCGACACGACCAGACCGGTACCTCCCGAGACCAGCTCGTAATCCTGAACATAGGAACGCTGCGTGATCACCGAGACGTGAACCCGTTGACCGTTGGAGGCGGTCACCTTGGGAGCGGTGACGATCCGTGCAGCACGCTGCTCCTGGCTGGCTCGGATGATGGCATTGATCTGGAATGGATCGAGCCAGGTCACCTGCATCGTCACCCCACGAAGGGTCGAGTTGAGACGGCTACCGCTGGCACCTCCGACAAATCCGTCGAGGATGTGCTGCATTCGACCGGCAGTACGATGCTGTCCCATGATCAGGGCAGGGTCGGTAGGATCTCCAAGGTTGTTGAAACCGATATCCGATCCACCGGTACTCGAAGTGTTGAGGGTACCGTATGCGGTTCCGAAAGCGGTTCCACCGGATCCCTGACCGAGGTTACGAGAGTCCACCCCGATATCCTCGAGGAAGTCGTCGACCATGTCGATGAAGCGGGCTTCCACCACCACGAACACGTCACTGTTGGCTCGCAGATTCACGAGGAAGTCCTCGATCGACAGGTGCAGATCACGGGTTGCTGTCACCAGGATTTGACCCTTGTGTCCGCTGATGGTCGACCCCGACTCATCCCACTCATCGGCACCCCCGGTCGATTCCTGGATCAAGGTCACCAGGTCATCGGGAGTCAACTCCGCATCTTCTTCATCATCAAAGCCGCCGAAGTCGAAGGGGTTGCTACCACCGTCGTCATCGCCCTCGTCATTACTGGAAACGCGGATGGCAGGTCCAGGGAAGTCGCGGATCTTGTTGAGGATGTCGGTCACGTTGTACATCTCGAAGATCAGATTTCCGTAAGCGTTCTCCGGCTCGGTGATGAGCAAGATATTCTCGCGGAAGGTGTAGGCGAGTCCCGTCGCCTTCATGTTGAGATCGAGAGCCTCACCGATCTTCACCCCCTCGAGGGAGAGATTGACCTTGATCTCGGTACCGTCCACCTCGGGGTCGATATCGATGTTGAGGTCACTGATGCTGCGCAGGAAATCGACCACTTCGGTCAGCGTTGCATCGGGGAAGTCGAAGGAGGTCGGAACCGAGGAGAGAATCCTGCGGATCTTGCGGATCTCCGGCGACTCCTCGAGGCTCGCCGTGGACAGGCGGCTCAGTCGCTTCTGCACCTCACCCTGCCAGAAATCGCGGGATTCGGGGAAGCGGAAGGGATCCTCGTAAGGAATGGCAGACCGTTCCAGGTCTTCCCACACACGGGTCTCCTGCTCCGAGTTCCGCTCCAGGTAATTGACGTAGCGGTGAGCGGCCAGGTACTCGTCGGCACGCTCCTGCAGGCGCTGGGCGGAGCCATTCTGTGGATCGATCTGGAGGATCGTCTTGCACAGTTGAGAGGCCTCGCGGAAGTCCTCCCGGACCATGGCGTCCTCGATACGATCCATCAGCGTTGCGATCCGCTCGAGACGACGTTTTTCCGCCTCGGAGGTGAGTCTCTCCGCCTCGCGAATGGCGAATTCTTCCCGGTTTCTCCGGTCGGACTCGTCGGCAGCGATCTTTCGGTTTCTCGCCCGGTCATAAAGAGCCTGAGCTTCCGCCTGCATCTCGGTGACATCGACTCCGTACTCGAACCAGATCAAGCGTTCACGGGAACGTTGCAGCAGATCGAGTGCCTCCTCGACGCGATCCTCCTCCAGGGCGGTTTTACCCTCGGAGAGGAAGCGAGTGGCCTCGCTCAGTCGCTGCTGTTCGAGCACCTGGACTTCTTCACCAAACTGCTGAAGAACCGTGAGGATTTCACCGTCGCGGCGACCCAGGAACATCAGGCAGCGAGCCAGGTTCTTCTTTGCCTCTTCGAGGCTCGGGTCTGCGGCGAGGGCTCTACGGTAAGCGCGCTCCGCAGCGGAGTAGTCCGCCTCGGCAAAGAAGCGGTCGGCATTTTCGACCAACCACTGGGCGGTCTTTCTCCGCTCCTGCTCTTCCAGGGTGATCTCGTCGGCAATCCGCTTGACGGAATCGTCACCGGTCGGATCCTGTCCGACTGGAGCGGTTTTCGAGAACAGATCCTGGGTGGAGTCGCCAGACTCGATGCGAGGCGGCTCGACGGACCCTTCCGCTCTGCCACCCGCCAGGATGTCATTGGATGGACCGGCGCAGCCAGCCAGGGAGAAGAGGACAAGTCCTATCGACAGAAGTCCGCATAGAACCGCTGCAGATTGCTTCAGTTCGCGCGGCTGTGTGTCATGGGTCTCATTCACGAGAGCACCCTTTCATCTTTCGTCGTCCGCCTCACTGAGGAGTTCGACGAGCTCGACTATTATCATTCACTCCACAAGCACGAATCGGCAAGCCTCTGCTTGCCCATCATGCGATGTTCGCCTACTCGATCGGAACTCCCGGCTGAGCAAAGGCGATGTTGTCAATTTTCGTCCTGGCACAGATGTTCAACACATCGATGACATATTTGTACGGTACTTCCTTGGCAAAGTCGATGACCACCGGCAGGGTTCCTGTGCCATCGAGAGGCACGTAGGAGGCTTTCCGGTTCTGAATGTGAGCC
>CAYPPQ010000084.1:0-11824 GCA_964412635.1 uncultured Planctomycetia bacterium | reverse complement strand
GGCTGTCAACGCCCTGAGGAACTGCGAAGGATCGCAGAGGAAGAACCTGCCGAGCTGATCAAGCTGGTCCTCAGAACCAGTTCAAGACCGATCCCTCTCGCGAGAATTCGCGATGCACTCAGTGGTGTCGCTGTTCCCAGTTCCTCCTGGAGCAAGTGGTGGGCGAGGGCAAGAAATGCCATCAAGAAGGACCCCCTGGTGGGCCAGTCCGGTGGCAAGAGTAATGAACTCTACCTCCTCGACGGTCCAGAGGCGCTGAACACGAGTGTCGAACGAAGATTCAACAATCTCAGTCCGACGGAGCGACTGAAAAACATTCGTGAGTGTCTCTCCGAACTGAACGCTGACCAGCACACCCTTCTCGAGTCACAGTTCAAGCTGCTACGCAGGGACATCAAGCGAGGGGATCTCGATGCAGCGGAACGGGTCTCGGCACTGCTCCTGCTCAAGGATCATTCTCCGGATGGGGATGAGATCACCACCATCGGAGCCAGCATCCAGAAGGCGAAACACCCCGCAGATCTTCTCAACACGATCTCTCGTGAAGAAGATGTAAGCAACACCCTCGACGTGGTACGTGAGTTCAGTGGGGAGAACTGGAATAGTCTCCAGGAGGAGATGTTACTGAAGGCAGACGACACCCTGCGCGAACTGATGTTCAAGATCTATGCCGAGTCAGATCAAACCGCTGTCGCACATTCCCTCTGCACCAAGGTGATGCAACACCCCGGCAAATCCCCGCTGCTGTTCCTGCACCTGGTCCGAAACGCATCTTCCCAGAATTTCAATGTCTTCCCCTTCCTCAAGGGGATCTCCTCGTCAGATCTGTACCGCCAGGCCGCAGCACTCTTCGACCGGCTTTCCCTCGATAGCGAGAATGCCGGCGCCAGCAGGGCGAATCCTGGAATCGGCGTGGCGGTGAAGCGCTATCGTCAGCACCTGGCAGTGAAGCCATTCGCCCTGCTGAAGCAGGTTCTCGAGACGTGCACGCTGACCGATGCTCGAGAGATCTACATGCAGTTGACGGGATCACGCTCCATCAGCGATTCCAACCTAGAGAAGGCCAAGGCGATCATCCTGAGGAAATTCCCTCTCGTGCTCGCCGGTCAACCGAGCCGGGGATCGGCAACAGTCGCCGACAGTGCCATCTATTCGACCAAATTTGGAATCACCAAGGTTCAAGGGGAACTGGAGTTGATCCGCAACGTCAAGCTTCCGGAGATCTTCAAGGCGATCGGAGATGCTGCAGCACTGGGAGACCTCAGCGAGAATGCAGAGTTCACCTCCGCCATCGAGGAACGGGAGAACCTCAACCGCCGGGTGATGGAACTGCAGGGAGAACTGGATCGGGTGCGCGTCATCAATCCGGAGGAGGCAAGCACCGATCAGGTCGGGCTTGGCAGCAAGATTCACTTCAACAATCTCACCACCGACAAGGAAGCAACCTACTGCTTGCTCGGGCCCTGGGATGGAGGCCCCGATGAGGGAGTCCTCTCGTATCTCTCCCCCGTCGGCAAGGCGATGCTTCAGAAGAAGGTCGGAGATGAGTTCGAGGTGGAACTTCCCACCGGAGTCCAGAAGGTGAAGATCCTGGCGATCAGTCGGGGAGAGGTTCCTCAGGAGCAGTAGATCCTTCTCCCGTGGTGGCCGATCCCATGATCTGCTCCAGGAGAATCGTCGCGAACGCTCCCGCTGGTAGGGTGAAGGAGATCAGTAGACTCTGATGTTCCTCCTCCCACTCGGCGGAGGGATCTCCAACCTGGATTCGCAATGACCGGCGCGTTCCATCCAGTTTCATCCCACGTACGTGGGAGAGCCACGATGCGGGTCGAAGTCCTTCGGAGATGAGAATCGCACTCTCGATCTCCCCCGCCACTCCTTCAGGAACATGCATCTTCCTGCCAAAGATCGGTCCCGTTGGTGAGATCTCTCCCGCCTGGGCCCGATCCTGTTCCCTCTTCACAGAACCCTCATCGAGGGGCACGTGGAACCTCGACCGATGCCCCTCCATCTGGCAGATGTCCCCTGGCCACGGACACCAGAATGCGTCGGGACTGCGGTGGATTCGCTCCTGAAGAACCCAGTTGAACAGTTCCGCCTGGAAGGCGGAGTAGTACATCTTGCGGAGAGCGTGAGGAATCCTCCTGGCCGCAGCCCTCAGATTCCCGGGATGGGTCTTGAGCGAGGTCAGGATCGAAGCTTCGGCGGTCCTCCCCGGCGGCAACATGCGCCTGGCAAGGTCGATATCACCGGCGGCGAAGGCACTTCGATACTCCTCTTCGACTCCATCTCTCGGGGCCAGTAACAGATCGATGGCAACATCGATCTGCCGACGCAGGAGAGCGGAACCGATCCTGGCTCCATCGCCATGCATGCCGAATCTCTGTGGACCGTAAAAATTAGGCAGACCACTGGTCGAGATTCGATCGAGCAGTTCGAGAACATCGGAAAGGTGCTGCTGCTTCACATCGCGAATACGAATCTCGAAACGATTCCCCTCGAGATGTCCCGTTCGAATCTTGTTTCGGTGTCGAGACAGATCGAGCACACGAATCCAGGGGGCGTCGATCGATTCAACATCACGATCACTGAGTGAAGGAACCGAGAAGGTCTGGACCGCGATCGCTCTCTTGTCCTTGAATCCGGCGAAGCCAACCTCTTCCCTGCGGACCCCCAGAACCTTGGCGAGATGATCACGTGCCTGGATGGTCGTCCGGTTACTCTTCTCGATGGTGATGTAGAGATGTTCTCCCGAACCACACGGTGTGTAGAGGGGAATCTCCGTGACCTTGAAGTCCTCCCACCTCTGACGGATCACACCGCCGGTGGCGGCAATGTCGGGATGAACTCGAGCGGGGGAATAGCCCGACTGACGATCGGTGGCGAGTATCTCCTCGGGATCCACTTCCAGCAGACCGAAGTCCGTTGATTGTTCTTCTGGGAGTGGTTCCTCGGAGAGGGGATTGTCGATGGATGTGTCGCTGATCAAGGTGCGTACTTCTCCCGTTCCCGGAGGAACCCTGGCTGCGGAATGGTCAATTCCCGCTCAAGAAAACCGAGTGCCCCACCACCTCGGCGGGAATCCCACCAACGATCCTACCCGGTTCCACATCGGAGGTGATGAGAGATCCTGGCAAAACCACTGCCGATCGACCGACCATGTTGCCGGCGAGAACCCTCGAGCCGTCTCCGAGGTGAACCTCTTCTCCGATCCGAGCATCGTCATCGACGGAGACCCCGGGCCCCACAACGGTGTGATCACCGCACCGAACCCCCAGGCCGACGCGCGAGCCGGGCAGCATCAGGACCCCGTTTCCCAGTCGTGAGCCGGACTCGGCGATGCAGCCCTTTTCCACCAGGCATCCCTGCTCGATGCGCGAACTCTCGGAGATGATGGCGTGGCGGGAGAGGAGGGTAGCCAAGGGAACCGCAGCTTCTCGACATCGGGCCGTCGCCAGTGCCCTCTCGGAAGGGCGAGAGATTGCCAGCACGACCGATGCCTGGTTTTCCTGACCGATCGTGGAAAGGTCCTCGAGGCAGCCGATGACCTGATGGGAGGGTACCCCGGTCGCCTGCAGTGGATGGTCGGGAATCGTCGAGTCCTGCCACGGAATCACTCCGTACAACGGCATCGACAGTTCCTCGATCATCGACAGCACCCGGCGCAGTTCAACACCACCGCCAAGTACCAATAATGCTCTTCCAGTCACTGGTTCCCACTCCTCACGAGGCGCCCCCCCGGCCTACTACGGGGAGTTCCGGGAATCTCCATCGGGCTCCTCAACTGGCGATGATATCGAAGATTTCCAGCCGCGTCCTTTTTGCTTCCGTTTCATTTACAACCTCCCCGCACAGCTTTTTCTCCCATCGCAACGATGACCCCGCTAGGATGAGGCGCTCTTGAAACTCCGCCGCAGGTAACATCCTGTGGGGTCAATACCTGGAAAGATCGTCATATGTCGACACAACCGAGTCGCGAACTGGAAACCTTTCCAAATCCAAACCCTGAAAGAGATTTTGTCGTCCAGTTTGATTGCCCCGAGTTCACCTGTGTCTGCCCGCTGACAGGACAACCGGACTTCGCCCACTTCGAATTCGAATACATCCCTGATCAGAGTTGCATCGAAACCAAGTCCCTGAAGTTGTACCTCTGGTCCTATCGCAACGAGGGGGCATTTCACGAGGCGGTGACCAACCAGATCCTGGACGATCTCGTGGCGGCGTGCCAGCCGCGCTGGATGAAGGCGACCGGGCACTTTTTCGTCCGGGGCGGAATCACCCCCACCATCATCGCCGAATACGACCGTCGCTCCGAAGCGTCTTGACGGGCGAACATCTGTTCCCCATGCTGATCCTCCAGCCCCGACGTCCCGGGGCAGAAGAAGAGGGTCGATGTCCGGTAGATTTCCCCTGCGTGATTCAAAACAGCACGATTCCGCAGCGTTTTCTGAAGAAACTCTGATTTCTGAAGAGGCTCTGAGGGGAACCACACGTGGCAAGGTCCTCGAGGTGATCCGCGATCGAGCCCGTAAGTTGCGCCCCGCCACGGTGCGAGAGATCGGCGACCAGCTGGGTCTGCGCTCCTCTGCATCGGTCCACCGTCACCTGAAACGGCTCGAAGAAGTGGGATTGATCCGACGCGATCCCGCAGCCGGTTCGAGAAACTGGCAGCCGGTAGATGCGCCCCCCTCCGCCCACGACTCGATCCCACTGGTGGGCAGGATCGCTGCGGGACAACCGATCACCTGTTGCACCGACGGAGGAGGGCAAGCACCGGAGTGGCTCCCCTTCCCCCCCTCCGCCTTCGGCTCCACCACCGAGGTGGTCGCACTGGAGGTGGAGGGTACCAGCATGAAAGACGCCGGGATCCTGCCGGGAGATCTCGCCGTGGTCAGACGACAACCGACGGTGGAGATGGGAGAGATCGCCGCGGTCACCATCGATGGAGAAGGCACCCTCAAGAGATGGCGCACCGACAGCAGCAACGATAAATCGAAGCGCAAGAAACGCATCCGCCTGGAAGGTGCCAACGACGAGTTCGCTGCGCTGGAGATCGACCCCCGTCAGCACAATATCGAGGTGTTCGGAAAACTGGTCGGCGTCCTTCGCCACTTTGGACGTCGTTGACGGGATTGACATGGTGGAGATTCGAGAAGAAGAGGTTCACGAGGCACTGGACGAGGTGGTTGCCTGCTTTCGTGGCGGCAAGATCGAGATCCGATCGCTCTCCTGGCGAGGGCGTCATCATCGAGTCCAGACGATGCACGCCAGCTGGATCGACCGATCACTGCAGCCCCCGGTTCACGGCTTCACCGTGACTCTCGATACCGATGACCTGATGGAAATCGCTTTCCAGGAGGAGGATCTGATGTGGCGGGTGGAACGCCTGTTCCTCCAGTGATCTCTTCCACAACGGTCCGCTACGGCGACTCGCTACCACCGGCGACTCGCTACCACCGGCGACTCGCTACCACCGGCGACTCGCTACCACCGGCGACTCGATGACCGCATCTTTCCGAAGGTGCCATCGACATCGTGAAAGCCACCCCCCGACTCGGTCGCCAGCGTTTCCAGGAACGCTCGATTGTCTCCCCGCAATTTACCGACGGAGAGAACGTGAATCGGCGCCTGTCCCCAGCGATTCCAGCGGCGGATATGCCACAGCAATCGTTTCGAATCGTGGATCTTACCCTCGGTGGGCGCACCTTCCGTCAGCAAGATCACGGTATCGGTTCCTGGCTCGAGCACCGCTCTCCTCAGCGGACCGTACAGGTTGCCCCTCGCTTCCCCTCGACCGCTCGGAACCTGTTGAGAACTGATCTCCTTCTGCAGTGACTTGCGGCTCCTCGCCAGCGGCTGCACCCGAGAGAGTGCCGGCATGCTGTGGCTGGCGAAATGAACAACCTGCACCAACGCCTCCCTCGGCAATTCATCGAGGACTCTCAGCAGTTCGATACGAGCCACCTCGATGCGTCGCGGTCCGGTTCCATCGAACTGACCATCGATGGTGCGAGACATGCCACCGGACACATCGGAGAGGAACACGATTCGACGCGAATCCAGCTCCACACCGTGGTACCGAACCACCCGAGTACCACTCTCCTCTGGACCATCATCAGAGGCCGGTTGCTGCGGATCCGTTGCTTCCTGCTCGGCGATCCACTGCGACTTGCGCGCCTTCCACCACGAATCCCAGGAACTGGCACTGGCCGGGACTTCCGGATGCTCGGTGAGGCGCCCCAGCGTTTCCCACAGTCTACGACCGGTGGCCCCCTCCATCGTCGGGGCCGCTTCGATCAGTTCGTCGATGTATCGGGCCCGTTCACTCCGTGGAAACTCGCTGCCCTGCTGCGCCAGGATCGCCAGAGCGGCACGGCGAATCCGTTCCCCCCAGATCCCCTGACGGTCGTTCCATGGACGAACCGCCGCTTCCACAGCGGCCTCGCAACCCCGTGCCCGATCGACCTCGGCGAGTCCCTGCAACGCAGCGATGCGAAGTGCCGGGATCTTCTTCTCCTTCAGCGTCTTCTCCAGCAGCGCGAGCGCGCCCTCACCTGACACTCGCGCCAGCGTCCGTAACGCTTCACCGCGCACCACCCAGTCGTTGCCTCGAGAGGTGCGACTCGCCATCTTCTCGATGCCATCGATCGAATCTTCATCGAGGACACCCTCCGGCAATCGAGCCAGCGCGCCGAGAGCCATCTCCCTGGCATCCGAAGACGAGGAGCGGCTGGCCACGTGCAACAGGTTGTCTCGCTGCTTCTCATCGGGTCTGTGCAGATAGATCTCTGCGAGGATTTCCTGGAGATTCCCGTGCCGATCGTCGTGGCCATTGCCCTGCGGCTTGGCGGTCTTCGACGATGGAGGTGGACCGGGCAGTACTGTCAGGCCGCTCGCCAGTTTCCGTCGATCTTCGGCACTCCATTTCTCGACGATCTGCTCGAAGACCGCATCCCTCACCACCCCTGAGGGGTCGAGGAGCAGGGCAAAGATCTCGCGTACTTCCCCCGGCCCCTGGCTGGTACGCTGCCTCGCCAGCCGCGCCGCATCGCGCTGCTTCTCACCAGACCTCCCGATGTCGACACGCTCCACCGGTGGTTGCGGTACCTGCGCCGTGGTGGGAGTGGTTGTGAGAGTCGTGGTGAGAGTCGTGATCATCGCCGCCACCAGCAGCAACCACGGCCGCCGAAGATGCCACCGAGGTGGCCGTTCCTGGTCGTCGTTCGGTCGAGAAACATCCAACTGGTTCGATTGAGGTCGTGAGTCGCGACCGTCGGAAGATCTGCCCGAGCCGCCATGACGCCGCCCGCCGAGTTCCCGTCGCGGGTACAAGGGCACGTAGAAACAGCCATCGACAGATGCCAGCAAAAGCGGGAAGAAGGACAATATCCTGGCAATCATCGATGGGCCTCTCCGATTCTCGGGTGATCTGGTGGAATCTCGTCTCCACCAGCACCCGATATCGTAAAAAAAAACGACAGAAATCTCCAGCCCGGATGCATCCGGAAGCGGACACCCCCATCATGAGGTCGAGAGGAGTCGAGATGATGCGTGGCGCAATCGAACTCTGGCTAATTGTGGGTCTGCTGGTGATGACCAGCGGCTGTGGCAGCAATCTCCAGGCGAGACGAGCCGATATGGCGGATATCTTTCGCCTGCAGATCGGCGCCGGAATCGGACTCTACGGTGAAGTGGAGGCGACCCGCTGGATTCACCCCGCCGTCGGTTTCGCCGATGCAAACCTCTTTCCCCGCTACAGCCTCGGCCACGATCCCCGTCCTGGACAACCCGCTGGTCGCTTGAGAACCGCGGCATTTCCGACCCTGCTGGTGGCGGCTCCTCTCTACACCGAGCCGTGGGGGGAACCGGATGCCTCCTCGATGCGTACTCCCCTGCGAGGCTGGTCAGGAGCATTGTGCTTGATGGGAAACGATTACGTGGCCGGGGAATCGTGTTCCTTGCTGCAACTGCATCGAAATTTCCCCAACCCACTGCTGACCAGGGCACCGGCACTCGAAGCCCTGTCCCCTGCCCAGAACAGGAGCAGGAACTCCTGGCTGGCGATTTCGGGTACACTGGGCGTGGTGAGTATCGATGGCGGAATCAATCCGCTGGAACTACTCGATGCACTGCTCGGCTGGTTCTCCATCGACCTGATGGATGATGATCATCGCCACCGAAGGTACGACTCCATTTCCGGAGAAGAGGATCACAGATGAGTTTCGATCAGTTCCCACAATCACTGGTCCCCTGGTCGCTGGTCATCGTTCCTGCAGTGATCCTGCTACTGGCCGGTCGCGTGCGCTGGGCATGGACCGTCGCCGGTGCGATCCTGTGCGGATTACCGCTACTCGCTGGAGAAGCACCGACCCTCATCGATAACCTGATCCGGATCATCTTCGTCGCAGCGCTGGTTGTCGGCTACCTGCCGCTGATCCGCCGCTGGCTCCTCACCCGCAGCATCATGGGCATCATCCGCAAGATCCTACCTCCCATCAGTGACACCGAACGGGAAGCACTGGAAGGGGGAAGTGTCTGGTGGGACGGAGAGATCTTCTCGGGATCCCCCGACTGGAACGGTTGGTTTGGCCAGGGGACCTCGGAACTCTCTGCCCGGGAGAAGGAGTTCCTCGACGGACCGGTCGCCGAGCTGGTCAACATCGTCGACAACTGGAAGGACCGACAGGAGGGTGGCATCTCCGACGAGGCGTTCGAATTCCTCGCCTCCCGCGGTTTCTTCGGGATGATCATCCCGGAACAGTACGGAGGACTCGGTTTCTCCGCCGCAGCGATGTCAGCGGTGATCTCTCGAGCAGCGACCATCAGCAATGCTCTCTCGGTCACCATCATGGTGCCAAACTCGCTAGGTCCTGGCGAGTTACTACTCCATTACGGCACCGTCGAACAGAAGGACCGATTGCTGCCGCTGCTGGCCAGCGGCAAGGAGATCCCCTGCTTCGCCCTGACGGAACCGGGTGCCGGATCGGACGCGGCCGGATCGATGGCGAGTCACGGAGTCGTCGTCGAGGAGCAGGTCGAAGGCAAGAAGGTGGTGGGGATCCGCCTCAACTGGGACAAGCGATACATCACGCTGGCTCCACGGGCGACCATCGTCGGTGTCGCCTTCCGCCTCTACGATCCCGACCATCTGCTGGGAGACAGCGACGACATCGGAATCACCTGTGCCCTCATCCCCGCCGACCTGGATGGGGTCGAGATCGGTGAACGGCACGATCCTCTGGGAGTTCCGTTCCTCAACGGACCGACACGGGGACGCAACGTTTTCATCCCACTCGACGCCGTCATCGGCGGCGAGAGTGGCTGTGGCAAGGGCTGGAGGATGCTGATGCAGTGCCTCTCCGCCGGGCGTGGAATCTCACTCCCCTCCAGTTCTGCTGGAGGAGCCCAGTTGTGCCTGAAGGTCGCCGCCGCCCACGCATCGGTGAGGGAGCAGTTCGGTCTCCCCATCGGTCGCTTCGAGGGAGTTCAGGAACCGCTGGTGCGCTGTGCTTCCAGCAGTTACTCCCTCGATGCACTGCGCACCATCACCACCCTTGCGGTGGACAGCGGTGAGAAGCCAGCGGTGATCAGTGCCGTCGCCAAGGCATTCGCCACCGAAAGACTGAGAGAGACGGTCAACGACTCGATGGACGTGGTGGCAGGGAACGCCATCTGCCGTGGCCCCCGCAACGAACTGGCCAACGCCTATTCTGCGGTTCCGGTGGGAATCACCGTGGAGGGCGCCAACATCTTGACGCGGACGATGATCATCTTCGGCCAGGGGGCGATCCGCTGTCACCCCCATGTCACCTCGGAACTGGACGCTGTGGAGAAGGGCGACCTGAAACAGTTCGATCGGGCCTTCTGGGGTCATGTCGGTTTCGTCATCGCCAATGGAACTCGCTCCCTCGTCCATCGCATCAGCGGGTACCGTCTGGCGGGTCGCAACTTCGAAGGGCCCATCGGTCGTAGTCAGCAGCGCATCTCTGGAATGTCCGCCCACTTCGCTCTCGCCGCCGATATCGCCATGGGAACCCTCGGCGGGGATCTCAAGCGCAGGGAACATCTGACCGGCCGACTGGCAGATGCCCTGTCCTGGATGACGGTGGCGTCAGCGGTTCTCAAGAAGTTCCATGACGACGGACGACCGGCAGAGGATTCGCAACTGGTGCAATACACCCTCGAGAGATCTGTTCAGGAGACGGAGCAAGCACTGGCAGGGTTCGTCCAGAATCTACCGAACCGCCCCGCTTCCTGGTTGATGCGATTGCTCGGCGTTCCCGGTAGAGGGTGGGCCCTTGCCCCCTCCGACCGGCTTGCAGATGCCATCGCGAGCGACCTTCTCGACGACTCCATCCTCTATCAGCGACTGACCGGCGACGTGGTAGCCCGGCCGGCAGGATCGCCGGGTCTGGCGACGCTGGAAGCGGCACTCGCCAAGGTGGTCGCCTCGAGGGGCGATACCGACATGTTGAAGAAGGCGATCCGCAGCGGTCAACTGGAGAAGCACCCAGCCGCAACGCTGGTCCGTAGAGGGCGTGAGGCGGGCGTCATCGACGAGGCTGCAGAGCAGCGTCTGAGAGAGGCGGACCTGGCGAGACGTGAGGCGGTGGCGGTCGATTCCTTCCCCGCCGGAACCAATCCCGCAGCGGAACGCTTTCCAACCGATTCCATCGCCGAACCGATCACTCCGGAGAGTGGTAGCGAGTAAGCGGATCTCTACCCTGCTCAGGAGTTCTCGATAGCGCCTTTTTCCGGGTCCCCGGCGCCACCGGGAATCACCTTGTGCAGCGCCGGAATCAGGATCAGTGCTCCCAGCATGTTGCCGGCAAACATGAAGCACAGAAGCACTCCCATGTCCGCCTGCAACTGCAGATCGGAGTAGATCCACGTCGCCACTCCCAGCGCCAGCGTCAGGCCAGTGACCAGAACTGCATTGCCGGTTCTCTGTAACGAGGTCAGATACGCGCTCTCCAGTGATTGACCCGCCCGTCGTGACCGTAGCAACTGGGTGGTGAGGTAGATGCCGTAGTCAACGCCGATCCCCACCCCCAGTGCCGCAACCGGTAGCGTCGACACCTTCAGTCCGATACCAAAGAGAACCATCAGTGCGTAGCAGAGGACACTCACCAGCACCAGCGGCAGGATGACGCAGATGGTCGCGCGTACGCTGCGAAACGCCAGCAATCCGAGCACGATGACGACCAGGTAGATGGTGAAAAGCATCTCCATCTGGGCCGCAGCAACCACCTGATTGGTGGCAGCCATCACTCCGACATTGCCGGTGGCGAGGCGGAAGCGAACATCCTCCGCCCCCAGTTCCTGCCCGTACAGTTCCACCGCCCGTGTGACCCTGTCGATCGTCTCAGCCTTGTGATCCTCGGTGAAGATCAGCACCGGCAAGACGCTGGCGTCGGAGTTGAGTAGTCCCGTCGAGGTTTCGATGCTGGCGAGAGCCTGTGCCAGCATGTCACTGTTTCGCGGTAGCTCCCGCCACTTGGGTGAGCCTTCGCTCCACGCAGCAGCCAGGATCCTGGCTGCCTGCGGCAGCGACAGCGTCGACCGCACACCCTCGACATTGGAGATTCGCCACTGGAACTCATCGATCCTGTCCATCACCGAGTGATCGATACTGGCATTGGGGATCGTCTCGACGATGACGGTGATCAGATCGACACCGATCGAATAGGACTGTGCAATCTGGCGGGTGTCGATGTTGTAACGAGAATCCGCTCGCAGTTCCGGCAATCCCTCGTTGGCGTCACCGATGATGACCTGGTCCGCTCGCTGCCAGCCCCAGATCAGGGAAACCACCGAGATCAAC
>CAYPPQ010000083.1:8748-11974 GCA_964412635.1 uncultured Planctomycetia bacterium | reverse complement strand
GCGATCCACGAGGTCGCCTGCGCTTCTGCCAACGGCAACGACTCCCCCCCCATGGCAGCCTTCGATTGTGACCTGGAAGGCTCGGTCAAACTGAACAAGTTCCACGACAGTTTCCCCGATCGATTCTTCCAGGCGGGAATCCAGGAGCATCACACCGCGACCTGTGCCGGGGCACTGTCGACCTGCGAGGTCACCACCGTCTTCGCCGACTTCGGTGTCTTCGGTGTGTGCGAGACTTACAACCAGCACCGCCTCAGCGACATCAATCATGCCCACCTCAAGATCGCCTGCACCCATCTCGGACTCGATGTGGGAGAAGATGGCAAGACTCACCAGTGCATCGACTATGTCGGTGTGCTGAGAAACATCTTCGGCATCAACATCTACGTGCCGGCCGATCCGAACCAGACCGATCGCATCGTGCGCCATGCACTGACCACTCCAGGGATGGCATTCATCGGCATGGGCAGGTCGAAGTTACCGACGATCACCGATGAAGAAGGGGCCCCCTTCTTCGGAGACGATTACCAGTTCACCCCCGGACGACTCGACGTGATCCGTAGAGGTACCGCAGGGATGGTCATCGCCATGGGAACCCCGACCAGCCAGGCTCTGGAAGCGGTCGAGGGACTGCGCTCGGAGGGGCTCGATATCGGGCTGGCTCATGCGGCCACCCCCACATCCATCGATTCCTCCTCCATCGCCGCACTCGCTTCCCAGCCGTTCGTCGTCACCGTGGAGGATCATTCGGTACGCACCGGACTCGGCAACAGCGTGGCGGAGTCTCTGTTCCAGGCGGGAACCTGTATTCCTCAACTGCGCATCGGCGTCGAGAACTACTCCCCGAGCGGTCCCTCCTCCGAGGTTTATCGCCACTGTGGACTCGACGCCGATTCGATACGCGAGCGGGTTCAGGCGTTCGCCCTCGAACGTCAGTGACGAAGGAGGTGGCGATGAGGCGACCTGGCATCCGGTGCCGCTCTTTCAGGAGCCACATCTGCGTCTCGATGGCCAGGAGCCACATCTGCGTCTCGATGGCCAGGAGCCACATCTGCGTCTCGATGGCGCTGCTGCTGATTCTCTGTGGCTGTCAGGGTGGGCCGACGATCGCCGAGCAACGCCTCCTCAACAGACCTTCGGTGGTGATCTTGCTCGCCGACGATGCGGGATATGCCGATTTTGGCTTCACCGGACTGGAACCGGTCCAGACCCCTCGCATCGATCAGATCGCCGAGCAAGGTGTCATCTGCCAGCAAGGATATGTCTGCGCCTCGGTGTGCAGCCCCTCTCGCGCCGGACTCCTCACCGGCAGATACCCGCAGCGATTCGGTCACGAGATGAACCTCCCGGCGGGATCGGGTCAGGGACTCCCTCTCGAGGAGACCACCCTCCCCCAACGTCTTCAGGAGCTGGGATATCGAACCGGTCTCATCGGCAAGTGGCACCTCGGCGAAGATCCACCCTACCGACCAACCCGCCGCGGTTTTGATCGCTTCCACGGCTTCCTCGGCGGCTCCCGTAGTTATCACGACCGCCCATCGCTGCCCCGTCGAACCGTTTGGCTCGACGGTGAGACTCCTGCACCTTTGCCCGCTCCCTACGTGACGGACGCCATCGAGGTGGAGGCTTCCCGATTCATCCGGGAACACCGTGCCAGCGAAGATCACCGCGACCAGCCCTTCTTCCTGCTCGTCTCATTCAATGCCGTACACACTCCGATGCACGCCCTGGCGGATGATCTCCAGCGGGTTCCCGAGGGGATCCCCGACAAGCGTCGCAAGTACCTGGCGATGATGCTGGCACTCGATCGAGCGGTCGGTGGCATCCTCGACACACTCGAAGATGAGCAACTCACCGACAACACGGTGGTGATGTTTCTCAACGACAACGGTGGGGCAACCAGTAACGCCAGCGACAACGGGCCGCTGCGGGGCATGAAGGGGTCGAAATTCGAGGGCGGTATCCGGGTTCCCTGGTCAGTCCGCTGGCCCTCTCGGATTCCTGCGGGAAGTCGACTCCCCCATCCCATCAGCACACTCGACATCGCACCGACTCTCCTGGCGATGGCTGGCTCCGCAATAACTGGCTCCGCAATACCTGGCTCCGCAATACCTGGCTCCGATGGTACGGAGACGACCCTCGACGGTCTCGACATCACCTCGCTCCTCACGGGACAGCGGACATCTCCCCCGCAACGGGAGTTGTACTGGCGGCGAGCGGTAGCCGCCGCAGTGCGCAGCGGCCCGTGGAAACTACTGCGCGTCGAGAGCCTTTCCCCACAGCTTTTCCACCTCGACTCGGACCCAGGTGAAGCGGTCGATCGAGCTGCCGATCACCCGCAAGTGGTGACTTTCCTGTCGAGCAAACTCCGTCAGTGGGAAGAAGGGGTCACCGATCCCGCCTGGATGACCGAAAAAATCTGGCAGCAGAACCAGATCGAGAAACATCGCCCGGGATTTTTTGGTCGAAATCGGGAGCGTTCCAGACCCTGATCTCCTCTTTTCCTGCGGCTCGCCCGCTCCTCGACCTCACTCCTCCTCAGACTGTGGACCATAAACTCCTGTATATCTGCAGGTTGTGACATCGCCCTCGAGGCCCACCTGGAACCGCTAGCGCTAGACCCCTCCACCGCACCATTCCATGAATTCCTGTCGACTATCTCTCAAATGACCCGGTTGCGAATCGGGCCATCGTCCAATAAAGTTGTAGATACGGTCTGGAGGAGTCTACCTTCAGATTGCTTGGGCTGAGCGAGGTGTACTTCAAATCTCTCTGGTGTGTTCGTCCGCAATATTGCGAGCGACCGATCCAGATGTCTGACGTCTCCTCGTGCATTGAATTTTGTAATTTCGTTCATCTGGATTGTCGGTTATCGGCCTCCTCGGTTTGAGAGGTGACCGGAATCGATTCCTGCTTGGAGCTAAAAGGAAAGGCCTTCCCATGAGTGCTTCTCGTTTCTTCCTGATCACCATCAGCATGATGGCGTTCGTAGTCACCAGTTCTGCGGTGTATTCGCAGGCTACCGATGACTGTGCCAGTGCCCCCGCCATCGGCGAGGGTTCACACAGTTATGATCTGACCGGTTCCACCATGGACGGTCCGGCGGACTGTGACAGCAACATCGCAAACGATGTCTGGTATTCCTACACCGCATCCTGCGACGGAACTGCCTCCATCGGAACCTGTGCCCAGAGTGGCACCAACGATGACAGCGTCATCGCCGTCT
>CAYPPQ010000083.1:0-8648 GCA_964412635.1 uncultured Planctomycetia bacterium | reverse complement strand
CTACGACCTGACCGGCTCCACCCTGGATGGACCGGCCGATTGTGACAGCAACATCCAAAACGACGTGTGGTTTGCCTACACCGCTTCCTGCGACGGAACCGCTTCCATCGGAACCTGTGCCCAGAGTGGCACCAACGATGACAGCGTCATCGCCGTCTACGACGGTGCTGCCTGTCCCACCGCTGGAGCCGTCTGCCTCGCTTCCAATGACGATAGCTGTGGATCCGGCGGCTTCATGTCCGGTGTCGATGTTCCAGTGGTCGGTGGCAACACCTACCTGATCCAGATCGCGGGTTGGAATGGCAGCGAGGGTGACGGAACCCTCGACATCTCGCTTGTCGCCTGCACCGCAGACGATTGTTGTGGTGCCACCGAGGTGGGCGAAGGCTCTCACGCCTACGACCTGACCGGCTCCACCCTGGATGGACCGGCCGATTGTGACAGCAACATCCAAAACGACGTGTGGTTTGCCTACACCGCTTCCTGCGACGGAACCGCTTCCATCGGAACCTGTGCCCAGAGTGGCACCAACGATGACAGCGTCATCGCCGTCTACGACGGTGCTGCCTGTCCCACCGCTGGAGCCGTCTGCCTCGCTTCCAATGACGATAGCTGTGGATCCGGCGGCTTCATGTCCGGTGTCGATGTTCCAGTGGTCGGTGGCAACACCTACCTGATCCAGATCGCGGGTTGGAATGGCAGCGAGGGTGACGGAACCCTCGACATCTCGCTCGCCTCCCCTGCCGAGACCAACTGTGCCGACGGAATCGACGATGACTGTGACGGTCTCACCGACTGTGACGACGACGACTGCCTTGGCACCCCTGACTGCAGCAATGACGATTGTGCCGGAGCTTACCCGGTGGGCGAAGGCGCACATGCCTACGACCTGACCGGCTCCACCCTGGATGGACCGGCCGATTGTGATTCCAACATCGAAAACGATGTGTGGTTTGCCTACACTCCTAGCGCCAACGGAACCGCTTCCATCGGAACCTGTGCCCAGAGTGGCACCAACGATGACAGCGTCATCGCCGTCTACGACGGTGCTGCCTGTCCCACCGCTGGAGCCGTCTGCCTCGCTTCCAATGACGATAGCTGTGGATCCGGCGGCTTCATGTCCGGTGTCGATGTTCCAGTGGTCGGTGGCAACACCTACCTGATCCAGATCGCGGGTTGGAATGGCAGCGAGGGTGACGGAACCCTCGACATCTCGCTTGTCGCCTGCACCGCAGACGATTGTTGTGGTGCCACCGAGGTGGGCGAAGGCTCTCACGCCTACGACCTGACCGGCTCCACCCTGGATGGACCGGCCGATTGTGACAGCAACATCGAAAACGATGTGTGGATGCTGTACACCGCTTCCGGTGACGGCATCGCCACCATCGGAACCTGTGCCCAGAGCGGTGCCAACGATGACAGCGTCATCGCCGTCTATGACGGAGGCACCTGCCCCACTGCCGGCGCAACCTGCCTCGCTTCCAGTGACGACGCCTGTGGATCCGGCGGCTTCATGTCCGAGGTCTCGATCCCGGTTTCTGCGGGTAGTTCCTACTACGTCCAGATCGCCGGCTGGAATGGCAGCGAGGGTGACGGAACCCTCGACATTGCACTGGCCTCGAATGAGGACTGCAGTGCTGCTGTCCCCATGACCGAAGGAACGAACTCCTTCGACACCACCGGCTACAGCACCAGTGGTGCCGCCCCGGCAGGCTGCACCAACTCCTTCGGTAACAACGCCAACGACGGCTGGTGGACCTACACACCCGCCGCCGACGGACTCGTCTCCTTCGAGACCTGTGATGCCGATAGTTTCGACACGGACCTCTCGCTCTACGAGGGAGACTGCTCCGCTCCGGTCCTGCTCGCCTGTGACGGCGACGGCGGCGCGGCAGCAGGTTGCCAGCTCTACGACTCCGCAATCTATGACATTCCGCTGACCGGTGGCGTCACCTACCTCATCAACATCGGAGGTTGGGGAGCCGCAGATGCCGGTGCAGGAACCTGCACCATCACCTTCACCGCACTGGCGCCGGAGGACTGCTCCACACCAGGTGACGAGGATGGAGACGGTGCTGCGGACTGTGCCGACAGCGATTGTGTCGCTTTCCCGGCCTGTATCGAAGCCGGCAACTGTGCTGACCTCATCGATAACGACGGTGACGGCCTCACCGACTGTGACGACGACGAATGCGCTGCCGATCCAGCTTGTGCTGGCTGCCCGACTGGCCTCACGCAAAATGTCTCGGATGTTGTCGACACCTCCTCTGTACTGTGTGCCAATGCTGGCCAGGTGGCGGGTGACAACACCTATGCTCGTAGTTTCGCTACCGGTTCTCTCGATTGCCCAGACGGCATTCGTGTCACAGGTGTCAACTTCGGCATCGGTCTGGTCACGAACCCTGATGGCCTCGGAATCCCTGTTACCATCTCCGTATGGAATGATGGAAACGGTGGAGGAGCGGATGCAGGCATGACACTGTTGAGCAGTGAAGATGTCCTCATCTTCGAAGCGGATGCCATGTCGACACAATCGCTGACCCTCGCTACTCCAGCGGCACTGACCGCTGGAGCCACGCTGGTGGCCGGTGTCACCCTTCACGACACCGTGGGAAGTGGAAACCTGATCCGCGTCGGCCACAACACTGCCGGCCAAGCAGGTCCGGTCTACTTCGATGCGCTCGCCTGCGGACTCGGCTGGGGAACTCTTGATGCGATCGGATTCGGCGACAACCACGTGATCATCACCCTTGTTACAGATGACCAGGGTGCCGGTCCCGCCGGCGACGATTGCGAAACGGCGAGTACAGTCACCGAAGGTGCCAACGCCTTCGACAGCACCGGCTACACGGATAGTGCCGAACCTGCTCCGACAGGCTGCTCCAACGCCTTCGGTGCTAACGCCAACGACATCTGGTTCACTTACACTGCCAGTTACGCTGGTGATGTGACGATGGACACCTGCGATCCGCTCGGCTTCGACACCGACATCTCCGCCTACTCCGGTAGTTGCGGAAGCCTGACACTGCTCGCATGCGACGGTGACAGCGGTTCTGCCGATGGATGTCAGCCGTACGACTCCGAGATCAACCTGGGTGTTGTGGCGGCCGGTGACTCCTTCATCGTGCGAATTGGTGGCTGGGGAGTGGCGGACAGTGGTCCGGGAACTCTCAACATCACCAATGTTCCTCCTCCCCCGACCATCAACGAGATTCGTATCGACAACCCCGGTGGAGATGTCGACGAGTACTTCGAACTGGCTGGTTTGCCCCAGTCCCTCGATGGACTCAGTTACATCGTCATCGGTGACGGTACCACCGGCTCCGGAACCATCGAGTCGGTCACTGACCTGACTGGACAGTCGATGGGTGGCGGTGGATTCTGGTGGGCCGGCGAGGCGAGCACCACGCTCGGTACTCCCGACATGACCACGACCCTCAACTTCGAGAACAGCGACAATGTCACTCACATGCTGGTCAGCGGCTTCACCGGAGCCAGCGGCGACGACATCGACACCGATGACGATGGTGTTATCGATGTCACGCTGTGGACAGAGGTGATCGACAGCGTTGCCATGCTTGAGAATGAGATCGACCCCGGCACCGGCAACACCAGTGGCGGAGAACTCGTGTACAGCACCACCACCGTTGGCCCCGACGGAACCTTCGTCCCGGGCCACGCCGAGCGCTGCCCCGATGGCTTCGGAGACTGGGCGGTTGCGGACTTCGATCCTGCTGCCGGTTCTGATAGCCCGGGTGCCTCGAACACCTGTCTCGCACCGCCTGAAAATGACGAGTGTGACACTGCTTTCGAAGCATTCCTCGGATCCAACGAGATCTACAACATCAGTGCAACTGACAGTGCGGATCCATGGGATGCCGCCCCCTGCACCGGCGGTGCAATGGCTGCAGACGTCTGGCACCACTGGACTTCGCCTGGTGACGGAACCTTGACGGTGAGCACCTGCGACACCGCCGGTTTCGATACCGACAGCAGCATCAACACTGGCGCATGTGGTGCCCTGACCCAGATCGCCTGTAGTGGCGACGCTGGCGACGGCACCGGCAACGGTGGAGCCTGTCAGCCGTGGTACTCCGAGTACTCGGTGGCCGTGACTGCAGGAACCACTTACTACCTGCGTAACGGTGGCTGGAGTGCAAGCGATCAAGGCTTCAACAACCTTGAGTTGAGCTTCGTGCCGATCGGTGATGAGCCGTGCGACGCCATCGTGATCTCCGAGGGCACCACCATCGTGGATAACACTGCTGGATCTGACAGTGCAGTGCCGATCGACGAGACCAACTGTCCAGGTGTCTTCCTCGGCGGATTCTCTCAGGACATGTGGTACAGCTACACACCCACAATCGACTGCACCGTGCAGATCGATACCTGTGACATCGACGGTTTCGACACCGACCTTGCAGTGTACGAGGGTGATTGTGCGGCACTGGATGGAACCACCGTGGCCTGCAGCGGAGATGGAGCAGATCTGGTCGATTGCCAGAATTACTACTCCAGCCTCGAGTTTGCAGCAACGGCCAATACCACCTACCTGATCCGCTGCGGAGGCTGGAATGCCGCCGCGTCCGGTCAGAACGAGATGCATGTCACCTGCATTCCGAATGCAGTTGATCCGACAGCGTCCTTCGTGCTCAGTGGCTACTCCGAGTTCAGCATCAACTTCCGCCCTGTCACACTTACCGACAGTTCGGATAATGGTGGCGACGACACTGCCATGATCACCGTCGACTGGGGTGACGGAACTCCGACCGAGACGGCCGCACCGGGTAGCTCGCTGCCGCACGTGTACCAGATCGCTCTTGAGCCGGGAGCCACTGGCTTCCACGCCACTCCGTCGGTGTCCATCACCAACATCGTCAATTCCGACACCGCCACCGGTGATCAGTTGACGATCCTGCTGATTGGTGACGCCAACAATGACCTCAACGCCGATGCCGCTGACTCCATCACCGTGCTCACCTACCTCTACGGTGGTGGCAGCTACAACTGCTACCAGGTAGCAGACCTGAACGGTGACGAGACAGTGGACCTTGGCGACGTGGTCTACGGTCTGTACTTCTTGTTCCTCGGTGGAGATATTCCAGTCTTGCCGGCGAACCCGAACTGCGACCTGTAAGGGTCAAGCAATAAAGGGGCGCCCCCTCACCGGAGGCGTTCTGCTGACACCCGCGGTACCCGGGAGAGTTTCAAAACTCTCCCGGGTACATTTTTTTCTTCTCCAGGCGCCCACTGGCAACAGTTCCCCCCGATCCGCAGGCTCACGGGACAGCGATCCCTCGATTGAAACCTTTCGGCCGGTTGATACAATCCGGCCACGAGATCGGGTGGGGACCAGGCTACTCCTGGTCTCGATTTCCTACTCAACGGAGTTGCCTGAACTCACGATCGGGGATTCACATGGCGAATCATGACGCAACGAGGGGTTCATTCCTCTGGGTGCTCCTTGCCCTATCGTGCCTCCCCGGGTGCGAGCCCAAGCTGAGTTTCCCCCCAGCCCGCCCGGCCGGGTCGATTGAACCGTTGGTCCAGGATCTGGTTTCACCTCAGATCATTCGCATCGAGAACAACATGGACGACGCGGAAGAGCATGGCACCCTCGGCCTGATGTACGAGGCCAACGAGATGTGGGAACCCGCAGTACGGTCCTTTCACCAGGCGATGCAGATCGATCCCTCGAACCCGCTCTGGTCGATCCACCTGCACCAGTGCAGGAAATCAGCGGGAGATACCACTGGAGAACGATCTCGCCTGGAATCGCTCACTTCCCGTTTTTCTCATGTGGCACCCTTCCTCTTCCAGCTGGGTCAGGCACGCTTCCAGGATGGAGACATCGATTCTGCTCGCTCTGCGCTCCTCGACTGCTTGCGATTGAAACCGGCGGAGCCTGCAACCCTGGTGGCGCTCTCCGACCTGGAGCGATTGACGGGCAACCATCCACTTGCCCTCGAGTACGCACGTCAGGCGTTGATCGGGGCGCCCGGGGTTCCAACGATCCTGAACGCACGGGGGCAGGCTCTGAGATCCCTGGGGAGAGCAGCTGAAGCGGCAGCTGACCTCAAAGCAGGTCTCAACTCGATGGCACTGGTCTTCCCAGACGAGGGGCGCAGGCGATTCTCCGAATACTTCGCAGCTCCACAAAAACTGATCAGCCATTCCGCGGATCTGATCCAGGCGGGTTTCGTGCAGCGGGCGGAAACGCTGCTGTACAAGGTGCTGGCAGCGGTTCCTGGACACAAGGACGCCCTCAACAACCTTGCCCTGGCGAGTCGTGCTTCCAATCGCCTGGAGGAAGCGGCCATGCACCTCCTGCAAGCTCTGGAAAGCGACCCCGACTACTTCCCGACCCTGATCAACCTTGCCGACCTGTACCTTCTCATGAAGCAACCTGCGCTCTCCGAGAAGTACGCGCTGCTGGCGGTCGGCATCGATACAGAGAATGCTGGTGCCCACAAGGTCCTCGGTCTCAGCCTGATCCAGCAGAGAAAATTTCCTGAAGCTCTTCAGTCGTTCGGGCAGAGTCTTCGACTCTCTCCCGATGATTTCCAGTGTCATGCCGCCGCCAGCGAAGCAGCGCTCGCTTCCCAGCAACTGGACACCGCTGCCCTGCACCTGAGCGCCGCCTCCCGGCTGAACCCGGATCACCTGCCAGTACAGGTCAATCTGATCCACCTGCTCATCCGGCGGGGTGAACTGGAGGACGCAGATCGGAGAATCAAGGATCTCTTCAAGAAGATCGGCGACCATCCGGAACTGGTGAAGGCATACGCAGCACTACAGAGGGCTCGATCTGCAAGGAGTGGCAACTAGATGCAGACGAAATCACTCCTGCTGTTTTTGTTGATCGCAGCATCCGGCTGCCACAAGAACACAACCACTCCTCCCCAACCCATCGCGAAGCAGGTCCCTGGTTCACCATGGTTCCGCACACTCGATGCCAGTTCCGGTTTCAACTTCGAGCACAGTTTCGGACCCCAGCGACGCTTCTGGATCCCCGAGACCGTCTCGGGGGGCGTGGCTCTCCTCGATCATGATGGAGACGGCGACCTCGACATCTATTGCGTTCAGGCGGGCGGGGATCTCGGTGGGGATCGCAGCTCCGCACCGACCAATCGACTGTTCAGGAATGATGGGGATCTCCGATTCACCGATATCACCGAAGCCGCAGGTGTTGGCGATCAGGGGTATGGCATGGGAGCCAGTTGCTGCGACTTCGACCGCGACGGCGATGTCGACATCTTCGTGAGCAATGTCGGCAAGGATGTTCTGTACGTGAATCTCGGCGACGGCACCTTCGAGGATCGATCGGAAACTGCAGGGATCGGTGACGCTGGCATCGCCGCTTCCGCTGCCTTCATCGATCTTGATGGCGATCGATACCCCGAACTCTACGTCACTCGATATGTGCTCTGGAGTCCCGTCAAGGAACTGAGTTGTGGTAGCGGCCAGGGCCAGGACTACTGCTCGCCCAACAATTACCAGGCACCTGCTCCCGACCTCTTCTACCGCAACAACGGAGATGGCACCTTCTCCAGCATCTCGGAATCTTCCGGAATTCGTGCCGCCTATGGAAATGGCCTGGGGGTCGTTCATGGCGACTTTGACGGTGACGGGCACATCGATCTGTACGTGGCCAACGACGGCTCCCCCAACCAACTGTGGATGAATCGAGGCGATCTTCGATTTGAAGATATCGCCGTCACCGAGGGGTGCGCCGTCAATCTCAACGGAGTGCCGGAGGCGGGGATGGGAGTTCAAGCTGTCGACCTCGACGAAGATGGTGATCTCGACCTGTTCATGACGCACATCCGGAACGAGACCAACACCTGGTATCGAAACGATGGCGGCATTTTTTCTGACACCACCGTGCTTTCACGTCTAGGCGCAGCAAGCCGCGATATGACCGGATTCGGCATGGGATTTCAGGACTTCAATCATGATGGATTCCTCGACCTGTTCGTGGTCAACGGAAAGGTCCTGAGAATCGACCGGCCCGGCTTCACCGGTGATCCCTATGCGGAGACCGATCAACTGTTCAAGGGCCTGGGATCGGCAAGGTTCGAGGAGGTGTTCCCACAGGGCGGAGTTTCTCCCGAACTTCAGTACACCGGTCGTGGCGCTGCTTTCGGAGATCTCGATCTCGATGGTGATCAGGACGTGATCGTGATCAACAACAACGGGCCTGCGGTGATCCTCGTCAATGAATCGGAGAAGGCGGGAGGCTCGGTCACCATCGAGGTGACCGACCTGGATGGCGTCGCCGCAATCGGCGCCATGTTACGGATCCACATCGGGGATCGGATTCTTCTCCGACAGGTGGAGCGTTGCTACTCCTACTGCTCATCCAGCTCGCCCACGGTACATGTTGGACTCGCCGGCACCGCTGCCATCGACCGCATCGAGGTGAAGTGGATCGACGGCACCACCAGCGAGCACGGTCCCTATCCAGCAGGTTCCAGATCGAGGATTCAACAGCCACGCTGACCGAACTGGTCGAGTTCCTATCGCGGTTCGAGGATCAACCACCCCTGCTCCACATCGAGATCGATACGGAATCTCCCCAGGAAATCGAGCCCGAGTAAGCCGACCCCGGGTTGCCCCGGCATGTCGAGGACCGTCGCCTGCATACC
>CAYPPQ010000082.1:6515-12069 GCA_964412635.1 uncultured Planctomycetia bacterium | reverse complement strand
AGCGCTTCGGCGCCCAGGGCGGGGTCCACCACCTGACCATGCAGGACGACCCTGGCGTCGGCGACAATCCCCTGAGCGATCAACACCTTGACCGACAGGGTGCCACAGTGTCTCAGCCAGACGTCGCGGCGAGCAGCCTTGTCGATCGCCTCCCCGGTCAGTTGCACCAGTTCGAGTGAGGGGGTCACCATCGTCTTCTCGGTCACGGCGGCCACCATGTAACTGCCCGCCTCGATGTCACGGAACTCGTAGCGACCGTCCACATCGGCCACCGCCTCTGCCACGGCGGTCAACGAAGAACCTAGATCTGCCTGGAGCGGCAACCGGTCGAGGATTCCGCGCGAGCTTCTCAACTTCTGGAAGTCGACGATCTGCCACACCGAGACTCCGCCGAGGGACGCGTACCGGTGCGGGAACTTGACGCGGTAGAGGATCACCTTCAGCGGCGTGGTTGCATCGGGGGCGCCGGAAACGATCCCCCACAGTTGCAGCGGTGAAGATGACTCCTCCAGCCCCGAGAGTGACTCATCGCCAGCGGTGGAAGCACCGTCGCCATCGTCCAGCTGGGAAAGATCGGCACCGTCGTCGAAAACTGGCGTCGGAATCGGATCGGAGAGTTGTACTCCCAGCAGGATGCTCAGCAGCACCGACAGGGCGAGAACCACCATCGCTGCAATCACCGGATTTCTCGACATCGCCAGCTCCTTCCATCGGATCACGGAGCGCTCCGCTCCATTCGACCAGATCCGGCCATCAATTGCATCTACCTGCTGTCCCCACCGTGACCAGGGGTACAAAACGAAACTGCACTCGTTGTGGTTCCAGGCCAGGTGAGGTGCATCCACTGCACGAGGTGCTGCAGCCCATAACAGTCGTGGCGGTAGAAACAGTTGCTCCGGAACGGGAAGAAGGGGCCGACGGTGAAGGTCGACGACAGAGATCTCCCGTTCCACGCAGATGGACATCGAGGCGTTTCTGCAGCGGATCAAATCCCCCGTCGATCTCCCACTGAATACGGAAACCTCCAGCGCTGTTCCCCGCTGATGCTCCCGGCGCTGTGCTTGTGGCTCGGTAGCATCCTGCGGCCACCGCACCACGTCATCGAAGGAACCCTCTTCCTCACCATCATCATCGTTGCGGTGACGACCCTGATCCCCGGCCCGAGGTGGTTTCTTGTTCGTTGCCTGCTCCCTTTTCTTCTGGGACTCAGTTTCGCCACCCAACCGACCACGACCGCCACCCTGCCGACCGGACCCGTCGAACTACAGGGAGTGATTTCTACGGCTCCGAGACTGGCCTGGAAGCGTGGCGGTGGCCCGCAGCGACAGCGATCCACCTCGCTACTCCTTCGACGCCTGCAAAAGGATGGCACCCCCATCGCAGGAAAACTGTGGATTCGACTCCCCGGTCCACTGGTCGCCGGTCCCCTGGTCGCAGGTCGTGGAGACCGGGTGCAACTGATGATTCGATCCGGCTCCGGCTCGACTCGCCAGGTGGTCTCGATGAATCACTGGCAGGTGATCGAACGGGGCGGATTGCTGTCTAGGGTGGACCGCTGGCGACTGACGCTGATCGACAGGCTACTCGAGGTCGATGCGGTGTGGGGTTGTGCCTTGCTTCTGGGGGAACGGAGGCTGCTGCCATCTCATCTTCGTGACACGATGAGGAACACTGGACTCAACCATCTACTGGCGGTGAGTGGCTTGCACATCGGACTGGTGCTCGGCTGTTTCCTGTGGCTCGCCTGTCGCTTTCCCCCTCCTACCTGTCAGTGGATCCGCACCATCGGAGGTGCCACCGTCTTGCTGCAAGCGTTCCTCTCCGGAGCCGATCCACCGGCACTGCGCGCTGCCCTGACCGGGGTGCTGGTCGCCATCGGATTTCTCGACGGCAAACTCCCATCGGTGATCCATGCACTGCTCCTGTGCATCATCCTCTGGTGCGCCATGGGCATCGGGCCACCCCAGGCATCCGCCACCATCTCGCTGTGCGCAGTGCTGGGGATCCACCTGGTCACCGGCGCAAACAAGCTCGATCAGGTCGATCTGCAACGGTCCAGGATTCGAGCGGGTCTCGGTGCCTTCTTCGGGGCCCACGTCGCCATCGCCTGGTGGAGTCCTGACCTGGCTCCGCTGTCTCCGCTGTGGACACTGTGCATGCTGCCACTGCTGGCACTCGCCATCGTCACTGCGCTGCTGACCCTCTTCGTATCGACTCGGTTCCCGATGTTCTTGAAGGGAGTGTGGCACCATCTGTCCAGCGCACTCGAGTCAATTCCGGAACTGGCAGATCGATTGCCGTGGACTCCCTGGACCGCTCCGGCCATCGGAGCACCGGCGTTATCGCTGTCGATGTTGGCTCTCTTGTGGCTGTGTGCCGGCCGCCGGAGACACTTCTGGATCACGCTGATCCTGGCACTGTTCGCCACCGGTATCGACGCCAACCTCGCCGACAGGACCACGCTTCGAATTCTCCCTCTAGGACGGGGTCAAGGAGTACTGATCGATCATCCCACCACCACCCTCCTGTACGATGCGGGATCTCTCGACATCGCCGATGGTGGAGCCGCCTTGATTCGCCGAGAACTGTGGAAATCACGCCGATCAAGAATCGACTGGATCATCATCTCGCACCCCCATCTCGACCACTACGCCGCCGTGCCCGAATTGCTGCAGACGGGGCGTGCCGGCGGCTTGATGGTGGCCGACAACTTCACCTCCAGCAGTGCCGGTCGCACGCTGTTGGCGATGGCTCATCGACATCGGATCCCCGTGCGCTTCCTGCACGCCGGGGAGCGTTTCCGCTGCGGCCCGTGGCAGATCCGTGTCCTCGCCGCTCCACGGGTGACTGCCAATGCGCCGCCACCGACCACCAACAACCGATCACTGGTGCTGGAGTTGATCGGTCCTCACCGATCGATGGTGCTGGCGGGAGATGCCGAGGCGAGCCTGCTGGCGAGTTGCCCGCTGGCGGGACCGATCGACCAGCTGCTACTGCCCCATCACGGTTCCCACAGCAGCGGACTGGCACACTGGCTGGCAAATCTGTCACCGGACCAGGTACTCGTCTCTCGCCGTGGTCCACTGCCGCTGGCAACGGTTGCTGCTCTGGACCAATCGAGGATTCCGCTGGCCCGAGAAAGAGATCCCTTGCCTGAACCGGTCCCGATGCCGAAGATGGCAATGACCTCGATATTGTCATGTCGATGGCGAGAGGACCGGAGCCGATGGATGCAGGAAAACCGGAAACGCTGAGGGACAGCGCACCGACCCTCCCCTTTCGCACCCTGCAGTGGGCCGGCGACATCGATGGATCACTGCACATCCTCGACCAGACCCTGCTGCCCGACCAGCAACACGATCGAATCCTCGAAACACCGGAACAGGTGATCGAGGCGATCCGTCAGCTGGCAGTCCGCGGCGCTCCCGCCATCGGTGTGGCTGCCGCCTACGGACTGTGCCTCGCCCTGCGTGGTGTCGAGGAGACCGAGGTGGCCCGCAACAGGTGGCGGCAGGCGGTCCCCGCCATGCGCGCAGCACGCCCCACCGCGGTCAATCTTCATCACATGGTCGATCGACTCGACGCCGTCGCTTCCAGGGCGTTTGACAGCGACCAGGATGCGCGAGCGATTCGCGTGCAGCTGCTGGATGAAGCGGCGGCCATCGAGAGGGAAGATCAGAACTTCTGCCGCGATATCGGAATCTCGGGGGCCCATCTGATTCCAGACGGAGCGACCATTCTCACCCACTGCAATGCCGGTGCGCTGGCCACGGCAGGAATCGGTACTGCCCTGTCGGTACTCTACACCGCATGGCATCAGGGACGCCGTTTCCGGGTACTCGCCGACGAGACGCGCCCGCTCCTGCAGGGAGCCCGGTTGACCGCCTGGGAGTTACAGCAGTCGGGAATCCCCGTCGATGTCATCGCCGATGGCGCCGCCGGTCACTTCTTCCAGAAGGGCGAGATCGACCTGGTGATCACCGGATCCGACCGGGTCGCCGCCAACGGGGATGCGGCCAACAAGATCGGAACCTATCCCATCGCGTCGCTGGCAACAGCTCACGACGTACCCTTCTACATCGCCGCTCCTTCTTCGACCTTCGACTTCACCACCGACCGTGGCGAACTGATCCCCATCGAGGAGAGAGGCGCCGAAGAGATCTGGCAGGTTTCTTGCAGCCAGCGACCGGCAGCGGAGATCGGCTATCGCAATCCCGCCTTCGATGTCACTCCCGCCTCTCACATCGCCGGCTGGATCACCGAGGCAGGGGTGCTGAAACCACCCTTCCGGGAGATTCGATGAGCAACGGCAACCGACCGTTGCTCGCCTTCGATGGCGATTGTCGCTTCTGCATCGGCAGCATCGAGTGGCTACGTCGCTGGCGGCTGCTGGATGAGATCGACACCCAGGCGGCAGCCACCGTCACCGGCCCCGATATGGAGATGCTTCAGCACTACCGGCGGGCGGGAGAGATCGTCTTGCTGCAAGAAGATCGCCAGCATGCACTGACCGGAGCCGCCGCCATGCGCTGGTTGATCCAGCGACGCTGGTCCTCCCCGCTGACTCGCCTGCTCGACCTGGCTCCCCTTTACTGGTTGATGGTGCTGGGCTATCGCTTCGTCGCTTCGTGGCGGCGCATCTGGTTACCCCCCAGACAGGCACCCGATCCGATCCTGCTGGAACCGAGTTGGGTTCCCTGGTTCCGGGTTGTCGGATCGATCGTGTGCCTCGTCATCAGCCTCGAACTGATGAAATACGCCACCATGAGGAACTGGCAAGATGCGGCACTGATCGACCACCTGATCGGCCGTGTCGCTCTCTTCACCCTGGCTGCACTGCTACTTCAAAACATCGTCCTGAGAGCGGTGGGCTATCGTCGCCTCCTCGATGTGATGGCTGTGCAATCGTGGGGACTCTTCGTCAGCATGTTGTGGACCGCTCCGGTACTGTGGTTTCACCTCGAGGTGCAGCCACTCCCCGATCTCGGCGTGATCATCTTCTACATCGTGACGACGGCACTGTACCTGCGCAGTTACATCCCCTGGCTCGCCGTCCACGAAAACATTCCCTATCATACTCGCGACCTGCTATGGATGGCTCTGGTACTGGCAGTGGGCATCGCCTTGATGGAATCGTTCTCGGGCATCAATCCCTGATGGCGGATCCGAGACGATCTGTCGTGAACAGGAGCCCCGAATGGGCTGGTTACAGCGCTGCCTTTCGCACCTTCATCCCGGTTTCGAGCGAGAGTCTCGACGCTGGTACGTGCGCTGTCGATGCGGGGCAGAACCTGACATCTGGGAGATGGGAGGGGTCCGCTGGGGTGCCCTGGGCCATCCCCGTCGACTGGTCAAGTGCCCACACTGTCAGACTCGCTCGATCTTGAAGTTGAGACTACGAGAGAAGCGCAGCGAAGACGGTAGCGACCCGAACTAGATCAACTCCCCGAGACCTTGCCTCGCAGGGCATCGTCCTTCTGAGCCACCTTGCTCGCCATCGTCGCCTTGTGTTCCTCGAGGCGCGCCCGCATCCCGACATCGGCGGCCCCGATGA
>CAYPPQ010000082.1:0-6505 GCA_964412635.1 uncultured Planctomycetia bacterium | reverse complement strand
AGAATTGCCGCATTGGTTGCACCGGGCTTGCCGATGGCGACGGTGGCGACGGGAACCCCCGGCGGCATCTGAACCGTGGCGAGCAGTGCGTCGAGCCCGTCGAGGGCACTCGAATCGATGGGAATCCCGATCACCGGCAGCGTGGTGCTGGCAGCCATCACTCCAGCCAGGTGGGCTGCATGGCCCGCCGCAGCGATGATGGCACTGTAGCCCTCGTCTGCAGCGGTGGTGCTCAGTTGATGGGCCACCTCTGGAGTCCGATGGGCGGAGCAGACTCGAACCTCTGCCTCGATCTCGAATTTCTGTAACTGATCGACACACGATTCCATCACGGACCAGTCGCTATCGCTGCCCATGACGACGAGAACTCTGTGACTCATGACTGCTGCTCCTTCCAGGTCTCCCACGGGACCCCGGTAACACGCTCGAACAACTCCTGGTAGCGGGCGGTGGTCCCTGCCACCACCTCATCGGGAAGGTCGGGGGGCGGACCGTCGCCAGTCCAGCCGACCGAGGCGAGATAGTCTCGCACGTATTGCTTGTCGAAAGATGGTGGGCTACTTCCCACCTGGTACTCATCTGCCGGCCAGTAGCGGGAAGAATCTGCGGTGAGCACTTCATCCGCCAGAACTGGACCTTCTGCATCGAGCCCGAACTCGAACTTGGTATCGGCGAGGATCAATCCCCTCGTCGCCGCATGCTCCCTCCCGTGGGAGAAGATCTGCACCGACAGTTCCTCGAGGTGAGACATCAGATCGTCTCCGACCATCTCCCCCGCTTTTTCGATGGAGATGTTTTCGTCGTGACCATCGTGGTTCTTTGCCGCAGGGGTGAAGATGGGATCATCGATCCGCTGCGCCTGGCGCATCCCTGCGGGAAGCGAGATTCCACAGATGGAACCGGTCGCCTGGTAGTCTTTCCAGCCGCTGCCAACCACGTAGCCGCGGACGACACACTCGACGGGAATCATGTCGAGTTTCTTGACCAGCATCGCGCGCGGTCCCCACTGGGCTGCGGCACTGGCAAACGGTTCGGGGAAGTCGGCGGGATCGGTGGAGATCAGGTGATGGCGAACATCTTTCGACAGACGTTCGAGCCACCAGCGAGTGAGCTGGGTGAGGATCGCACCCTTCTCGGGAATCCCCTGGGGAAGTACCACGTCGTAGGCGCTGACCCTGTCGCTGGTGACCAGCAACAGGTGCTCTCCCAGGTCAAAAATGTCCCTCACCTTACCTCGAAGGATCGGTTCGATTCCCTCGACGGTGATATCTCGAAAGGCGGTAGTATTCATCGCTTCCTCCATCGGTTTTGGACAAGATACATCGGCCTCGGGGCCGTGTCACCGCAGCCTGAAAATCAGATCAGGATCTCCCGCTGCCCGTCGGGACGAACCTTCCACCGCTGGTGCATCCACAGCCAGTCCGCCGGATTCTCGCGGACCATCGCCTCGACCCTGCCGGTGGCGGCCGCGGTGACCTCCTCGACATGAGAACGGATCCCATCCCCCCACGGCAGATCGGCAATCTCACAGTGCATCCGGTAGCGCTTTCCCTCGACGATTCGCCGCGCCTGCAGGTACACCACCGGCACCTTGTAGCGTCGAGTCAGCACCCCGACGGAAGATGTGGTTCCCGCCTTCCTGCCGAGAAAGGGCACGAACAGCCCATCTCGGTTGTTCTGGTCGATGAGGAGTGCCAGCGAGATCCCCTCGTCGAGTGCCTTACCCATGGCGGGCAACGCTCCCGTCGGATCGAGAATGTGCGGCACGGTGCCGCGCCGTAACCAGCCGAGCCAGGAATCGATGTAGCCATTCTTCACCGGTCGCGAGAGCAGACCGATACGCCACCCTCGAGCGACCAGGATCGGCAGGATCACCTCGAAGGGCCCCTGGTGCCCACTGACCAGCAGGAATGCCTCACCCTGCTGATGTCGTCTCTCCAGTTGCTGCCATGGCCCGGTCCAGACCAGATCCTGCTGAAACTTCCGATCCTGGATCCAGCGGCCGACCTGCAACGCCTCCACCGCCGAGACCGCCACCCTCTTCCACGACTCCAGCGCCACCTGGCGAATCCGTGCCTCCGACCATCGATGGCCGTAGGCGTGGCGCAGGTTGCTGAGCGTGATCCGACGCCTACGACCGGCGACAGCCCAGGCTGGAATGGCGATGAGCCTGGCAATGCGACACGCCCAGGTGGCCGGCAAGAACGCCAGGGGAAGCACCACCAGTAGCGAAACCAGCGCCGATATCAGCGACAGGGGACCTCGTTTCTGGCGAGATCTGCTTCGTGTTTGCTGAGCATCTCGTTGCTCGGTGGCCACGGACAGGCTCCTCTCCAGATTCCCGATGGTTTCCCCGACAAGTGTGGTTTCCTGCACGCTCTCTGGGAAGTATTCTCCCCCTCCCTGCCCGGAAGGAAAGACCAACATGCACTATTCCATCCTCTTGCTGGTGTTGCTCGTCGGAGACGGCTCGGCAACCACTCCAGATCGCCTGCAACTGGAGGACGGTTCGTTGCTTGTGGGAACGATCCTGCAGCTGGAAGATGGCAATTACACCATCGAGGTGGCGGGACTGGGAAAGATCAAGGTCCCCGCCGCCCAGGTCACCAGTGCCACCATCGAGAAGCCGAGTGACCTGATCACCGACGCCGATGAAAAACTCAACGGCCCGCTGCAACTTACCGACGACACCTGGACCATCATCAATCCTCTGGGCGAACGAACGGTACCGGGAATTCGAGTGGTGGCGATCAATCCGACCCCGGTTCTCCCCCCGACCTCGACCCAGAAGGCAACCATCACTCTCAACGGCTCGAAGACTACCGGAAACACCCGCACCACATCGGCGGCGATGAATCTCGATTACACCTTCCGATACCTCACCCATCGATTCGTCTCGAAGGTCAACTGGGCCTACGGCGAAGACGACGCAATCATCAGCAAGAGGACCACCGGCGCCGAGGTCAAATACGATTTCTTTCCACGCGATACATGGTTCCTCTACACCAGCTTTTCAGCGCGCAATGACGACTTCGCCGATCTCGCCCTGAGAACCACCGCAGGAATCGGGGCCGGGGTTCAGATCTTCGACACCGAGTCGTTGAACTGGTCGGAAGAAACGGGGATTTCGGCCCTCAACGAGGATTTCTCGGCGGCCGAGGACGAGAGCACCAACACGATGCGAGTCGCAGGCAACCTCGAATGGGCCATCGAGGACGGATTGCTGGAGGTATTCCACAATCACACCCTGTTCGTCTCCCTCGACAGTTCTGACAAGATGCTTGCGGAGGCTCGCCTCGGCATGAGAACCCGAATCGTCGGGGGACTGTCCCTCAATGCCCAGGTAAATCTCAGGCATGACAGCCAGCCCCCTGCTAGCATCGAGAAGAACGATGTCGAACTCCTGCTAGGGCTGGGATTCAGTACCGACTTCTAACCCCCGATCGTACCGCTGATCCCTTGCTGGCCGCTGCCGCCGCTGCCATCATCGCCGGTCGCTGACCAGACCATGAATTTCGCCGACAGGGAGAACCCGATGACTTCGCCTACTGAACATGACAAGACGGAAGATCTCCGAGCGGCTGAGGCCCAGCTGGCCGAGGTGACCAGACTGCGTGAGATGTTTCAGGACCTGCCGGTGGAAGCGCTGATCAAGGAAGACCTGCTCAGGGTCGGCATCTCGTTCTCGGTGGAGGCTCTCCGTTACTGCTCCGGCTACAAGAGCAAGTCTTACTTCATCTTCAGTTTTGACATGGTCCCCATCGACGAGATGGACCAGAAGGAAAACCTCCGAGCCCCCGAGGAAATCCAGCTGATCGGTGGAGCATGGCAACTGAACCGGACCACCGTATCGGTGCGGGTCAATCCCGCATCCCCCTGGCGAATCGACACGCTGGGAGAAGGGCTTGGACTCTTCTGTGGAGAGGTCGAGATTTCTCGAATCGATCTCGCCGCGATACCCGAGTACTACCAGCGATCGATGAAGTCGGGCCAACCGGTACACGAAGTTGCCCCCACCATCGAATGGGGATACCTGGTTTACCTGACCGTCTATCGAAAGTGTCAATACTTCGGTTTCAAGGAGGAGTGTCGTTTTTGCGACATCAATGAGAACTACCGTCAACAGGTCGCCGCAGGCCGCCCCTACAAGACGGTCAAGGCGATGGAAGATGTACTGGAGGCGCTGGCCATCATCGCCGAGGTCGATGATGTATCGCGGGCCTACACACTGACTGGCGGCTCCATCACCCGCAAATTGCGAGGGCAAGGTGAAGCGGAGTTCTACGCCGACTACGCCATCGCCATCGAGGAGGCATTCCCCGGTCGCTGGATCCCCAAGGCGGTCACACAGGCTCTCCCCACCGACGAGCAGAAGATCCTCAAGGAGGCCGGCGTTCAGATCTATCATCCCAACTACGAGATCTGGGATGAACGACTGTTCCCGTTACTGTGCCCCGGCAAGGAATCGTACGTGGGACGCTCGGAGTGGCATCGTCGGATCATCGATGCGGTCGATGTCTTCGGACCTGCCAACGTGATTCCTAACTTCGTTGCTGGAATCGAGATGTCCCGACCGCACGGCTATACCGATGCAGAAGCGGCAGTGGAATCGACCCGGGAGGGACTCGACTACTTCATGAGTCACGGGGTCTGCCCGCGATTCACCGTCTGGTGCCCGGAACCTCTCTCGCCGCTGGTCAAGGAGCGTGGAGCCGCCGGCGAGACGCAGCCTCCCGCCTCACTCGAATACCATGCCCGACTGCTGGTGGCGTGGAGAGACTGCCATCGAAACCACCAGCTTCCGGTACCTCCCGGTTACGGGCCTCCCGGATCGGGTAACGCCATCTTCAGTGTTTCCAGTTTCATGGATGTCATCGAGATTCCGGAGCAGCAGGCTCCGGCGAAGTCCCCTCGCTAGAGAGTGAAACTACGGCGCTGGTTTGAGGCTGGGAAATCCGGTGTCCTGATCGAATCCGAGTACCAGCTTTCCCTCGAGCAGTTCGATCAACCTGTCGCCGATCAATTCCCCACGCCAACCACACAGGAGTTTGTGCTGATCACGGTCGATGGTCCCGGCGAAGTGGTCACGTATCAGGTTCTCCACGTCATCTCCTCGACCGACCAGAGGCGGAGCGATGCGCTCTGATCGACACAACGCGCGTAATGCGGATGTGGTCAGTTCGAGAGCCGCTTCTTCGTGTGGCTCCAGACGCCGCCTGCGCTGGATCACCGGCAGTTCCTCCTCTGGTACCTGCATTCCCCGCTGCACCGCAGCGAGCAGGTCGTTGCCGCTGCGCTTCAAGTCGCGGACATCGAAACCACGAATCTGCTTCAATGAGGACTCGTTTCTGGGAGCCCTCCTGGCGATCTCGACAAGCACCTCGTCGGAGAGGATCCTGCGCCTCGGGCGGTCCCTGTGGCCCGCCTCCTTCTCGCGCCACTGAAACAGTTCTCCCAGCAGTGCCAGTCCACGCTCCTTCAGCGATCCGGACCTCTTGACCTTCTTCAGGCTCAAATCGATGGGAGGATGGTAGGTGCTATCTCGCTCGTACTTTTCCATCTCGTTGCGAGCCCATTCCAGGCGGCTCTCACCGATCAGCCGTGTTTCGAGTTCTTCCTTCAGCGGGATCAGGTGCCTGACATCATCGAGAGCATAGCGTTCCTGTTCCTGCGTCAGCGGTCTCCGCAACCAGTCGGTCCACGACTCCCCCTTCTCCACATGCACACCTAGCAACTCGCCACACACCGCTGCATAGGATGGTTGCAATCCCAACCCCAGGAAGGAGGCTGCAATCTGGGTATCGAAGACATTCCGGGGACTCTTCCTCGCCATCAACTCGAGGATCTCCATATCCTGAGAACCTGCGTGAACGATCTTGACGATGTCGGGGTCGAGTACCGAATTGATCAGCGGTGCCAGATCGACATCCCCGAGTGGATCGATGAGGGCCAGGTCGGTCCCCACCGAGATCTGGATCAGGGCCAGTTGCGGATAAAAGGTCTTTTCCCGGATGAATTCCAGATCGATCCCGTACACACCATCGGCGGCGGCACGATCGATCCAGGCCTTCAGTTCTTCTGAATCATCGATGTACAAGGGAGATGCTCCTTCTCTCCATCACTCGTCATCAAATGCACGGGAGATCAGATCAGCCTGTTCCACATCGTGCACCGATTTCGATCCACTGGCAGGACTTGCGCTCCATGCTCTTCCGATGAATCGGACTCGTCTTCCTCCACCCAGGAAACCGCCATCGCGATCTCTCAGGAACGACCAGGCTCCCATGTTTCGTGGTTCGTCCTGAACCCAGCGCACATCGCAATCCTGTGAAAGCCCGTGGAGGACCCCCTGAATCTCAGCGCGCGGGAACGGATAGATCTGCTCCAGTCGTAGAATCATCACATCGGTGGCGCCACGTGCTTCCTTCTCGGCGAGAAGATCGTAGATCACCCTGCCGGAGGCGATCAACAACTTACGGATGGCGGGTCCAGGAGATCCATCGAT
>CAYPPQ010000081.1:0-12150 GCA_964412635.1 uncultured Planctomycetia bacterium | reverse complement strand
CCTACTGGACAGAGTGCAGATTCCCATCCACCAGATGTATCCTGCGTTTGCCCACGGCAAGTTGCGCCACGGTTTTCGCTGGTCGTTGGGAGGGGGACGGGTCAGAGGTGGGAACAGGCTCGGGATCCTGGATCATCTGATCTCCCGTGTACCTGAAGAAACCTCCGGAGAAAAAAAATGGTCGGACCGAGTGGATTCGAACCACCGACCTCCACCCCCCCAGCGTGGCGCACTACCAAACTGTGCTACGGCCCGACCTCTATCTGCTCTTGTGGCAAGGACTCCGATGCTAGTCCCAACGCCGCTGCCGTCAAGTCCTCGGATCACCTTCATCAGATTCTTCTCCTCCAGGATCCCCGGTGACGGTGAGATTTCCCGCAGAATCTGCAACCGATGAGGCCGTTTCTACCACCTGGTTGGGCGGTACGATCACGCCTCCGGAAATGGTGAATCGAAGCACCTCCTCGACGCTGAGGTCGAGGGGAATCACCGTCTCCCGCGGCACCAGGATGGTATATCCGGTGATGGGTGTAGGACTGGACGGGATGAAGATGGCGACCACCTCCGCTCCGCAGGTTTCCTTGATCGTCTTGAATCCTGAACTGGTCACGAATCCCAGCGACCAGATCCCCTTTCGTGGATACTCCACCGCCACCGCGGTTTCGTACTCGATCTTGTTCTTCTCCTCGAAGAAGAACTCGGTGACCTGTTTCGCATAGGGATAGATCACCTTGATGAGGGGTATCTGTCGGATGAGGCTCTCGATGATCCTCAGCAACTGGCGGCCGAGAACTCCCCGGAAGATGATGCCTACGACAAAGACCAGCACCAGTGCCAGCAAGAAGCCGAGCCAGGGAGGTGCGAAGGAGTCGATGTAGAGGGAAAATGGCACGTCGCCGGAAAACTCGGGAAGGTCACTCGAGTCGATCTCATCCAGCTGCCAATCGTGAAGACCGACCACGCCCTTCCACAGATGTTCCTTGGCGACTTCCGACTGCAGCCCCTTGTGAATCAGTCCGTTGAGGGGGCCTGCGATCTTTTCATCGAGAAAGTTGTAGGCGATCGTCAGGATGAGGAAGGTGAGGACGGGGGGGAGCAGGGTTGCCAGGCCGGTCAGGAACGCCTTGCTCAGCCCTCCCCGTGTTTTCTTCTTGCTGGCAGATTTGCTCACGGCTCCCTCATATTCTGGCAAGCGGATCGGGGTCAATGGCCCCGGTTGCGTCACCGGGCAGGATTTGGTCCGGACGGGCGAGATGATCCTGGCCGATGATCAGCGACCATTCTAGGGGAAAGGGCGTTCCCACGACAAGTTCTACAGTCGGTCTGGAGTTGTAGGACGGTTTGGGTACCCTGTTTCCAGCCCTGTCGAGGGGACAGGGAGGAGAATTAGATGAGCCTCATCACGCTTTCAGGCCTGACACCTACCAGTTCCGGGATCCACCTGGGCAACTACTTCGGAGCGGTCCGGCAGTGGATCGACCTCCAGGAGCAGGGTGGGGCGCACTATTTCATCGCTTCCTACCACGCACTGACCACGGTACGAGATCCTGCCCAGCTCTCCTCCAACATCCTCGGAGTCGCCATGGACTACCTGGCTCTCGGACTCGATCCGCAGCGATCGGTGATCTACCGCCAGGAGGATGTGCCGGAGGTATGTGAACTTTCGTGGATACTTTCTACCCTGACTCCGATGGGATTACTGGAGAGGTGTCACGCCTACAAGGACAAGGTGTCGCAGGGGATCTCTGCCGACCATGGACTGTTCGCCTATCCGGTACTGATGGCTGCGGACATCTTGATCGTTCGATCTCATCGGGTGCCGGTCGGTCAGGATCAGAAACAGCATGTCGAGGTGACCCGGGATATCGCCGGCAAGTTCAATCAGTTGTACGGTGATGTGTTCCCGCTTCCGGAGCCTCTCATCCTCGAAGGGGCGGCCGCCAAGGTGCCCGGTCTCGACGGCCAGAAGATGAGCAAGTCCTATGGCAACGATCTGGGAATCTTCGAGAAGGAAAAGAAGTTGCGAAAGAGAGTGATGTCGATCGTCACCGATTCTCAGGGTGTCGAGGAAGCGAAGGAGCCGCACGGGAACACCATCTACGAGCTCTACAAGCTGGTTGCCACCGATGAACAACTGGCGGAGATGGCCGACAAGATGCGGTCGACGGGGATCGGCTACGGCTACGGTCACGCCAAGCAAGAACTGTTCGACGCGATGCTCGAGTATTTTGCCGACGCTCGCACCAGGCGAGCGCAACTGGAGGAGAATCCCGCACAGGTGGAGGAGATTCTTCAGGAGGGGGCACGTCGTGTCCGTCCCATCATCGACGAGACGATGGATGCGGTTCGGGCTGCGGTCGGCGTGATTCCTACACCCCGTACCGCTCTCTGATCTCGATCAGCGATCAGATCCGTGTCGGGAATCCCTCGCACATGTCACGAACCTGAGCTCGAATTCCCTCGATGCACTGCTCATCGTCGGAGTTCTTCAGTACCGTCAGGATCATCTCTCCGATTCTCGAGATCTCTTCAGTTCCCATACCGCGACTGGTGATGGTCGGAGTTCCGATCCTCATGCCACTCGGTCGCCGCGGAGGTGCCGGGTCGTAAGGGATCATGTTCATGTTGACGACGATCCCCGCTCGCCCGAGAGCTGCTTCTGCGATATCTCCGGTCAGATCCATCGAACGGAGGTCTGCCAGGATCATGTGATTGTCGGTGCCCCCGGAGACGAGACGCAATCCACCCTCGGCGAGGATGTTGCCAAGCTGCAGCGAGTTGTTGACCACCTGTCTGGCGTAGGCGCGGAACTCGTCCGTCATCGCTTCGCGGAAACAAACCGCCCTGGCGGCAACCTGATGCATCAGGGGGCCACCTTGATCGCCAGGAAAGACTGCGGAGTCGATCTTCTTGGCCCACTTCTTCCGGCACAGGATGAGACCGCTACGCGGTCCCCGCAGGGTCTTGTGGGTGGTGGTGGTCACCACATCTGCGAACGGCACCGGACTCGGATGGACGCCGGCAGCGACCAGGCCGGCAATGTGGGCCATGTCTACCATCAACTTGGCGCCGACCTCATCTGCGATGCTTCTGAAGCCCTCGAAGTCGATGATGCGAGGGTATGCACTGGCACCCGCCACGATCAGTGCGGGTTGGACCTCTGTCGCCATCTTGCGAACCAGATCGAGATCGATCATCTCGTTCTGTTCAGAGACAGGGTAATGATCGAACTGATAGACCTTACCGGTGAGGCTGACCTTTGCTCCGTGTGAGAGGTGCCCGCCATGAGCAAGATCCATCGCCAGGACCCTGTCACCCGGTTTGATCAGCGCAGAGTAGGCTGCGATGTTTGCCTGGGTACCGGAGTGTGCCTGAACATTGGCGTGATCGGCCCCGAACAGTTCGCGAGCGCGGCCACGTGCGTGCTCCTCCGCCTCGTCGACCACCTCACAGCCACCGTAGTAGCGACGGCCGGGGTAACCCTCTGCGTACTTGTTGGTGAGAACCGATCCCTGGGCAGCCAGGACCGCATCGCTGACGATGTTTTCACTGGCGATGAGATTCACCTCGGCCTTCTGGCGAGCTTCTTCTCGAACGATGATCTCTGCGATTTCTGGGTCGGTCTGCTGTATCGAAACCATCTCTTCTCTCCTATCCCGTCGACTGGTCGGTGCGAGTCTGATGTCGCAGCCAGCTTTCTATGAAAGGCTGAAGTTGTCCATCGAGCACCGCATCGGTATTGGCAGTCTCGTGATCTGTTCTGTGATCTTTTACCATCTTGTAGGGGTGGAGAACGTAGGAGCGGATCTGGCTACCAAAGGCGATGTCGCTCTTGTTGCCCTGGATCCTGTTCATCTCTTCTCGTCTCTCTTGCTCCTGCGCTTCCAGGATTCTCGCCTTGAGTACACGCATCGCCTGGGCACGATTGGCGTGCTGGCTGCGCTCGTTCTGGCACTGCACCACGATGCCTGTGGGCAGGTGCGTGATTCGCACTGCAGAATCGGTGGTGTTGACGTGCTGTCCGCCGGCACCACTTGCACGGTAGGTGTCGACACGCAGGTCGACCTCGGCGATGTCGATGTCATCGACGACATCTGTTTCGGGAACCACGCGCACGCTGGCGAAGGCTGTCTGGCGCCTCGCCTGTGCATCGAAGGGAGAGATGCGTACGATCCGGTGAACTCCCGATTCCGCTCGCAGATAACCATAGGCATGATCACCGACCAGGTGAATCGTCGAGGACTTGAGGCCCGCTTCCTCCGCCGGTTGTTCGTCGATGATGGTGGTCTTGTATCCCTGCTGTTCTGCCCAGCGCAGAAACATCCTCTGAACCATGAGAGTCCAGTCGCAGGCATCGGTACCGCCGGCTCCTGCCTGGATCTCCAGGTAGGCATTGGCAGCATCGTACTTGCCTCGCAGCAGCGTCTTCAGTTCCAGGCTCTCAGCGCTGGCCAGCAGTCGAATGCTGTCCTGAGCGATCTCTGCGCCCGTTTCGACATCGCCATCGGCGCTGGCGAGTTCCAGCATCGAGCGAGCATCCTCGACCTCCTGTGCAAGGACCTGGATGCTCTGCACCGATTCCTTGACCCGCTTCAATTCAGCGATGGTGCGTTCGGCACCCTCTCGGTCATCCCAGAAGTCGGGGGAGGCCATCAGTTCCTCGAGTTGTGCCAGGCGGGTCCGTTGTTCATCGTGCCGGGTCGCCTCGCGAATCTGCTGCAGCAGATTCTCGATTTGAGTCAGTCTGGAGTTGACCTCGGTGTTCACGATGTTCGTCCATTTCCTACCGGGCACGGTGGCCCGCTGTGAGCGCTCCATCTTGCCGCTGTCAGGGCGCCGGGCCAAGCGGACCGTGGCACAGGATGGGAAGTAAATCGTCAGATGGAGAGAATTTCGCCGGAGATGGAGAGAAATGCGCGGGGGAAGGGGGGGAGAAGCGGCGTCGTGGGGCAAAAAAGAAGGACCCGGTAGGAGATTCTCCTACCGGGTCCCTACGATCTACTGGGGTAGACAGGCGGATCGGGCCGCCCTCCCCGTCAGGGAGCGTACTACCGCACCCACCTCCCAGCAGAGCCACGGACATTCATCAATGGATCACCTCCTTTCCGGGTCGATTCACCCGGCCTCGTGCGGACATGGCACCCGCAAACCGGGGACTGTCCCATCCGGCAGCGTCCCGCCGGAGCGAAGATTTCATGAACCGGTGTCGTCGCACCGGAGGGGAGTCGAATGGTGATCTCGACTCCTGTGCTACCATTCTACCGTGGATGGGCCGATTTGGGAATCCTCGCTCTGGAGGTGGTCCTGTGCAGGTGGTTGGGGGGATTCAGACCTCTTCAGCGCCCGGAAGGAACTCGATGGTATCTTCAGATCCGACCCTCGTCGGGCGCCTCGCTCCGAGTCCGACGGGAGTTCTTCACCTCGGCAATGCTCGTTCCTTCCTGCTGGCATGGCTGTCGCTGAGGAGCCGTGGAGGAACGGTACTGCTGCGCATCGAGGATATCGATGGGCCACGGGTTCGAAGCGAATCCATCGACTCCTGTATCGAGGAGTTGCAGTGGCTCGGTCTCGACTGGGATGGCCCGGTCGTGCTGCAGAGCGAGCGACGCAAGCGCCACGACCAGGTACTCGATGATCTGCTGCGGGAGGGCCACGCATATCCCTGTGTTTGCACCCGCAAGGAGGTGGAGGAAGCCGCCAGCGCACCCCACGAGTCGAATCCCCTCGATGCGCCCGTCTACCCAGGAACCTGCCGAGGGCGCTGGAAGACGCTGGAGGAGGCGAGGCAGGAGAGTGGCCGCGATGCGGCACTGCGACTGGTCGCCGATGAGGAACGGATCCCCTTCGACGACCTGTTCGTCGGACCGTGCGAGGGACTGCTCAGGGGTGATTTTGTCATCGGCAAGCGGGACGGGACCCCCGCCTATCAACTGGCGGTGGTGGTGGATGACGTCGATCAGGGGGTGACGGAGGTGTTACGGGCGGATGATCTGCTGCCCTCGACTCCCCGCCAGCTCCTGCTCTATCGGAGACTGGCTGCGCATCCGCCACGTTTTGCCCATGTTCCGCTGGTGGTTGGTCCCGATGGGAGAAGACTGGCCAAGCGACATGGCGATACCAGTCTGGCCAGCTTCCGTCGTCAGGGGTGGAGTGCCGAGGATGTGATCGGCTTGCTCGCCGCCACCATCGGCTGGGTTGCCGAAGGAACCCGCTGCAGTCCCTCCGATCTGCTCGGTCAATTCGATCTCTCGACAGTGCCGCCCGCACCGATGATGTGGCGCGGAGATTCGCCACCTCAAATGGAGGATTGAACTTTTTTTGTCGATCCGGCATAGTTTGTGGGTCCCGGTTCGCCGCTCCGGGACCCGGTGCCGGAGTCTATTTCGATGAGTTGGGTTCAATTCCGGAGTCATCCGGTCAAGGCGAGTGGTGTCGGTCTCTTCCGGCATCGTCTGCGGCGCAATCGATCTGCCGTTTTCCTGCCCATCCAGTTCCTCACATCGTGCCTGATCCTCCTGATGACGATTCCAGCTCCCGCACAGGATTCACCGCTGAAGTTACCCGGCGGCGAGTGGTCCACCTCCAGACCGATCACAGGATCCGATGTGCTGGCGGTCAACTTGCCTGCCGCTGAGTCGTGGCGTCGAGTGGAAGTGTACGTCGTTCACGCCGGCGTCGAGATTCCCCTGACGGTGTCGGTTGTCGATGGAAGCGCAGCGAGTGTGCGCTTCTCCGATGAGGTATTGCTGGGCCCCGATCCCGGGCGCATTCCGCCGGGCGAGATCCTGGTCCGAATCATCGAGGAGGGAAAACCGGTTCAACAGTTCCGCAGAAGGGGAACGATTCATCCCCGTCCGTGGTATCCAGGCGGAGCAACCGCGCAAGATGTTCTGGAGAGAGCCGCACGGAAATTGCTGGAGGGAAAAACCCGGCACGCCGCGATCGATCTCCAGAAGATTCGGGAAGACGAACTGGATCCGGCGCTCGCTTCCGAATGGATGAGGTTGAACGCATCGGTGCAGAGATCGTACTCCGACGTGGCTTCAATTCATCTGAGAACGTCTCGTCAGTTGCTGCAAGAAGCATCGGAAAGAGCACCCCGTGGTACTCCGGTTCGTGAGCGAGTTCTCATCGATCAAGCATCTCATGCGATTCGAAATGCCGCTTACACCACCGATCGTGAAATGTGGAGAGATGAACTCACCACTGCACTGGAGAGAGCGCGGACTGCGCTCTCCTCGGCGCGCCAGAGAGGTGATCGCAACAATGCAGCGTCAGCGCTGGTGACCATCGCCTCGGTAGCATCGAGGAGAGGCTGGGTCGAGGAGACCCGGAGTGCCTGTCGCTCTGCTCTCGATCTGGTGGGGGACCAGGAAACTCGCTGGCAGTGTGCGGTTGCCCTGGCGCGGGTGTGGTTGGTCACCGGATCGCTGGATCTGGCGCAGAAAGAAGCGATGAGAGCTCTTCGAATCGTCGAGCAGATTCGCAACGAACGGCAAGACGATGCTTCCGCATTGACTCCGCGGCGCCAGGTTTACTACCTGTTGGCGGACATCGAATCGAGAAGAGGGGACTCGCTCGCCTCGCTGCTGGTCGCAGAGCAGCTCAGGGTCAGGGAATCGGATGAACCCTTCCCCGATCGTCGTCAGCTACAGCAGGTGGCACACAAGGCGAATGGGCTGGCGACGGTGGTGGTGGCACTCGACGCAGGAGATGTGTTGCTGGTGTGGACCACCTACCAGGGCGAATGGAAGATGCGTCGCATTGAACAGCAACCGGCACAAGCGATCGCCAAGGGTCGCCAGTTGCATCGATCACGAGGTACCGACGAAGAAGCGGCACAGTGGTTGTCGAAACGAATTCTCGATGTGGATGAACTCGCTCTGACGGAACGCCTTCTGCTGGCACCGATCGGTGGCCTGCGTAGGATCCCCTGGGGACTGTTGACCATCGACGGAAGCGCACTGGTGGATCGTTGCAGCTGGAGTCTCCTGCCAGGAGTCCTGTCGGCGCGAAGAGCCCTCGAACCGCTGCCGCGCGAGGGGTGGTGGACGGTGGTGGATCCCGAGGTGGATGGGTTGCAGCCGTTGCCGGGATCCCTCGCCGAGGGGCAGAGAGTCGCCAAGAAGCTACCGGCAGCGACGGTGATCAGTGGTGCCTCCGCCACCGTCGAGGCGGTGCGCAGGTCTGCAGGCACGGCGCAGGTTCTTCACATCGCATCGCACGGGAAATTCGATCCGTACGATCCCGCCGCCTCCAGTCTGAAACTGGCACCGCTGGATGGAGCGGTCGGGGATCTGACCGCCCGGGAACTGGGCGAGCTCGATCTGCAATCGTGTCGGCTGCTGGCATTGACCGGATGCGAGACCGCAATCGGCGGAGCCACCGGTGCTGACGACCTGGCAGGATTCCCCCGCGCCGCCCTGAAAGCGGGGTGTCAGGCGATCCTCGGCACCCTGTGGCCGGTGGAAGACGCCTCCGCGGGCAGGCTGGTGGCATCGATCGTGGATGCCACGGATGGGCAGAAAAGGCCCGCAGAGGTGCTCAGAGACGCTTGTAGAGACAGAAGGGGCGATCCGAGGGATCGTCACCCTTCTGCCTGGGGAGGCTGGGTTCTGGTTGAGAATGGCTGGTGATGTGCCGATAATCCATACCGTGCGTCTCGCCGGGAAAGACGAGCGAATCTCGATCGATTCGGCGAGGGGATCGATTCGATCGATCGGGACAGGGGCTGGATGCGAAATTTTGCGCCAGAGCCATGGACAGGGAACCAGGATCGCTTGAGAAACGCTTCCTCGGTGGTCGAGCGAAGCAAGGAGCCGTCGACGGTGGCGGGCAGGAAAGGTATCGGAGTGAATCGCAAGGAAGTGAATCTGCAAGTTCGAATCTTGCTGATCCTGGGCTGGTTGCTGGTTCCGACTCTCGGATCCGGTCCGTGTCCAGTTACCTCCCTGCACGCCCAGGAGGTCCCCAACCTGACCTTCGTCGAACTGTTCCACATCGATGCCGAGGAGGTGGTCCAGTTCCTGCGGGGCAATCCTTCCCTGGCTCCCTTCCTCGATTCTGGTGTGATCTCGACGATTGCGAACCGGCCACAATCGCTGCTGATCACCGCCGATGCGCCGAAAACGGAGGCGCTGATCCGCACCATCCGCCAGTTCGAGAATCTGGAGGTTCGAGATCGGCTGATCCAAAAATCGATCAACATCCGCTACGCAGGGATCCAGCTGGTTCTGGAGGCTCTGGCAGCGAGCAAGGTGTGCCAGGTTTACCACCGCACCGAGGAAGTGAAGAACGACTCGACCAAGCAGGGCAATCGCACCATCACCCGGACCTACGAGAAGGCGGTCTACTCCCGATACGAGGCGGCCAGTGAAACGGTCTTGCCCTCGTGGAATCTGCCGGAGTATCCGTACATTCTCGAGATCCCCCACATCGATCCTGTCAGCTTGCCTCCCGTCAAACTGGGTAGTGGCATCGACAACGAGGCGATGTCACTCACCTTCGATGAATCTCCATCGACGGAGGCGAGGAATCGTCTGCTGGTGGTGGGGACCGACAAGGACATCGCCCGCATCGAGGATTTCATACAGCAGATCGATGTACCCGCTCGTCAGATCATGATCGAAGTTCAGATCATCGAGCTGGAAGCGGACTCCCTCTCCGATCTGGGCATCGACATGCTCGCTTACGAAAAGCGCCATGCGGTCATCGATTTTGCCTCACCGTTGCCAGGTGAGGAGATTCCACAACCGAGTGACAACTTCAATCCCATCGAACAGGCGGGCCTCTCCTTTATCTTCGATGACACCACAGAGAGGCTGTCGGCGCAGTTCCTGGCAGGAGTCCACGCACTGGTGCGTAAAGGGGATGCCATCATCAAGGCACGTCCCAAGCTGTATGCACTGGATGATCGACAGAGTCAGCTTCACCTGGGTGAGAAGATCCCCACCTTCATCTCATCAGAGGTCACGCAGACCGATGTCGGTAATACCTACCTTGCGAACATCAACAAGGTCGGAACGGAACACATCGGAACCACTCTCGTCATCAAGCCTCGTATCAGTGGGCCTGATGAAAACGAGGTCTCGATGCTGGTGGATATCACCGTCAACAATTTGCAGGGGCGCCAGCGCGTCTTTGCAGAGGACCTGCTGGGGATTCCAGAGGTGGCCACCCGCAACTTCAGGGGACAGGCCCGGGTGAAGAACCATCGCCCTCTGATCCTCGGTGGACTGATCAAGGAGAGCGAGTTCGAGAGCAACAACAAGATTCCACTGTTCGGTGATCTGCCACTGCTGGGGGATCTATTCGGGAGAAAGAACTCCCAACAGAAGCGCTCGGAGATCATCATCGTATTGACTCCTCACATCCTCAGCGAGGATGGTGTCGATCCCATCTCGACGCCGAAGGAGAGCAGTCATTTCGACACCTACAACAGCGTCCTCTTCAATGACCGCTACATCCTCAAGGGGCGCGACCTGGTTGGCCTCGATCCCATCAGCCGTAGCCCGGTGGATGGATTCACTCGCCAGGAGGTTGTGGACCTGACGATGCTGAGCATCGTCAAGAAGAGAGAACTGGTCAGTCGCTTGAACATCTTCGAGGATTACCTCCCGGAGGTTTCCAACGACCTCAGCATCTTCAAGCGCAAGCACCCGGAGAAATCGATCCAGACCTGGGATGTGGAGGAGAGAAAGATATTCTTCAAGGCTGCTGCCATCCTGGTGGAAAACATCAAGAGCCTCAATCCAGGACTCGGATACGAGGATGTGGTCTCGCCCAGGCGCGAGATCGTGGTTCCCACCAGCCCGTACCACGTGAGTCTCTCCTACGACAAGTTGAAGACGTTCTACGACAAGGGAGATGCAGTGATATTCAGGGGAGAAACGAATCTCTCCGAATCTACGATTTCGACGATGCGAGTGCTGGCGGATCGCTCTCTCGATGAGTTTGCAAGCTTCCTCGAGATCCAGGGGCGTGAGCAGAAGCAGCACGGTGATTTCCGCCGTCTGCTCGAAGAGTACCGTACGGCACTCTTCCCGGAAGCCGCTGCAACTACCGATCTGGGCTATCTTGCCCTGCTCACCGATCTCTCCGAGCGTGGAGTCGACTTCCTCTCCATCGCCACCTACTTGACGGTGCGCTTGCAATCGGCGGTGACCTCGGGAGAGGTGCCACTCGGGGTACTCGAGGATGATCTGAGTGCATTCGTGACTCGAACGGTGACCCTGGATGAACTGGGAGACAGGCTTGAATCTCTCGATGAGCGCTGGGAGTTCCTCAACAACTCCCCGGCGCGACCGGTGAGGGGGCTATGATGAAGATGAAGTTCTCGATGACGAGGTCGACCCTGCTACTGCTGTTGTTGCTGATCACCGTCGGGTGCCAGCCTGTCGAAAAGAGAACCGATCAGGCTGACGTGCTGAAAGATATTCGCGACACCACGGTGATTCCCGATCTGGGCTCGTACGATGACAGCATCCGCAGGAAGTCGGTCGATCGCATCGTGGTAAGCCTGGAGAAGGCACCTGAGATCACCAAAAATCTGCTGGTCGCCACCCTCGACGATCCGATGGTCAACTCCAGAACGAAGCGGGTCATCTGTACAATTCTCGCCGAGGAGGGGGAAAAGCGCGCGCTGATCCCACTGACGAGGATGCTTGCGGAAGGATCTCAGTCCGAGGATGAACTGCTGGAAACCGCTCTCCTCAAGTTTGGAGAGCAAGGAGTCCCGCGCATCGCTGCCGTCCTCGAGGAGGGTAGTGCCATCGCCCGGCGAAATGCTGCCGGAATCCTGCTCAGTATCGGCGGTCCACTGGCTCATGATGCCCTGCGGATGCGCCTCGATATCGAAAAGGATCCCGAGGTGAGGTTCCTGTGCGTATGCGGACTGGCGCAGGACGCCCGGTCGAACGCCCTGGTGTTCCTCGGTACCGTCCTCGACGATGTCGATCTGGAAGTACGTAAAGCGGCGTGGGGTGGCCTGTCGAGGCGAATGCGACCTCCCAGTTCGATCCGTTTCGACCCCGCTGCCGATCCGTTCATCCGCGGGCGACAGGCGCAGCAGGTTCGTAGGTGGATCGAGGGTGGTGATTCCACACCTCTTTGATTGCCGGCGACGCGATGGCTGAATTCGAAGATCTGATG
>CAYPPQ010000080.1:3518-12395 GCA_964412635.1 uncultured Planctomycetia bacterium | reverse complement strand
GCCAAGAATATGGCGACCAAGAAGAAGGCCAAGAAGAAGGCCACCAGGAAGAAGGCCAAGCGCAAGACGGCCAAGCGCAAAAAAAAGTAGTGAAGCCTTCCGGTCAGTACAGACCTTGGCGGACAAATGGAGTGAAATCCGAGTCTTCACCGGCGACCGAACCAAAGTACGATTACTGGTGATGCAAGGAGTGGGCTTCACGGGAAACCAGGGTGGATCCGGAGGGCTCAGGCTCACTGGTAGGTACTCGGTCGACTCGCTACGGGAGAGGGAGATGGGGAAACCCCGTCTCCCTTTTTCTTTGCCTGGATCTCGTTGCGGATTCAACTTGCGGAGGCGACCGGGGGGGGCGGCAATCCCACGGCTGCAGAATGCAGCAGTAGATCGATATCGGTTGTTGAATGAGTGCCGAGGGGGGGACTCGAACCCCCATGGGCTAATGCCCACCAGGTCCTTAACCTGGCGCGTCTGCCAGTTCCGCCACCTCGGCTTGGAAGGCAGACGGGAGTTTAGGGCTCACCGCTGAGAAGTCAAGAGTGCCCGGTAATTTGCAGTTACGACACCGTTCCAGCAGGAGTGATCAGGGGTTTGCCCCGGAATCGATCCACTCCTGGATCAGGTCGATCTGCTCCTGTGTCAGGCAGCAGAAGGGGCCCAGCGGCATCTGGTCGCCAGCATCTCCCGGATCGCAACCCGCTGCGGTGGCGGCCTCGATGTGAGTGGCAGAGATCTTCCGATATATCCAGCTTCCCATCGAGTCTCCTGGCTCGACCAGATCGTAGGAACTGCACTCCAGAGCTGCCACATCTACGATTCGAGCGTAAGGATCGTTGCCAGCCTCCGTCGAAAGATCGAGGTTGGCGAAGTTGGACGGTGGGCCGTGACAGAAGACGCAGTTGTCGGTGACGACCGGATACACCTCGATCTCGAAGGAGATGGGAGGGGCGCAGGAGGGATCGGAATTGCAGTCGGGGTCGTTGCAATCGATCAGCGAGTCGCCGTCATCGTCGACTCCGTTGGTGCAATCCTCCACGGGAGGAGGACATGAGGTAGGTCCGGTGATGCAATCGAGTCCATCGGTGGTCGGGTCTGGACCGCAATCGGAAGGCTCCGGTGGTGTTGGCCCTCCGGAGAAGAGGTTGCCGAGCAGGTAGATGGGGTCGCTGATATCGTTGCCGCCGTCGTCATTCACATCACAGGAATCTGCACAGGCCGCCGGTCCCGATCCGGAGAAGAGGATCCCCAGTCCCAGGATCGCATCTGCGATGTCGATGCCACCGTCCACATTGCAATCTCCACGGGTGAATAGCATCTGTCCATTTGCGGTGCTCGAGATCGATACCAGCGAGAGGATCAGAACCAGGAGCAACCAGTGGCTCTTTCGCTGCCTCAGGGGAGAAGTCTTCTCGGTATTCACGAAGAACCTCGATTCGAATCGGCAAGGGTCGGGCATTGGCTCACCTACGGGTGAATTCGGAGATTCTCCGGCAAGGCGAAGAATCGGCATATATCTCCATGATAGCCTCCATGAACTGGCCCGCAACTTTCTAGAAGTGTCAACAAATCGGCCTCAGGGCCCAGAATTGACCGGGGAACCTCGCACTGCCAGACGGGGAGAGATAGGATCCGCATTCACCGGCAGCCAATCCCCGGTGATTCACAGCGAAGGGGCCATCGATGATCAGCCAGCGAGTTCGCACGATCGAGCCATCTGCCACCTTGACCCTCAACGCCAGACTTCAGGATCTGGTGCGGGAGGGTCGAGAAATTCTCAACCTCAGCGTCGGCGAACCTGACTTTCCGACCCCTTCCTTCATCTGCGATGCAGCCAAGGCTGCCATCGACGACGGCTGGACCCGCTATACGCCGGTGGCAGGTCATCTCGAGGCGCGCCAGGCGGTCTGCCGACACATCGAGAGAACCCGCAAGGTGGCGGTGGATCCGGCACAGGTGGTGATCTCTTCCGGTGCCAAGCAATCCCTCTCCCAGGTACTGTTGTCGCTGGTCGACCCCGCAGATGAGGTGCTGCTGGCGGCACCCTACTGGGTCTCCTATCCAGAACTGGTTCGACTGGCGGATGGGGTGCCGGTTGCCGTCGAAACATCCTCGCAAGATGGTCACCGTCTGACCCCTGAACTGCTCGGTCGATACCTGACGCCCCGGACCACCGGGCTCATCATCAATGAACCGGGCAACCCGACCGGCACCGTCAGCAGTGCCGAAGATATCGCAGCGCTGGTGGAGTTCGCCCGAGAGAATGATCTGTGGATCATCTCCGACGAGATCTACGAGAGCCTGCTACACGACGGCGAACTGAATAGCCCCTATTCCATCGATCCACAGCGGGTGGTACTGATCTCGGGACTCTCCAAGTCCTTTTCGATGACTGGCTGGAGGATCGGTTGGTCGGTTTCGAATGGGCAACTCGCCTCCGCGGTGAGTCGTTTGCAGAGCCAGAATTCCGCCAACGCTTGCTCCGTTTCACAGGCGTGCATCGCCACCGCTCTCGATCAGTTCGAGCATCCGGAACTGGTCGAGATGTACGAGGCGTTTCGAGCTCGACGAGATCTGCTGGTGGAGGGGCTGGCTGGAATTCCCGGGACTCACTTCGCAACTCCGGGGGGGGCCTTTTATCTGTTCCTCGATGTCTCTGGCCTGCTGGGCGACAACGCAGTGGCGGCAGATGCAGATGAGCTGGCGTTGAAATTGCTCGATGAGGAGGGGATTGCAGTGGTTCCTGGAGGGGCATTCGGTGCCGAAGGCGCCATCCGGATCTCTTTTGCCCGTCCCGAACAGGAGTTGCAGCTGGCCATCACCCGATTGCGCCAGTTCCTCACCACGACCAATTGAAGCAGAGTTCCTGTTGCGGGTCGTTGCCGAGGGCGGTTGCCTCGGTCTAGAATCCACTTCGAGTCGGAACCGCTCCCCGTGGGTTGCTCCGCCTCTCGAGTTTCAATTCGAAATCGATGGGACCTCCACTGCGGAGGAAGGGAAGAGAATCATGAAGACAAATATTCTGGGCAAGGCCCTGTTCCTGATGCTGTGGATGGGCATCGTCTGTACGCCGGGGATGGCAAACGACATCCAATCCACATCCGATGTGGATTCCTCCGGGATTCAACTCGACGATGATCTGAAGGCGATTCAGGATCGATTCAACGCCGAGTTGAAGCGGATCCAGACCCAGTTCGCTGAAGAGGTGACCAGGATTCAATCCTCCCGGTCGGAGGAGTTGAATCGAGCCCATGCGCGGATCGCTTCCCTGGAGGCGGAGAATGACAGTCTTCGCAAGGCTCTGGCGGTGGCACGGGTGCAACTGGGTGAACGAGTGGTTGCCGCATCCAACGACGCAACACCCGCTGGCCGTGGCCAGCTGGGGATCGAGATCGTCGAGATCAATGCAGCTCAGGCACGTTCCCTCGAGGTCAAGGCTTCGGAAGCAGTGCTGGTGGAGGGGGTCCAGAAGGGCAGTACCGCCGATCAGATGGGGATTCGTGTCGGTGACGCCATCACCGAGATCGATGACAAGGATGCGGATCTGGACACCCTGATCGACATCCTGAGTGGCAAGAAGGCGGGTCAGTCGGTCACCATCGAGTGGGCAAGAAAGAGCGATGACGGGATTCTGAGGGTCACCGGCCGAGGGGTCATGAAGCCGTGGCAGGACCCAGCACAGAACGAGGTTGCGGTCGAGGTGGTGGTGGAGTCGATCCCCGCCGTCCGGCTGGTGGAGCCGGCACCCCCTGCACCCGATCCTGTCGTCGAGAGAAGCGCCGGAATTTCCCTGGGAATCAACGTGGTACAGGCGGAGCAATTTGGACTCGAGGTGGTGAGTGTCACTGCTGATTCCAACGCCGCAGTACTGGGTCTGGAAGTGGGCGATCACATCACCCACTTCGGGGATGCCCAGATTCGCACCATCGAGGGATTGCGCGATGTGCTGGCGACCACCGTACCTGGTGTCGAGACGCAGGTCCGATTCCTTCGCAAGGGTAACGATTCTACCCAGGGTTTCACCGCCACCATTCGCTTCGGCGGAGATGGCCTCGCCCCGGTTCTTGCCTCGGTAGAGGCGGACGGCAGAGATCAGGGGTCACCTGCAGCGGATGCTGCGCCCGGATTCCTGGGTGTGGCTCCCATCGAGAAGAGCGAAGGCGTTTTCGTCGAAGAGGTGATCCCGGGCAGCTGTGCCGAACGGATGGCGTTGCAGGTGGGAGACCGCCTCTTCACCGTGGCAGGCAAGCAGATCCTCACCATCGACGATCTGCGCCAGGCTCTGGCAGGGCGCAAGGCGGGTCAGCAGATCACCATCCAGTTCGTCCGATCGGGCAGTTCCAGCGAGGCAGGAGGGGTCCTGGGCAAGTATCCCAGTGCAGAGGGACAATCCTCCATCGTCCCGCAAGAGCCGAGCAAGACCGTTTCGGCGCCAATCACCGCTGCCAGCAAGGCTGAGTCTCCCCGCTCTTCGGGGAAACTGGGCATCATCGTCGCCTGGGATGCGGATGGAGCCGTCATCGAGGCAGTTCTGCCCGGCAGCGGGGCGGGAGAAGCGGGAGCACGGATCGGCGATCGCATCGTGACCGTCGATGGAATGGCGGTAACCACCCTCGATGAGATCGGCGAGATTCTCGCCAGTGTCGCCGTCGGTGCGCCGATCCCCATGGAGGTGATCCGTGGCGGCGAGATCGAGCAACTGGTAGCGCAGCGCCCTTCAGCGCCAGCGATGGACGCTACGGTCATCGCCGAGGTGGTCCCATCCTCCTACAGCGAGCCCCCGGTACTGGGGATCGAGGTGGAAGAGAACGCCATCGGTATCCTGTTGACCGATGTGCACGAGGGCTCACTGGCGCAGGAGGCGGGGCTTCAGCAGGGGGACTGGATCATCCGGATCTGCGAGATGGAGGTCCGATCGATCGAGGACATCCAGGATTCGTTGCAGTACACCGGTCTTGCGGAGATCCAGGTCACGGTTCGTCGAGATCTGGAGATCCTCCAGCTGACGATTCCGATCCTCCGTCGCTGAAGTTTCATCGATGCAGCGCATCGCACTGGTAGGTCTCCCCGGTTGTGGCAAGAGTACCGTCGGTGCTCTGCTGGCCCAGCGCCTGGGTTTCTCCTTCGAAGATATCGATGATTGCGTCGAGACCTACTCGGGGTGGCATCCTCGACGCTGGATCGAGGAGAAGGGGCTCTCCACCTTTCGCGCCGTGGAGGCACTGATGGTGGCGGCGGAGACGCAGCGAGAGGATTCTCCGCGGGTACTGGCGACCGGCGGTGGCGTCGTGGAAACCGCCGAAAACCTCCAGCGACTACCTCTGTGGCGCTGCATCTGGCTCGATGCACCCGATGAAGAGTTGCTCCGTCGCTGTCAGCAGGGGAATCGACCTCTCCTCGACGGGCACGATCCTCCACGGCTGATGGCGCGCTTGCGGCAACAGCGGCAGATTCACTTCCGAGAACTGTGCGGGGATCCGGTGGAAACCGACAGAATCTCTCCATCGGAGGTGGTCGATGCTATTGTGAGGCGACTCGAGGAGGTCGATTGATCCCGTACCCCATCGCCCTGGTCTTTTGTGGACTCCTCGGTGCCACCGTGGGTTCCTTCCTCAACGTCTGCATCTACCGCATCCCCATCGAGGGATTGCGCGTCAATCATCCCAGGGGATCGTTCTGTCCCGCCTGCAAGTCTCCGGTGCGCTGGTTTGACAACGTCCCGGTGCTGGCATGGATGTGGCTGCGGGGAAGATGCCGTGACTGCTCCGAACCGATCTCCAGCCGCTATCCACTGGTGGAGGCGTGGACTGGAGCGATGTTCTTGCTGGTGGCGTACCGACAGGGGGGGGCACTGGCCACCGTCGAGGAGTTGCTGACGGTGGTGGCGCTGTGGATCTGGATCTCGGTGCTGATCGTCGTCAGCGGTATCGACCTCGATCATCGAATCATCCCCGACAGTATCAGCATCCCTGGAACGGCACTGTTACTGATCTTCTCACCCTGGTTGAGCTGGTTGCCGGAGAGACTCCTGACCCCTTTTCCCACGTCCCCGGAGCCTCTTGGCGGAGGATCGTGGGGTATCGCTGCAGTCGCTGCTCTGGTCGGCGCGCTGGTGGTGGGCGGAGGCTTTCAGAAGTTTGTTCCCAGCTGGGAAAAGCACCGCAGAACCGTGTCAGAAAGTTACCTGGCCTACATCGTAGGGGCCGTGCTGGGGTTTCTGGCGGCGATCTCCATCATCGATGTGGAACTTCTGTGGAAGGAACCGTTTTTCCGCGTCCTGACCTGTGTCAGCGGTGCTGCGGTGGGAGCTGGTTGTATCTGGGGTGTGGGGGTATTGGGTTCGATCATCTTTCGAAAGCCGGCGATGGGCTTCGGAGATGTGAAGTGGATGGGTTTTCTGGGGGCAACGGTGGGTCCGCTGGATGTCCTCATCGGGTTCCTGGTGGCGTGCCTGATCGGCTCGGGCGTGGGGATCTGGTTACGAGTATTCAGGGGGGCGGTTTACATTCCCTTTGGCCCCTTCCTCGCCGCCGGGGTCGCCTCGATCTTGCTGGCTCGACCGGAGTTAGAGTTGATCTGGAACGGTTACGTCGAACTGATCCGAGGCTGACGTTTCAGGGCAACGACTCTTCTCATCAAGGTCAGTTTCCCGGCCCTCGCAAGGGGGGTATCCTGCGCCATGAATGACGGGGGGGAAATCCTCCCGAGGGGGGGCCGATCCCGGCCACCGGTACTATCGAATGCATCACTGGAAGGGGAGTGATCCGGATGTCAGCCATCTCACGTGGGCTTCTACTTTTTCTCGTCGCCTCGATCACGGCAGGTTGCCAGACCACCAGCCTGGAGCGAGAACTTTCATACAATCAAAACAAGTTGAGAGATGCAGAGGAGCAGAGGGATCGTCTCGAGTTCCAGCTTGCTACCTGTGAGAATCAGCAGCAGGAATCGGTCTCGGAACTGGTCGCATTGCAGAAGCGGTTCGCCGATCTGAGTGCCCAGAATGCCCGCATGGTGGCGAAGATTGACCTTCTCGAATCCCAGCCGATCCCCGCATCTGTGACCTTTGATGAAGTGGTCGAACCGGACCTCGGATCCTTTGCAGGAATCGACGGACTCGCCGCTTCCTCCGATGGAGGCAAGGTCACCTTGACCCTTGATCAGCAGGTGCTCTTCAACTCGGGGAGTGCGGATATCTCCAAGCGTGGGCAGCAAGCGTTGACCGCCATGGCCACCGTACTGAAGGAGCAGTTCGCGGGAAAAGAGATCCGTGTCGAAGGGCACACCGATAACACTCCCATCGTCAAGACCAAGGGGCGCTGGGCTTCCAACTGGGAACTCAGCACGACCCGGGCTTGCTCGGTGCTGAGGAAACTTCTCGCTGCCGACGTCAGTAACGAGTCAAACATCTCTGCCGTTGGTTACGGATCGACCCGACCTGTCTCCAGCAACTCTGACAAGAAGGGGCGTAGCCAGAATCGACGCGTGGAGGTGATCGTCCTCCCCTGAGGAGATCAACTTTCTTGCGCTGATCGAGGGCAAGATCGACATGTAGTACTTCTCGTACATCACTCGATGGCGAGCACTGAAGGAGTGACCAGGTTGCTGGTCACTCCTTTTTTCATCGTGCAGGCCCCCTCGAAAACGCTGCTCCGTCGCCACCTCGCACACTGCCCTGCTAGTGCCTGTGGATGGGTCCTATGGACGCCGATCCGTGAGGGGGGATGAGGGGCTGGATGCAGCGTTGCTCGAGCTGTTGTCGTGGGTGGATGTGGGGTTTCCCGGCGATTCCATCCGGCCGGCCGGGTCAATTTGCCATGAGGGTACTCCTGGTACCTCCCGTGGCCTTATCGGGTGAGCCTCGAAATCCGCCTCTTGGCTCGAATCGACCGCTAGATGCTACTCTTCGAGGTAGTTACCGAACTTCCGCAGGAGCCGTTTTCCCGCCCGGAGAACCGCATTGCGGTCTAGCAAGGAGCCTCAAGTGGTCAGCATCGAGGATCTCGTACAGCAACTGGTGGAGCGAGAAGGCTCCGATCTCCATCTGGGAGCGGGCACGCCCCCGATGATTCGAATCCATGGTCGTCTCGTTGCCGCAGGAGATGCGGTTCTCGACGGCGATGCAGTCCGTCAAATCGTCTACTCGATTCTCGATAACGAACAGGTGAGACGGTTCGAGCGAGATCAGGAGCTGGACATGGCGTTCGGCATCAGTGGCCTCGGTCGCTTTCGCACCAACGTTTTTTATCAGCGAGGATCGGTGGGAGCCGTTCTTCGAGTGATCCCCAACATGGTTCCGGAGATGGAAAAGTTGGGACTGCCGATGGACGTGTGCGAAGGACTGTGCATGAAGAAGAAGGGGCTGGTACTGGTCACAGGTGCCACCGGAAGTGGTAAGTCCACGACCCTCGCCTCGATGATCGATTCCATCAACAAGAACCGTAATGATCACATCGTCACCATCGAGGATCCCCTCGAATTCGTTCATAAAAACCAGAACTGCAGGGTGACCCAGCGAGAAGTCGGAACCGACACACCGAGTTTCGAGAGTGCTCTTCGAAGGGTACTCCGCCAGGACCCGGACGTGATCATGGTGGGGGAATTGCGAGACCTGGAGAGCATCTCCGCCGCAATCACCATCGCCGAAACAGGACACCTGACCTTCGGTACCCTTCACACAAACGATGCGGTGCAGAGTCTCAACCGTTTGATCGACGTCTTCCCGCCCCATCAGCAGCAACAGGTGAGAACCCAGCTTTCCTTCGTACTCGAGGGGATCTTCTCTCAGCAGCTGGTGACCAGGTCGGATGGTAGGGGAAGGGTAATGGCAAGTGAGATCTTGCTGACCACTCCAGCGGTCCGGGCCCTGATCCGGGATGATAAGGC
>CAYPPQ010000080.1:0-3508 GCA_964412635.1 uncultured Planctomycetia bacterium | reverse complement strand
CCGTCGACGATCCAGACCAACGGAAAACTCGGGATGAGGACGATGAATCAGTCCTTGTACGAGTTGTATCGTACGCGTCAGATCACCTACGAGGAGGCGGTGTCGAGGGCGACCGATGCCGAAGAACTCAAAAGAATCTTCCAGCGGCAGTCCTGATCATGTCTCACGTCATCACCAGATTCAATCGAAGGCTCGGCAAGATCCTCTCCCGCCACAGGCTGGTGGACGATGAGGTCATCGCCGAGGCAATTCAGGACGCAGGGGAAATCGGTTCCGTGACCAGGATTCTGGTCGAGGCCGGTTCCCTCGATGAAAACGAGTTGCTGGGCGTGATGGCGATGGAGACGGGAGTCGCTCCCGTCGATCTGGGACGCTTGCAGCTCGACGAAAATCCCTGTGAAGAACTGAAGGAAAAGACTGCGAGGTCGTGTCGGGTTCTCCCCGTCAGTCGTAGTGCAGGGGTACTGACCGTTGCCATCGCAGATCCTCACGACATCGTACAGATCGACGAGATACGCAATTCCACCCGCTGTCACGTACAGCCGGTTCTCGCCTGTGATTTTCGCATCGAGGAAGCGATCGATAAACTCTACGGAGACGGTCGCAAGGAGATCGAAGAGGTCCTCGAGGACTACGACGATCTGGAACTGGAACTGCGAGATAACAGCGACGAAGACGATGGGATCCAGGAGCTCTCCTTCGAGGGAGACGAATCACCGGTGGTGAAGATCGTCAATCACGTCATCTACCAGGCACTCAGGGAAAGAGCTTCCGACATCCATGTCGAACCCCAGGAGAGAGCCCTTCGCATCCGCTACCGTTGTGATGGTGTACTGAGAGAAGTACAGCCTCCACCGGTGAAATTGCGCGCTTCCATCGTCAGTCGCCTCAAGATCATGGCCGGTCTCGACATCGCTGAACGTCGAGTGCCCCAGGATGGCAAGTTCCAGTTGAGGATCGATGGCCGTCAGGTCGATTTCCGGGTTTCCACCCTTCCTACCGTCCATGGTGAGAAGGTCGTGATGAGAATTCTTGATTCGAGCAGCCTTGCCTTGAGCCTCGATACCCTCGGGTTCGAGGAGAAGGCGTTACGAGATATCCGTGAGGCGATCACCAGTCCTTTCGGAATGATGCTGGTGACCGGTCCTACCGGATCGGGGAAATCGACATCCCTTTACTCCTGCGTCAATGAGGTCCTCTCTCCGACGCAGAACATCACAACCGTCGAGGATCCAGTCGAGTATCAGCTCGACGGCGTGATCCAGGTTCCCGTCAATGCCAAGCGCGGGTTGACCTTCTCGAAGGCGCTCCGGTCGATCCTTCGACAGGATCCCGATACGGTGATGATCGGAGAGATTCGTGACCTCGAGACTGCAGAGATCGCCATCAAGGCCGCTCTCACAGGTCACCGGGTCTTCTCGACTCTCCACACCAATGACGCCCCATCGACGGTGGTTCGCATGATCGACATGGGAATCGACCCGTTCCTGGTCGCCTCTGCGACGCAGTGCATCGCAGCACAGCGATTGAGTCGCCGGTTGTGTGAGGACTGCAAGCAGGAAGCGGGGCCCTTACCCCCCAAGCGTCTCGAAGCACTCGGCTTCCTCCCCGAGGAGGCAGAAGGTGCACGACTGTGGGAACCGGTCGGCTGTTCCCGCTGTCAGGATGGATATCGCGGTCGCTTCGCACTGCTGGAAACGATGCCGATGGGTGACGAGGTACGCAGAGCAGTGGTCGAAGGAGCCTCCGCCATCGACATCCGAAGAATCGCGCTGGAGCAGGGGATGGTGACCCTGAGGAGGGCTGGAATTTTGAACGTGTTACGAGGAAAGACATCACTGGAAGAAATCCTGCGCGTGACGCAGGGGGACTAGATCCCGGGAGAAAGACTCTTGAAGAAGTACGAATACAAGTCGAGAAATCCCCAGGGCAAGGCCGTGACCGGAACTCTGGAGGCAGAGACCGAGGCGGAAGCGGTGCAGGAGTTGCGTCGCCGCGGCCTCACCGTGACCTCGATCCGGGGAAATCTTGCGAAGAGGAAGGGGCAGAAGTTTTCCATCTCCCTTCCCTCCTTCAGTAAAGGAAAAAACATCACCCTCTTCCAGCAGAGAGTCACTCGTAAGGAACTGGTACCTGTCACCCGACAGCTGTCGACGATGTTCCAGTCGGGTATCCCGCTGGTCGAAGCGTTGGAGGTGATCGAAGAGCAGGCTGAAAATCCGACGCTGAAGAATCTCTTTGCCGAGATCTCGTCAGATGTGCGTCAGGGCAAGGATTTCTCCGTGGCACTTGCGAGCCACAAGAACGTATTTGATGACATCTTCATCAACATGGTGCGTGCGGGAGAAGCGAGTGGACAGCTCGATGATGTTCTCGAACGTCTTGCGACTCACATGGAGGAGGCGGAAGAACTCCACCGTGAAATCGTCAGTGCCATGACCTATCCGGTGGTGAGTCTCTTCATCATCGGAGCCATCAGTGTCGGATTGCTGGTCTTCGTGTTGCCGATGTTTGCGACCATGTTTAATAGTATGGGACAGGAACTCAATCAGCTGACCCTGTTCGTCATGGGAATCAGTGCTCTTGCCCAGTCGAAGTGGATCTGGGGAATCGCCGCCATGGTCGGGATGGGATTTCTCTACAAGGCCGTTTGCAAGACTGAAAAAGGTGTATACCTGCGCGACTGGGTAATACTGAGAATTCCGGTATTCGGAATGTTGATGAAGAAGACGATCCTGTCACGCTTCAGCTCCACCTTTGCAACGCTGATCCGAAGCGGGGTTCCGATCCTTGGAGCCCTCGAGATCGTTGGAACAACCACCGGAAATGTCCACTACTGCAAGGCGATTCAGGACTCAGCAGAGGCGGTTCGCCAGGGTGAAAGTCTTGGTGGGCCACTGACGCGATCGGGGCAGTTCCCTCCGATGGTCACGAGGATGATCAGCATCGGTGAAAGATCAGGATCGCTGGAGCAACTGCTGGAGAAAGTGTCGCAGTTCTATGACCGCGAGGTGAGAGCCACCGTCAAACAGCTGACATCGCTCATCGAACCGTTCCTGATCGTCCTGATGGGAGTGATCGTCGGAACGATGGTGTTAGCGATGTTCCTGCCACTGATCAACATGATCGGAAACATGGGTAGTCGAGGATAGAGCAGATCGGGAGTGACTGATGAGACAGGATCGACCGTTGAAAGTACTGATGCACACCGGAATACCGCTGCTGGCCTTTGGCCTGACGGCGCTACTTCCGGTAGGCACCGGCGGTTGGTCCTATTCCATCGTTTTATTCGGTTGGGTCAGCTTCTCGCTACTTTCGATGCTGCGTGGAGATGCGCGCATCAGGCAGGATAGCGTCGACTTGATCGGTGCCCTCGCCCTCGTCTCCATCTCCGGTGGGGTGTACTCACCCTTCTCACCACTGTTGCCGGTGGTCATCGTTTTTACCGCGGCCCGACATGGGACCGGTGCCGGCCTGATCCGGGCAACCGTGGCATCACTGGTGGTCG
>CAYPPQ010000079.1:7357-12405 GCA_964412635.1 uncultured Planctomycetia bacterium | reverse complement strand
CGAGCATGCTCGAAGACTTGGCGAGAAATTCATCGCGGAACAAGAAATTGATTCGGGCAACATCCAGGGGGGGGACTCGTGCTGATTCGAAGTCTCCGCGCCGAGGGATTCCTCAAGTTCAAGAAACTGCGTATCGAGAACTTTCCGCGCCGTGCCCTGGTCGGGATCGTCGGCCCCAATGAGAGTGGCAAGTCCAGCATCGGGCAGTTGTTCCAGTTCGCGCTGTTCGGATCGACTCACCAGATGGTGCGTGGGTCCATCACCGACCTGATCCACTGGGATGACGATCACTGCATCGTCGAACTCGATTTCGAACACGCCGGCGAAGGCTACCGGATCTGGCGTGAGATGGATCGCTTTGGCAGTTCCTTCGCGCGACTGGTTCGCATCGACAAGCCAGGTGGGCCTCCGGGAGATGAGATCGCCTCCGGTGCACTGCAGGTGCAGAGAGAGGTTCAACGTCGCTTCCATCTGGGAGCGAACGAGACGATGCACTCGTTCTATCTGGCCGAACGGGAGTCGGTGACCACTCCCGATCAGTTCCGTGCATACCTCGATCGCGTCACCGGAGTCGATGTGCTGAAGAGGGCACGGGAGAAGGCGGGCGATTCACTCGATCTGCTGGAGAAGAGCTTCACCGAGGTGCAGGAGGAGATCCAGCGCAACGAGATGCACATCTCGCGCCTGCAACCAAACATCGACAAGATCCCCGAACTGGAACAGGAACTGAAGGATCGGGATCAGAAGGTGGAAGAGGCCCGTACCCAGAGTAGTGAGATGCAGCGCATGGTGGAGCAGGAACTGAAGAAGCGGGAAGAGGTCCAGAAGATCCAGGCGGAACTTCGAGTTCTCGATTCCAGCTTCGCCGGCGAAGCACTGCGCAAGTGCAACGGCCTGGTAGGCCTGTTCCAGGCGGACCTGTGTCCGGAACCACTGCGAGATCAGCATTCGGTCACCGACCCGGTCAAGGAAGGCCTGGAAGAACTGGCAGCAGCGTGCAAGATCCGCCTGGCGCTGGAGGGAGCGGTGGAGGATTCCGTTTCTCAACTGCAGCGTCGCATCGAGGGAGATGCAGAGGGTTCCATCGCCTCCGAGGTCGCAGTCCAGAAGGAGATCGTCGCCAACGCAGCTTCGTCGCGTGTTCGCAATCGTGCCGCAGCTGTGGTCGTCTTCCTCGGCGCACTGGTGGGAATCGTCATCGGTCTCGATCAGGAAGTGAACTGGGGTATCTCCAACTACATCCCGTACCTGGCGAATCTCGAGCCGGAGAAGGGGGTGGGGTTGATGGTCGCTGCGGTGGGAGCGGCGTTCCTGGTGCTGGGCTGCTGGCTCTCCTCGCGCAGTTCCCTCTGTCGACAGAGCATCTTCGACGGAGAGGGAGTTCTTTCCCGATTGCAGATGGAACAGGATGTGGGGAGCAGTTCACTGGAGGCAGCACGCGCTCACCTGGCCCGCTCCGGAGGAGGACTCGATCCCGGCGACGACGTGGGAGAATGCCGTGTTCGTTCGGTTCAGGTCTCCCTCGAGGAGTTGCGGCTGGCACGGCGAAAAGTCCACAGTGCCATGGGGGATGAGCCAGGCGAGTTCCTCGCGCAGAAACTGAAGACTCCCCTCGATCGAGTTCGTTCGACGCTGAAGGATCGCCGCAAGTCACTCGATGGCGCCAACGACTCCGTCAAGCGACTGCGGTCGAAGCGCGACCGGATACAGTCAGAGATCCGCGAGTACCAGAACCAGGATGGTCGTCGCCGCGCCCTCGATGAAGTCTCCGATGGGCAGCGCAAGAAGTCGCTGACGATTCGTGAGGAGATGGATGTTCACCGGTTGCTGGTGGAATTGCTCGACGAGACGATCGAGTCGGTACGGATGCGTGCCGGACCGAGCCTCGGCAAGGGTCTTTGCCGGTTGCTGCCGCACCTCACCGGAGGCCGTTATCGGGATGCCCAGGTAACTCCCGAGTTCGAGATCCGCCTCTTCACCGGCGAAAAGAGCGACTTCCTGCAAGCGCATGAGCTGTCGGGAGGAACCCTTCAGGGACTCTCCTTCGGATTCCGTCTCGCCTTCGCCCAGGCGTTCGTGCGAGCGGTGACTGGCGCACCTCAGTTCCTGTTCCTCGACGAGCCCTTTCCTGCGATGGATCGGGAGCGGGTCTTCTTGACGTTGCAGGCGTTGCCGAGGCTCAGCCAGGAACTCTCCCAGGTGATCGTGTCGCACCCCGACCTGGACCCGGCCGCTCGCCAGTGCTTCGACCTTCTCATCGAAACGGACCAGGACTCCGATCGGCTGGAGATCGATCTTCAGGACATGTCGTTGCCAGAGGTTTCGGCACCACGCATGGAACCGCTGGCGGAGATCTCGTCGATGAAGAGTCCAACCCCATCGGCTCCACGTCCACGGCGCACTGAATCACGGGAACGCACTCGCCGACAGCCGGACACCCCGTCGGGGGAGACATCGAGAAGATCGAGAGAAACTCCGTCGCGCAGTCGCAATCCTCGCCGGGGCAGAGGCCGGCAGGAGCAGCAGGGGCGCGGGACTCCGGAGGAGACGGAAAGTCGCTCCAGGAGGTCGGAGTCGCCAGCGAGGGGTCGTCAGGAAGACTCTCCCTCTGCTGCGGGCAGGAAGGCTGCTGCGGAATCGAAGAGGCCACAGGATCCTCCCCGACCGAAGCGGACACCGCGCGATCCGGCGGCTCCTCCAGCGGCTGAATCAAAGGCTCCAACCGCCAGTTCGAAAGATGCAGCGCCGAGACGGAAACGGCCGACCCCCGCTTCGCAATCTCCTGCTGCTGGTAGCAGCACGGCCGGGGAAGATCGGGGCGCAGCGGCGCAAAAACCGCAACGGCGCGACCAGGCACCCGCTGCCGCCAAGAACACTGCAACTGCCGGGAAGGATCGTGCACCGACGGAAACTCCTGCGGCCAGGCAAACTCCTGCGGCCAAACAACCTCCTGCGGCCAAGCAACCTCCTGCGGCCAAGCAACCTCCTGCCGCCAAGAAAACCCCTCCTCCGGCATTCGATCCGGATGACTGGACGATTCCAGAAGCATGATCGAACCCGCTTCCGCTGCCCCCGGTGACAAGCCATCGACTCGACGGTGTGTCATCGCAGCGGATCTGCATTGTGACGGCGGTTCAAGGCGGCTGGCGATGCTCGAGAGGCTGCTGCGTTTCTGCCAGGAGCACGATGCGGACTGCTACCTGCTGGGAGATCTCTTCGACGTGTGGCTCGGTCGCGCTCAACTCTCTCTGACACAGACCCGCCGGGAGATCGTGGCGTTACAGGAGGCGTGCGGTTCCGGCATCGATGTGGTTCTGGTACCGGGCAATCGTGATTTCCTCGTCGATGATAACTTCGAAATCGTTACCGGAGTGGCGGTGGGGGGCGATCACATCATCCTCGAGCATGGCAGCGAAAGCTGGCACCTCTCCCATGGAGATCTGTTTGGAAGCTCCGATGTGGGCTACCAGCGGTTACGAAAGATCCTCAGGAGCGCACCCTTTCGCTGGCTGATTCGCATCCTTCCCCTGCAGTTGTGCAAGCTGCTGGCATCGATGTTGAGGCGCAGATCGATGCGTTCACTGCGCAGCAAGGATCCGGCGAGTATCCAACCTGACACGCAGATGGTGGAACGTCTCATCGACGACGGATTTGATCGGGTGGTGTGTGGACACTACCACAGACCCCATGAGGAGACGGGACTGGGGGTCGCTGGCAAGGGTACCTTCACCATCCTGGAAGCGTTCGAGGAACGGGGAGGACATCTGTTTCTCGACGATGACGGTGCCGTGGAAGTGCGGAACTTCGAGGAGGAGATGCCGGAGGCGCAGGAGCGAGCGAGCCGATGACTGCGGTCCCTGCACCACCACTGGCAGTCATCGTCGTCGGCCCCACCTGTGGGGGGAAGTCGAGTCTCGCCGCCGAGATCGCACAGACGATGCAGTGGCCGATCCAGGTGATGGATTCGATGAAGGTGTACCGGGGGATGGACATCGGATCCGCCAAGCCACCGCAAGCGTTGCGAGGTGGTCACCCCTTCGCTCTCCTCGACCTGGTCGAGCCGTGGCAAGACTTCACCGTCTTCCAGTGGCTGGAGGCTCTGCGGGAGAGCGTGGCCGCCGGACAGCCGTGGTTGCTGGCGGGGGGGACCAGTTTTTACCTGCACGCCCTGCGAGAGGGGATCTTTGCCGGCCCCGGTGCCGATCCAGTGATCCGCCAGCGGCTGGCAGCGGAGGCGAGTGGGGGGCCAGAGGGAGCACTTCACCAGCGTCTTCAGCAGGTCGATCCAGAGGCTGCTCGACAGATTCACCCCAACAACCACAAGCGCATCATCCGGGCCCTCGAGGTGCAAGAGATCAGCGGCGAGCCGATCACCGTGTGGCACCGTCGACGGGTTCCCATCATCGATGCGGATCGTACCTTGTTGCTGGGGGTTCACCGCAAGCGCGATGAGATGCACCGTCGTATCGAGGATCGAGTGGAGCGGATGTTTGCCTCGGGTTGGGTCGAGGAGGTCGAGCAATTGCTGGCGGCTCACGATCCTCCGTGGAGTCGTACCGCTTCCCATTCCATCGGATACCAGCAGATCGCCACCGCACTGACGGAGGGGAGCGATCCTCGATTGCAGATCGAAACGATCCAGGCTCGAACACGAGGTCTGGTTCGCCATCAACTGGCATGGGCGAGGAAGTTGCCGATCGAGTGGTACTCCCCGGAGGAACAACCACTTGCACTTCACAGGGTTCAGCAGGCTCTCGAAGATATCAGCGCCGGAGAAGCGCTGGCAGCACTGGATGAGGATCGAGTGCGTCTCCACGAGGAGTTGTGAAGAGCGGGTCGAGTCACCCGGCAACCAGCGGCTGGCGAGTGGTGGGGAGACAATAGAAAACAGGTCCGGCTGCCACGAGCATCCGGACCTGTTTTTTCATCGTTACCATTTTCATCGAGGCTCTCGAGATCAGGTAATCATCGATCCAGTACTGTTCAATCCAGTACTGTTCGATCCAGTACTGCTCGATCTAGTACTGCTCGATCTAGTACTGCTCGAT
>CAYPPQ010000079.1:0-7257 GCA_964412635.1 uncultured Planctomycetia bacterium | reverse complement strand
ACTGTTCGATCCAGTACTGCTCGATCTAGTACTGCTCGATCTAGTACTGCTCGATGGGGCGATCGTCGAGATCCCACACGATGCGATCGATGTCAGTGCGGGCTGCGCGCAGATCCTGTCCCATCTGACGGAAGACCCGCTTCCAGTAAAGACTGGACGCCACGGTGGTCTTGGGACCGGTGGAACAGCCGACGCTGGCCAGGGTCATGCCGAGACACAGCAGCATTGCAAAAGTGCGTAACTTCCAACGGTTGGAGTTCGGACTCATGGTCCCTCCCTCTTTCTCTCTGGTAGCCGAGCCGGTACCGCATCGAGCGGCACGGGATTGGCGGGTTTTCCTTCCGAGGCCCTCCTGGTCCCGTTTGGGCCACAGGAGGAAGAAAAAAGAGTAAGTCCCCGAGGCCCCCAAGTCAACGAACCCGATCCGGTCTCTTTGACCGCTGTGCCGCCGGGGGCTACGATCCTGTCGAGAACGACCCCGGCCCCCCACGAGGGAGGTGCGAGAGGCCGTTCCCGGGGAAAGCGGGGCAAGACACCCCGCAGCCGATGAGCAGGGGGCTTCGTGGCCGAGGACCGGATCCGCGACATCAAGATCGAGAAGATTCAAAAACTGCGAGATCAGGGCCTCCAGCCCTATCCCGAACGGTGGGAGAGGTCTCACACCCTCGAGCAGGCTGCTGGCCTGGAAGAGGGGCAGCCGGGGGTACGGATCTGTGGTCGCATCGTCAGCCGTCGAGATTTTGGCAAGTTGACCTTCTTCGACCTGCAGGACATGCAGGGGCGGATGCAGTGTTCGCTGCAGCGCGATGATCTGGGAAAGGAATCCTACTCCGATTTCATCAAACTGGTCGATGTGGGGGATTTCGTCGGAATCGAGGGAGATACCTACCACACCAAGATCGGTCAGTTGACGGTGCGCGGCAACCAGTGGCAACTACTGGGAAAGATGTTGCGACCGATGCCGGAGAAGTTTCACGCCATCTCCGACCGAGAGATTCGCTACCGTCGTCGTTATCTCGATCTGATCACCGACGAGGACTCCCGAGCCCGATTCCGACTGCGGCGCGATTTCATCCGTGCCCTGCGCGAGGGACTCGATGGTGCTGGCTTCGATGAGGTGGAGACTCCGGTCCTGCAGACGAAACCGTCGGGTGCCCTGGCGACTCCGTTCGAGACCCATCACGCAGCACTCGATATCCCCGTGTACATGAGGATCGCCCCCGAGACCTACCTGAAGAGATGCATCGTGGCGGGCTTCGATCGGGTGTACGAGTTTGCCCGGGTGTTCCGCAACGAGGGGATGGATCCTTCGCACCTGCAGGACTTCACGATGCTGGAGTACTACGCTTCCTACTGGAACTACATCGACAACATGGATTTCACCGAGAATTTACTGCGCAAGGTGATCGAGCAGTGCACCGGATCGCTGCAGGTTCCTCACCCCTCCGGAGAGATCGACTTTTCCGGGCCGCCGTGGCCCCGTCGAGCCCTTCTCGATCTGATCGAGGAGCACTCCGGGATCGATGTGAGCAGTTGTCCCGATGCCGATTCGCTGCGCAAGGCCCTCGACAGTGCAGGTATCGTCATCGACGGTGCGGCGAAGTTCGGCCGTGGAGCCCTCATCGACCAGCTGTACAAGAAGACGGTACGGCCTCGTATCTCCGCACCCACATTCGTCACCTCTCATCCGGTCGATCTGTCGCCGTTGGCACGACGAAATGATGAAGAGACTTCCATCTCCGATCGATTCCAGCTGGTCATCCATGGCTGGGAGGTGATCAACGCCTACTCGGAACTGGTCGATCCCATCGATCAGCGCGGACGCCTGGAGGAACAGGCGCAACTCAACGCCGATGGGGATGACGAAGCGATGGTGATGGACGAGGACTACCTGATGGCGATGGAGCACGGTATGCCACCCATCTCCGGCTGGGGGATGGGCATCGATCGGATGGTGGCTCTGCTGTGCGGGGTCGAGAATCTACGAGATGTGGTGCTCTTTCCCCTGCTCAAACCCGAGGAGGGGAATGCCATCGAGGAAGCGATTCTCGATGCCGGTGAGGAAGCCCCCGCCTGAAGGATGGGGCGGAGTCACTGCTGGGGTTCGGCGAACGGATCCCAGCCCTCGATCGTTTCCATCGTTTCCAGCGATCCAGATCCCGTCGATTCGATATGACCCGCTGGTCCCTTCTCCACCGTTCCGATCCAGTGCAGCGGTGTGGCAGTGCTGGCTGCGACCCGTTCAAGGGTTGAACGAGATGCCGGCGGTACCGTCAGGATCAGTTCGTAATCCTCGCCGCCGTGGAGCAGTTGCTGGAGCCCTGGACCCGCTTCGAGCATCCTCATGGAGTCGTGCTGGAGCCGCGCCGCCAGGCCGCTGGAGCGACACAGACGAGAAAGATCGAGAAGTAGCCCGTCGCTGATGTCGATGGCCGCACCGATACAGATCTGTCGCTCCTCGGAGGCGATCGCCTCCACCAGTGAGCGGCGACAGCGTGGCCATCTCCAGTGATCGTCGTCGGCGGTTTCTTCGCCTGTTTCGATGCGGTGACGGGCGCAGGCGGCACTGCCTGGATCTCCGGTGACCGCCAGCAGGTCTCCAGGTCGGGCACCACTCCGCAGCCACGGAGATTCGACGACGAGCCGGCCGAGGGCGGTGCAGTGGAGGGAGAGCGGTCCATCGCTACGAGCGACGTTGCCTCCCAGTAGATGCATCTGGTGGTGCTGGCACTCCTCGTCGATCGATTTCCAGAATTGCTCACCGACCCGCCCCGGCAACTGCGGGGTCTCGATGGAGATCAAGATTCCGACCGCCACCGCTCCCATGGCGTGGAGGTCACTGATGGTCGATCGCAACAAACGGCGCGCGATGGAAGCATCATCGAGCCAGTGGTCGAGGAAGTGCTGTCCTTCCAGCATCGCATCGACGGTCAGGACCGGACGTTTCGGATGGGACCAGGGAGCGATGGCAGCGTCGTCTCCCGGGCCGAGCCAGTGATCTCCCGGGCGCTGACATCGAGGACTGATGTAGGTCTCTACCCACTGATCCTCGTTCACGAGGTCGGTCGCTCACTGTGAGCGCCGGGCACAGGATCGGGGAATTCATCCATCAGCAGGTTGTCGATTTCCAGCTGCACATCGTGCAGTGCTTCTTCCGACAGGATGCCCTCCCGATACGCCTCCTCGACGGCGCCACGCTGGCGATGCAGCAGCCGGATCACCACGTCTCTCACCTGTTCCCGGGCAAACTCGGGATGGTCGGTGAGCACCTGCCTCATATCCTCGTGAATCGTGTCGCGGATCGCCAGCAGCCTGTCCCGGAGCGATTCGATCCGTTGCGGATCGATCTCCGAGGTGGAGACCGCATCGGACAGCTCTTCGAGGGCGGTCTCGACGGCGATGGAGCGGGCCTGGTGCCGTTCCCAGCGATGACGGGCCTCGCGCGGCCGTACGATCTTCAGGACCCGCAGCAGTGGTTTGATGGTGGTGCCCTGGATCAACATCGAGAGCATCACGACCCCCGCCACGATGGCCTGGATGCGCGGGGCGATATCGAACAGCGCGGTGGAGTTGGCGACGCCGAGGGCCAGAGCCACCGGTACCGTCCCCTTCAATCCTCCCCAGTGAATGACATGTAACCACGACAGTGGGTAACTGCCGCGGATCGCCTGGTCAGTGCCGCCGATGGCATAGGTCATCATCGCTCGAGCGACGGTACTGGCGATCCACACCAGGATCACCGTTCCGAAGTTCTCGACCACCAGTACCGGATCGACAGCAAAGCCCAGAGCGATGAACGCCAGGGAGTTGGCGATGAAGGCGATCACCTCCCACGTCAATCCAAGACTGAGGATGGCAGTGGCACTCATCGAATTTCTGCGACCGACATTGCCGACCATGAGACCTGCGAAGACCACCGCAATCACTCCCGACGCCTGGAAGCGTTCCGCCAGCAGATAGGAACCGTAGGCGAGCAGGATCGATAGCAGGACCTCGACCAGATGCTCGTCGATGCGTTCGATGATCCAGTTGACCAGCGATCCGAGGGACAGTCCCACCAGCGCGCCGATGCCGATCATGTGCAGGAAGGTGAGAACTCCCTCACCGGGGGTGATTCCCGACCAGCCATTCTCGAGCCCCTTCATCAGCAGCAGGTAGAGAACCACCACCAGACCGTCGTTGAAGAGCGATTCCCCCTCGACGATGCTGGAGAGCTTCTTTTCGACCCCCTGCTCGCGGAAGATCGCCAGTACGCTGACCGGATCGGTGGGGCTGACCATCGCTCCCAGCAGCAGCGACAGGTCCCACGACCAACCGGTCAACCAGCGCACCGCTGCGGTGGTGAGGAGGATGCAACCGAAGGTGCCGAGCAGCGCCATGGTTCCGATCAGGGGACCATTTTCCCGCAACTTGCCGAAGGGGGTATTCATCGCTCCGTCGAAGAGGAGGGGTGGCAGCAGCACCAGCAGGATGACACCGTCGGTGACCTCGAAGTGGTCGCCACCACTGGGTAGAACCCCCTGGTGGCGGAGGAAGCCGATGGCAGTGCCGGCGATGACGAGGCCCACGGTATACGGAATCCGTAAGCGGCGGGTGACGATGGCGACCAGCATCGCGCCCAGCAACAGCAGTACCAGGTCGTTGAGGACCGGCAACTCCTGCGTTGACACGGCGAGGTGCCAGCTTCCACTCCACGGCAGCGATGTCATCGGCAACTCCTTCTGGCAAGAGAGTGCCTCGGGATTGCTGCGTGGGCAAGGAGGCTTGCCACGACGATCGGGATACGATCAGATGAGCGCGGGAGGGAGGTCCCCTGTTGCGACGATATCCTCGACTTCGATCTGCCATCGCTGGAACCGATCTCCGCCGCCAGCTGGCGGGGTGCTGTATCCTCCTGTGCCTGGTGATCAGCTGTACCCCGGCGGTCGAGCCACCGGAGCCGCTGCCGCCGCTGGAGCGATTCTCCGCACGTATCCTGGAGGCTGGCCTGACCAGCGATGATCCGTGGTCGCGGGCGCACCTGCTGCTGGCCTTCGCTGGGCGTAGCGAGGTGAAGGCGGTGCAGGGTGCCTGGGTCGAATCGATCTCCGATCCGCAGACGACGATTCCGCTGACCGGCGACGATGGGCACCGGGGAGAGCAGCATCCTCACCTGGTCCTGCGTACCGCCGCATCGATTCTCGAAGAAGATCGGCATCCGATGCTACGCGAACGCATCGAACAGGCGGTGGCGGCCACGGCCACTCCCAGCAGCTGGAAACAGGTCAACGATCTCGCCTGGTTGCTGGAGTCCGCAGCGGTGCTCGCTGTGCCGGCAAATCACGCTTCCGCCGATTCCGATGTGTCGACCCTCGCCTTGCGATTGCTCGTTGCGCTGGAGGAGTCGGACGCGCGGGTCCTGCAATGTCTCGAAGAGGGTTCCGATCGCCCCGATGGAGGGTCCGGTCCCGCCACCTCGGGGACGTGGGCCTACACCTGTGGAGGGTTTCACATCGTGTCGGCACTGGTGGAAGCGGTCGAGGCGGGTTACCTGGATGCGCACCGACAGCGGGTGGTCGAGAGATTGCTGTTGCTGTGCCGCAGGATCTCCTGGGAATTGCAATTTCGTCTGGTAGAGGAGGAGCGAGCGCTGGCGACCGGTGTCTCTCCTCGACGAGCGGCAAGGCATTCGGTGCTGGCCCGCATGAAACTGGCGGGTCACGGACTCGATGTGCTCGCCAGAGCTCGTATGGTGGGACTGCTCGATGCGGCGCAGGCACAGCGGGCGGCTGCCGATTGCCTCGAGGCTGCGACCTCTGTCGTCGAGCGCTTTGTCGATGAGGTGGATCCGCAGCGCGTCATATTGACCGCGGACACCGAGCGGCTCGACCCGCACACGTGGGAGCGGACCTTCGGGGACGGATGTCACCTGTTGCGCGGCCTGGAACTGTGGTCAGCTCTTTCCCGCCAGTGACGGGGGAGGGATGGGAGAGGAAGTCTCGTGGTCGGTTCGAAGAGAATCTCACAGATCGGCACTTACGCCATGGCGGCGGTGCGAGAGCGCACCGAGCAACTGCGCAAGAAGGGCCTGTCTCCCGTCGATTTCGGCATGGGAGACCCATCGGCAGCGACCCCGGAGTTCATCCGTAATGCCTGCGCCGAGGGGATCGAGCGCCATGCCACCAGTGGCTACCCACCTTTTGCGGGGAGTCAGCCTTTCCGCGAGGCGGTGACCCGGTGGTTCGAGGGACGATTTGGCGTCTCCATCGACGCCGACAGTGAAATCGTCTCGTCGGTGGGCTCCAAGGAATCGATCTTTCATCTTCCTGAAGCGCTGATCGATCCCGGCGATGTGGTGATCTGCCCCGATCCCGGTTACCCACCCTACGGAGGAGGAACCACCTTCGCCGAGGGGGAGCCGTATTACGTGCCGATCCAGGGAGCCACCGACTTTCTTCCTGACCTCGAGTCGATCCCCGATGCCATCGCAGAACGAGCCAAGATCTTCTGGCTCACCACCCCATCGAGTCCATCGGGGCGCATCGCTTCAGCCGAGTACCTGCGCCACTGGGTTCAGTGGTGTCGTGACCGCGACATCGTCGCATGTAGCGACGAGGCGTATTCCGAGATCTACTTCGGAGATGCTCCTCACTCTGCGCTGGAACAGGGGAAAGAAGGAGTGCTGGTCTTCAACTCGCTGTCGAAACGCTCAGCGATGACCGGATATCGGGTGGGGTGGGTGGCGGGAGATCCCCAGTTGATCGCACTCTATCGAAAACTGAAGGCGAACATCGATACCGGCACTCCCTGGTTCATCCAGGAGGCTGCCATCGCCGCCTATTCCGATGAGAGTCATGTCGCCGAGATGCGAGATGGCTATCGCAAGCGCCGGGACCTGTTCGTCGACGCCTTTGAAAGTGCCGGACTGCCCCGTAGCGAGCCGGAAGCGAGTCTCTACGTGTGGCAACAGGCGCCGGAGGGGGTCAGCAGTACCCAGCTGGCAGAAGCGCTTCTCGACGAAAAGATCCTGGCAGTGACGATCCCCTCGGCGGCACTGGTGGGGGATCCATCTCGCCACGGGCCGTCAGAACAGTACGTGCGGCTGTCGATGGTCGCCACCTGGGAAGAGAGTGAGAGGATCGCCGCAGCCATCGTCGATCATCTCCGTCTTTGATCCGCTGAGGGTCGATGAAGGTGGTGGCTGTTGTCACCGCTTCAAAGAGGTCGTTGACGCTCCTGCTGCAGGAAATCCCGGCTCGTGGTGATCACCTGCGGTCG
>CAYPPQ010000078.1:0-12488 GCA_964412635.1 uncultured Planctomycetia bacterium | reverse complement strand
TACGAAAGCGAGGCGGACGGGACTCGAACCCGCAACAACCGGCTCGACAGGCCGGGACTCTAACCAATTGAGCTACTTCCCCAGCGAGTCGCAAACCTCAACAACAGGCCTTGTGAGCGAGGTGTTTCTCCTCGTTCCCCGTGGCCTGATTTAGAAATATATCCCACCGATCGGATCTGTCAAGCGAGCCATGGCAAGGCCCGGAAAGGTGTGCCGACTTGCCCCGCAGCAGCGGGGTGGTCAATTCGCCCAGCCGCCCCTCTACGGTGGTCACTACCACAGGAACAGCAGTTCCAAGCTGAAGTAAAACAGGATCATCAACACCAGGACAATCTTTGCGGCCAATCCAAGTGCTCTTCCCACCAGTGATGCAAAACCGACGGTCACCGCTTTTTCCGACGATTCTGCGCCGGAGTGCTCCTGACGCTGTTCGAGTGCCTTCTTTTCGCCGAGGTAGGCTCCCACGAAGGTCCCCACCAGAATCCCCACCAGACCTCCCACGATGGGCAGTAGCAGATTCCCGCAGATCCCGCCGACGAATCCGCCAATCATCGCTCCGATGGAGCCTTGCCGGCTCGCCCCCGCCGCCTTGCCGCCGATCAATCCAGACACGAATTCGACCAGTTCCGCGAGAAATCCAGCCCCCACCAGAACTACCGCCTCGACACCGATCGAGTCGAGGGTTCCTGCATCATCATTCCACCCCAGCATCCAGCCGATCAGGGCGACGATGCCCGGCAGGAACTGCCCTGGTAGCCCGAGGGAGACCACCAGTAATCCCACCATCGATGCGAGACATTGAAAGAGGTAGTAGAAGAAACCCGTGTGCTCCGATAGGCTTTCCAGCATCGATATGCCTTTCCTGTGGAAGGCACCATCTTCCAGCGGACACCTGTGCGGAGCAACCCCATCTCTAGCAGACCGGGAAAATCGACGAATAGTTACCGGAAGGAACAGTAGCGATGCAGCAACCGAGCGAGTACGCCGATTCTCCAGGCCGTGGCAAATCAATCCTCCTGACACTACTACTCCTCACCCTTGTCGCTGGCGGCTGTCGTTCCGGCGCGCCGCAGCAGACCGGCAAGGTCGACCCTCCATCCCGGTTGACGGATGAGCAGTTCACCACCGTCATGCTGGCGGATCAGGTGGTCGGTTTCATCGGCAAACGAGAAGCCAACATCGTCAGGGGAGAATCGCAAGTAAACACCGCCGTCTACAACATCTACGATGCAGGGTTCCACTGCATCGGATCCTTCGACGCCTCCGGATCGACCTACCGGTTCACTCGAAGTGGACCCGAAAAGGTTGGTCACTTCAGTCCCGAAAAATCGTTCCAGATGGTGAGCGGAATCGAAGGGATGGTTCAGTTCCGGGAGGGTCTCAAGTAGAGGAAAGGGATCGAACTGGATGAAGAAGCGGTCCTGGATCACCCCGAGGCGAAGCCACTGGTTGGTTTTCCTCCTGGCACTGGGTGTTCGCCTGTGGATGGTTGGCGAGTCAAGCCAGGTCGACCCAGCCTTCAGTCATCCCATCATCGATGAGCAGACCAATGTCGACATGGCCCGTGGATTTCTCGCACAAGGCCCTGCCCACGGTACCCCCTACTGGAAACCTCCCGCCTACCCACTGCTGCTGTCGATGCTGGCATCACCATGGGGTGATGTGGGAAGCAGCGGACAGCCGGTTCCCGTCTCGTTCAGCTGGCTGGTCAAGATCCTGCAGAGCGTTCTCGACTCCATCACTGCCCTGATGATCTGTCGCCTGGCGGCAGCCTACGCCGGAACCGTGGCGGGGCTGCTGGCAGGAGTCCTCTACTCCCTCGCCCTGATGCCGGTCTTCTTCTGTGCCCAGTTCCTCGATACGACCCTCTTCACCTTCCTGATCGTGGTGGCGATGACCCTCGCCAGGAGTGCCCTGCTGGAGAGCGGATCGTTTGGCTGGGTACCGGTGGGGATGGCCCTCGGGCTCGCTTCCATCACCCGTGCCACCGGCCTCCCCATCGCCCTCGGAGTCACCCTGGTGGCCTTGTGGCAACCGGCAACGATGCTGCTGAGGATCACCCGAGGATCGCTTGTGATCCTCGCCTTCACCATGACGATCGTGCCCGTCACCGCCCTCAACTGGAAGATCGGGGGCGATGCGGTTCTCATCAGTTCCAATGGCGGCATCAACTTCTACATCGGCAATCGATCGGGCACCTCCATCGGAGAGGATGGCCTCACATCGGTCGCTGCCGGCCCGCGCTGGAATCGACTGCTCGCCAGGAGCAGCGATCTGCCGCGACCATCCGAGCGTAGCCAGCATTATTACCGCCTGGCCGTGCAGGAGATCACGGAAGCGCCAGGAGATTGGTTGCGACAGATGGTTCGCAAGAGCGCAGCACTCCTGTCCGCGCGAGATGTTCCCAACAACAAGAATCTGGTCGAGGAAACCGATCGTAATCGGGTCATGCAACTTCTTTCCTTCTCACCGGGATCGAGCGGTTTCCTGGTCGCCCTCATCGTCGCTGGATTGCTGGTCGGTCGCCGGGGATTGCGTGAAGATGATCTGCCGATCCGCATGACGCTGCTGATGATGGCACTGATCACCCTCGCCTTCTTCGTGGCGGGAAGGTACCGGGTGCCGCTGATGGCGCTGGGCTGCATCGTCGCAGCGCGAGGCCTGGTGGTGCTGGCAGCGCACAGGAAAGCACTGCTGCTCTACCCGCTCCTGCTGATCCTGGTCTTCGCCATCCCGGTTCCCGGACGGGAACTGATGCAGAACTACTGCATCGATCCTGTCGCCATCGGGAACGTCCACGAACATCGGGGAGAATCGCAGCAGGCGGCTCGCTGGTACCTGCGCAGCCTCGAACAGGACCCAGACGATGCGCGGGCGCACCACAAACTCGGGCACCTCGCCCAGGAGGCGGGCGATCCTGCAGCCGCCATCACCTTCTTCCGGAAGGCCACCGAGGTCGACCCCGACTTCACAGCCTCCTGGAACAGTCTCGGCTGGATGATGATCAAGGATGATCCGCAGCAGGCGCTTCGCTGCTTCCAGGAAGCGGTGCGGCGCGATCCCAGCTACACCGGAGCATGGATCAACCTGGGGATGTTTCACGAGGGACGCAATGATCTGCGCAAGGCACAGGACGCCTATCAGCGAGCCCGAAAACTGCAACCGGAACGGGTCTTACCCCCCATCCTGGAGGCGCGTATCCAGCTGAAACTGCGCGCACCGGAGAAGGCGAGTCGGCTGCTGCAGATGGTCGATCAGACTCTCCTCGCTGGCGACAGCGAGGAACTGTTTCAACAGATCGAGGCGCAGATCCACACGGCGCAGGAAAAAACACAGGAGAAGGAGCCGGAGCCATCGACCTCCCCGCAGGAGGACACTCCCGACGATCGTCCGGAGCAGAGAGGTCGCGTCGGTTGAAGTCGCTGCTAGCGAAGTTGTCGCAGTACCGTGATGTAATCACGCCTGGCAGTGGGACTCTGATCTGCGCGTAACCACACGTAGTTCCCCAGGACGATGTCGGTGGCCCCGTCCTGATCGACGTCGTCGAGGAGCACCGCAGAGTGAACCGGGTTGCCCACCTCCAGCACCCGAACCTGCCACTTCCTCGCATCTCCCAGATTTTCTGCCCACACCACCGAGTCCCAGTTCTTCCAGGTGGCGGGATCCAGCTGCGGCAAGAAGGCGGCCCCGACCACATCGAGATCGCCATCTCCGTCGAGATCTCCAACAGCGGCTCGTTCGCAACCGGGCAAGGTCAAGATCTCGTGGAGAGTGGTGAAGGACGACCCGACACGCTCGAGCCAGCGCACTCCATGGATCGGTTTCGGGGTGTTGTCATCGAGGGTATCGCCATTGACCAGCAGTAGATCTCGATCCCCGTCCCCATCCAGGTCGACCAGATCCATGCCGGAAGATCCCCACGCGGCATGGGGCCAGTTCAGCAACGACTGCGGCGAAAAGTTGCCGCTTCCATCGTTGGTGAACTGCAACACCATCTCGTGCTGCTGTGATAGCAGGGCCAGGATGTCGAGATCGCCATCGGAATCGACGTCTTCCACCTCCACCGCTACGAACCCATCACGTTTATCGAGCTCGATCGTCTGGTACTCGCCTTCCTCCAGGCGCATCCATACCAGTTGACCGGGACCTCGGAATCCGAAGGCACAGGCGACCAGATCGGGATCGCCGTCACCATCCAGGTCTCCACCCTGGAGATCACAGCAACGGGCCAGCTTCCCCCCCACCTGCTGGGCGTTCCACCGTCCCTTCCGGGCGGAAGCCACCCACGCTCCACCACGCACCTCGTTGCCAGGATTCATGCCACCGATGGAAGCGACAAGGATCTCCCGGCCACCTTCCGAATCGAGATCGCAGTGACGCAGTGCCGAGGGATATCGGAAATCCACAGTCGGCAGGAATGGCAACAGTGGTGTGTCCAGCGGATTGCCATGGGGAAGGATCATCAATCGCCTGCTGCGCAGTTCCGAGGCGAGGATTCCCCTTCCCTCCCCATCGGAATCCTCCAGCAGTAACAGATCGGAGATCGCCGGGATCCGTTCCGATTCGAGTCCGCGTGGAGTCCTGTCGATGGTCTCGAATAGCAGTTCCGTCTCGGGCAGGTGGCGGGTGAATTGCAACTGTTCCGGAGCTTCTCGTTCATACCAGTACAGTGCGATGGCCAGTTCTTCGGGAGTCGCGGCAGGTTGCCCCCACTCACCGACCGTGTCCGCCATCGACAGCACCACCTTTTCCCAGGCAGCCCGGGGCAGGGTATCGGGGAGCAACGGAGCGTGGCAGCGACTGCACGCGCCCATCACTCGCGACTCCGCATCCTCCTTCATCTCGGCAGTGACGGGAGGGAGTTCGAGACGGGCGCTGGCGCTGGAAGATTCAGGAGTCACCGATCGAGAATTGACCCCGGTCGTTTCTTTCGACTCCTGAGACACCGGCCGATCCCCATCACAACTCACCAGAAGCAACAGAACGAGCAGGGAGAGCTGCCACAGCACGATGCTGGATTGTCGAAGGAATGGTGCCACTGGATGCCGCCCTTTCTGCGCCTAGAATAACCGAGTTGATTCGGAGTGGTCCAGTTCTACGCCACTGCAGACGCAGGATCCTCCGCCGAACCGTGGACTCCGCAGGATGGATTGCCCTCGATGAGATCAATGACCCTCATGCTGCCGTCACTACTGTGGCTACTTCCCCTCACCCCTTCCACCCTGTCGGCGACCTCCTCGCCACTTCCTGCTCACCAGGATCCAGCGGAGCCACCCGAGGAGGAGGAGGAGGAGGAGGAACCCGCCCCCGAGTTCAAGAGTGAAGAGGCGAAGGCACTGTTCCTGACCGGTTGCCAGCAATTTGAAAAGAGAGACTGGCGAACCGCAGGTCGATCCTTCAGCGACGCGCGCAAGGAGACTGTTGACAAGGCCTCGAGGAGCATCGTGCAACTGTGGGAGAAGGCTTGCAAGGGCGGCAAGGCGCTGGATCGTGCCGACGCCGATCATCAGAAGGGTGCCCACCGAAAGGCGTGGGGCGCCGTGGCTTCCTTGAGTAAAAAGTATGGTGAAACGCCGCTGATGACCGCCATCGATGCCCTGAAGGAACAGATCTATCCCGAGTTGTTCCTCGATCTCGCCACCTTCGAGGAGAAACCTGCCGAGACGGAGGAAGCCGCACGCAAGGCGTTACCGAATGACCGGAGTCGCATCACGCGCGATCCGGAACGGATCGTCGAGGGAAAAGGAGCGCTGGAGTGGCGTTCCGGCGGGGGACAGGGCTTTGCCGGTTTCAATTTTGGTCGTCTTCCCATCGCCACCATCGAAGAGGTGGTGATGGAAGATTTTCGCTGGATTCGTTTCTCCATCTTCAACGAGGACGACAATTTTGGCAAGTTCACGCTCTTCTTCGGCACCGATCCGATCGGCCCCAACCAGGCGTGGGCCGGCGCCGGGGGAATTGCAGGGCTGTTGCGCAGGAACTGCTACTACCACCACTTCACCCTCAAAAAACCGGGCTGGAATCACTTTCGCATCGACCTGAAGAAGGAGTTGTCGAAGAACGAGTCGATCCAGTGGTCGGACCTGCTGTCGCTGTACCTGCTGACGGTGCCCCCATCTCACCCGAAGAAGATCACCATCGATGCGGTGAAGTTGGAGAAGCTTTGAAGAGGCTTCGAAGACAGTGAGGCCGCGTCGGATTCGAGGCAGCAGCGGCGACCGATGCGATATCTGATCCCCCTTCACGGAGATCAACTGCGGCGATTCCACGTCGGCAGTACCTGGCAAGCTGTTACCGATTACCATGGAAATCGTCCGACTCTCGAAACAACTGTTGAAGAGAAGGAGCGAGATTGATCGTTGCCATTCTTTCGCTACTGCTGTTGCTTCCATCGGGGCAGGTCCCTGCTGGCCGTATCGATCTTGAGTCACCGCTGAAGAACACCAGCAACGGTGCGGTCGGGACCTATTTTTCCTGGGTCTTTTCACCGAATGGCAAGTGGATCGCCGGTGGCAGCAGTCCGGTGAAAGTGACCGACAATTCTGGCGAAACGAAATATCCCGCTGGAGTCTTCGTATGGGATGCCAGGACCGGTAAGTTTCTCAAGCGGCTTGGTGATCACGATGAAAGTGTCGATTTCCTGGCCTTCTCCGCCAGTAGCCAGAGGTTGATCAGTGGACATATCGGCCGAACTCAGAGCAAGGACCCGGAACCGACCGTCATTCAGGTATGGGATCTGCGACGTTCGAAATTAAAAAGCAAATTTGGCATCGATGGAACAGCCAAGAGACCGCGCATGACTGCGGATGGAAAGTCGTTCGTCTGGTTGGGCCAAGATGAATCCCTTTCCGTCTGGAATCTCGATAAGGGCAAGCAGCTATGGCAGTTGAAGGACACCGGCCTGAAACATTTCGATATCTCACCCGACGGAAAAACAATCGTCGGCAACTTCTTTCAGTACGAAGAGATAGAGATCTCGGGTAAGCCGCGGCGCAAGATCGTCGCGCGTGGTTTCAAGGCCTGGAATCTTTCCGATGGCAAAGAACTCTGGCAAGTCGATTCGGATGATCGTCACTCGCAAGGGATGCTGGTGTTCTTTCATCCCCAGGGGAAAAAGTTTTTCGCCATTGCCGCAGGTAATTCAAAAAAACCGGGAACCTTGGTGAGTTTCGATGCTGGCGATGGTGCTCTTGAGAAACAGATTGCTCTCAAGGATCTCGGTAGCATCGGTACCGTCGGGATCTCTGCCGATGGAAGCCGCATCGCCATCAAGGCTTTCATGGGTAAAACGCTCACGGTGTGGAGTCTCGATGATGGGAAACAACTACTTCATTTGACCGCAACATTTCCTAACGACTTCGGAAATGTCGCGTTCAGTTCCGACCTCGATCATGTCGGTGGCGATGTTCCGGGTACGAAGAAAGATAGATTCGATGTCATCGGCCCGGGGATCTTGCCGCTTCGACCTTGACGGTCATGGCGAGCTACAATTACCAGCACGGTTTTTCCTGGGTGGATCTCCCGGCGGAATCGGTCCCGGAGCGACCAGCCAGCGCCTGGGTCGTAACAAGCCATCGACAACGCTAGCGATGCCAACCACCTTCTGATCGTTCCATACCACCACCCTGTCCAGAGGCACCGGCGGTGTGGACGACAGCTGCTGCCAGGGGATCACCTGCCCCTGAGCAAGACGTCGCGCCGCCGTTTCCTCCACATCGATCGACGGCAGGTGTTCCACCAGTCGCTCCAGCGGCAACCAGTCATCCCGACTCACACGATCCCATCTCCGTGCCATTCCCTGGTGATGGACTCCACAAGCGGTGCGCCGAAGTGCCATCAACATCGAGGGAATTGAAAGTTGTGCTCCCAGATCCCGGGCAAGACTTCGTATGTAGGTCCCTGGACCACAATCGATCTTCAGCCGGCAACGTGGACCATCCAGTTCCAGCAAATCGATGGTATCGATGCGCACGGGACGTGCTTCCAGAGGGGTTTGATCCCCTTCGCGAGCTCGCTGATAGGCACGCTGTCCATCGATCCTCACGGCACTGTGCGAGGGAGGCACCTGCATCTGACTTCCGATGAAGGCGGGAAGAAGAGCGTTGATCACATCGGCCGCTGGGAGCCTCACCTCGTGTGGGGGCTCGTGGATCGGTCCCTCCGCATCGCCACTGTCGCTGTCGAGGCCAAACCAGACGGTCGCCTCGTAACTCTTGTCGTGAATGGTGAGCCATTCCTGAAACTTGCTGCCGCTGCCACACAGCAGAACCATGACGCCGCTGGCGAGGGGGTCCAGGGTGCCGCAGTGCCCCACTCCACCGATGCCGAGCTGCCTCTCGACGGAGTTGACCACCTGCCGGGAGCTGGGCCCACGCGGTTTCCAGATGACGATTCCCCCGTCGAGGGAGTCTCGCTGCTTTCGTCGGCGTCCCTGTCTTGGGCTCATTCTCTCTCCCGGCGCAATTCCTCGGGGAAAGGCGACAAAACACGGCAATCACGAGATCAATAAAATGGTGGAGGCGCCGGGAGTCGAACCCGGGTCCCGAAACGCTTCCAGAAGAGTCTCTACAGGCATAGTCCGTTGTTTATTGCCTCACGGTCAGCTCCAACGGACAGGATCCGAGCCGTGAGCGCCGGTTCAATCTCGCCTGGAAGATCACCGGCTGGGTCTTCTTCGGCCAGTCCGTAAATTTGGCCCTCCAGTCACGATCACGGACAAACCGTGGTGGAAGGGGCGCTTAGTTAGACTAGGCAGCCATTGCGAAGTTGTTGTTCGCAGTTAAAAAGTTTTTATCCGGTGTTTTAGGAGGCCTCCGGATAACCTCCACCTGCCACTCTCCGTTCCGACGTCCGGTCGAAACCGTTTCGCCCCCTTCTATTTCTCTCGTGGACCTACTGACTCACCGACGCCAGACAGTGGCATGCGGTTCCGAGATCCTCCCAGATCGTCACTCAAATCGGATTGTCCGTCCAGCCAATGCGATCGTGCCAAAGGACGCATATCTGCTCTCTTTCGCACTATATCTGTAATTCTGGCGATTGCTTGAAATCGTCAATTATCGATTTCCAATATTGCTATCATTCACTATGATCCCGCTACGGCCATTGTACACACACCTGTGGAGGAACACGTGCCCGACTCCCCGATCTTCAGCAGCATGGCGAGCGATCCCGAATTTCACGACCTGGTTCTGGCATTTGTCGAAGAATTGCCGTTCCGATCCGACAACATCCTCACCCACGTCAAGTCTGGTGACCTGGAGGATGCAGCGGAACTTCTTCACCAGTTGAAGGGTGCTGCCGGAATCTACGGCTTCCATCCGATCCATCACCTCGCCACCGAGGTGGAATCGCTGGCCAGAAATAGCGATGAGAACACCGAGGAAGCTGCGATAAAACTGTCGCAGATGTGCCGCAGGGCCACCGCAGAACCGGAATGATCAAATCGGGATGATCGCCTCTGACGCGGTGGATCAACTGTCGTCGCTGCGGCGCATCGCCCGCTGGATATCTCTCTTCGATTCCTGATCCTTCTTGGCTCGACGCTTGTCGTGTGCCTTCTTTCCCCTGCCCACGCCGATCTCCACCTTGATACGACCCTTTTCGTTGAAGTAGAGCTTCAACGGCACCACCGTCAGCCCCTTCTCCTCCATCTTCACCCGCAGTTGATGGACCTGTCGCCCATGAAGGAGCAACTTTCGCTTCCTGGTGGGTTCGTGATTGAAGTGGCCTGCATGGCTGTACTCGGCGATATGAACCTTCAGCATCCACGCCTCACCGCCGTCGATCCGCACGAATCCATCGACGATTTCGCATTTTCCTGCCCGCAAGCTCTTCACCTCCGATCCCTGCAGGACCAACCCGGCCTCCAGGGTCTCGAGGATCTCCAGTTCATAGCGTGCTCGTCTATTCTGGGCGATGATCTTCACTCGGCTGCTCTTCCTTTATCCGGCCCACCTTCGGCGCCGGGGCAGGTTTTGTACCACGACTCGGCCCAGATCATCACGGTAGACTTGACATCTCATCGATACGAGGCTATTCATCCCGGTCGTGCCGAAGTGGCGGAACTGGCAGACGCGCCAGGTTCAGGTCCTGGTCCGGTTCACACCGGGTGGAGGTTCGAGTCCTCTCTTCGGCACCAATTTTTAACCTTGAGGGCGATTAGCTCAGCTGGCTAGAGCGCTACGTTCACACCGTAGAGGTCACTGGTTCGAGTCCAGTATCGCCCACCAACATGAAATACTGGCCCTCTCATGTCCACGACATGGGAGGGCATTTCGATGCGGATCGCTGAGATCACCACTGCTCTCGACAGTCTCGCCGCACAACTAGCACCACGGCTCGCACCGCTGACCCGTGAGTCAGAGATCCAAGCCGTGTTGCGTGAAGCGTTCCACCAGTTACGAGATCACTTCGCCCGTGAGGACGAGTAGGAATCTAGAAAACGCACCCATCGGTGTCTTGGCCGAAGGATGAGGTGTCTGCTCTCGGCTTCTTCTTGGCCTTGCGAGTGCCGGTGGCATCGACCAACAGATCGCCTGCTACCATACCCCCCGCCACATCCTTCAACTCCTCGTCGGAGAGTCGCTTGCGGTCCTCGTCGGAGAGTTTCTTGCGGTCCTGGTCGTCGTTCCGCTTGTTGTCGTCAGTCATGTCAGCCCCCTTTCGTGGGTTTCGTGATTACTGTCCTGAATCATCGCTGCAGCAAGTCATGCGACCTAGAAGGTCGAACTCTTCAAGAAATCTTCACGTAGGTCGCGGAGATCGTATAACTCCACTGCAATCTGTCTGGGCCCTCCGAGCCTCCCGCAACATCTTCCAACTCCTCGTCGGAGAGTCTCTTGCGGTCCTGGTCGTCGTCCCTCTTGTTGTCGTCAGTCATGTCAGACCCCTTTCAAGGTGGGTTTGTGTTCAACCGGGTATCCGGTTCCTGAGCCGCATCGGACAGAAGAATATACGGCAACTGCACGCCACTCCCCGCTACTGATACAACCATGCCCATGACATCGAATAGAGGGGTTCGGCGACAATGGAGGCGTGGTCAAGAGATCACAGAACGAAAGGGACCGGATCGACGATTCTGCGTGCGTTGCATCTCCAGACGGCCCTGACCCGGCAAGGAAGAGACTTCCCGAAATCTACCACTTTGGAACTTCCCCGGTTAGAATCTTCGGCGTGGGGCGATTAGCTCAGCTGGCTAGAGCACCTCGTTTACACCGAGGGGGTCGGGGGTTCGAGTCCCTCATCGCCCACCATTTTTTCCACGAGGAACTGGTCGATTGAGTGAAGCAATTATTCAGTTCGAATTATTCAACTTCGATTCTACGGGAAATCGTATTGAGCCATCTCTCCCCCCCGTTCAGACGCTGATCAATTGTGATCCAAATTTTCTCCAGTTCCAACAACTCGGAACCTGAGAGAAGTTCATCAAACAAAGATGCATCCATATCGTTGAAGTATCTGCCATCCTCAAAACGCTCTGTCTGGCCTTGCTTAAATGAAGCGTAAAAGAAACCACCGATCCTCAGCAATTTGGCCAAATGATGAACTGTTCGCAAAAGTTCCGCTCTTGGAACGTGAAGAAGTGAGGAGCAGGCCCAGATTCCATCGAAGTGAGTTTTCGATGCGTAATTGAGAAACGAACTGTCGACCACCTCTACGCCTGTAAATTCAGATGCCAGTTGAGCCAACTGTGTCGAAGCATCGAATGCTTGAACTTGATATCCAGCACCCAGAAATGATTTTGCATCTCTTCCGCTACCGCAACCAGCATCTAATATCGACCCGCCCTCAGGAATGAACTCCAGGAAAATATTCCGAATCTCCGAAAGATCGATCCCAACCGTTCGGTCAAAATAATCATCAGCATTCTGATCGTAGTATGGAACTACCACCGGGAATCACAGAACATCTGGCCCCCGTGTAGGGGGTTCCCAAGGGTTAGGGTTGCAATATCGAGCGGCTTCAGAATAAACCTTGAGCAGAAATTCCTTACGTGCTTTCTCCTGCCTACCGGCAAGTTTATACAACGTTTCGCGCAAGGGCTTGTGACTCTTGATGAGCCACTCGTTTCGCTTGTGCAAGCGTTCAACATGATGGATTGCCGGCATACGTTCAAATTTCCCATTGGAGCCTCGATTACACTCGGCGCATGCCAAGACTAGATTCCACAGTGCATCCAAGAGTACGGGTAACCCTCTAGACATTAAGATCCAGGGGAAGAAATGATCGATATCAGCCAGCAGCGGATCGCCGGGCACGATACTAATCGGAGCAAAGCAATAAAAGCATCTACCTCGCTGGTAACCGTCTAAAGCGGCTCGCGCGGATGTGATGCCGACCCTCTTTTGTCCGGCACCCATGAAAAACTTTCGTTCCTCATGATCGTAATCAACCTTTAATAAATTTGGTGAAATCGAAAGATCCCAGGCGGTCTCCACCAATCTCCAACGTGATTCTGTTTCCTCTATCAGGTTTCCGTACTGTGT
>CAYPPQ010000077.1:0-12960 GCA_964412635.1 uncultured Planctomycetia bacterium | reverse complement strand
GCTGCTGGCCGCTGACGCCGATGCCTGCGATGGTGGAGGGGTCGACGGCGTCGTCGGCGATCAGTTGATGGACCACCTCGACGACGGCGTTCCACCAGTCGTCCGGGTGCTGTTCGGCGGCGCCGGCGGGGAGCCCCGGCAGCAGTTCGAGGGGCTTGCCCCCCCGGGCGATGACGCAGGGACGGGATTCGGGGTCGATGATCACCCCCTTGACCCCCTGGGTGCCTACATCGAGTCCCAGGTACAGAGATCGGGTCATCGCTCTTCCTCCCACCACTTTGACGGGACACCCTAGCGCGGCAGCAGGAACCTCTCAACCGGCCAAAACTGCCAGGAATCGGCCAATTTCGAGAGATTTCGGGTTCACTCGGTCCGGAATCTCCCTGGAGCCGGATTCAACCATCAGGAGCGAGGAGCAGCCGTTCCGGACGTGTAGGTTTGAGAGGGTGAATTCATGACTCAAAATTGTACCCCCGATTCCAGTTTCTATTCCCCCGAGCAGGGGAAGTCGATCCCCCGTAGCCATCGCATCGGCATGGTGGTCCCCAGCTCCAATACGACGATGGAGACGGAACTGCCGGAGATGGTGCGCAGATACTCCGACCACCATCGCCATCAATTCACCTTCCACTCGTCGCGGATGCGCATGAAGAAGGTGAGTCCTGAAGAGTTGCGGGCGATGAATGCCCAGGCAGATCGTTGCAGCGAGGAACTGTCAGATGCCGCCGTCGATGTCGCTGCCTACGCTTGCCTGGTGGCAGTGATGAGCCAGGGACCACGCCATGAGGAACAACTCAGCAAACACCTCACCGAGGTGATCCAGCGCGGTAATCCTGAAGCCAGCATGGTGACCAGCGCCGGTGCCCTGATCGACGGGATCAAGAAACTGGGCGCGCGCCGTGTCGCACTGATCACGCCTTACATGAAGCCGCTGACCCAGATGGTCATCGACTGCCTCGTCGAGGCAGGGATCGAGGTGGTCGATTCGATCTCCCTGGAGATCGCTGACAACCTCGAAGTGGGCCGCAGGGATCCTCTCGACCTGGTCGAGATCGCCAGGAAGCTCGACCTCACCGACGCCGATGCACTGGTGCTGTCCGCTTGCGTACAGATGCCATCGCTGAAGGCGATCCCGCTGGTGGAGTCAGAACATCGACTGCCGGTGCTGTCGGCGGCGACCGCAACGATGCGGTCGATCCTCGACGCACTTGGTCTGGAGGGATCGATCGCTGGCTGCGGATCCCTGCTGCAATCGGAGACGACAAGAAATCTGAAGGGGGTGCGCTGATGCAAATCATCGATATTCAAGACGAAGGTGCTTTCGAGACGATTCTGCAGTTCGTCCGTACAGAAGCGGTGATGCTGCAGCTGCCCACCGTGTACACGCTGGTCGCTGCTCCGACCACTGCCGGTGTCGAACAGCTCGATCGCCTCAAGGACAGGCTCGACGGCAAGAATTACGGCACCGTCATGGGCAGTTGTAACGGCTTCCTCTCGCAAACACTGGAGGGTGCACTGCCCGGCTACTTCCGCTCGGCGCACAGGCTGGAACGACTGCAAGGAGCCTTCGTCCGGACCAGGTTCACCTCCGACCAGTTCGATTCTCCGGTGATCCGTGGTGGTACTCACCAGAGCTTGATCGTCGACGGCATTCATCGCGATCTGTTCCGTCACGTCGAGGCTGCGCTGTCGCAATCGGTCGACCGGGATCTGTGGGGTGGACGGTCCTTCTCGTCGATGCTCTGCACCAGTGCCAACATCAGTGGAGATCCACTGGGATCGATCACCGACGAGGAGCGGGCCATCGACTTCGCTCACCAGCGAGGAATCGGCCTGATGGTCACCTGCTCTGCGGCGAGGACAGCCCTCGGGTCTTACCCCATCTTCGAGATGGCGAGGGACTCGATCTCGATCCAGAGGGAAGGCCCCGGCCTCAACCGTCTGATCGGTGAGATCCCCAAAGCACTCCAGCCGCGACGTACTGCTGCATGATGCAGAGATCGACTTGTCATCGGGTGTGTTACCTTTCAAGATGTTGATTCAAGCCGGTACGGCAAATGTCGCCGTGCCCTGAATCTTTGAAAGGGAATCGATGATGCGCACGATCTTGCTTCTACTCCTGATGCTGCCGCTGGCCGGTTGTGTCGGTCCTTCAGTCAAGTACACGACCTTTGGATCCCCCGTTTCGGGAACATCCCTGGATGCGGTGGAACTGACCAGGGTTCTCGAGAGTCCTCAGCAGTTCACCGACCGTCCCATCGAGATCCACGGCAAGGTGGTGGATGTGTGTCAGAAGAAGGGGTGCTGGCTGACGATGGCACCTTCAGGTGAAGAGAGTGGTGAGGCTGTTTTCGTCAAGTTCACCTGTCCCATCGAGGATGTCCGTTTGATTCCGATGGCTGCCGTCGGGCAGACGGTTCGGGTGGAGGGAACGTTGGTCGTCGAGAAGATCAGCGAGGCGGAGCGACGTCATTACGCCAGCGATGGCGGGGCCAGTGACGAGGAGATCGAAAAGATCGTCGGAGGCGAGACGCAGATCCGCATCAGTTCCGGCGCCGCTCATGTCGAGGGGCTCGAGAACACAGCCGGTTCCTGATCCGATTCAACGCTTGCTGTCATCCTTCTTCAACCCGGCGGTGGGAAAAGTCACCGCCGAGTTGGGGGGGAGGGCATCGGTGGGCCAACGGCGCTTCTCATCGAAGACACGCATACGCTGCCAGCTTTCCACGGTGACGAAGCTCTCGTCGAAACTGCCATCTTCAGCGAGGTGGTCGCCCTTATCGATGGATAGATGCTTGCACAGGAATGCGTACGCTCCCTGCCGTTTCGATTTCCCGTAATCATGCTCTTCTGCAGCCAGGTGCAGGTTCTCGACATTCCCCTCGACGCCGAGTAGCCGGTAGATCCTTCGGGCGTAGGGGAACTCCACCTCGGCGGTATTGCTGGTCCAGTCACCACCACACGAGATCAGCATCATCGGTCTCGGCGCAGCGAGTGCGGCGATCTCGGCGTTGTTGGTGTCGTGATGGGCGCTGACATGGATCGGATGGCCACTCTCGCAGCTGCAGCCGCCAAAGAAGTGGGCAGAGACCATCACCACAGGTACCGAGACCTTGATCCGATCGTCGATGGCGGTCAGCAAGAAGCTCTGGGTGCCGCCTCCGGAGGATCCGGTGATGCCGATGCGCTCGGCGTCGACATCCTCACGAGAAACCAGGTAATCGAGGATGCGGATGCTGTTGAAGGTCTGCAGCGGCAGCAGTTTCGGATGTTCGTGTTTCCAGCCGGCCAGCAGCGAGTCGCCGAAGCCGACCATGTCGTAACCGATCACCACTGCACCCATGCGAGCGAGAACCGCACTGCGGATCTGGTTCTGCTCCCGTTTTCTGCCGCCCGCTTCGCCGCGGCTGTGGCCGTGCGGCGACAGGATGCCGGGGAAGGGACCTTCTCCTTCGGTGGGACGGTAGATGGAGCCGGTCAGGTAGAAGCCGGGCACCGTCTCGATGGCGATCGACTCGACGCTGTAGCCATCGTAGATGCGGCGGTCGTGGATGATCGCTTCGATCGGTGGCCGTGCCGGCATCGGATCGAGTCCGGCGCCACGCAGGATCTGCTGGCGGATGTTGGCGGCACGCTCCTGCCACTGCTTGGCGCTGTCAAAGGTGGCGGCGTATCGTTCCAGTTGCTTTCGACCCTCTTCTTCACTCTGGAAGGAGCCCTGTCGCAATCGTGGAGCCGGTTTGTCATCGCTAGCGTTCGATCCTGTACAGGTGAACAGGGTAAGCAGTAGTACGCTACAGATCGACAGCATCCATCTCCTCGATTCCATCAGTCGTCATCGTCGTCGCCGGTGAGGATCAGGTTCAATCCATCCAGTCCCTTGCCGTGGGCGCCGGCGAAGGCGTCGGGGTAGGGGGTGTCGACACCCATCTGGGCGTGCCACAGGATGCGGTTGAGGGTGTCCTCATCGGCCATGTCGAACATGTGGAACGGTTCCGCCTCGCTGGCGAGGGCCCACTTCAACTGTTTCTCGCCGAGGGCGCTCTTCGCCGGATTCGCCTCATCGAGAGCGATGGTGGCGGGCCTTGCCCGGTAGGGGGAAAAGTCGGGGCGAGTGGTGAAGCAGTTGTCCATCACCGGCATCATCGCTGACAACTGGGTCAGCGGAGGCACACCGAGGATCCTTGTCATCGTGTGGAGCACCGAGGTCTGGTTGTAGAAGTCGTGGATCACCTCGCCTCCTCGTCGCGAGTAGGGGCTCACCACCAGACACAGCGAGCGATGCCCATCGACGTGATCGAATCCGTTCTGGGGATCGTCTTCGATGATGAAGATGCAGGTTTTCTTCCAGAAGGGGCTGTTGCTGATGCCCTCGACGATGCGGCCGATGGCCAGATCGTTGTCGGCCATGTGGGCCCTGGGAGTGGGGGCACCGGCGGTGGTGCCGGTGGTGTGGTCCTGTGGCAGGTAGACGACGCTGAAGTTGGGAAAGCCGCCATCCTCCGAGAAGCCTTTCAACTCCTCCAGAAACACATCCGCACGCAGTACATCGGGAATGCGCATGTTCCATCCCGGATACTCGCGGCAACTGTACTGCTTCATCCGTGCGACGCCGATCTTCTGCGAGAACTGGATCTTTTTCTCGCCGCTGATGTAGTCGTCGTAGATCGCCTGGAAACTGAGCCCGGAGGGGATCGGCTCGGCGTAGTCGAACTCGCCGTAGTTGCGGAAGGAGAGCCCCGCCATCAGTACGCGGTCCCAGATGAAGCCCGCCGAGGAGTAGGTCAACGGATCGTCGCCAAAGGTGTAACTACGGGTGAATCCACCGAAGCTCTTCTCCAGGTGATCGGTGACGATCCCCTCGGTGGTCCAGGAATGGCCGTCGGAGGAGTTCACTCCGTTGCAGTAGTAGTTATCGAGCAGCACGAATTCGTTGGCGAGGGCGTGATGGTTGGGAGTGATCTCGCGGCCGAAGATGCACAGCGATGGATCTCCGTTGCCCCGTTCGACATCGCCAAAGACCTGATCGTAGGTTCGATTCTCCTTGATGATGTAGACGACATGGTCAAACACCGATGGCTCGCCGATCTTGCGGGGTACCGGCCGTGGGGTACCACCACTTCCCCTCATGGTGTGGGAACGAAGTGCGTGGTGGGTGCGATTGTCGTCGAGCACCTTTCGGGTCATCTCCTGCAACTCATCTGTGCCGGGAGTCTCGACCCGGTTCACGGTGCCCCGATACCAGTAGACGCTCCATCCCTTCGGTTGAGGATCGCCCGCTCGACTTCCCACTCCCTTGACGTTGGCGATGTAGAGGTTTCCGTCGGAGAGGGTAAGGGCTCCAGGAAACCAGCCGGCAGGGATGAAGCCGAGGAGCTGGTTGTTTGCGGAGAGGTCGACGGCGGCCACTGCATTGTTTCCGCCGTTGGCGATGTAGAGATGCTGGCTCTCCTCGTCGAGAGCGAGGGCATTGGGCAGGCTGCCGAAGGGAAGGTCGTCGAGGGGGCGGGTGGAGATACTGCCAGTCAAGGTCACCGAGTTCACGTCGATGATGTCGACCCGGTCGGAGTTGACGCAGGCAACATAGAGGGTCGAACCATCCGAGGTGAGCACCATGTCCGCCGGATGCAGGCCGGTTTCGACATGAACCACCGATTCTCCCGAGGGTCTGATCAGGTCGATGATCGACACCGAGCCGGTGGAGGCGACTCCCCGTTCATCGACGACCACCTCGGTGCCGGCGGAATCGGCGGTGAGATCCTCCGCCTGCGCCCTGCGTCCTCCCCAGTTGGAGACGTAGGCGGATCCTTCATCGGCGGACAGGATCACATCGTACGGTGCCACGCCGACGGCGATTTCAGCGGTTCGCTTGCCGGTGGAGAGGTCGACCACGGCGAGGGAGTTGTTCCTCGACTGGCAAACGTATGCAGTGTTTCCATCGTTACTGATGGCGATGCCGGTGGAGTGAGAGTTCCCCTTCCCATCGGGTCCTGGCAGGGCGATGACTCTCGACCAGCTGAGAGTTCCGTCGCTGGCGATGGTCGCCTCGTGCAGGTTCGACTGAGCATTGGTCGCCCACAGGCGTGTACCACTGCCATCGATGGCGATTCCATGCATCGATCCGCCGCCGTCGGGAAAGCGCAGTTCTTGCAGTGGTGCCTTCATCGAACGAGGGAGTACGACGATTCCGCGATGATCCTTGACGTAGATGAAGTCACCGGAGGGGTGAGCGACCAGGTCCACCGGTCGACCGGAGAACTGGACCGTTTGCCCCGCCGGCCGGATCAACTGACGGGTGGGAACCCAGTGACCGTCAGTTCCGGGGCCGACCAGGGGCGGGTCGGTGGTCTTGCAACTGGCTGGAAAGATCAGGAGCAGTGGAAGAAGCGCTAGAGATAGTCTCGCCACCAAGTGCATCGACGCCTCGTTTCATCAGGAAACTACATTTCTTGAATCTCATCCACGGGTCCTGATCGATCTCAGGACTGAATAGAGCCGGTCACCTTTCTCAGAAGACTCTCCAGTTGCCTCGCATCTCCGTCCGACAGGGGATGGATAGGGAGCCTGGGTACACCCGCATCGATACCGAGAGAGCGAAGACCTGACTTCACCGTGGCGGGCAAACTCTTCTTCATGATGCATTCCAGGATCGGCAATTGCTTGTGAAAGATCGCCTCGGCACCAACGAGGTCACCATCCTGATGGCACCGGTAAAGTTCAAGGTTCAACTCCGGGATCAGGTTTGCCGCGGCGGTGCACCAGCCACTGGCTCCCACCGAGAATGCTTCGTGCGCCAGTGGGTTACATCCGTTGAAGAAGGGCAACTTGCCGTCGCTCAGCTCGGAGATCTGTTTCATGCGGCTCAGGTCACCGCTGCTCTCCTTGACCATCTGCAGCGTTTCGATCTCGTGAAACATCTTGCAGAGCAACTGCGGAGACATGTCGGTGCCACTGGTGGATGGGTTGTTGTAGGCCATGATCGGTAAGGAGGTGGCCGCTGAAATCGCGGCAAAGTGGCCGTGGATCTCATCGTCATCGATGTTCCAGTAGGAAACGGGAAGAACCATGATGGCATCGGCGCCGACCTGTTCGGAGATTCTCGCTTTCTCCACCGCTGCGGCGGTGGAGACCTCGGCGATGCCGATGATGGTCGGTCTCTTGCCGTCTACCCTTCGACACGTTTCCTCGGCAACCGAGATCCACTCCTGGTCCGACAGGTATGCCGCTTCTCCAGTGCTTCCCAGAGGTGCGATGGCGTGGACATTGGCCTCGAGCAATCGATCGATCATCGCGTGAAGCGTCTCCACGTCGATTCCTTGATCGGAGAAGGGGGTGACCAGGTAGCCGATAATTCCCTGCAGGTTTTGATGCGCCATATCACCTCCTGGTGTGAGGTCTTTACCAGCCGTTGCATCTCGGCCGCAACTTACTTGCCTCTACACGGTGTTGTTCGAGGCGAGGTTGACGACTAAAATGTACGGCTGATAGATGCAACTGGGTTCAAATGATATCAGGACAAATGATATCAGGACAACGTGTAGAAACTACCCGGGGAGAGGTTGGAGGTATTGTGTCAACTACTGAAGTGAAGCCGGTGGGAGTCAGCATTCTCGAAAAAAATGGGCTCGATGTCGATGCGCTGATTCGCCAGCTGGTCAAGAATGCATCGGTGGAGTTCACTGCCTATTATTACTTCACGAACTTGCGCCTGCACTGCGTCGGAACCGAAGGGGAAGGGATCAAGGGAGTCCTCGAGGATGCGAGGATGGAAGATCTGAGTCACTTCGAATCGTGTATCGAGAGGATCTACCAGCTGGGCGGAAAGTTGCCGAATCATGCCCATGAATTCGTCAACATGTCCGGCTGTGAATTCCTCGAGATCCCCGAGCCTGCCACCGATGTCCAGGCGATTCTCGAGAAGTGTCTGAAGGCGGAACAGGGAGCCATCGCAAACTGGAATCAGGTTTGCAACATGACCTTCGGTAAGGATCCGGTGACCTACGATCTGGCCAAGGATTTGCTCGCGGAAGAGATCGAGCACGAGGCCTGGTTCCTGGAGTTGCTCCACGGGCGTCCGTCAGGACATATGCGTCGTCGCTATCCGGGAGAAAGTCCCCACACCAGAAAGCACAGCCGCGCCCTCGACCGGTAGAGGGCGTTCAGGAACCCGATGGGCCCCTGATGGTGTCGGCGGTGCTTTCGAGTCAGTCAGTAGTGGGTTCGGCAGCCTCCATCGAATCGCGAAGAGTGTCTTGCCACTGGGCGATCTTCTCCTCGAACCCTCCATCGGGGGATGCCTCGTGCCACTTCGTGTAGAGCAAGATCAGCGCTCGCTGACAGGAGAGACTCACAGGATCGGAGGAACCCGCCTCCACCGCGAGATGATAGGCATCGTTCAGTCTCGATTCGATTTCATCGTGTGCACCATCGAACTCATCACCGAGCAGAGCGAGACACAGGTTACAGAGGAACTCTGCGTGCAGGAGTGGGTCTTCGGTGAGCAAGACCTGGACCGCTGATTCCTCAGCGGGTGCCAGGATCCCCCGCGCTTCGCTGAACTTCTCCTGTGCCAGAAGCAGAGAACCAAATCTCGTCAGTGAAGCCAGTGCGACAGGGGATGCGGCAGCGGGAGTGCCAGCGATGGGGTCCTGAATCTCGTGCCACAAATGCCCGAACGCATCGGGCTGGTTGGTTTCCTCGTACAGGATCCTCAATCGGTCGAGAGATTCGAAGGGCACCAGGTGTCCTGGACCGTGATGGTTCAGTAACCAGCGATGGCTGGAGAGGAGTAGATTTTCTGCGGCGGCATGATCCCCCTGCTTCAATCGCATCCTGCCGATGTCATTTCTGGAAGTCTGGGTGTCGACGTGATCGAGACCCAGAACTTGTTCCCTGCCTTCCAGGGCTTCGAGGAGGTAGGGCTTTGCTTCTTCCACCTCCCCCAATTCTAGCAGCAGTACACCGAGATTATTGGCAGCGAGCATCGTGTCGTGATGGGCGTTGCCGAGGTTGCGCCGGAAGCCATCCAGGCTCTCCTTGTAGAGAACCACTGCTTGATCGAGCGTTCCCTGGCGGTGCAGCAGATGCCCCATGTTGTTGATCGCCATCAGTGTCTGTGTGTGTTCATTTCCCAGGATCCGTCGTCGGGTATCGAGTACCTCCTTGAAGTACGGGGTGATCTCGTCGTACTTGCCCTGCATGCCGAGCAGGTTGCCGAGAATTGTCAGGGCGGACTGGGTGTCCCTGTGGTCGTTCCCGACGACGGAACGGAAGCCGTCGATCGATTGACGTATCAGTTTCTCTGCACGCTCGAAATCACCCCGCATCGCCAGCAGCCAGCCGAGACGCCCCCTCGCCAGATAGGTGTCATGATCTTCGTCCTGGCGGGTGCGCAGCAAACTCTCGAATGCACTGGTCAGTAACTCCTCAGCGCGGGGCATGTTTCCACGCCGCGCCTCGAGATCTCCAAGGCTACTCATCGATTCGATGGTTTGCTCGTGGTCAGGGCCGTGGATCCTGTGGCTGATCTCGTATGCCTCGGTCAGAGGAATCAGCGCTTCGGGAAACCTGCCCAGCCGGGCGTAGATCTGTCCCAGCAACCGCAGCGACTTCAGAAGCTGAGGATCTCCCTCCTCGAGCAGGTTGCGTCGAACTGCGAGCGCTTCGGTGGCGGGACCGATCCCTCGCTCGAGCAGTCCGGTGAGGAACATCACGTTGCCGAGGGTGTGGAGCAGACGAGCTCTCAGTAGCGGCTGGTCAACATACTCCTCGGCGATCGCCTCCTCGGTTTTCTTGAAGATGTGCGTGTCGAGGGATTCGAGGGCGAGTCCGGTGAAGTCTGCACCCGAGACGAGAGTCTCATATTCCTGGATGAGTTCAGCGGTCTCTTCGCCATCGAGTCGATTTCTGTGGGCAAGTCCCTCCAGTTTCGATGCGAGTCCTTCCCTGAGGGTGATCCCGAAGGCGTGCGCATCGAGCGATCCGAGTTGCTCCGACTGGAACCGTGTCAACTGTTCCAGTTCCTCGCTTCGTGTCTGAGCCTCATTTCGCTCGATCAGGGCCCAACTGATTCCCGCACTCAGAGTGATGATGACGACCGCCGTGGCTGCCAGGGATGTGCGGTATCTGCGGACATACTTGTTCAACTTGTAAGCGATGCTGGGGGGGCGAGCGATGACCGGTTCGGTGCCGAGGAGGTGGCGATCAATATCCTCGGATAGTGCCTGCACCGTCGAATAGCGGCGATCCGGTTCCACCTCCAGTGCTTTCAGGATGATCCAGTCCAGTTCCGTTCGTAGAGCGTGAGAAGCATCGCTGTTGTAGCGGCCTGACGACTCACTCAGTCTTCGGCTGGGACGGTCTGGCGTCTCCTCTCTGAGGATCCGCAGGATTTCAGTTTCGTGATGGCCTCGAAGCCCATCGTGGGGAGCCAGTCCCGTCAGCAGGCGATAGAGGATGCCGCCGAGGGAGTACACATCGCTTCGAATATCCACATCAGATCCATGACTCCACGCCTGTTCCGGACTGATGTAATCCCAGGTACCGAGTACAAAACGATCGCCGGTCATCAAGGTCTTGTCGGTGAGAGGATCGGAGAGTGCCTTGGCGAGTCCGAAGTCGATCACCTTGGCCCGTGGCTTCCCCTCGTGCTCGGCGATGATGATGTTTCCTGGTTTCAGGTCCCGGTGGATGATTCCCTTGCTGTGTGCGTGCTGAACTCCAGAACAGACCTGCTGCATCATCTCCAGGCGCATCGCCAGGGAAGGGGATTGCTGATCGACCCAGTCGGCAAGGGTGGGTCCATCGATGAAATCCATGATGAAGTAGGGGCGACCCTGTTCGGTGGAGCCGCTACCGATGACCCGGGCGACATTTTCATGGTTCATCTTGGCCAGGGCGTGCATCTCTGCATCGAATCGGGCCAGGATTTCACGGGTTCCCATGCCAAGGCGAATCACCTTGATGGCGACCTCTCGGCCGAGGCCTTCCAACTCCTTGCAGCGGTAGACCTCGCCAAAGCCGCCCTCGCCCACGAGTGAAACGACCTCGAACCCTGTGAATTCGGGGAACCCATCGGATGAATCGGATTCGGGGTTCTTGTTCAACGGTTGGTATCTCCATGAATATTCAACTCGACCGATGGGTGAAATGATAGTCCAACAATCAGGCTATTCAATGGTGCTGTCTCGGCATGATTTGAAGTCATCAGTCGGAGAGTTTTCTGGCAGGTCGAACGCCGAGCACCCGGTGGAGAAAAGTCACATCACCAGAAGGTCGATTTGAGATCCTGGAATCTTCCGCCCTGGAGACGAAGCACCCTCCCCTGAAGGAACGCAACAAGGTGTCCTCATCTGGCAAGGTGCCCAGCGGTGCTTCGACCAGGTGATCTCGACACCACTCCCTGACGTTGCCGATCATGTCGTGAAAACCAAAAGGATTGGCGGGGCGAATTCCGACAGGAGTGTGGAACGGATACTTGCTCGAGTCGTTGGCACTGGAGGTGAGGTTTGCGATGTGATAACGCCCGGCAGGGACATCCTCCAGCGAGCCGACAGGAAAGGGGGTGTCAGTTCCTCCCCGGCAAGCGAGTTCCCACTGAACCTCGGAGGGTAACTGGAGGTTCAATCGGGGTAGCCATCTCTGGCAATCATTCCAGGAAATCTGTTCGACGGGGTGAAGGCCGCTCCAGCGGTACTGGGTGCCATTCACCGACGTTTCGAGCCGGGAGGGACCATAACCACTGGGGTTTGATCCAGTGAGCCTCTGCCACTGAGCCTGGGTCATTTCATACTTGGACAGGAAATAGGCCGGTTCCGTCACCTGGAAAGGAGGGCCTTCCCAGCTTTCGGTGGCCGGATCGAAGTGAGGCAGTTCCTTCGATTGTGCCTGAGATCCGATCCACGAGGTGGCACCAGGAACCAGCACCAGGACGACTCCCACCTCGGGGGTGATGACCAACTTGCCTGACCGATCCCTGGTGGCGATCGATCCGGTGGGCAGGTGCGAAAACTCCCACAGTCCGGAATCGGGATCTGCCCCGATGGGGAACAGGTCCGCCTGTGCAGTGATGCTGAGGTCTTTCGAATAGCGACTGGATGCCGAGATCTCCTTCAGGGCCAGTTGCCACGATTGATTCCAGCGATGGTGGTTGGCCTGTTGTTGCTGAACATGGTGAAGACGTCTGCGAACTCCCCAGCCGTGGATCGGATGGATGCCATCTCCGGCGATCCCGTTTTCGGGATGGTGAAATTGCTCTATTCGTTCAACCAGTTCAGACAACTCCCTGTACCACCAGCCATCTTCGGAGTCGTGGAAGATCGGTGGATCTGATGCTGATGAGATGGCGCGAGATCGAATTTGATCGAGAGCTTGCTTCTGTTGCACCAGGCTCGGTGCCGACCGGATCTCACCATTATTTTCGGTCCGGGTAAAACCGGTGATCAACTGATCAGCCCGATGGAGCCACTGCTGGTAGGCGAGGACCTGGTCGAGGTGGGGAGGCCATAGATCCTCCGCTTCGGCGATCAACTGATCGATGTCCTGATCCATCGAGAGGGACATCACCTCGGAGAGGCGGTCGTTGGCGATGGTCTTCTGCTCGTAGGCGATCCAGCCGAGGGTTCCCATCGCCGACAGGAAGATGACGGAGATGACCGCCAGCACGGTGACGAAGGGATGCCTGCGACACCACTTGTTGACCAGGTAGAGTCTCGAAGGGGGGCGGGCCATGATCGGTTCGGTGCCGACGAGGTGTCGGTCGATGTCATCGGAGAGCGCCTGGACCGTTGCATATCTGCGCTGGGGATCGGACTCGAGTGCCTTCAGGACGATCCAGTCCAGCTCGTTGCGCAGTGCACTGCGGTCGACATCGGCGTTCAGTTTCTGCACCCTGCTACTGGGACGGACGGGGGAATCGTCCCGGAGAATTCGCAGGATCTCCGTCTCGTGATGCTCTTTCAA
>CAYPPQ010000076.1:0-13101 GCA_964412635.1 uncultured Planctomycetia bacterium | reverse complement strand
AGAAGAGTCCTTGCGCCAGGCCGTCAGAATCCAGGTCGATGTTCAGAAGCGCTGGCTTCGAACCGAGTCCTGGCATCGTCATGATGTCTCCGGTCAGGGCATAAAGGAACCCTGCACCTGCGGAGAGGCGTACGTCTCGGACAGTCATCCTGAAGTTGTCGGGTGCACCCACCTTTTTCGGGTCATCCGAGAATGAATACTGGGTCTTGGCCATGCATACCGGCAGTTTTCCGTGACCCAACTTTTCAAACTTACGGATCGCTTTCCGGGCAGCTGGTTTGAAATCGACTCCATCTGCGCGATAAATTTCCGTACAGATGGTTGTGATCTTGTCCTTCACTGCCATGTCATCGGGATACAGCGTCTTGAAATCGGGAGTGACCTCGTCACACGCTCGAACCACTGCATCCGCAAGAGCCTCACCACCTTCGCCACCTCGCGAATGAACATCGGAAATAACGGCATCAAATGCACCGGAGGTGCGAGCCAGTTGGATGACGGCTTCCACCTCAGCATCGGAATCGCTGGGGAATCGGTTGAGAGCGACCACTACCGGAACGCCAAACTTACCAACGTTTTCGATGTGGCGACGAAGATTGCCGATCCCTTCCTCGACCGCAGTGACATCTTCCTCGAGCATCTCATCGGGAAGCGGTTTACCGGGAGATACTCGGTATCGACCGCTATGAACCTTGAGTGCCCTGATCGTTGCGACGACCACTGCTGCATCCGGTTTCAGCCCGCTGACTCTGCATTTGATGTTGAAGAACTTCTCGGCTCCCATGTCGGCGCCGAATCCGCTTTCAGTCACGACGTAATCACAGAGGCGCAGGGCGACCCGGTCTGCCACGATGGAAGAGTTGCCATGGGCGATGTTTGCGAAGGGGCCGGTGTGAACGAAACAGCCTGTACCCTCGAGGGTCTGCATGAAGGTCGGATGAATCGCTTCCTTCAAGACCACGGCCATCGCTCCTGCAGCACCGATCTTCTCCGCGGTAACAGGAGCACCGTCATCATCGAGCCCCACGACGATCCGTCCGAGTCGATCTCGAAGGTCGCTGGCATCTGCGGAGAGTCCGAGAATCGCCATCACCTCGCTGGCGCTACTGATATCGAATCCGGTTTCCCGGGGGATTCCATTCTTGGAGCCTCCCAGACCGACGATGATCTCTCTCATCGTGCGATCATTGACATCGAGGCAGCGTCGCCAGGTGACACTCTGGGGGTCGATGCGGTGTGGGTTTCCCATCAACATCGAGGTGTCGACCCACGCCGCAAGCAAGTTGTTGGCCAGTCCGATGGCATGTGTGTCGCCGGTGAGGTGTAGGTTGAAGTCCTCCATCGGAATCACCTGGCTATTACCGCCTCCTGCAGCCCCGCCCTTGATTCCGAATACCGGACCCATCGATGGCTGACGGATCGTCGAAACCGCCTTCTTTCCGATGTGATTCAATCCCAGGCCGAGTCCGATGGTGGTAACCGTCTTTCCTTCACCGAGCGGTGTCGGATTGATGGCGGTCACATCGATGTACTTTCCCTGGGGTCTGTTCTGGATCTGATCGAGGATGGAGAGGTGGACCTTTGCCATGTGCTTGCCGTGCAGGATCAGATGGTCTTCATCGAGGTCGTATCTGCTGGCAACCTCCCGGATGTCGAGTAGCTTCGCCGATCTTGCGATGGCGAGGTCCGAGGTGGGCTTCGGCTTGGACAAGGTTGGCTCCTTCTGGTCATTCACAGCTGGCGAATATTGACGAAACTGGACTCAGAAACGGTAGCCTAGTGGCGAAGAAATCGCAACGGAACTGCCCCAGGAGTGAGCAGTGAGACCCTCAGCGAGATCTGACCAGTGTCGCCGTCTCGATACCCAGGTCGCGCCTGGCCCCATCTACCTCGCCGATGAATCGACCGGCATCTTGTGGATATCCAGCGGTGGGCTTCAGATCTGTAACGTGCGAAGCCCACCAGCGATTGAGAAGAACCATGTGTAGTTCGCGGAGATACTTGGCGGTCATCGAAGCCAGAGCGGTGCAGAAACTGAACTGTTCGCAATCCTTCCGGAAGTGAACCTGCATCTGGCGATCCCCTTCGAGGGAAGTTGCCCTGTACGACTGACGGTCTCGATCCTGGATCAGTATCTTGAAGCGTGATGGTTCGAAGAGGGGAACCAGTAGCGGGCCGTACCGTTCAGTGCCCCCGAGACGGTCAGTCCACGCATCGATCCGCGTTCGGTCCTCCTGGGTCCACAACCAGCGAAGGAATCTACCCATCGCCCAGGCGTCGACCTTGCCCTTGGTACCCCTGTTCTGTACCTCGGCATTGAACTCCATCACCTCGAGGGGGATCGCTCTGACCTCACCGGCTTCCAGCCGAGATTTCATGAAGGTACGTTCCAGTCTGCGGACCTTACCGGAGAGATCGACCGGTGAGCAGGAATGAGGCAGGTCCAGGTCCGCGTCCCGATACCAGGGGTACTGATCGAGATATTGCGAGCGACCGACGGTGCAGTGATCGATCAGTGCTCGAAAGGAAGTCGGCACGCTCCCTGTTTCCAGTGCGATGAAGGAGAGGACTCCCTCCTCGAGCCTGCTGAGATCCCCGGTGCCAGGTCGGTGGAGTTTCTTTGAATCCGCCACCGAGATCACGCCCTTCTCCCTGCGCCCGGCACCACCGATGGTGGGTGTCAGTTCTTGCCAGGGAATATCCGCTTCCACTGGATCGTCACAACGGAGTGTCGCCATGCCGATCACCATGGGGCCGAGTCTCGGGCCGTATCCCGCTTCATCAATCCCTGCCAGCCAGTACTTCATCGTTTCTCCCCGCCGTTCTTACTCGCCGGAATTCGGATGGGAGTACCCCTGTCCCAGGGTGCAGGATCGGACATCCCTCTCCACTGGCGACGAATCTCGGACAGGACGATTCCTGCGGAGGTGGCAACATTGTGAGAGTGTTTTGACCCGAACATCGGAATTTCAAGGGACCCGTCACACAGATGAATGACCTGTTCATCGACACCGACGACCTCATGACCGACAACGATGGCGATGGGATGGGGGAGTTCTGCATCGTAGATCGGTTGAGATACCTCCGTCTGTTCCAGGGCATACACCGTGACGCCTGCATTCTGCAGCAGTCGGACGGCCATCGCCGGGTCTTCCATGTGTGCCCATTCCGTCGTCTCCTCTGCACCCAGAGAGATCTTGGCGATCTCGGGCCGAGGAGGAGTTGCAGTGATGCCACACAGAAAGATCTTGCTGACTCCGAAGCCGTCAGCAGCTCGAAAGATGGAACCAACATTGGAGAGACTACGGATATTGTCGAGGACCAGGAACAGGTCGGGGCGTTGCCTCTGCTGGCGGAGGTCAGCGTCTGCTCGATGCTGATCGATCCGTCGTTTTCTGGACATCCATTTCTCCCGATCTCGATTGTGAAGGAACGGATAGAGGTTATCGCGAGCCGCCTTCGGAAGCGATGAGGAACCTCATGAGAAGTATCGAGGAAGGGGAGTTCCTCGATCTATCCTGCTTCCTGTCGTACTCTGGGAGTTCCTGGAAAGAAACCCCTCGTACCATCAGGCCAGAAGGAGATATTGATGACGGAACCGATCATCCTCGATGAACGGCAGCAGAGAGTGATCGGGGTGCTCATCGAAAAGTCCCTCGCCACCCCCCAGTACTATCCATTGACCCTCAACCAGGTGGTGACTGGCTGTAACCAGAAATCGAACCGAGAACCGGTGGTTTCCTGGATGGAAGATGAGATCGACGAGGTGTTGACCGATCTGGCCCGTGCCGGGCTGACCACGCAGGTTCATCACGCCGGATCCCGCGTGGGCAAATGGCGTCAGGAATTGACGGGCCAGCTGGGGCTCAACGGGCAGGCGATGGCGGTCGTGGCAGAATTGCTCCTGCGTGGTCCACAGACCCTCGGAGAATTACGAACCCGTGCTTCCCGGATGAAAGATGTCCCCGATCTATCGGTACTTCAGCAGGTGCTCGATTCTCTCGCTTCGAGAGAGGTACCCCTGGCTGCCAGGTTCAGCCCAGAGGGGGTCAAGCGAGGAGTTCGCTGGGGACATCTCTTGCAGGATTCGGATTCGATTCAGCGCCAGAAATTGACGGAAGAGACGGGGCTCCAGATTCCCGCTGCAGAAGGCAAGGCGATGACACCTTCCGCTGCCGTCTCTACCTCGAGGTTAGAGCAACTGGAGGAACTGGTACGCAAGTTGCAACAACGTGTAGAAGTGCTGGAGCAGAGGCAAGAGGATCTGTAAGGGTGCAACAGAAAGGAAATGTCATGATGAATCTACAATGGGGAAGTCGTCTTCGTCGGCGATCACTTCTGTTGAGTATTCTGTTGTTCACCGTGGTGTCGCAGGAGGCCACTTTGGCCTCATCTGAGGTAGATACTGATGTGGACCAGGTCTCAGGTGAGGTAACGTCTGTCACTCTTTATTCTTCCCATGCACGCATCGAAAGAACCCTGGCGCTGGTTCCAGGAGAGAGTGGCATCCGAACCGTATCGATCGGTCCCCTCTCCAGTTCCATCATCGATGAGTCGATCGAGGTGGAGGGTGGTGAGAGCCTCTCAGCCATCTCCGTGCAGGTGAACCGTAGTAGCGGCGATCCCATCGAAACACCGGAGGAAACCGAGAAGCGTGACGCATTGAAGCAACTCGAACAGCAATTGCTGTCGGTACAGCGAACAGTAGAGTCGCAGAAGAAGATGAGGGAGCGATTCGCAAGGCTCCTGCCAGTGATCACCGACGATGATGAAGAAAAGAAGCAAAGCCAATCGCTTCCTCCAATGGTCCAGTGGCAGCGATTTCTCGATATGGTCAAGCAGGGGATGTCATCCGCAGCAGCTGGACAGGTGGAGTTGACTGCCCGGATTCGAGACCTGACGGGAAAGATCGAGCAGCTTCGTGGAGAAGTACAGGAATTGACGAGAAAAGGGAACCGGTCGAGGGCGGTGATCAAGGCGGTCTTCCATGACGCCGCCGGTACCGGAGGCGTCATCCGGGTCAAGTACCTCATCCCTCAGGCGTACTGGTTTCCCCATTACGAGATCGATGTCGATCTTGAAAACTCATCACTTGAGGTGCGCGCGTTTGCCATGGTGAGTCAGACCACCGGCGAAGACTGGCCGGAAGTTCCGGTCCACTTCTCGACATCGACTCCGGAACAAGGAGCGGATCTTCCCGAACTTGCCTCCGTCATCCTTTCCAGGGAGCGTTTCAAAACCGTCGCAGCGAGTCCGGCGGCTCGTGGAGTATCGGACGGCCTCGCCGATGCTCAGTATCAATGGGGTAGAAAAGTCGCCGGCAGACCAGCGTTGAAGGCGACTGAGAAGCTGGCCAGAACCGAACTGGGTTTTGTCGAGAAGCGAAACATGGATTACGGAATTCGTGAACAAAGAAGATCACGAGAGGTGCTAGGAAGAGACATCCGGTTCGGCTACCTGGGTGAAGGTGGCCCGAGCGATCTCTCGAATCGGGGATTCCTGAGGGTCTTTTCCTCGGTGAAGCCAGAAGCGATCCCATCGGATGGGCAGCAACACCGGTTGCTGTACTCGGTAAAGAACTTGCCATTCAAGGAAGTACGGATCAGTCGCCCCGAAATTCGTAGCGAGGTATTCCGAAGGATCATCGCACCGTTGAGTGGCAACGATCCGCTGCTGAGAGGCACGGTATCGGTGTTCCTGGGCGATGACTATCTGGGGCAAGCTCTCATCGAGACGACTGCGCCTGGAGAAGAGCTGGAACTGGATCTCGGGGTCGATGATCAGATGGTGATGAAGAGAATCGAGAGGCAGTCAGAGGATCAGGTCGGCTTCTTTTCCAAGTCCGATGAGTTCGAGACTGACCTCCAGTTACAGGTCACCAATTTCCATCGGAAGCCGGTGACGGTGGAGGTGGGTGAGTTGATCCCCTTCTCCGAGTCAGAACTGATCAAGATTCGAGTTGATCGAGCGAAAACCTCACCGTTGCCGAGTGGACTCGACTCCACCGATGGTTTGCTCTCGTGGAATCTCGAGATTCCGGCGGGAGAGACTGTAGAGATCCGGCTGGTCTGGTACATCGAAGCGCCGCCCAACGTGGAACTTGAAATTCGCGCTGCGCCCGAGCGTTCTGGAAGGGAGCAACGATGAAGAAGCAAATCATCCGTTCCATCAGTACATTGGTATGCCTGCTTGCGGTGTCATCCGACGCCACTGCTTCGATGCAGGCCCCTCCGTCAGCGTCAGATCATTTCATCGCACCGGATGCAGTGACCGTTTTCGAAAATCGCGCCCGTGTACATCGCAGAACCGAAGTGGAATTACCGATCGGATCGACCGAGGTGGTTTTCAGTGGTTTACCTGCCGTTCTCGATGCAGCAAGCGTGAGGGCGCGGCTCTCCGGGGTGCCGGGACTGGTACTCGGCGTTCGATTGGAAAGAGAGTTCCACGAGGTCGATGTGAAGGAGAAGGTCCGGAATCTGACGACTGCGATCCAGCAGATCGATGACCAGATTTCGACGATCAACGGCGAGATCGAGGAGTTACAGCGACTTCAGAAGATCACCGCTCGATACGCCGAGATCCTTGAGGATCTCATCTCCGATGTACAGCAATTGAGTTCACTGAATAGCCCCGGTGGAAATCAAGGTGGAAGGATCACGACCGAGCAAGTGATCGGGGCGCAGCAGTGGATTACCGATCGACAACTCGAGCACTCGACTGCCATCGATACACGAAATCATCAGTTGCAGCAGTTGCGGGTGAGCAGGCGTGATTTGCAGTCTGATCTGGATCCTCTGCGAAGTTCAGCAGTACGAACCAGCTGGACTGCCAGGGTGCTGATCCAGGCGAGTGAGGCGGGAACGGGAAGTATCGAACTTGCACATGACATCGGTGGCGCACACTGGGTGCCGATTCACGAGGCGAGGCTGGATGAGTCCGCTTCGACCGTGAAGTGGGTATCGCGAGCTCAGGTGTTGCAAAACAGTGGAGAAGCTTGGAATGATGTGAAACTCACACTGTCCACAGCACGCTCTTCTCTGGGGCTCGCTCCTCCGACATTGATTCCCAGGAGGATCCTGGCGAGGGTCGTCGACCAAAAAGATCGATCCGAGGTGAGTGCCGACTCCGTCATGATGGAACCGAGGGAGAGCGAAGGTGCTCCTGCTAGCGAGATGTCGTACGGGGGCAGGCCTGCAGATAAGTCGAAAGCGGATGAATTGCAGGGTGCTGAGGTCTTGATCTCGGGTGGCCCGGTTCTCTTTTTGATACGAGCCAGGGCAAGCATTCCTGCCGATGGAAGCGTGCACACCGTCACCATCTCGGAGCAAGTCCTCGAAGCAACTCTCGATTATCAGGCGATTCCAGTACTCAATCCTCATGTGTTCAGGAGAGCGATGCTGGTCAATAACTCCGGTGCCCCTCTGCTGGAAGGAACGGTCAACTGTTTCCGTGAAGGATCCTATGTTGGTGATGGGTGGACCACTCGAATCGCCGCAGGCGAATCGTTCTCGCAGCACTTTGGAGCGGAAGGTCGAATCGTCGTCCGCAAGGAAGAGATCGAGGATCAATCGAAGGAGAAGGGTTCCTTCAGCAAGAGTGTACAACTGGCAAGGGGATACAGGATCACCGTCGATTCGGTACTGGACAGTGCCGTTTCCTTTGAACTGGTCGAGCGCTTACCGGTCAGTCAGGTCCATGGTATCGAGGTCGAACTGCTGGATGAGAGCGACCCACAACCGGAACAGGATGCGGATGGCATCGTTCGCTGGAAGGTGACCCTGGAACCAGGGTCGAAGAGTACCTTCATCTTCAAGTGGAAGGTCACCGCTGACCTCGAGCATGCAGATGTTGTGGATCAACTGAGGTGAGTCTCGATGAACTGGTAGAGAAGTTTCTTCAGGCGACGGGTCGAGAGCGAAAAGAGTTGCTCAAGCAACTGCTCGCTCTCGACCCCGGACCGGATGCAGTCTCGAAAATGGCTCCTACCTTGCGGGATGGAAGTCCGAGAGTGGCCGCTCGCGTCACCGCATTGCTGGCGAGGCACCAGATGCGAGATCTATTCGAGGTCCAGCTGCGAGGTCTGAAAGCGGGGAAGATAAAACTGTTGAGGGGTCACTTCGACAAGATCAGCCGCCGAGATTCGTCGTCACAGGAGTAGCGGGGCGTGAGCGGAGGCTCCGCCAGCTAGTTCTGCTCCCCGTGCGGGCCTTCGTTCAACCCTTCACCGTGATTGCTGTGGACCAACTCCACCGCTTCGACATCCGCAGTTCCGATCACCTCGACCTGGTCCCAGACCACTTCCCAGGTGTAGCGACCTGGCTCGGAGAATTCCATCGGTGGTAATTCGAAGATGCACTCGTGGTGTTCCCTGCGATCGTTGTGCTCCAGGGAGAAGTCGGGACTTTCTTCGATGGTGAAATCATCCGAGAGCCTCTTGAACCGGAATGAAACGGTGTGAACCCCGGAGAAGTCACTCAGGTTCAGATAGAGAGCAGCGGGCTGGTATTCACAGGGGAACTCACTGAGGGGAATCTGGTTGAAAGTCCCCGCGAGTACACATTTTCTGGTCTCGTCATCCTTGTAGACGCGATCACACAAGATGATCGCCTGGACGAGTGGTAATAGAGGTCGAGTCATGTGGTCAGTGATTCCTTCAGAAAAAGCTGTCCGTCCCCAGGTCTCCACATCCATCGCACCCGAGGAAGCAACTCGAATCAACGAGAAAGATCGATCTCGGTTCGCTTTGGTCAATATGTATTGTTGCAGAGATGGGCTGCCATGTCATCTGATCCCACGATTCAATCGATCTGAAGGTGGCAGTCTTGACCGTTGCAAATCTCCGACACAGAATGCCGGGTGCTTGGATCGAACTGTCGAATCCTGTCGTCGAGGCGATCTCCAGATTCTTCCGAAAGGGCCCTGAACCCCATGCGAATGCTCTCAGCGAGGGAAACGGCGTGGTTCAACAGGGATCCCCAATCGACCTGGGAGTTGATCCTGCAGTTGCACGAGTGGCCCGGCTGGTGTGAAGGACTGACAAGATCTCGCTGGATCGAGGGAAATGCCTGGCAACCAGGATCTCGCTTCAAACTGGAGTGGGATCACCCTGTCGATGTTCCTCTCATCGGAGGAGAGATCATCCGGCATCTGGATCCGACATCGATGCCGGAATCGATGCCGGAATCGCTGAGAGAGATCTCCTGGGGGAGTGGGAGAGGTCCATTTCGAGCTGAATCGAGACTGCTGGTTCTCGAAGATGGTAGTGGATCACTCGTGGAGTTTGTGACCACATGGTCGGGTTGGGCGTCGATCTTCATGGGACATCGAGCAGATCGGTGTGCTTCATTGCAGCGTGATTGGTTGGCCAGTCTTCGTGAGGCTCTCGAACGGGTGGGAAGTAACGGATGACCAGGGAAGCAACGGATCTTCGGACTCTGTGGTACATGGGTGCCAAGACGAGATTGTGTGAAGAGTTTCTGGATGGCGCAGTGAGAGATCTCCTCGAACCGGGGGGAACCCTGCTTGACGCATGTTGTGGAACTGCCGCGGTCTCTCGCTGGTTCGCTCCCTCCTACAGGATCCTGGCCAATGATTCGCAGCAGTTCTCTGCCGTGGTGGCCGCTGCTCATCTCGAGGGAGATGAGACGTGGTACGGAGCCCTCGATCAACTCGATGCAGAGGTCGATCTGGCAAGAGCCTGTAATACCAACAGCAAACAGCTGGAAGCACTCGTTCCTGAAGCGCTCGCCATCGAGGATTCACTACTTCCGGCAATCATCGCAGAGGCGACCGGGGAGGGGAGTGGAACGGCAAAGATGGAGGAGTACAGATCCTTCGTGGAAACTGCACCACTGCCAGACGGATCGACACCTCCTGCGCAGAGTTCTCCTTTACATCAGCCATTTGCTCTTCGATGGCCTGGAATGCTGATGGAGAGGCAGAAGAACAGTGAGGCGACACCCGCCGTGATGTGCACCGCCTACTGGGCTCACGTCTACTTCGGTCTTCGCCAGGCGATCCGCATCGATTCGCTGAGATACGCCATCTCTCAGATTCCTCACGCAGATCCTCATCGGCAACGAAAGCAGAAGTTGTACCTTGCTGCCTTGTTGCATGCGGTGTCGGTGTGCACATCCGGGACCAGTCACTTTGCCCAGCCGAGGTCGATTCGTGGTGATGCGGAATTGTTGGCTGTGGTCCGACGTCGTCAGATTGACATCGATGAGCAATTCGAGCTCGCTCTCGAGGAGATTCGAAGGGAATGGATGGTTCGGCCGAGACTTCCCGGGAATCGGGTTTTCTGCGGTGATATCCATCAGATCCTTGAATCGGGCAGCGCACTCGATGGAGAGCAACTGGATCTGGTTTATCTCGATCCCCCGTACACCGCTGACAACTACTCTCGTTTCTATCACGTGCTGGAAACGTTGGTGAATTACGACTATCCACAGCTCGAGGTGAGACGGGGAGAGGTGACCAAGGGGCGCTATCCCCTGCAGGAAGAGAGATTCACCTCGGATTTCTGCAGCGGTGTGCGAGTGGAAGACGCCTTCAGGCGAGTTGCTCTTGCCTGCAAGGAGAGGGAGTGCAAGTTGCTGATCTCTTACTCGACCGATACTGGTTTGTTGACGAGCCGCTGGAAGAAACAGGGAATCGAACAGCCCGCAAAGATGTTCCGTGAAATATTGCTGGAGTACTTCGGCGCGGTGGAAATTCGTGAGAAGTCCCTCATGCACTCCGGGCAGGGAGATTCGAACAAGCCAGTGAGGGAACTCCTGCTGCTCTGTGAGGAGTGATTTGCGCTGGTTGGGAAACAAGACACCACTTCTGGAGGAGATACTGGCGGCTGCTGACCGGGCAGGTTTCCAGGGGGGGACCGTCTGCGATCTGTTTGCTGGGAGTGGATCAGTCGGTCGATTTTTTCGATCGAAGGGATTCAAGGTGGTCTCTACCGATCTGATGCACTGCTCTCTCGCATTCCAGAAGGTATATCTCGAGTGCCCCGGGCCTCCCCGCTTCGAAGGGATTCGCGATTGCTGGCAATCCCTGGAGCCTGTCGACTCGAGTCGCATCGGCGATGCACAGGCTTCCGAGGGGGGGGACTGGAGTCCTTACCTGAAGTTGATCCGCTTTCTCGAGGAGGAACTGTCTCCTGTCGAGGGGATCTTGTACCGGCAGTTCTCTCCCGAGGGAGAGCAACAGCGCGGATATCTGACTCCTGAAAATGCGGCGAGGCTTGACTCGATCTTGCTTCAGATCCGCAAATGGAGGATCAGCGGACAACTCGAAGAGAATGAAACCTGGTGTTTGATCGTCAGCGTCGTCGATGCTGCGGATCGTGTGGCAAATATCTCTGGGACCTATGGAGCATTCCTGAAGAAGTGGCAGCAGAACTCCTTGAACCCGATCCGTCTGCGCATTCCAGGGATCGTCGAGGGACCTGTCGGAGAGGCTCACCGAGGCGACGCCGTCGACTTGCTCGATGAACTGGATTGCGATCTGCTGTACCTGGACCCTCCTTATAACCAGAGACAGTACGGTGCCAACTACCACCTTCCAGAGGTGATTTCCGTTCTTCCGATGCGAGAGGATGATGGGGAAATCGAATCTCAGCTCTATGGAAAGACCGGGTTGTTGCCGTGGAAAGATGTCTCTTCTCCACTGTGCAGCCGTCGCGGGAAGGATTGCAGGGATGCGATGGAATCCATCGTCCAGAAAGCGGATGCTCGCTGCCTGGTGCTCTCCTACAGCGAGGAAGGAATCCTGAGCAGGGACGAGATCGAGCAGATTCTGACCCGCTGGGCAGGTTCGACGCCCGGTTCCGAACTGTTGCACGAGATTCCGCACCGGAGATTCAGAAGTGATCGAGGTGGGGAAAAGCGCCAATTCCGACCGGCAAGCGGCAGGAGTCCCGATGAGGTTCACGAGTGGCTCTTTGCCATCGAGAGGTTTACCGAAGAGCAGGTGTGACAGAAGAAGTTCAACTGCCCAAACTGGCTGTTTATTCGCTTTCGACAGTGTTCACTCCATCGGTTTGTAAGTGATTGCTATCAACAACCTCCTCAATTTGGCGAGGTTATGACTGCTCTGGTGGGCTTGTGTAGTCTCGTGCAAGCGAAGATAATTGTGCGATGTGTTCTATTTGACACGATATCCAGTAGTTGTACGATACATACAGACGGCGGAGGAGTACTGATTCGATATCGGTATTAGTAGCGGAGTCATTTATTTGAGTCCTCGTCCTCTGTCCACCTCGAAGGTTGAAACAGATTCTTTCGTGTTTGATCTCTTATGTGTGCGGCCAGGATTTATTGCGGCTCAGATACCAAGCGAGTGGTTGAGCCTGGAGTGGACTATCGGTGCATCGATTGTCGATCGATCCCCCTATCCAGAGAGGTGCTAGAGGTAACTCCTCGAGTACGGTCTCCATTCTCACAATTGTCATCCTTGTGCTGTTTATCGGCATGGCGCAGGGCCGCGAATACAACGACAACACCCGACTCGGCCCGCAGGCAGAGGATGTTCTCTCTGCTTTCACACTCGACCTGATCGAGAGCCTGGGCCCCCACATCGCTGCCACCTTTGACCTCAACTGGGTGCGTGATTCTTCCAACGGCAGGGTCTTTGCCGGCTGGGATCAGATGATCTCTGGATATCCGGTACGAGGTGGAGTGGGCAGAAGTCTGGCGATTCAGGACCCCGAAACGGGCATGTGGAGAGTGTGTTACAGGGCTTTCAAGTTCACACATCACGACTCGAGCACGATTCCGGCGACCAGCGCAGAATCCGCGCTCAAGGCGATGCGAGAGACGCTTCCTGGTCGTGATTGGACTGCACCGGTACTTGAACTGGCACCCAGCAAGGACGGAGATTCGGTCCTGTGCTGGAGCTCCAATGGCATCAGTAGAATTCCAGGACACCACAGTACGGTGCGTGTCGATGTAGATGCTCGATCAGGACGAATCGTCTCTGCCGAGGAAAGAGTCTGTCAGGTCGATATTCCTGGCACCGTCGAACTGATCAGGACCGATGGCACACTGCCGCAGGGTACTGCCCCGGTCGCTAATTTTCCCCTGCAGGGAGCGCAGGTTACCGGCGGCG
>CAYPPQ010000075.1:0-13439 GCA_964412635.1 uncultured Planctomycetia bacterium | reverse complement strand
AGTGGGGAGGACTCCATGGGTGCGGCTGCCCAGAAATTCGAGTTCCACATCGGGGGGGTCTCCCGGCGGATGGTTCGCAAGGGTGGGAGGAGTGACCGCTGGATACTCCGGAATCCGCGAGATTTCTGCAGTTCCTCGTGACGAGAATTCGCCGACCACTCCCGCCACCGTCACCCACAACGATCCGTCATCGTGGCGCTGAAAGTCTACCCATTGACGGAGATCTTCACTTCTTTTCCGTTTCACCGAAGCATCGATGAAGGCTTCGATCGGTTCAACGAATCGAGGAGGAGTGCTGGCGATGCGTGGCAACTGTTCATCTGTCTCGAAATGAAAGAGGCGGGTCAAGATCTCCGTAGCGGGAAGTCCATCTTTCACCAGAGGTGGGCTGCTGGCATCGGTGGGCACCATCGACAGCACCGTTCTCGACCGTGCATCTTCCTCGACCACCAGATCAAGGCGGGAGTGGTCCCCGATCAGGAGATGGTGACGACCGAGACGCAGACGAAGAGGCGCAGAACTCTCCTCCACATCGGCAGAGGAATCGATCGACCATCGTTTCAATTGAATTCCATCCTCGACAACGAGGGGCGCGGGGCTTCGGATCGGTTGACCCCAGGAGACCCCCAGCAGGCGACCGGGGCCCATCGGCTCGAAGTGCGGGATCGACTCCACGATGTCGAGGGGGAGAGAGGCAGTCAGGAACTGCTGTACCGTCACCCCCGGGATCGGCTCGGTGGCCACCACGATCCCGTCCGCGATCCGTACGGCACGGTCGACCAGTTGTTGCTGTTTCGAGAGGCGGCCCGCCTGATACCACAGTCTCGCTTCCGTTGGAGAACCGGGGGGGGTGCGCAGCAGTGCTGCGATGGCCCTGCTGGTATCGGCGACCGATCGGCTGCCGCGCAATTGCTCCTCGACGTCATCGGGCAACTGATCGATCCCCAGCCACTCCGGGTGTTTTGCGTCGAGGATTCGACGGGTGGAATAGTCCTCCAGTGTGGGACCACCCCCGGCGAGCCTCCACAGCGCAACGTGTCTTCGAGCTGTGGCACTCTCGCCCGCTTCGAGGAGGGCCAGCACCGGCATCAGCGAAGGAAGTGCTGGATCCCTGAAGGGAGTTCCGATGATCCACTGTTCGATCCCCATCGAGGCATTCCAGCGTGCTTCTTCCTCACCCCCTCCGGTGAATAGCGCGACTCCCTCGTATTCGCGGATCCCCAGCATTCGAGCGATTCTCCGCCGCAGATCGGCATCTTCCGGCAAGGTACCCTCGCCCAGCAAGATGTGAACCAGCGAAGCATGGCCGCCAGCGATGGCCAGTTCGATGGCGAGCGCATCTTCCCCCCGGTCGTGGAACCACTGCGAAGCTTCTTCAGTTGTTTGCGACAGCCGCGCCCACGCTGCCAGTTCCTGTCTGTCGATACGGTCGTCGGGGGCGATCCACCGGTGAGACTGGAGCAGTTCGATGCCGAACTGCAACTGGGAGTGAGAACGATCCTCCAGTAACTTTCCCAGGACCTGCTTTGCAGCTTCAGGATGATCTCCCCGCAACCACAATCGCGCCAGCGAGGTGCGGGTACTGGTCTGATCCGCGACCTGCAGGCTTCGTTCCAGCAATGGGACGGCGGTTGCCGGAAGCCCCTCCTCCAGTGCCAGCCGTGCTGCGCAGTCGAGAAGTGGTGCGGAACTGGATTCGCTTCCTCGGAGCGCGACAGCTTCGATCAGTTCAAGAACCACACCACCGTCGCGCGCCCACCTCATTGCACTGTCGAGAATCGCCTCGTCGTCGGCAGCGGAGGCGATCAGATCGACGATGACGCGTAGGCCGGAAGACTCGCTCTCCTGAGCCGTCACCACGGTTCCAAGTCCCAGCAGGAGCGTTGCAAGCAGAGTGGCGGACAGGAGAAGTCGCTTCATCGATTGTGGACCACGGAGCGATCAACTGCGGCGACCACCGCATCGGTGTCGAGCCCGCCGAGTTCACCTTCCAGCGAGTAGACGAGGCGGTGCTGAATCACTTCCCGTCGCCAGCGCAACCAGTCCTCATCTGCGAGATGAGTACGACCGTTGCGCAACGCCTCGACCTTGCCGGTGAGGACCAGTGCTTGCAGAGCACGGGTACCCGCACCCAGGCGAATACCCGAACGAACTTCTTCCGGCGCACAAGGATCGCCAGGACGAGTCGCAGCGACCCAGCGTGCAGCCCGTTCGATGACGGGATCGGCTGCGCTGACACGACGTACCGTTCGGCGCATCTGGGCGAAGATCTGTGGGTCGAGAATCTGTCGAGCGACCTCTTGCTGTTCGATGGTGGTTGCGGCGGCGATGCGAGTCAGGACTTGCGCCGTAGGTTCGTGCAGAGGCACCTCCAGCAGGAAGCGGTCTCGCTGTGCTTCGGGGAGGGGATAGGTTCCCTCCATCTCGATGGGATTGCGGGTGGCGATGACGCTGAAGAGAGGATCGAGTCGATGGCGAGTTCCGGAGATGGAGACGGAGTACTCCTGCATCGCCTCGAGCAGGGCGGACTGGGTTCTCGGAGTTCCCCGGTTGATCTCGTCGGCGACGAGGAGTTGAGTGAAGACGGGTCCAGGTCGAAACTCAACCCGGTCTCCGTCGTGTCCAGGCAGTAAAGTCTCACCACCGAGGATATCCGCCGGAAGCAGGTCCGGAGTGAACTGGATGCGTCCGCGTCCCAGTCCCGTGACATCGGCGAGTCCCTCCGCCAGGCGTGTCTTTCCCGTTCCCGGGACTCCTACCAGCAGCAGGTGCCCGCCGGCGAGAAGGGTCGAGGTTGCCGCAGCGATGGCATCCTCTTGCCCGAAGATGATGGCTGCGAGGGCTTCTCGTAGCTGTCGATCCTGGTCACGGAATTTGTTCACCGAGTCATCGACCACCGGCAGGCTCCTTTCGGTCCAACGAATCGAGGTAGAGATCGATCACCCGCTTCCATCTCGGTTGCAGGCGAGGATCGTCACGGACCCGATCCCAGGATGCCGTAGAATTCCCGGAGAGGGGAGCAATCGTCTCGAGGTTCTCCGCCATCGAACCGATCTCGATGCCTCCATCGATGCGGATCGAGGGGGTTTCATCGCTCGTCGATGAGGATTCCTCGGTGACCGGTTCGAGGTCGACCGCTGCATCGAGGCCGCCGTCGGCGATCTCCGCTGCCGTGGAGGAGGCGGTGGAGCCGGGAATCAATTGCTGGGCCACCGCCTCACCCGCCTCCGAGGCGTCCTCGATGGGGAGTACTGTCATCTGCTCATCCACCTGCCCATCGGGACGCTGGGAAGGGATCCAGCGTTCCACCGAGTCTCTCAGGGGGTCGCTGTCGTCGAGGCGACTCAGGGCGTTCTGTAGCGCCTCGAGATCGCGGGGGAGCAATCCTCCAGGGGTCTCGGGAGCCGCTGCAGATCCGCGCAGCTGTTCGGCGAGGTTTTTCAGGGAATCTCTTCCCGCCAGTGCCCGCGCTGCATCTTCCCTGCCTCGCAGGTGCTCACGTGGGTTCTCGGAGTCGCGAGGGGGGGCCACTTCCACCAGTTGCTGCGGCGCAGTTGCAGGGGGCGATGGCGACGGCGCAGTGACCCACAGCGCCAGCAGAGCCAGCAACAGGGAGGGCCACGGCGAGGGCATCGGTGCCAGCTGCTGCAGACGCGAGAGGGGAGGGAGAGGAATCTGTGCACAGCGAGCCCGCATCGAGTCGCGCCAGGGATCTCCGGCGGGGAGGTGCCACTGGCACACGATCGTCTCGACCAGGGCATCATCGGCGGTGGTGGCATCCCAGATTCTCGGCCATCGAGACCGTACCAGCCGGTACTGCAGCGCCGCAAAGAAGCCCCCGAGGATGACCAGCACACCTGCTGCCTTGAACAGGGCTCGATCGGCGCGAGGCTCGAAGTTCCACAGCACCACCGCCACCGGCAAGCCGATGGCGAGGCCGGTGAGGAAGCCGCGCAGCCAGGCGTGGCGTTGGATACGCGCACGACCGGCTCTCAGGCGGGGATCCTCGATCCTTCCCCAGGCATTCTGGTGGAAGGGCAGGGGATTCAAGCTTTCGTCGAGGGGCACTGGGGCTCCCTTCCGCGGTCACGGTTGAAGGGTGGTTCCAGTCTAGCCGAAGGTGGCGAGGGAGGCACGATCTCTCTGTTACCCCTCTTCCCTTGACAGCCACACTATTGAGGCTGAGGATCTCAGTCCGAGACGGGTGAGCCGGAACAGGTCGTCGGTATCTGATCAGCTGGGGGAACGCATGGCGGAACAGTTGCACCAGTATGCACGAGTACACGAGATCGTACCGGTTGAGAGCTGGAGGAAAGACGGAGTTGAGGGTTGGCTTTTCCGTGATCGGGAGAACCAGACCATCTTCGTCGAGACTTCCAAGTTGTTGGGTCATCAACTTACCTTCGAGGTGAACTAGAACGCCCGAGAGGGTGTCAACGGTGTCAGGGTTCGGGGGGCGACAGCCTTCCATTTTTGTTCGACCCGGATCGGTTCCCCGTCTCCTCTTTTCGACCTTTTGCGCACCTTTCTCCGCTGCTGGGTCTCGACGAATCGCCGTCGTCGCCACGAATCCCGTGAAAAACGATGCGAAAAAAATCTGAGGCGTTACGATTCTGGAGATCGATCGGGGTGTAGCTCAGTTTGGCAGAGTGCCTGCTTTGGGAGCAGGAAGTCGGAGGTTCGAATCCTCTCGCCCCGATTCATTTTTCCCCTTCACAACCAGTTGTCGTCGGCGTCGTGTCACGCGGATGTGCCCGGTATCCATCATCATGGAAGTGCGATGGCGGAAGTTGTTGCGATCAGTTGCAACTCAGCGAGAAGTTCCACTGCCCCGCTGCAAGGTGATCGATCCGCTGCGAGGCACGATGAAACTCTCACGCTTTCCGTCGGGCCAGCGCACCTCCACCTCGGGCAGATCGATGGTAGCGAAGGGGCCGGTGGCGAGGATCACCTGCGCCTCGCCGGAACTCTGGAAGGAACTCTGTCGCAGCACCGGGTTCGGGATCCAGCGATCATCGATGCGCCAGCCGACCGAGGAGCCCAGACCCTGCCGGTTGAGTCCGTCTTGCTGCAGCAGGATCGTCACCGATGAACTCCTCTCCGAGGCGCGATTGATCAGCAGGTGAGGAGGCCCGTTGAGGCTGGTGGAGAGGATGTCGATATCGCCGTCCCTGTCGAGATCGCTGAGCACCGCACAGCGTCCGAGGTGCTTCCATGAGGCGATCTCCTCATCGATCTGCTCGATGAAACGGATGCGATCGCCCTCCTTGCGAGCGAGCCAGTACTGATCCCGCTGAAAGTAGCCCGGTGAGGAGGTCACAGCATCCGCCTGCGGGTACACGTGACCGTTTGCCACGAAGATGTCGACGAGTCCGTCGAGATCGAGATCCGCCACGCCCACTCCCCAGCTCAACATCGACCGGCTGCCGGCGACGAGGCCACGACTCGATGCCTCATCTCGATAGGTTCCATCTCCCTGATTGAGATAGAGGTTCAAACTCTCCTTCTCGAAGTTGGTCACCACCAGGTCGAGTGTTCCGTCGCCGTCGAGATCTCCGACGCCGATCCCCATCCCCGCCTGTTCCTGTCCATCCTGATCGACGGCGATTCCAGACAGCAGGCCATCTTCATTCCAGCGACCGTTGTCGGAACGGGACCACAGATGATTGGGGCACGAATCGTTGGCCACGAAGATCTCTGGATGTGGGTCTCCGTGCAGGTCGATGATCGTCACCGCCAGGCCGTAGCCAGCGGATTCGGGCTCGAATCCCCACTCCTCGGTGACCTCCTTGAAGTGCAAGCCTCCGACGTTTTCGAAGACCAGATCGGGAAGTGGGGAAAGACCGCGGGGACCGCACAGGACCTGCTTGTTCTGCCACAGACACGACCACTCCTCGCCATGAAGCGGTGGGTTGTCGAAGTCGTAGACGAGGTAGCGACACAGGAACAGATCGAGATCTCCATCGAGATCGAGATCGCCGAATGCAGCGCTGCTACTCCAGCCATCCGCAACCAGGCCACTGTCGACCACCGGCACCAGTTTCCCATCGACATTTTCAAGTAGCTGGATCGATCCCACTCCTGTCAGCAGTAGATCGTCGTCTCCATCCCCGTCGAGGTCTGCGGCGGCGACCCCACTGGTCCATGGCATCGGAGCGATGCCTCCCGTACTCGTCACTGCTTCCAGCTGGTATTCACTGCTTGCAGCCTCCCTCTGTCGGAACCACCGGGGAGGAAAACCATCCTGTTGGGTCAGAAATCGATCTGCAGTCGATCCCGATGTGAGGAGAATCTCCACCAGGCCGTCGGAGTCGAGATCGAGAAGAGCCAGGCCGGTCGATTTGACATCGATGATTCCGCGGGGGGGGATCTCGCCACTGCGCTGGATGACAGTTGCCAGCGCGGGTTGTTGCGACCGCTGTAGCAGGGCGTGCTGATGAGGGCTCAAAGGAACTTCTTCGCCAGTACAGCCGGTAATGGAGAGAGTGATGAGAAAGGCGAGGAGGTCTGTCAACTTTTGCCGTGGCTTCTGCATCCGATCACTCCTTTCCGCTGCAACGAGGACATCATTTCCACTGAAGGAAGTTCGATGCCTCCGGACCCGAAAGTGTACATCTTTCACGATCTCCGAAGAGTGGAATTTAATACAACCCCTGAGAAGCACCGGGGTTTATCCACTGAGATGAGGAATATCACCCGAATTGTGAATTGTATGACAGGTTCTCGCTTTTCCACGGGTGACATCCACAGATCCTGGACATACGATGGGAGTAGTCGGGTGTTCATGACGAAAATCTCCTTCGCAATTGCACCGATCGAGTCCGACCTGATGTTGAGTATTCCTTAACGGAGGAACGAAGATGCGAATCGCCAGAGGTCCTGAATTCAGTGGTGTACTGGTGTGCTTGCTGTTTCTGACTCTCTTCGGAAGTCAGGTCCTGGAAGCTCAGGGTCCACCACCACCACCTCCTCCACCACCTCCACCGGGAGGGGGCGGCATTCCACCGCTTCCGCCGGTTCCCGTTCCCGCTCAGAATCCGCTGACGGCACAGAAAGTGTTGCTCGGCAAGTTCCTCTTCTGGGAGACTCAGATGTCGGTCGACTCGGCGGTTTCGTGCGGTACCTGCCATCGGCCAGGGAGTGGTGGTAGCGACCCACGATCTTTCGAGAGCCTCTCGGCCCATCCGGGACCCGATGGAATTTCGGGGACCGCAGATGATGTCCGTGGATCGATGGGATTGCAGGTTCAGGATTGCGGCGGAGTGATCGGCAGCAGTTCACTATTCGGGACCGAGAGACAGGTCACCAGCCGTAAGGCACCTTCCTCCATCAACGCCATGTTTGATCCTCGTCTCTTCTGGGATGGACGCAGCGGACCCAACTTCCAGAATCCGGAGACCGGCGCCAATAGTATCCCCGGCAACAGTACTCCGGCGGGGGGGGCTCTTGAGGCACAGTCGGTGGATCCGATCATCTCCGAGGTCGAGATGGGGTGTTCTTCCAGGACCTGGGATGATGTGCGTGCTCGATTGATCGCTGCGATTCCGATGCAATACAACACAGACATTCCCCAGGAAATGCTCGACGCATTGATCCAGTTTCCTGACTATCCGTCCCTCTTCGAGATGGCTTTTGGATCTCCGGAAATCGATGCAGAGCGGATCGCCTTCGCCCTCGCCAGTTACGAACGAACGCTGTTCTCCAACCAGACACCTCTCGATCAATTCATCGCGGGAAACAACGGCGCGCTGACCCCAGGTCAAGTGAACGGGATGAACGTGTTTCTCAATAACTGCTTACCGTGCCACGGTGGACCGTTCCTCAGTGATGGAGTGTTTCATGACATCGGTGTTCGACCGGAGAATGAAGATGTAGGTAGATTTGCCGTGACCGGTAATCCCGGGGATCTCGGCCGCTTCAAGACTCCGCCGCTACGCAACGTCGAGCTGCGAGCGCCCTTCTTCCACAACGGTGGCAAGGAGACTCTGCTGGATGTGGTGAACTTTTACAACGATGGGGGAGATTTCCAGAATCCTGATGGGGGACCCGGTACTCCGCCGCTGAACCTTCCCCTGGGCGCAAGGCTCGATCTGGTCGCTTTCCTTGAAGCCTTGACAGATGAGCGTGTGCGGAATTCGCTACCACCCTTCGATCATCCGACGCTGCCAAAGTACTTCCGCAGGGGAGATTCTAATCTGGATGGAGCTGTCGATATCAGTGATGTGATCCACAGTCTCGAGTTCCTCTTCGGTGATGCCGTGGTGGGGTGTGAAGATGCCACTGACATGAACGATGACGGACAGCTCAACATTGCGGATCCTGTCACGCTTCTCAACAGACTGTTCGGAGGTGGGCCGGTGCTTCCAGCACCGAGCGATCTGACAAGTGGACCGGACCTCACTGCGGACCCGCTGGAATGTCTCGACTAGTTACAGGCAGCCACTGAGTACGGGATGTGGGTACCTGGCTGGCAAGAAGCAAACCATCTCGTCCCAAATCCGAGGGATGAGGTTGCTACAGATGAAGATCATCACAATTGTCAGGTAGCGACCACCCCTCCACATCCTGATGGATGCCATTCCTGACATTTCGTCAGCCACCAGTACCCCACAGTCGCTTCCTATTCTCCATTTCAATATCATGGCAATTGGAACCGCTGGAGAGCGATTCAGTGGCGGTTATTGAGCCTTCATGGCCAAGATGGAGAGAATCTCGAAATGAAGCAGTTTTCAGTTTTCATGCTGATTCTCTTCAGTTGTGCTGTGGGAAATGGCCAGAGCGCAAGCTTGAAGATCATCGGGGGAACCGGTTCCCAGGGATTGCCCGTGGTGACCAGGGTCTATATCGATCACACGGTCGATTGTGAGGCGTTTTCCTTCGGAGTGGTCCACGATCCAACCCTTCTCACGGTGACCAACATTCAGCGGGGCTACTACCTCGAGGGATCCAATCTGGGTGGCATCAACCCCGACTACCTGATGCTGGAATCCGATCCACTCAACGGGCCGGGATTCATCGTCGGTTGTTTGCTCGATATGTCTCCTCCGATCAACGATCTTCTCGCTGGTTTTGATCAGGAACTGATCATCACCACCTACACCATCAGCCCCACAGCACCTTCCGGGGATGCTGCACTCCAGTTCTCCGGTGGATTGCATGATCCACCCGTGATGTTGCTGGTGGTGATGGACGGACTCGAATACACACCTGATGTCATCAATGGAGCCATCTCGATCTTCGAAGATTGCAACGGCAACGGATTGCCTGACGATGGCGATATCGCCAGCGGAACCAGTATCGATTGTGATCTCGATGGGATTCCAGACGAGTGTGGGTACGCACCTGGTCAGGTGGACTGTGACCTGAATGGAATCCCCGATATTTGCCAGGAGGACTGCAACCTGGATGGAATTGCAGATACCTGTCAGGTAGTTCTCGACTGTGATCTCGATGGAGTCCTCGATTCCTGTGAGATCGCCGCCGGTACCTCGTCAGACTGCGATGCGGATGGACTTCCGGATGACTGCGCCGTCCTTCAGGGGTTGGCAGGCGACTGCGATGGGGACGGGATTCTGGACAGTTGCGAAATCGTCAGCGGAACCCAGTTAGACTGTGATCTCGACGCATTACCCGATGATTGCGCCCTCGCTCAGGGAACAGCGTCCGATTGCGATGCGGATGGGGTCCTCGACGGTTGCGAGATCGCCTCGGGAACCGATTCTGACTGCGATGTCGATGGAATTCCCGACTCCTGTGCACTTGCCCAGGGACTGGTCGCTGACTGTGACCAGGATGGTCAGATCGATTCGTGTGAGATCGCCCAGGGCCTCGAACAGGATTGCGATCTCGATGGACTCATCGACAGCTGTGCACTTGCCCAGGGACTGGTCGCTGACTGTGACCAGGATGGTCAGATCGATTCGTGTGAGATCGCCCAGGGCCTCGAAGGAGATTGCGATCTCGATGGCCTCCTCGATTCGTGTGAGATCCAGCAAGGCCTCCAGGCAGATTGCGATGCCGATGGATTACCCGACGATTGTGCCCTTACGCAGGGAATCGTCTCCGACTGCGATGCCGATGGACTGCTCGATTCGTGCGAGATCGTCTCGGGATCCCAGCTGGACTGTGATTTGGACGGAACACCGGATGATTGCGCCATCGCCTCCGGGTTGGTGGAAGACTGCGACCTGAACGCGATTCCCGATGGGTGTGATATCGCCGCAGGCGGAGATGCCAACAACAACGGCACTCTCGATGTCTGTGAAAATGTCGAGTTTCGCCGAGGCGACTGTAATGGTAGCGGGGTGTTCAACATCGCCGATGCCATCATCGTATTGAATTATCTCTTTGGATTGACCAATGCAGTTACCTGTCCTGATGCATGTGATCCCAACGACGATGGAGATGTGAACATCGCAGATGCGGTGTTCCTGTTGTCCAGCTTGTTCGCGGGTGGTCCCCTGCCATCACTTCCATACCCAGACTGCGGTGTGGATGACACGGTGGATGCACTGGATTGTGAATCTTACCAGGGCACTTGCCCTTGAACCTACCGTCCCTGCAGATCCCTGCTCCTCCGCGAGGATGATCTGGATCTCTTCCGTGAGTTGCCTCCTTGTGGGCTCCTCACAGTTCGAGATCTGGGTTCTCCGGAGGAGGGATCTGAGGTTCGCCTTCTGCGCCGCTTCTTGCGTGCCGGCTGATCCCCTCGGTTCGAATCATCCTTGCCCTCAGCACCACTCCTTCGCCTGGAATTCGATGCCGGTCTATTGCGCGAATGGGAGCGTCTGGGGGGGCCAGAATCGGACCGATTCCTGCCTCGCTGTCCCGATCGCTTCTTTCTACCGCGGGTAGGAATGAGTGCTTCCTCGAATCCGGGTACCGTCTGGATCTCGATGGAGGCACCGATCGCCTTCTCGATGGCTGCGATCATCTCTCCGTCATCCTCGGTGATGAAGGTGAAGGCTTTGCCTTCCCTCTCGGAGCGACCGGTTCTGCCGATTCGATGGGTGTAGGCCTCAGCGGTATTGGGGATGTCGAGATTGATCACATGAGAGACCCGCTCCACATCGATTCCTCGTGCCGCGATGTCGGTGGCCACCAGGATATCGAACTTCCTCTTGCGGAATCCATTCATCGCCCGGTCACGCTGGTTCTGGGACATGTTTCCCTGCAGAGCGACGGCACGGTGCCCATCGTCATCCAGTTTCTGTGCGAGTTGCCGCGCTCGTCTCTTGGTCCGGGTGAAGACGATGGCGGAGTCGAATCCGTCATCTTTCAGGAGGTGTCGAAGCAGTTCGATCTTGCGCTTTTCGCGTACTGGATAGAGGGCGTGCTCGATGGTGTTGGCAGGGACCGAGTGATCGATTTCCACCACATGAGGTTCGATCAGCATCTGTTCCGCAAGTTTGCGGATCTCCTTCGGCATCGTCGCCGCGAACAGGAGATTCTGTCTGCGCTCGGGAAGGGTACTGATGATTCGCCGGATGTCGGGGAGGAATCCCATATCGAACATGTGATCCGCTTCATCGAGGATCAGGGTGTCGATACGAGTCAGGTCTACATGGCCCTGTCCGTACAGGTCGAGCAATCGACCGGGACAGGCGCAGATGACATCGGGCTTGCGATTCAACTTCTGGATCTGAGGCTTTTCGGAGACTCCTCCGTAGATCGTCATCGTCTGCAGGCGAGTACCCCGCGTCAGCTTCTTGAATTCCTCATCGATCTGGCTGACCAGTTCCCGGGTCGGTCCGACCACCAGTACACGAGGCCCCGGTTTCTTTCTCAGCAACAGGTGTTCGATGCAGGGGATCGCGAAGGCGGCGGTCTTGCCGGTACCGGTCTGGGCGAGACCGAGAACGTCCCGTCCCTCGAGGGCCGCAGGGATCGCATGGGCCTGGATCGGGCGTGGGGTGCTGTAGCCGGCCTTGGCGACCGCCGTGGCGAGGGGGGGGACCAGCTGGAGCTGGTCAAAATCGGTGATGCTGGTGTTGGTGGACAAGGTGATCTCCTTCAGATCCCACCTTCTGAGGGGTGGAATCGGGGATCACCGTCACAACAGTGGAGGGTGAAGTGCCTGGGCCAGCGAGACCAGATCGGTCCTGTTGTTCGCTGACGGAGGAGGAACTCCTCCGATGGCCGTGAACTCAGTATAGCGGAACTCCACGGGGATGTCCGGGATATGGGGAGTTTCTTTGTTCTTTTCAGAGATATCTCATTTCCGATAGAATCTCCCGTGAGAGGTACGACATGTCAGATTCTTACCTTCCACGATCAGAATACCGCTTCTCGCGAGATTCGCTGCGGATGCATCAGGCGGATTCCGATCCGCTCCAGCAGTTCGACAGATGGTACCGGGAAGAGGTCGATTCAAAGGTCGAGGCGGACACTCCGATGACGCTGGCGACGGCGGATGCGGATGGTCAGTCCTCCTGCCGGGTGGTTCTACTCAAGAGATTCGGGCCCGATGGATTTCTCTTCTTCAGCGACTATCGTTCGAGGAAGGCAGTCGACCTGCAGGAAAATCATCGTGCGGCGCTCCTCTTTCACTGGGACAGGCTGCAGCGACAGGTGCGCATCGAGGGCACAGTCGAGCGGGTCTCCCGGGCGATCTCCGAGGACTACTTCAGCCGACGCCCCCGTCGATCGCAGGCGGGTGCTGCCGCTTCTCATCAGAGTGCTCCCATGGTCGACCGCGACTCCTTCGAGAAAGAGGTCGATCGATTGACCGCCTCTTCCGAGCCGATTGCATGCCCCGAATCGTGGGGGGGATTCCTGCTGGTTCCCCATCGATTCGAGTTCTGGCAGGGACAGCCGGGACGGATTCACGATCGGGTGCTGTACCTGGTGGCAGCGGAGGGGTGGCAACGGAGCGAATTGCAGCCCTGATCGGTTTCCGGCCACGGGTCCTCCGAGTAGAATTGCCAATTGGGAGGCTCTGTGGCAATCTATCGATCCGGATGCGCCCGTAGCTCAACCGGATAGAGCATCGGATTTCTAATCCGAAGGTTCCAGGTTCGAGTCCTGGCGGGCGTGCCATTTGATCCCTACCATCACTCCATGGAGAGGATTCACATGTTCCCACTCATTTTGATCCCCCTGCTTGTGATCACAGTCTCGGGCACTCCGACACAAGGCGGTGTCGATGACTTTCCCCTGTCGGTTCCGGTGAGGCTGGAAGCGAACGGGATTCCCATCGATGTCACCGTCGGGCACGCCGCCCCCTACATCATCGATTTCGACGGAGATGGTCTGGATGACCTTGTCGGGCGTGCTTTCCAGGATGTCTCCAACGAGTTCTGCAATAGGAAGCAGCGCGCCCAGCGCGACGGGCGCTGCCAGGCCACCGACACCGGTCGTATGGAGCCTCTCCTTGGCGGATGAAACGAGACCCGAGACAGCTTCGCTCCCCGCGACTCTCTTGATGATCTCTCCCGCCC
>CAYPPQ010000074.1:0-13664 GCA_964412635.1 uncultured Planctomycetia bacterium | reverse complement strand
CCTGCAGGGAGCTGGAAGCGTTGCGCCCTGCTCTCGATGTAGGGCTCGATCACTTCCGACTGCGAATAACCACCGGCGGTCGGCGCATCGGTTGCGTCGATGGCGATGGATCGTAACTCTTGCAGTTCGTCTCCCCAGATCGGCATCACTCCACGTGTGATCTTGAGTCCGTTGTATTCTACAGGGTTATGGCTGCCGGTGATCATCACGCCACCATCCGCCTGCACATGTTTCACCGCCCAGTAGAGAAGTGGAGTGGGAACCTGGCCCACCTCGATCACGTCGATACCGGCCCGGTTCAGTCCCGCTCGTACCCGTGCAGCGAAGGGGGCACTGGAGGCGCGGATATCATGGCCCACTGCGACACTGGTCTTCCCCTCGGAAGAGAGCAAGGTGCCGAGACCGAGGCCGATCTGCTCGACGATGTCGTCGGTGAGGTCCTCTCCGACGATGCCACGGATGTCGTAGGTCCTGAAGATTCGTTGTGGGAGATCGATCTGGCTCATCTGCCCCTCCTTCCGCTGCGATGATGCCTTGAATCACCTCCAGGCTGCAAGTGATCCTGACTGTTCTGTTTCGATTTGATCCGCTATCCTCTACCGGAATCTCCTGACGTTTCAAGAAGAAGAGGTGGCATGCTCCTGCGAACAACACAATTCCTGGTACTGCTGGTGTCACTCTGTTCTGGCCTGTCCGCTGAGGCACAGCAGCGACTGGTGGTTCTTCACGTCAACGACATGCATGGGCAGTTGCTGCCGCGCAAGAGCGGTGATTCTGTCAGCGGAGGCATGGCAGGGTTGAGTCAGGTGGTCGAGGCGGTGCGCGCCGAGGTCGGTGTCGAAAATGTCCTGCTCCTCGATGCCGGGGACTGGTTCCAGGGGACCCCCGAAGGGGCCAGTGACGGTGGTCTGCAGGTGATCCGGGCGATGGAATGCCTCGGATTCGATGCCACCACCCTGGGCAATCACGATTTCGACTACGGCATCGAGAACCTGCTGCGTCTGATCGAAACCACCAGTATTCCCGTCATCGCCTCCAACGTGACGGAGTCGTCGGGTCGTATCGAAAAAGTGGTGGTCCAGGATCACATCATCGAGCGTGGTGGATTCAAGGTTGGTTTGATCGGCATCCTGACCCCGGATGCTCCCAACATCATCGCCCCTGCGGTCGGGAAGACGTTGTCGGTGACGCCGCTTGCCAGCGCAGTGACCGCTGCCAGGGATCGCCTGCGTGAGGCGGGGGCGGATCTGATGGTGGTGCTTTCGCACAGCGGTGTCGAACTGGAACGACCCCTCGCAGGTGAGGTAGACGGTATCGATCTGATCGTCGGCGGGCATTCCCACACCCTTGTCGATCCCCCCTGGAGAGAGCCGGTACACGGTACGGTGGTTGCACAGGTGGGGGCCAAGACGCGCCATGTCGGCAGGATCGAGTTCACCAGGAATGGACAGGAGACCGAGGTCATCGCCTCGGTAGTTCCGGTGCCAGCGGTTGAGGTGGCCACCGATGACAGGTTGAAAACTCTCATCGCCACGGTGGAAGCGGTGGTTGGCGAGAAGATGAACCGCAAGGTCGGCAAGTCACCTGTCGCACTGCACAGGGGTGGACACAAGGAGAGTGGCGCGGTGTCGACTGCGCTGGGACGCTGGATCTGTGAATCGATGGCTGAAGCCGCCAACGTCCCCGTCTCCTTTCACAATCATGGTGGAATCCGCGACGATCTTCCCGAGGGAGAGATTCTCTACCGTGATCTGTTCGAGATCTCGCCCTTTGGAAATCGTGTGACGGTGGTGACCTTGACCGGCAAGCAGTTGAAGCAACTGGTCAGCAAGTCGCTCACCACCGAGGGCCGTGGCGTCGACTTCCACGGGGTTCAGGTGAAGGTTGCGGTCGCCGATGGGGGACCGATCGAGGTGGAGCGGATCCTCCTGCAGGGGGCTCCCGTATCCGATGATGACAGGTTGCGAATCGCCACCAACGATTACCTCGCCACCGGTGGTGATGGATGGGATCTGCTGGCAAGTGCGCCGCAAGGGGATGGTGGGCTGTCGGTACTCGAGGCGACGGAGCGTGCTCTCGAGCAGATCGATTCCGATGAGAAAATCTACGCCTCCATCGCTGCCGAGGTGTACATCGACACACCGGCGCAGGACCAAGGTGCCTCGTGGCTCGACCGTGGTCGTAGCTTGCTGGGTCTGGTGGTGCTGGTGGCGCTGTGCTGGTTGATCTCCACCTCTCGCGCCGAGGTGCGCTGGCGCACCGTCTACTGGGGGGTCGGATTACAACTGGTACTCGCTTTCCTGATCCTGAGGACCGACTGGGGTAACTCCTTCACCTCCGGAGCGAAGGAGATCTTCCAGGGGATCCTCGATTTTTCCGAGGTGGGCACCGGCATGGTGTTCGGCACCTTGTCGTCGGTGGACGGGGCTGGATTTCAGCTGTGGATCGTTCTTCTTGGAACCATTATCTTCGTCTCGGCATTGATGGCGATCTTCTATCACATCGGTTTGCTGCAGGTGGTGGTGTGGGTGATCGCCCGTCTGATGCAACTGACGATGAAGACGAGCGGTCCTGAATCTCTGGCAGCTGCCGCCAATATCTTCGCGGGGCAAACGGAAGCGCCACTGGTGATCCGTCCCTATCTGAAGAAGATGACCGATTCAGAAGTGATGGCACTGATGACCGGGGGGATGGCGACGGTGGCGGGTAGCGTCTTCGCTGCCTATGTCAGTCTGGGAATCGATGCCGGGCACCTGCTCGCTGCCAGTTTCATGTCGGCTCCTGCCGCTCTGGTCGCTGCCAAGCTGCTGGTGCCCGAGAAGAAGGATCTGGGCGATCCCACCGCTGCTAAACTGGAGATCAAGCGAACCGATTCCAATCTTCTCGATGCCGCCTGTCGTGGCACCAGTGAGGGTTTGCTGCTGGCGCTCAACGTCATCGCGATGTTGGTCGCGTTCGTTGCGCTGGTCGCCCTGGCCAATGCCAGTCTGGCGTGGATCACCCAGCACATCGCTTACTTCTGGTTGACGCTTCAATCATTCGTCGTCGAGATGCCGGATCCAACCCTTGAGAGCTCGCCATTCTTCAACCTGCAGGACCTGTTCGGGTGGATCTTCTACCCCTTTGCCTGGTTGCTCGGCGTCGACATGAAGGACGTATCCACCGTCGCTTCGCTGATCGGCATGAAGACGGTACTCAATGAATTCGTGGCTTTCATGGAACTGTCCGGAATCGACACCCTCAGTGATCGGTCGAAGGCGCTCACCACCTACGCGTTGTGTGGTTTTGCCAACTTCGCCAGCGTGGCGATCCAGATCGGTGGCATCTCCTCGCTGGAGAAGAGTTTGCGACCTCGCCTCTCATCGCTTGGCCTTCGCGCCCTGGTCGGAGGAACGGTCGCTGCCCTGATGACCGGTTGTGTGGCAGGAATCCTGCTGCCATGACGGAACGATTCGATGTCGCTGAAGCGTGTCGCTGGATTCGTGATCGGTGGTGCCAGCAGGGCAAACCAACGCAGCAGGACTGGTCCAGGATCAGCCCCGCCGCAGGTGTCGTTCTCGGATCGGGAATCCAGTTTCCGGAGGGTGCACTGGTGGAGTACTGCCGTATCGCTGTCGAGGAGATCCCTGGCATGCCGAGTCCCTCGGTGGCGGGCCATGGCGGCGAATGGATCCTCGGCCAGGTCGGCGAGAAAAAGGTTCTGCTGCTGGGGGGCAGGGTTCACCTGTACGAGGGATACGAGGTGGAGGAAGTGGTGCGGGGGATTCGCATCCTCGCCGCTCTCGGTGCTCACAGCTTGATCCTGACCAACGCCGCCGGTGGAATCCGCGACGGCTGGAGTCCGGGGGAGGTGGTCTCCATCGAGGATCATCTCAACATGCAGGGTGTCACACCGCAGGTGAGCGAGACCGTTTCTGCCCATATCCTCGAGCACAGGAGTCTCTTTGATCACGACTGGATCGATCGCACCGAACAGCACTGTCGGAGCGGATCTTCCGCAGTCGCTTCCGGCTTTCCTCGTGGATGTTATGTCGGTCTCCCGGGTCCCACTTACGAAACTCCTGCCGAGGTGAGGATGTTACGCAAACTGGGAGCGGATCTGGTCGGCATGTCGACGGTTCAGGAGGCGATCACGGCGGTCGACTGTGGTCTGCGGGTGCAGGGTTTCTCACTGGTGACCAACATGGCTGCGGGGATGTCAGGGGAGCAACTGAGCCACGAAGAAGTGATGGAAACTGGCCGTCGTTCCCGCGACAGGTTGCTCCACATCGTCGAATCCGCCATCGCTACCGTGCAGGACGATCCGACCCTCGAGGGGTAATCTCTCTCGAATCAGGAGATGCTGAGCAACGCATCGAGAGCGACCTCGACGCAGCGATCTTCCAGCGCCGGTTTCTCTGCGACGGGAACGAACTCATCGTGGTGACGGCGACCGAAGACGGTGCACACGCACCCCGACCTCCAGCCCTTCATCGAAGCGAGGGTGAAGAGGGTCGAGGCTTCCATCTCCATGTTGGCAACCCCGATCGCAGCCAGCTCCTCGATGATTTGCGGATTTCTGGGAGGGAAGCCAGGCAGGTGACGACCTTGCGCTCCGTAGAATCCAGGTGCGGTGGCAGTGATTCCGAGATGGACTGGATAATTCTTATCCCGGGCACCGTTCATCAGAGCAGTGATCACGTCGGGATGAGCCACGGCGGGATATCCCTCGGGAACGAAGGTGGTGGATGTGTTTTCCATCCTGACGGCGCCCCAGCTCACCACCAGATCCCCCAGCTCGATGTCGGGGTCGAGTCCACCGCAAGAGCCAGCGCGGATCAGGACCGGGTCGTCGACGATGGCGGCCAGTTCGACCATGGCGATCTCGATGTTGCTGGCGCCGATGCCGGTCGCCATCAGGGAGACCTGTTCCCCTCGCCACTGACCGGTGACGGTCAGGTATTCCCGGCATGACCATTCACCATCGATGCGGTCCAGTTTCTGTGCGCTTCGTCGCACTCGTTGCGGATCTCCGGCAAGCAAGATGCGTGAGGCCACATCGCCACGGGCGAGGCCGATGTGGTACTGGCGCTTGGTGTCGTCTGGATGCTGGGACATCTGCTACCTCCTGGGTCTGCTCGTAGGGCCCAAGATATGAAAATCGGAACAATTCATCACCATCGACTTTGGAATTCCGGGGTTACCAAGGAGATGGAACCCCGAGAAGCGTCATGATACCGTGAAGGTGCACCGAGAGGGGCCCTTCGCCTGCTCGTGCCATTTTCCGGCCACGGATCTCTGTTTCCGACGGCCGTGTGACCTTGGACCCAATCTCACGTCGTCGATCGGCGTACTTGGAGGACGGATGACCTGTCACCAGAGAGTGATCAGCCTGACCCTGGCACTCATGCTACTTCCTGCTCTCGGCAGTCTCTTCTGGCAGGAAGCAGCCGTTGCTTCCGTCACCATGGATTCCAAGGAGATCAAGAAACTCGTCAAGAACTGCAAGAAGGCGATGATCGGGGAGGATTTCGATCACGCTTCCGATCTGGTCCGTCAGATCGCAGGCTACGGCACCGAGGATTCTCTCGAGGCTCTTTACGATCTGGGATTCAAGACCAATCCCAACCCGAGGGTCTACGAGGCGATCTGCGAGGAACTGTCGCGCCACGACGGAATGATCGAGTTCGTCACCGCCCGTTACGGCAAGACCAAGAGCAAGAGTGACTTCCGTGAGCGGGTGTACCTGGCTGATCTGCTGGCATTTCCCACCAACAAGCGTGGTGAGATCAGCGATGACATGATGAAACTGGCCAAGCGAATCCGCGATATCGAGGAGAACGGATTGCCGCCCGGCGCCGATCCCAGCATCCCCGATCGGCTCAAGCAGCAGCAGGAGGCACTGAAGAAGAAACTCGATCGCTTGAAGGGGTCAGACCATGACGAGGCACTGACCGCTCTGGTTGGCTTCCTCGATGACAAGTCCTCCTTCGTGCAGGGCGCAGCTGTGGAGGCGTTCCGCAAGAGCCAGAGTGCCATCGGTGTCGAGCCGATGATCAAGCTGCTGGAGAAGCTGGTCAAGAAGCGCAAGGACGTCCTCTACCACCAGGTTCGTGATTCCCTGTGGGAGTTGACCGGTCAGGATTTCGATCTGATCGAGGACTGGTACTCGTGGTGGGAGCCGCGTCAGAACACCTTTGATCCGATGGATGAAACCCACGACGGCAAGACCGGGGTCAAGAGGAAGCGGCGCGGCAACGATCCCGAGTTCTGGGGAGTGCCGGTGGAGTCGAAGAACATCGTCTTCGTCATCGATACCTCCGGTTCGATGAGGTACGTCCACAAGGATGATATCCCGGGCCTCGGTCGAGGAGATGGTTCTGACGGAGGTGGATCTTCCGGTGGCGGCCAGATGACCCAGGAGCAGATCCGGCTCGCCAAGTTCTGGACCCGGATGGAGATGGCCAAGCGTGAACTTCGCAAGGTGATCAAGAAGATGTCGAAGGATGCCGCCTTCAACTGCGTTCGCTTCGATACCACCGTCAGCAAGTTCAAGAAGAAGGCGACCCCCGCCAGTACCGGCAACAAGAAGTCCGCCTTGAAGTGGGTCGACAGCATCAAGCACAACGGCAACACCAATACGATGGATGCGCTGGTCGAGGCGTTCATGCAGGACCCCAGGACCAATACGATCTTCTTCCTCTCCGACGGACTGCCGTCGAAGGACGGAAAGGTCAACGATGCGACCGGGCCCATCCTCGACAAGGTGTTCGAGCTGAATCGGTTCCGCAAGATCAAGATCCATTGCTTCGGCTTTCATCCGTTCACCCAGGGAGGGCAGCAGATGCCGGGCCTGGCCCAGGCCAATGACTGGTTGCGGAAACTCGCCGAGGAGACCGGTGGTACCTACACCGACATGAAGGTGGACAACAAGCTGGGCCCCGATAACCCGGGAGACTGAGCAGGAAAGGTCACCTTTTCGGTACGCCAGGGAGGCGTGGAGATCGTCAGCATCCGTGATGGGTGCTGGCGATCTTTTGCATCGATCCGGTTTGCATCGATCCGGTTTGCCTCCATCCGGTGAGTCCGGGGCTCAATCCTTGAGGATCCGGATCTCTGCCCAGTTGGCCCTGTCGAGGATGTGATGGCCAGGTCCCAGGTCGACCTTGAGGGTGAAGGTTTGTGCCTTTTCGAGGGGGATGCGGAACTGAACTCCGGGATCCTTCCAGGAGATGCTCTCCTTGACGAAGACCGTCTCTCCGTCGACGGAGATGCTGAATCTTGCGCAGCCGATCTCCTTCTCGTCGTCGGGGGGGCGACTGTTGATGTCCATGCCGGCGATTCCCATGAGAAACCGATCTCCCTCCTCGATGGAATAGGTCAGGTGGCAACGGGAGTGCACTCCGATGCCGTTGCTGTAGATCCTGCTGCCGATCTGGAGGGGTTTGCCGAGGACGTTCTGGTCGATCTTCCAGTTCCAGGGGAACCAGCCCTTTCCCGGCAGTCCTTCCTCCACCATGGAGGGAGACCTGTGACCGAGGGGGACCACACGACCCAGTTCGATGGTGACCTGCTGGATCCGATTGAGGGGAAACGCCAGCTGCTGTCCATCCTGGCGGGTCAGCAGGATCGACACCTCGTCGATCTTCTGCAACTGACCGAGAATCACCGATCGGTCGCTGGTGACGACACGAACCGGCAATTCGGTACCAGCTCTGGGAGCTGAATCGCTGGGGATCTCCGCCAGGCGGAAGGCGATGACCTTGCTCCACGGGATGGTGAGATCGCCAAGAGAAGGATCGTCGAAGCGAATCCCCTCGGCCACGAGGTTCTCGAGGACCCCCGTGAGCAGCGCTCCATCGGAGGTGAGCAGCTGGTCTGAATCGGGGTCCGGGGCAGGGAATGGCTCTCGCGGCGAGCGACTTTCTCGGTACTCGAGTACCTCCTCCAGGGGGATCTGAAGGGAAGAAGGGAGGGAAGGGGTGACCCAGGTCAGGTGATCCTCGCCGCGGATGTCGGTGATCTTCATCCTTCCCATCCAGCGAGTGCCGTCGATCAGGCGAATCTGGTCGGTCGTGCCACTCTGCTCCTCCCCGTTGCGGAACCGGATGGAGAGAAGGTCGCGGACCGGGTAGGGGGAGCCTGCGATGGAGATGACAGGCTGATCCCCGGTCATCTGGGGGCATTCCGCCTCGATGGGGCCATTTATCGTGTCGATGGTGACGGGAATCCCCGCTTGTTCCCGATCGCTGGGGGTTCCAGTGTGCATCAGCAGGGTCAAGAGCAGGGTCAGGTACATCGTTTTCCTTCCCGGGTTGCGGCTGCCCATGATGGGGGGGGTAATCGAACAACGCAATGCGCACTTCTTGACCACTCCCGTGGCCTCACCTATTCTCCGTGGTGTACCGTGCCGTGGCGATCAAGGGGGACATGTGGGGCGTCGAGATTCGAGTATGTTTGAAGTTCTGAGGGGCAATGGGTCCGGCGATTCATCGGGGCAACGACCCGGTCAAGAAATCGGTTCCACGCCATCTTCCTCGACGCCGTCTTCATCGACAGCATCGGGGGACTCTTCCGATTCCCGTTCTCGTCGGCGGGTCGAACTGGATGATCCCGCCAAGGGGCCGATCTCCAGCAGGCGATTGCCACCACTGTCGGAAGGGAATACCTCGACCGACGATCCTACCTGGCAAGGTGACACCGACTCCTTTTTGTCGGGAACCATCGAGTTTCGCAAGGCGACGGTCCTGGTTTTTGCACTCGCCTTCGTGGTGCTACTTGCGCTCTCTTACCTCTCCGGTAAGAGCAATTCAACACCACCTCCTCCCGCCGGTTTGGTCGATATGCAGAATACGCCACTGGCGGATGATGCTCCCTGGGCAGTACTCGATCCCGAGCCGGAGATCCGTCCAGCGGTGAAGAACATCATCCAGGACGATGTCGCCGGAGGTGATGGAGCGGAAGATGCGGTCGCTCCGACGCATCCCGCCGAACCGGAGGTGCTCGCATCGCAAACCCTCTACGCCGTGATGATCGGACAGCAGTTGAGCAGCGATCCGGCAGTGATCGACAAACTGGTCCAGTATGTCGATTCAGGTCTCGATTCTGCCAGGGCTCGGGTACGCCTGACCGATTCAAGAAGAGGAAAGAGGTTCAGTGTTTTCGTTGGACCCTTCCCCGATCTCGATGCCGCACGAACGGTGCTTCGTGAGATCCAGGTGCTGAGACCTCATGCCGGTGTACGATTCCGCGATGCATTTCCCACCAAGATGGTTTTCTCTGCCGAGGAACTTCAAAACTATCAGTCGGGTAATTGACAGTTGGGCCGGTTCGTTCCCCGCTGTTATTCCTGTGCACTTCGGCGAGCGCTGTGCACCGCTGAACGCATCAGTGACGATGAGTGGCTCCAGCAAAAAGTCGTCGATGAATCGATGAGGATCCTCGGTGATTCCGATTCGGGAGAGTCTCCTGCGGAAAAGGTAGGTGGTCTCCTCAAGAGGGTTCATGCGGTACTCGGTTCGGTGGATCCGTGGAGCGAAATCCGCGAACGCTGGTTCGGGGAGATGATCGAAGCGCGAGCGGACATGGAAAAGATGGTGGAGGAGGATGCCGATCCGCTCGGCCGGGCGTTGCTGATCTCCGCCCGCTGTAATGTCTTTTCCAACGAGATCCTCCAGTCGAAGGCGTTTCGAGACGATCTTCGCCATCTGGGGCTACGAGTGGGGGATCCGGTCGACGAGGGTTTTGCTCACGAAGAGCGCTCAGCCTTCGAAAAGGCCCTCTCCGGTGCCACCAGGGTGGTTTTCATCCACGATACTGCCCCCGAACTGCCCGGGGACGCGGTTCTGATGGCCCAGATGCACCGTCTGCAACCTGCTCTGCGGATCAGTAGCTTCGTCCACGACTCTCCGATGCTGCTGAAGGCGTGTGCGGGCGATATTGAGCGGGCCAACCTGCTCGGTGCCGGCGCGGCCGAGGAGTTGCATGCGATCGAGGGGAATAGTCTCGGATTGATGCTGGATGAGGTCTCCGATCCTCTCCGGGAGCGGATTCAATCCGCCGATCTGATCGTCGCCAAGGGCTCTTCCCATCACCAGACGCTGTCGGGACGCGGATTACCGGTCTTCTCGTTGATGAGGGCCAAGTGTCCCGTCACCGCCGTCTCCCAGAGCTGTCGCATCGGCGAATTGTTGCTGATCGGCGACGATTGACCCCATCTGTCGCGGGCCAGAACAATTCCCCGCGTAAATGGGCGTGAAGTTGACACGCTCCCGCACGCCATCTAGGATCCCTTGTCTCCTGTTCGATGTCATGTGAAGCGGGAGGGATCGGTTCGTTCCGGGTCAATTCCCGGGCCGAGTTGGGAGTCATCTCCTGCATTCAGGCCGATTCCACCCGGATTCAGCAGATCATCGAGGAGCTGGAGGGGAAGGAGGATCACCATGAAGGACGCCGCAACGATGACCAACGAGTCACCGCCCATGATCGAGTTCCGTGGCACCTCGGTGTCCGAGGAGGCGCGGTCTAGACCTCGTCATCTTCCCTCATTCCTTCTCCAGTTCAGCACCGCTGCGATTCTGTTGTGCCTGTCGATCTTCAGCGGATCGACGGCGACTGCACAGGATGAACCGGTGCGTGGAGAGCCGACACTGCGCCCCTGGCTGGGCGAGGTGACCGGTGGAGTGGTCAATGTCAGAACCGGTGCTTCTACCAATCATTTCTCATTCTTCCAGCTGCGCGGAGGAACTCCCTTCATCGCCCTGGGTGGTAAGGGAGACTGGGTAGAGATTGCGGTTCCCGCCGACCGACCGATCTGGGTCCACGGCGATTTCCTCGCTCCACAAGGTGAGCAGGTGCGTGTCACCGGCAGCAGGGTTCGGATGCGTGCCTCGGCAGGCACGATCCATGCACCTCTTGGATTGACGGAACAGGGACAATTACTGAAACCAACCGGAAAAACGGATGCGAGTGGGAAATGGGTGGAGGTGTTTGCTCCTCTCAATGCACACGCATGGATTCACGGCGACTATGTACGTCGTATCGATTCCGGCCTCGACCCGCTGCATCTATCCAGGCAGCACCAGCAACTGAACAGTAATGGACAGACTGGAGCCGAGGTGATTGCACCGGGGACTCCACAGAATACCGGCGAGATAGGTGGTGAAGCAGAAGTGACGGGGGATCAACGGGGGAACGAAGATTCCGCCCAACCGATCGATCCCAATACCGTCAAGATTCCTGCATTTGAGTCGCCACGACTGAAGGTCTTATTCGAGCAATTCCAGAAGGAGACCGAGAAGAATCCAGTGGACTGGAACTTCAAGGAAATCCTGGCGGAGATGAAAGTCATCGAAACCTCGAGCGAGGACATCGGTGAGGTCGAGGTGGTCAAGGACCTCGCACGTACAATTCAGGAACACTTCGTGCCTTTGCACCGACGATTGGTGCAAATTCAAAAACAGCAAACGGATGCCAAGGCCAAAAGAGAAGTGGCCAGGGCGAAAGAAGACGAAATTTTGCGAAGAACTGGACATCGCAGCACGCAGCCTGGCGTCAAATACCAGGCAGTCGGCTGGGTTGTTCCTCTGGGGAAACACCGGAACGTCGAGGCAACGCACAAGTTGATGAAGGGGAATCAACTCCTTTATTACCTCGACGGAGGCGAACTGAAACTTGATACATACGTCAATAAAAGGGTTGGAATCGTGGGTGCTGTTGAAGAACAGGATCCCAGTACAGGAGCCCGGCTCATCCGAATCCGAAGTATCGAGGTGCTCTCGCAATAGCTGAGAGACAGTCGCTGCCACTGGTTTTTCCCCTGCAGTTTCTTCTGCGGGAGGATTTGAATTGTTAGAAATTTACCCTTTGCTACGGGGATCGTTATTCCTGATGGCAGAAATTACCGACGGTTGGATTCCGATCGTGGGTGGTGGAGCTTTGCTCCTGGTTGCTGCGCTGATGGCAGCACACACCGCCAAGCGAGCGCAGGAAACACGACGAGTGTTGCTGGAAGAGGCCCGTGAAGAAGCGGACCGGATTCGCAAGGATTCTCGCGAAGAGACCCAGGACTGGGCCAAGCAGCAGCGCCGTGATCTGCAGCAGGAACAGCGTGAGGCTCGGGAAGAGGCGAAGGAGCAGGAGCGTCAACTCTCCAAGAGAGAGGACGGTCTGGAGCGCCGGATGGCTCTACTCAGCAAGAAGGAATCGACTCTCCAGGAGCAGGAAACTGGCATCTCCAACCGCCAATTGCGCATTGAAAAGCGTGAGGGTGAACTGGACGAGGTGATCGACCAGGAGCGGGAGAATCTGGAACGCATCGCAGACATGACCCGTGACGAAGCGCGTACATCTCTCATCGAAAAGATGCAGAGGGATGTCGACCACGAGGGTGACGTGCTGATCCAGAGAATGGTCGACAGGGTCAAGGATACTGCGGAGTCCCGTTCACGCGACATTCTCGCCTCCACTCTTCAGCGTATCTCGTCCAGTTACTGTCAGGAATCGACAGTGACAAGCGTGGAGATCGCTTCTGATGATATGAAAGGTAGGATCATCGGTCGAGAAGGACGGAACATCCGTGCCTTCGAAAAAGCGACAGGTGTGGACGTCATCGTCGACGACAGTCCCGGAGTCATCACCCTCTCCTGCTTCGATCCGATACGGCGAGAGATGGGAGGGCGTGCCCTCAACAAGCTTCTGCAGGATGGGCGAATTCACCCCAGTCGAATCGAAGAAGTCGTCGCCGAGACGAAGAAGGGTCTCAACGAGGAGATCCAGAAGGCTGGAGTGCAGGTTTCCTTCGACCTCAATTTGCCGGGAGTTCATCCCAAACTGGTCACGATGCTCGGTCGTCTCAAGTACAGGACCTCCTATGGCCAGAATGTGCTCTCTCATTCGGTGGAGTGCGCCCAGATCTGCGGCATGATCGCTGCCGAGTTTGGTCTCGATCAGGATCTTGCCAAGAGATGTGGACTCTTCCACGACATCGGCAAGGCGGTCGATCATCAGTACGAGGGAGGGCACCCGGAGATCGGTGCCACCATCTTGAAGAGATACGATGAGCCCAAGGAAGTCATCAATTCCGCAGCCAGTCACCACAACGATGTTCCTCAGGAGAGCATCTATGCGGTGCTCACTCAGGCCGCCGATTCCATCAGTGGAAGTCGACCCGGGGCGCGCGGTGAATCGCTCGATCGCTATGTCGAGCGTCTCGAGAAACTCGAGGGTCTCGTAAACTCCTTCGCAGGGGTTTCCAATGCACAGGCGATCCAGGCAGGGCGCGAAGTTCGTGTCTTCGTCAATGCACAGAAGATCAACGACAAGAAAGCGGTCCGGCTGGCGCACGAGGTCGCCAAGCAGATCGAGGAGCAACTGACCTATCCAGGTGAGATCAAGGTCACTCTGATCCGGGAGACGCGAGTGGTCGAGTATGCCCGATAGTGACGGGAACCTACGAATCCTGCTGATCGGCGACATCGTCGGGAGACCCGGGCGCAATGTCGTGAAGGATCGGCTTCCTGGTCTTCGGGAATCACTCGATCTCGACATGGTCATCGCCAATGCAGAAAATTCTGCAGCGGGATCCGGCATCACCATGAAGATCTTCAACGAGTTGAGGGCAGCCGGTATAGATCTGATGACCCACGGAGATCACGCATGGAAAAGGCGCGACAACCTGGAGGTCC
>CAYPPQ010000073.1:0-13982 GCA_964412635.1 uncultured Planctomycetia bacterium | reverse complement strand
TCGACCCTCGCCTCGGACAGGCCATCATCAACAATGGCAAGGAAGGCGACGACGATGACGAGGCTCAGAACTGAACCACGTCTCTGATTTGAATCTTCTCCGGACTGACTCCCCGTGAAGTTGGAATCTGTAACGGATCCTGATCTCGGGGGGACTGAAAATCGGACGCGTTTCTGCATGATGGGAGAGTCACATGTCTGTCACCGGTTCCTCTCTGTTTCCTACCCTCTCAGTTGTAGCGGTACTGCTGGGTGGCTCAGCGGTTTACCTGGTTCAACAACAGCCGCAAGCGATACCGGTCCAGACCAGGGCTCCCTTCGATCCCAGCGCGCTGGAGAAGAGTATCTCCGATCTGCGCCAGGAGGTGATCGATCTGCAGGCCAAGGTGGAAACGATGGGAGAAACTGTCCCAGACACTCCGGAAGACTGGACCGGGCCTGAAGGTGAAAAGCGACGGGTTCAGTTTCGTGCCAGAGAAACCGAGAGAATCACCGCTGCCGTCGAGGCAGTGATGGAAACACGCGGTGTCGAGCTGGCGCAGCATGCACAAGTTCGTGCCAAGAGAGAAGAAGTCGGTGGCCGGATGACGAACTGGGTCAGCACTGCTCGCAGCAAGTTGCCGAAACTGTACGAAAAAATCACCGCCGAGATGGAACTGGACCCAGAAACCGAAGAGGCGGTGGAGGAGATACTGGAGACCAGTTACGGGGTGATGACATTCCTCTCCAACGAAATCCTCGAGGGAGATTTTCCCGAGGGAGAAGAACTGGAGATGATCGCAGAGATCCAGGGTGAGATCAGGGAAGAAGTTGGGACACTGGTCGGCGAACTCGATGAAGTCCTGAATCCCGCCCAGATGATCCACCTCGGTGAGATCTACATCGAAGAGGTGGACCCCCGTATCGGCCAGGGAATCGTCAACAACGGATACGAAGGTGACAGCGCTACAGAGGGCCAGGGCTGAGTCGCCTCACGCCAACCAATCCTGGATCACCCTGCCGTGGACATCGGTGAGGCGATGATCTCTGCCGCCGAAGAGGCGGGTCAGTTTTCGGTGATCGACCCCCAGCATGTGTAGCATCGTTGCGTGCAGATCGTGGACCTCCACCGGATTCTCCACCGCCCGGTATCCGAACTCGTCGGTGGCACCGTAGATCGATCCCCCCTTCACCCCTCCCCCCGCCATCCAGAAGGAGTAACCGTAGGGATTGTGGTCACGACCATCACGGCCCTGGGCAAAGGGAGTGCGACCGAACTCACCGCTCCAGATGACGAGAGTATCCTCCAGCATCCCCCTGCGCTTGAGATCGGTGAGTAGTGCTCCGATCGGTTGATCGACCGCCCGGGCATTGTTCTCGTGTCCATCCTTGAGATTTCCATGCTGATCCCAGCGATCCCCGCTGACGGAAGGACAGGTCAACTCGACGAAACGAACTCCCCGCTCCACCAGCCGGCGAGCCATCAGGCATTCACGAGCAAAGATGCGTGTCGGCTCGTAATCATGGTTGAACCCGTACATTTCACGGGTCGTTTCCGGCTCCTTCGAGATGTCAGAGACCTGTGGAACCGCCGACTGCATGCGGAAGGCAAGTTCACCATTCTCGATGGCCCCCTCGACGGCGAGCTTGTCGCCACTCTCCTGGAGGTGGCGGCGATCGAGTCGCTCGAGCAGATCGAGCTTGCTCCGTTGCCGCTGCTGCTCCTCCATCATGTTGACATTGGCCAGTGCCTGATCCCTCGGCAACATGATGGAACCCTGGTGTTTCGCCGGCAGAAACGAGCTGGAAAAACAATCGAGTCCGCCGGGAGGAATCAAGCCTCCGTTGACGACCACGAAACCGGGAACATCCTCTGCCAGCGCGCCCAGCCCGTAAGATCCCCACGCTCCCATCCCCGGGCGTCCCGCTGTTCCCAATCCGGTATGGAGGAAGAAGTTTGCGTTGGTGTGCTCGGAGAACTGACTCGTCATCGACCGGACGATCAACATGTCATCGGCATGGCGGGCGATGTTGGGGAACAACATGCTGATGGGATGTCCGCACTCACCGTACTGATGGAAATCCCATGGAGAGCGCAGGGTGTTCCCCTTGCTGTTGAACTGGGTCGGCTCCGTCTTGTTCGGAAACGGCTTTCCATCCCATTTCACCAGTGCTGGCTTCGGATCAAAGGTGTCTACCTGGCTCGGTCCTCCATCCATGTAGAGGAAGATCACCGATCGTGCCGTGGCCGCATGGTGCCGGATGTCGATGGCACCCGGTTGCCCCACCACCTGGCCAAGCAGTTCATCTCCTGCCAGTGCCGTCAGGGCAACGGCACCGAATCCCTGGGCACAGCGTGACAGCATCTGCCGCCTGCTGAGAAGATCCTCGCAGTAGTGACCACAGTGATGCATCGAGTCCTTCCTGCTCATCGGATGAACCTGAATTCCTTGGCTTGCACGAGAGTATGTGCAAGATCTTGCCAGCCGGCGACACCCTTCTCGCCGATGAACTCCTTCGCCATCTTGATCTCTTCCGCCGCGGGAGGACGCCCAAATGCCTGCCACCACATCCACTCGACGGTCGCTTCGGTGCCATGCTCCTCTGATCGACGATGCAGTTTCTCCCCCCACAGTCGCACCTGACCATGAACAAATGGATCGTTCATCAGGGTCAACGACTGTGCCGGAACATTGGTGCGATCCCGGGTACCGACGGTGGTGGCGGGAGTCGGAAAATCGAATACGGTGAGGAAGGAGGGCAGGAAGTTCCTTCGCACGGAGATGTAGACACTCCGGCGTCCGTCCCCATCCTCGGGCCCACTACTTCCCGGCCGCCCCCTGCCGGTGAGGAAATCATTGAGATGGACCGGCACCGAAGGGCCCTCCGATCGCAGATCGAGACGGCCAGAGACCGCCAGCACCGAATCGCGAATCGCCTCTGCTCCCAGTCGCTTCTGGTGTGCCCGGTGCCAGCGTCGATTCTGCGGATCTACCACCTCGGCACGGGGATCCGCAACCGACGATGACATGCCGTAGGTACGACTCAGCACCAGCGACCTCAACAGCTGGCGACGCGACCGGTGGTCCCGCAGTCGACAGGACAGATGATCGAGAAGTCGCTGATTTTCCGGGGGGATCCCCATGGCACCGAGATCGTCGGTGGTCGTGGCGAGGCCTTCCCCCATCACCCGTGCCCACAACCGGTTCGCCTGGGTTCTCCAGAAGAGGGGGTTGTCCCGATGGGTGATCCAGTTCGCCATCGCCAGCCTGCCCGATCCTTGCTGGTACAGGTCACGATCCTCGATTCGGTCCAGCCCCTCGATGGTCCTGCGGGTGATCATCTGCCCCGGTTGTCGGTGGTCACCGCGGATCGCCAACGGTGTATCGAAACCGACCGGAGCATCGTCGCAGGCGAGAACTCGATCGGGTTGAGGCATCGCATCATCGATGCGCTTCAACTCCTGGATGGAGTGGACCACCGCCGCATTCCATGCACTTCCAAAGCGGGCGGGTTCGACCAGGTCTGTGGCGAGTAACGCTTCCAGTCGAACAGGATCTGCCAGCAAACTGCGGGAGTCACTGGAGGGGTCATCGATGAGGCTCCAGTCGGCCCCCGCTGACGATTGCGCCCCGTCAGCGGAGAGCCAGACCCGATCCACCGCCGCCCAGCCACGCCCATCATCATTGATCTCGACATGTGCATTGCGGCCCTGAAATCTTGCCAGGTCGATCTGGATGTGCTTCCAACCATCGGCGTGCTCGATTCCCTGACGGAGTCCCTCGAACAGCAGTGCGTTGTGCTCGTCCAACCAGAAACCCTCGATGACCAACTTCATCTTCGATAGTTCCCCCTGAACACGCAGGTGCAGGAATCGATGTTCGACGCGGAAATTCCTCGAAAGCAGCGAACCGACCTGACCGCGGCCATACCTTGCGGAGTGGGCGCAATCGGCATCGATGACGCGGGGACGTCCGATCAGCACTGCTTCGCCACTCTTTCCCTGACTGAAGGCGTCGCCCACCCGACTCCACTGCGACCACTCCTGCTCGGAAGAGAAGTCCCCCAGCAGCAGATCCCCCTCGCGGAGAGCTCCCGCGGCGGGGGCTGCGCTTTCCAGCGACGGCCACTGATGGATCCAGTTCCTCAGCAAGCCGGCATCGAGCCCCTCCTTGGTGGCAATCTGTGCGATCTGTGCTCGCGATGGCAGTCCCTCCTCAGAGGACAGATCGGAGAGACGGAAGTGGTCGCAATTGATATGACCCCAGGAGCCGGTCTTGTCGTCCTTCACCTCGATCACCGCTTGCTGACCACTCCACTGTCGTACATCCCAGCGCACTTCCTCGAACTTCGTGGAGTTCACGCCGGAAGCGGAGTAGATCTCTTCCCCATCGACGAGAAGTCGCACGCAGGTCTCCCCTGCGTGGTTTCCACCGCTGATCAGGAACAGCAGGTAGTCCCGATCCAGCGTGAAGGCTGGGCTGGTCAGCTTCCCCTTACGATCATCCGCAGAGATCTCCGAAGGAACGCGCCGATCCAGACTGGAGGCGAAGTGCATCCCGACCGCCGCTTCTCCTTGCTCAAGCACCGCCTCATCGATGTGATGCGGCTTCTCGCCGAAGGCATCCCCCTCCACTCGCCACTGTTTCCATCCATCTTCGAAATCCATCAACAGGATGTCCGAGTCCACCAGTTGTGTGTCGAGAGGGTATTCACCTCTTCGAACATCCCTTGCCGTCCGGGCGAGAGATACCAGCGGCATCTGCTGTTGAAGTTCGATCCCCTTGCGAAACTCCTCCTGGAACTTTTCCCTTGCGACGTCGAGCTCCTGCAAGGCAGCGAAGATCTTTCCATCGAGATCGCGAAGTTGGTGAACGCGGCGGGTCGAGCGGATGATTCCGGAGATTCCGGTCCAGTCAGCCTGTCTGATTCCATCGAACTTGTGATCGTGACAGCGTGCACAGGAAACGGTCGCTCCCAGAAACGCCCGTGAGACCACATCGATCTGGTTATCGACGCGGTCGTGGGTGTCCTTCAGAACATCCACCGGGGCATGAGTCGCCTGGATGAGCCAGAACCAACCGGTTGCCACCGGCGATTCGTCAGTGCCATGCTGCGGGTGAAGCCGGGGCTCTTCCAGCAGGTCGCCAGCGATGTGCTCCTGTACCAGTCGGTCGATGGGCACGTCCTCCGCCATCGCTCGGATCACGTAGTCTCGATACTTCCATGCATACTCGATGGGGTAATCGAATTCATGACCGTGAGTCTCTGCGTAGCGAACCAGATCGAGCCAGTGTCGGGCGAAGTGCTCCGCATGAGCAGTGCTCGCCAGCAGCTGGTCGACGAACTGTTCGCGGAATTCTCGCGAGTCATTCAACAGGAAGGTCTTCAGTTGATCCGGTGTCGGGGGAAGGCCGGTCAGATCGAAGGTGACCCTTCGCACCCACTCCTCCGGTGAAGCATCTCGTGCAGCGGTCAGATCGAGGGACTCGAGGTCGGCAAGGACGAAGCGATCGACATCATCGGTGGCCCACTCCGCCGATTCCACCTGGGGGATTCCGGGAACCTCGAGGGGCCGCCACGACCAGTGCCTGGTGTAGACCGCACCCTGCTCGATCCACTCCTTCAGCAATGCGACCTCCGAGGTGCTCGGTCGCTGGCGTCCATCCGGGGGCATCGGGTCATCGTCGTCATCAATCCGCTGCAGGATGAGACTCAGTTCAGGATGGCCCGGAGCGATGGCGGCGAGAGAACGGCCACTTCCATCGGTTGCACTGGCACGGTCGTCGAGGCGCAGCTTCTTCTTGCGGGCCTCTCCATCATTCCCGTGGCAGGGAAGACAATATCGTGCCAGGATGGGCCTGATCTGGCGGTCAAAATCGATGACTTCCTCAGCCGAACCCTCCGTTGCCGGAGGATTTGCATCGAGCTGGGAGGTCCAGATCGAACCGGTCCCCGCCAGGATCAGAAGAACTGCAAAGATACGAACGATCATGCAGGAATGCTAACCGGCGTTAGCGACCTCCTCCAGTTCGCATTTTGCACCGATCGAGTTCAGGAGCCCTGTATGCCGTCTGAAACCGATGACCGTCCTTCACTCCCCGCAGTGACCATCCTGATCCTGTTTCTCTCGCTACTGGTGGTCACCCCCCTCGCTGCGTGGCGCTGGGCCCAGCAACTGGCCAGTCCAACTGCGGAGGTGATCACCCTCGAAGATGATGGAGATCGATTTCGAGGTCACTGGAGAGTCGGTGAGGTCGAATATCTCGTCGAGGAGGGGATCGACGAGGCGCGTTCCACCGGCACCCTCACCCTGTCGGTGACCCTTCCACCTGGCAAGGATGAATCGACCGATGTGGTGATCAGCGTCGAGGCGGCGCGAGATGGTTCCATCGAGAAGGTCCTGTTTCTCGATCCCGAGGGAGATCGGATCAGCAAGGTATTCATCTGCATTCGATCGGCTGGCAGCGGCAGTTACCTGCAAATGTTCCAGTACGACCTGTCCATCGAAGGAGTCAATTCAGAGGGAACCTGGTCAAATCTGACCGCCATTCCCGAACATCTAAGTAACGGGTACATGGGCCATGACACCATCGAACGTCAGAGCGAGATGCTGGTGCGGACCTTTCCCATCTATCTCGATGGAGATAGCAACTCGGAACCGACCGGCGGTACCCGATCGTTGATCTGGGACTTCCGTGAAGGACGCTGGAAACCCGATCCACGGCAGTAGTTCAGACACCACTTCTACCGTGTCTCGAATCTACAGGATGGATCTCACGAAAACGCCCCAGCCCTGGCAGGGTCGAATCCTGCAACTGGTTTCAAGGTACTTCCGTGAACTGCGGATCGGACCGGTGAGGTCGCACTGCGGTTCAGCAGGGCAGAACTGCGGTTCAGGGAACTGGAGAAGGAACTCTCCGCTGGGTGAGGTGTGACTACTTGCGCTTGATCTTGTGCAGGGTGTGCTTGCGCAGGCGCGGGCAGTACTTCTTGAGGCCCTCTTTGAGCTTCTCGGGGAGACCGCCCTTGACGTTGACCTGGGTCCTGTAATTGAGGTCGCCGGTCTCCGTGCACTGGAGCCACACGTACTCGCGGTTCATCTTCTTGGCCACAAGGCTCTCGCTTCCACGATCTTGTCGATCAAATTCATCTTCCGCCGGCCCTCTCCCTGACGGGAGTTCGCCCACGACACCTGCGGTGCAGTCCTGGATGGAACCATCACCCCTCTTCCAGGTCAAGGAAAACGGAGTCTCTGGCGCGCTTCCGCGGCGGTTCCGGGGGAAATCGGGCCTCCGCCCATCGCCAACGCCCCGGGGAGCGGGCGGGTACCTTGCTGCTCGGGTGGGTCGAGGGTACACCAGGAACGGACCGTGTCGGTCCTGCTGGCAAGGAGACGCTGCACATGACACCCCCTACCCCCTCCTCGATCTTACCGGGAGATGGATCGGTGCTGGTTACCGGGGGTACCGGTTCCACCGGCCGCTGGCTGCTTCGCTGGCTGCTGGGGGAAGCGGGAGCCAGCCGCGTCATCGCCTTCTCCCGCGACGAACAGAAGCATCACGACCTGCTGCAAGATCCTGAATTCCAGCATCCGGCACTGCACTCGATGGTCGGAGACGTTCGGGATCGCCATCGTCTTCGAGAAGCGATGGAGGGGATCTCCCTGGTCCTTCATACCGCAGCGATGAAACATGTCCCCATCGCCGAGGCCAATCCCAGTGAAGCGATGCGAACCAATGTCGAGGGAACCGTCAACCTCATCGAGGCTGCCAGGGATGCGGGAGTTGACAGGGTCGTCGCCCACTCCACCGACAAGGCGGTCGAGCCCGCTTGCGTATACGGAACCACCAAGATGATGATGGAGAAACTGCTGATCGATGCGGACAGGGCATCGAAGCAGGGGGGACCTCGATTCGACATCGCCCGACACGGAAATCTGATCGGAAGTCGGGGTAGCGTCATCCCGCTCTTTCTCCGCCAAAAAAGTAGCGGTCGCCTCACCATCACCGAACCCTCGATGACACGCTTCTGGATCGGTGGCGATGAACTGATCTCCCTGATCGAGAAGATGCTGGTCGATGCCCGCGGCGGCGAGATCTTCGTGCCCAAATCTCCCGCCTGCCGGCTCGACACCCTCGCCGAAGCGATCGCCCCTGCTGCCACCCTGGTAGCCACTGGATCGAGGCCAGGAGAGAAGTTTCACGAGGCACTGACCGGTGCCGAAGAGAGCGGCAGGATTCGTGAGTTCCGCGATTACCTGGTGATCGAACCTCCCCACGGAGGAGGCCGGAATGAAGAAGCAGGTACTGCCGTAGCCGCCGATTTCCAGCTGACCAGCGATGGAACACGGCTCCTGGACAGCAGCGAAATGCGTGCCCTCCTGCAATCGAGCCTTCCTGCAGAATTCAACTCGAAGGTCGAGAATTCCGTCTGATCACCGGTCTAGTTGGGTCCCGCTGCAGTTACAGGGTATGATGTAGTGAGGGTATGGTGCTGAAATCTCACCCCTGAACCGACGATTGGATCCGCCTCCGATGCAGCGCTACTTTGTCATCATGATTCTGATCGGGTCTCTCTTTCCGCTGTCGAGCGCAGAGGGACAGGGGCTCCCCATCCCCACCACCATGCAGGACTGGATCCAACCAGGAACCCAGCCAGGAACCCTTCTCGAACCGATCATCGCCGGTAGTGCCTGCAACCTGTGCCATTCCAGTTTCTTCACTGCCCCGGTAGATCGCTGGAGAACCAGCATCATGGCGCAGGCCGGTCGAGATCCACTGTTCCATGCCTGCCTCGCCATCGCCGAGCAGGATGCCGTAGCTTCGGGAGATCTGTGTCTGCGCTGTCACACCCCCGGTGCCTGGCTCGCTGGAAATAGCGTTCCCACCGATGGATCCGCGGTCAGTGGCGTCAACGATTTCGATGGAGTCACCTGTGATCTGTGTCACCGGATGGTCGATCCCAATTATGTTCCCGGGCAGAGTCCCGGTGTCGACCTGGGAATCCTCAACGCCCTCGCGGAGGTACCCAATCCGCAGCACACCGGCCAGTACGTCATCGATCCACAGGATCGCCGTCGAGGACCGTACGATCTCGGCCCTGGATTCTCCTTTCATCCTTTCTTCGAATCGCCATTCCATCACTCCTCGGAACTTTGCCGGACCTGCCATGACGTCTCCAATCCGGCGTACATCCGTCAGGGAAACTCATACGTTCTGATCGATCTCAACTCTCCGCATCCGACTCACGACCCCGCCGATGAGTTCCCCGTCGAACGTACCTACGGGGAGTGGAGTCAGAGTGCGTTTGCCCAGGGCCCCGTCAATACCGACGGGCGCTTCGGGGGAAACAACCCCTATGTCAGCAGTTGCCAGGATTGTCACATGCCCAGTACCAGCGGAATCGGCTGCAACCTGGGAGGCCAGAATCGACCCGATCTTGCCCTGCACAACTTTTCAGGGGCACAAACCTGGGTGCTCGATGCGATTCATTCACTCGACACTTCCTACCTGTTGTGGGACACCCCTGCCTACATGGATCCCGCCCAGATCGTCATCGCCAAGCAACGCAACGTCGAGATGCTCCAGAACGCAAGCGACATCGAGGTCTCTGTAATCGATGAGCAGATCAAGGTTCGGATCATCAACCAGAGTGGGCACAAGCTCCCCACTGGATATCCGGAAGGCCGCAGGATCTGGATCGAGGTGCATTTCCAGGATCTGTTCGGAGCGACCCTCTCGCATCATGGAGCCTACGACTTTGACACCGCCGAACTGGAATCCTCGACCACCACGGTGTTCGAGGCGAAGCACGGCATCTCCGGTCTCACCTCTACCCTTTCCGGATTGCCTGAAGGACCCTCCTTTCACTTCGCACTCAACAACGAGATCGTGAAGGACAACCGGATTCCCCCGAAAGGCTTCACCAATCAGGGCTTCGAATCGGTTCAGGCGCAACCTGTTGGCATCACCTATGAAGATGGACAGCACTGGCACGACAGTTACTACGACATCCCCTTCGAGAGCTACAACGTCTCAGTTCGAGTGTGGTATCAGACCGCCTCGAAGGAGTACATCGAGTTCTTGAAGGATGAAAACGTGACCAACGATGCCGGAGATATCCTTTACGAACAGTGGCTACAGCACGACAAGGGACCGCCGGTCCTGATGGATGAGTTGACGATGGAGATGGGGATCGAGCCGTTCATTCGAGGCGATGCAAACTCGGATGGATCGATCGACCTCTCCGATCCCATCCACCTGCTCCAGGTGCTGTTTCTCGGTGGCAATTCTTCCTTCTGCCCCAGCGCCTCCGACGGTAATGACGACAGCAGCACCAATATTTCCGATGTGGTGTACCTTCTCAACGGCCTCTTCAGTGGCGGCAACGCCCCGAGCCTCCCCTATCCGGACTGCGGGCCAGACCCCACCAACGACCTGCTTCGCTGCTACGGATACCCCTGCCCCTAGAACCGGGTTCCGTCATCACCTCGTCGCGATAGCGATGTGGAGTCGATGGCATCCTGTAGCGAAGAGGGTGATAGTGACGGCTGGTTGAACCGTCATACCTTTCCAGAGGAACCGAAGTCGATGTCGAATTTCTGGCGAACCGCATTTCCATTGATCGTGCTGGCTGGACTCATCATCTCCATCTGGCCCACCGAACCCCTCGATTTCGGCTCGAACAGTCCCTGGGATGGCCTGGTGGTACAGATCGAGAACAGTTCCGAACTGAACAGTTCCTCCCTGCTGATCGCGTCTCTACCCGGTGTCGACCAGGACGGAGCGTCCGCTTCCCTGATCGTTGGATACTGCCTTCCAGATGGAACCGATCCACTTCCGATCCTGCTCAACGCTCGAACCGATGCGCTGCTGGCCAATCGCTTCCGATTCGCCGACGAACTACCCGAGATGTACCGGCAGATCCGTGGTCAGATCCACATCTTCGACCTCACCGACGGCATCGATCCGGACCGCTTGCTCGGTGGCGTCCTCACCGTCGGTGACACTTTTACTCGGATCGTTCCCTCCGCCGTGGGTAAGGAGACTCCTTCCACGCCACTATCCCTGCCCACCCCGATCGGCACCGTTTCATTCGAGGCTCGATGTGATGAGAATCATCAGCGCTGGCGAAGCCCCCGCAGGGACTTCCGGGAGCTGTGGAATCGAGCCTCTGCAGATGAAGAGAGCGATCTGACACCCTTCATCCATGGCACCGCCACCATCGGCTCGTGACAGATTCCTGTTCGGGACGCAGTGGTTCAACCGCTCCCTCGCTGATACCATCCCGAAATGATGGATGAAGAAACCGGCGGAGTGATCTCCAATCCAGAGCAGCCTGCCAGCAACCAGCAGTCGAGTCGGCACATCGCCGGAGAGTCGAGTGGCTCTCTCGTCGAGATGCATGCCTACATGCGCCTTGCCAGGGAATGGGATCTTCGATTCGAGAAGATGTTTCGCACCGGTGCGCTCAGCAAGTGGTACTCCTCCATCGGAAACGAGGCCACGACCGTTGCAGCCGCCACCTCCATCGAAGCGGGGGATGCCCTGCTCACCCTGCACCGGGATTCGGGTGCGATCCTTCGGCACTACATCGACATCGAAAGCGTTCTTCCCGGCGTTCTTCCCGAGATCACCAGCACCAGAAAAGCGGTGGGAGGAGACTCTCATGCTCGATTCTTCAGGCTCACCTGTCAGATGCTGGGACGCCAGGCTGGATTCTCCTGCGGCCATGAGCGCTCCTACCATTACAACCTGATCGAGGAAGACAATGGTCTGATTCATATCGGTATGATCAGCCACCTCGGATCGATGATTCCCGTCGCTGCCGGAACTGCATTTGCCTTCCAGCAGCAAGGGAGTGATCGAGTCGCCATCAACTTCATCGGTGAAGGCGCAACATCGACGGGTGATTTCCACGAAGCTCTCAACATCGCCTCCGTCTGGAAACTTCCCTTCATCCTGGTGATCGAGAACAATCGCTGGGCGTTTTCCACTCCCGCCTCTCAGCAGTATGCATGCGCGAGCCTGGCGGACCGTGGTGCCGGTTACGGGATCCCAGGGATCCAGGTCGATGGAAATGACCCCGCTGCGGTCTTACAGGTGATGCAATCCGCGGTGGAGAGAGCCCGAAGAGGAGAGGGACCGACCCTGGTGGAAGCGATGCTCGGTCGCCACCGAGGTCATTCGGAGGGCGATGACTCCCTTCTTCAGGTTCCTGAACAAGAACTTGGTGAGTATCAATCGAGCGACCCGGTCGACCTCATCGAGAAGAAGTTGCTCGATGAGAATTTACTGACCCGGGATGAGTTGAATGATATCGAGGAACGATGTGCAGCACTCGTGATGAAGATGGTCGATGAAGCGATGAGCATGCCCGAACCCGATCTCGACCAGGAGAGGAGGATCCTTGAAGACTGAAATCACTGCCGATCAAGAGGTCCTCTACATCGATGCCATCAGCACCGCTCTTTCCGACGAGATGCACTCGGATCCCTCCGTCGTACTGATGGGCCAGGACATCGCAGGGCATGGCGGTGCCTTCAAGATCACGAAGGGGTTCCTGGAGGAATTCGGGGACAAACGTGTGCGCAACACACCCATCGCCGAGAGTGGCACCATCGGAATCGCTACCGGAGCCGCCATGCTGGGGGTCAAGCCGGTGATCGAGATGCAGTTTGCCGATTTCATCTCCTGCGGATTCAACCAGGTCGTCAACGTTGCCGCGAAGATGTTCTGGAGAACGGAACGAGCGGTCCCCATCGTCATCCGTCTACCCGGAGGAGGCGGAATGGGTGCCGGGGCATTCCACTCGCAAAACATCGAGAGTTGGTTTCTACACACCCCTGGATTGAAGGTGGTGGCGCCGGCATTCTCAGGGGATGCCTATCGATTGCTCCGGGAAGCGATTCGTGATCCCAATCCGGTCCTCTACTTCGAACACAAGTTCCTGTACAGGCGAGAGCGCTCGACGGTCGATCCCTCTTCCTTGAACGATCGCATCGAAGGGGAGTCGAGGGTCCTGCGAAGTGGCTCCCACATCACCACCGTCTCCTGGGGCTGGATGACCCATCGAACCCTCGAGGCGGCTGAAATTCTCGCCGAGGAGGGAATCGAGGTGGAAGTGATCGATCTTCCAGTACTCTCGCCGCTCGACCTGGAGGAGGTCTTCACCTCCATCGAAAAGACCCAGCGGGTCGCCATCGTCCATGAAGCAACCGCCACCGGTGGCTTCGGGGCGGAGATCGCAGCGCAGATCGGGGATCGATCGATCTGGAATCTCGACGCACCGGTCCGAAGGATCACATACCCCGACAGCCCACCGCCCTTCCACAAGGGTCTGGAAGCCACCCGAATTCCTTCCCCCGAGCGAATCGTTTCGGAACTGAAGGAACTTTTCCAGGCCTAGGGCCGCCTGCACCAGATTCAGGCGATTTCAGAAATTATTGAAATTACCCTGTCCGACTCGAATCCCCATCCGGATCAGGGTTCAGGGATTGAGGGGCTCCGTCCAGGCTCCGAGAAAAATAAATGCTCTATTCTGAACACAGTCAACTTTCCGAGGATTCGGATAGTTCCGAACACAGCACACCTCTCGATCAGATGATCTGGCGGCAGCTCGGCTTTGAGCAGCAATTCGGGGTGACCTTTTTTCACAATCCGGTGACTTCGCAGGACAAAACTGTGGATGAAGAACCAGAGAAGAATCTACCCGATCCTGCGTGATCTTCTGTGATCAGGAGTCATCTGGATCGGTCTCTTTCAGCGGAATCCCGTGCTTCTTCATCCTCCGGTAGAGGGTTCTTCTGGAGATCCCCAGGGTTTCGCACGCCACCGATTTGTTCCCGCTCGCATCGGTGAGGGCTCTCTGGATCACCTCTCGCTCGGCACGGCCGAGCACATCCCTGACTCCCTGACTGGGTACCGGGGATGTTCCCGCCATCACTCGCAACAATTCCTGCAATCTATCGACATCGATGATGTCGTGACCAGATGTTGCCAG
>CAYPPQ010000072.1:12436-14044 GCA_964412635.1 uncultured Planctomycetia bacterium | reverse complement strand
TGCGCCCGACCCTGCGCATCCCCCGGGAACCGGTTCCATCGCCTGCGCCGCGCCCCAAACCGCTTCCGGCTCTACGAAAGCCGAACCGGGATGAGGGGACGAGAGAACTGCTCGGAACCACTCTTCGGCGACAGACACTGGGAAGCACCACCGGGATTCCGGAACGGCGTGTGACGACGATTCTGAGGAAACCTGGATCGCGTGCAGACAGGAATGCGACCGGCCAGTTGATCGATCGGATCTCCAAGCCGGGACGCATCATCCGCAAGCCGTCAGTGTTGGGCACTCCTTCTTCCACTGGCGTGATCATCTCCAGCGGACGACGTGGAAGTGTCGCCTCGATTCCCTCCCCTCCGTCGATGCCACTGCCGCCGCTGGGAGGATCTTCCACTCACTTGCCGGGTGGCAGTACCGTCTATCACTGGCCGTCGCATCAATTGCCCTGGTACTGCATTCCGAGTCACGGATCCTACTACGGTGGACACCTGGGAAGCTGGGTTCACTACGGACCGGTGTGGACCTATCCGTGGACGGTGACCGTTTACAGCCCCTGGTATCTGTACCATCCGGACCCATGGTGTTTTGGCTGGTCCCTTCCATGGAACTACTGTTCCACCACTCGATACCGTTGGTGGCATCATGGTCATTGGGGATACGGAAGTTCTGCGCTGTGGTGGGAGAATCGTTACGGGAGTGATCCCTACATCGATGACCTGAGCGATGCCACCATCGAGTTTGCCGATGAGACGACCGAATCGGTTCCCTTCGAGGAGGATCTCGAGTCGTACCGGGCAAGCCTCTGTGACGGCAGGCAGTTGCTATCGCAAGGAGATGGCGTCGCCGCATTGCCCCACATCGATGAGGCTCTACTGCGATTCTCCGACCATGGTTTGCCCTGGCTCTTGAGATCGATGGGCTCGCTACTCGTCGACGATGTCGAGAGAGCGGCAGCGGATCTGGGAGAGGCTCTCGATCGTGATCCTTCGCTGCTGTCGATTCGCTGGGATGAGAGCCAGTTTCTGGGAGATCAGGCACCGCAGGTGCGCACCGTCCTGTGGGACAGGCTGGAACTCGATCCTGCCGATGCTGCGGCCGCTTCGATGGTCGCCCTGCTGTCCCTGCTGAGTGACGATGTCGCCGATGCACCGAGCCGAGGTGCGCTCTCCGAGATGCTTCTCGATGGAAATGGTGATGCCACGACGGTGGTACTGCACGGGGCGCTCCGTGGAGAATCTCCAGCACAGCCCTCTGCAGCCGCCTCCTGGCTCCTCGATCCCTCATGCGTCACGCTGGTCGAGGCGATGCCCTGATCTCCTCCTCTCCGCCGGAGTTGGCGGGTTGGGCGGAAAATCAGGGGCTGTCATGCTATCATTCTTGCCGGTAGGGGGATGATGTGACCCGGCATAGTGACGACCAGTGTGATCCGCTGCTGTTGCTCGAGGCTGCCCGTCAACAGACGGAAAATGCCAGGGCTCCCTATTCACGATTCAGGGTCGGGGCAGCACTGTGGAGTGATTCCACCATCTACGGCGGCTGCAACGTGGAGAATGCCAGCTACGGTCTCACCATCTGCGCCGAACGGGGAGCAGTGATGAACTGGGCAGCAGC
>CAYPPQ010000072.1:0-12426 GCA_964412635.1 uncultured Planctomycetia bacterium | reverse complement strand
GGGGGCATCGGAGTTCCTTCCACCATCGCCGTCGCAGCCTTTTCCGAGGTTTCATCCAGCTGGGTCACTGCCATGCCCTGTGGAGCTTGCCGCCAGGTACTGGCGGAACTTCCAGGGTCTGAGAATCTATCGGTGTGGATCTGGGATGGGAAAGAGGGGAAGAAGATGCCCCTCTCTGAACTCCTACCGCACTCCTTCGGGGCGGCGGACCTGGATCAGGGAGAGGAGTAGAGTCCTGGAAACTATCTACGAAGACCTTGGCAAGGAACGGGGCGGAATCCCTCACGAGTACGGTGAAGGAGTTCACCTGCTGGCGGATCCGTACCTGATGAGCGTCCTCACGGAGATGTGTCGGCCGGGTACGGGGCAACCCCGATTCAACGACCTCCTCGACATCGCATATCGCGGTTTACTGCAGCGGGTCGTGGCTGACGAACTTCCACGGACGCTGGTCGAATGCGATACCAACATGAAGCAGTACACTCCTCTTGGAGTTTTTCGAGGTGAGAATATCGATCGTTCGACCCGTGCTGTTACCGTCAATGTGGCGCGGGCTGGAACGGTCCCGTCTCACATCTGTCAGCAGGTTCTTCACCAGGTTCTCGATCCCACAGGAGTCCGGCAGGATCACGTGATCATGGAACGAACCGTGGACGACAAGGGTTCGGTAACGGGAGCAGCACTTCATGGCAGCAAGATCGGTGGGGATGTCGACAATCGCTTCCTCTTCTTCCCCGATCCGATGGGGGCGACCGGCTCCTCACTTCTGAAGGTGATCCAGCATTACCATGAACTGGTGGAGGGAACTCCTGCTGCGATCATCAGCGTACATCTGATCGTCACCCCCGAGTACATCCGCAAGATGACCGCAGAGGTTCCGGGGATCCGAATCTGGACTCTTCGCCTCGACCGGGGAGCTTCTCCCGATGAGGTTCTCCAGATGACGCCCGGAAGAGATCCCCGGGAGAGTGGACTCAACGAAATCGACTACATCGTCCCAGGTGCCGGCGGAGTTGGTGAAATCATCAACAACTCCTGGATCTAGAATCGAAGATACCGATGAGTACTCCCAGAAATTTCAAGCTGACCCCGGAAGCTCCTCTACCAGCCCATCGAATCGAAGTTCTGATCGATGAAGAGGAGTTGAAGAATCGTGTTGCAGAACTTTCCAGGGAAATTCGAGAATCGCTGGGGGAACTGGACCCGGTACTGGTCTGCGTTCTCAAGGGGGCCTTTGTCTTCGTTGCCGACCTCGTTCGACAGATGGATTTTCCCTGCAGCATCGATTTCCTGAGAGCGTCTTCGTACGGGAATTCGGTGGTGACCAGTGGTGAAGTGAAACTGGATCTCGATCTCCAGCAGTCCATCTTCAATCGCCATGTCCTGGTGATCGAGGACATCGTCGATACAGGTCTCACCATTCAGTACTTGAAAGCGAATCTGGAGGCGCGAAGTCCCGCTTCGGTTTCGATCTGCTCGCTGTTGCACAAGCCCGCCAACAACGTGAAACTGGCACCAGTCGATTACTGCGGGTTCGAGATTCCCAACGACTTCGTCGTGGGATACGGACTCGACTGGCAGGGCTACTACAGGAATCTTCCCTTCATCGCGCAGATCCATCCGCTTTGATGAGTGCACCGATCGGTGCAGGGAACTCTCCTGCGCCATCGGTTCCTGCTGCCCCGGTGATTCGTTCAACTGAGCAGACGCCACCGTTCCAATCGGCGGTACAGTGTTGTCTTGGGGATCCCCAGAATTCGAGCGGCCTGAGCCTTGTTGCCATCGGTTTCGCTGAGCACATCCCGCACGATACCTCCCAGCACCACCTCTTCCACCTTTCTCAGATTGGTGCCCAGTTCCGCCCGGAGACGGCGAGCGATGGGATGGGGGAGACGATTTTTGTTCAACGTCTCGGACAGGTCCTCCGCCACGATCTTGTTCTTTCCAGAGGCTGAGATCCTCTCCATCTCGTTGTGTAGCTCGCGGATATTGCCTCGCCACGGTGCGCTCATCAGGACCGAGAGTGCATCCGCCGAGAAGGTGGGAGACGGCCTTCGAAGTCGTCGACAATGTTGTCGGAGGAAATGCTGGGCGAGCAGTGGAATGTCCTGGCGGCGTTGACGTAACGCCGGAACGACGATTCGAAGTACATCGATTCGATAGCGCAGATCTTCCCTGAAATTGCCCTGTTCCCCTTCCTTCTCGAGGTCACGATGGGTGGCGGCGATGAGTCTGAAGTTGACCTGACGCGTCCGATTGCTGCCGACTCGACGGATCTCTCGCTCTTGCAGGACTCGTAACATCTTCGATTGCAGCGCCGGCTCCATCTCACCGATCTCGTCGAGAAACAGAACTCCGCCCTCTGCACTCTCGATGAGACCTGCACGCTCACCGGCGGCGCCTGTGAAGGCTCCCCTCGAATGTCCGAACAGTTCCCCATCGAGGAGCTGGGGAGAGATCGCCGCACAACTTTCACGGACGAAGGGACCCGATCGTCTCGCACCGAGGCGGTGCAGTGCTCGTCCCACCAGTTCCTTGCCGGTTCCGCTCTCCCCGAGGATCAGTACGGTGCCATCGCTGGAGGCGATCCTCTCGACCTCCTGGAGCATCCTGATCAGTGCTGGGCTGTTGCCGATGAATTCGGGCAGCCGGGTGGTGAGCCTCTGTACCTCATAGGATCGGGGTGGTTGGGGGCCTGGGACCGATGAGGCCCCTGAGATGTCTACCATTTTGCACTCCTCTCTCGACCACACGATTGCACGAACTTGCGTAAAGTCAACATCCAGACTGACCTGATCCGGTCTCTTGCGGGTGCTGTTGGTCGAGGCTTGTTGACAGTATTCCGCCTGAGGGATAAGTTTCTGCTCCTGAGCGACTGTTTTCCCCGGTAGCTCAATTGGCAGAGTAGGTGGCTGTTAACCACTTGGTTGTTGGTTCGAGTCCAACCCGGGGAGCCATGGGCGCCCCCGTCGGAAACGACGGGGGCGTTCTCCTTATCTGGTTCTCCCCATCCCTTGCTCGTCTCTGTAATGTGGAGGCCACAGGCGTTGGTGTCGGAGGTCATCATCGAGCATCGCTCTCGCTGGGAAGGGACTTGAGATGATTCGGTCCAACTCCTCCAATCCACCGGAGGTACGCGCTGCGGATGGCGCAACCATCGTGGCCAATAGAGACTTCTGCGGAAAACTAGATCAGCATCACCTGTCGCCACTGCAGCGTGACGTGACCACCATCCTCCAGGTCAACCTGGGGAAAAAATGCAATCAAGCGTGTTCGCACTGTCATGTCGAAGCAGGTCCGCTTCGTACGGAGATGATGAACAGGCGTACCGCCCAGCGGATCATCGATCTGTTGCAACGATCACCGAAAATCGAGATGGTCGACCTCACCGGTGGAGCACCGGAACTGAATCCTCACTTTCGTTGGCTAGTGGAGCAGATTACTGACATGGGGATTCCTGTCATCGATCGGTGCAACTTGACGATCTTGCTCGAGGAGGGGATGGAGGATCTGGCCTCCTTCCTGGCACGACATCGGGTCCATATCATCGCCAGCTTGCCGTGCTATTCACGGGAGAATGTCGACTCCCAGCGAGGAGGAGGCGTTTACGACAGGAGCATTGAAGCACTGCAGCGATTACATTCACTGGGTTACGGGAAAAGCGCCAGCGGCTTGCTACTCGATCTGGTGTACAACCCTTCCGGGGCGCAACTTCCTCCTCCCCGTGAAGAGCTGGAGCGGGACTACCGGCAGCAGTTGCTTTCACGCCACGGGATCGAGTTCTCCCGGCTATTGACCCTGGCCAATCTGCCGATCCGGCGCTTTGCTACGGCACTTGCTCGCAGTGGAGAACTGGAGGAGTACCTCGATCTTCTCGAGGAGAGTTTCAACTCGGCTACCGTATCCAGATTGATGTGCAGGAATACCATCAGCATCGGTTGGGACGGTCTTCTCTACGACTGCGATTTCAATCAGATGCTCGATCTCCAGATCAAGTCTTCCGTAGGACCTGCTGCGACCATCTTTGACATCGATCATTTTGATCGATGCGACGGAAGGCCCATCGTCACCGGGGGCCACTGTTTCGGCTGTACAGCCGGTCATGGTTCCAGTTGTTCCGGGACTCTGGTGTGAAGGGGGAAGCTGGCGAGGTTGAGACCGTTCCTGCCGATCTCGTCGCGGCGGTGATCTTCGCACGTGTTCCCCGTCGAGGAGAGGTGAAGACGCGGCTTGCTTCGTCGGTGGGAGAAGATCTGGCGTTGAGGCTTGCCACTGCTTTTCTCCTCGACAGCTGGAATTCTATCGGGCAGTTGTCCTGGATCGATCCGCTGGTGGCGACGACCGGTCCCCTCGAGGGACGCCTCTCGTCACTGGTCAGTTGCTTGCAGGGGACAGGGGATCTCGGCAATCGTATCGAGCGGATGGCGCGCTCCGCTCTCACCAGACGGGAGCGGGTGTTGTTACTGGGAGCGGACACACCGGGGCTACCCCATCGATTTCTCGAGGACGCACGCGACCGTCTCGACCAGTTCGATGCGGTGGTGGGACCGAGTGAGGACGGGGGCTTCTACTTGCTGGGGCTTCGCCAGTGCCCGCTAGGACTCCTCGACGGTCTTCCCTGGAGCCAGCAGGGGACACTCGATGCGCTCCTGGACCGTTTCGCCCGGCAGGGTCTCTCCGTGGCCCTGCTCGACCCCTGGTTCGATATCGACCAGCTGACAGATCTCCACGAGTTCGATCTCCTGCGCCAGCAAGGGGTGATCGAGGCTCCCTTCAGCGGGGCAGTACTGGAAGAGGTGGATTCCCGAGAGGGTCGACGATTCTGCTGACCCCTGATTTTGGTGAAAGGAGGCACAGGAAGTCCGGTTTGGTACCTGACTTGGAACTCCATGCCTGCGACACTATGGCTGCGAAGGAAAGCCAGGCATGGGGTCTGGCATTCGTTACCAGGAGATCGATGAAACCGAGATCTGCTTCAAGATCTGCCTCAAGATCTGCCTCAAGATCTGCTTCAAGATCTGCTTCAAGATCTGGGCCATCTCGCCCCAGGAGTTCTCCTGGATTCCACTACCTGCTCGGGTTTCTGCTGCTTCTCTCCGCCTGCGCAGATCGAGATCACCGAATCGCCGAAGATCTGGGGCAGCGGATTCGTGACGAAAAAATCTCCGAAGTCTCCAGTTTCCGCGAAACGGGTCTCTTCGATCCGATCGGTGTCGAGATTCCGGACGAAGGGGATGACTCCACTTCCCCGCAGGAGAGTGTCGAGACGCAGCGCTATCACCTCGACCTTGAAGGCGCCATCCAGCTGGCGACGGAGATGAGCCGCGATTACAAATCCCAGAGAGAGTCGTTGTTTCTGTCAGCCTTGTCACTCGGAGTGAAACGCCGTGATTTTTTGCGCCCGGTGTTCAGTGGCAGTGTCTCCCACCAATACAGCGACGGTACCGATCAGGATGTTCAGGAAGTTTCGGGAATCTCCCTCGGCGGCAGCCAGTATCTCTACACCGGTGGAGTCCTGTCCCTCTCTGCTTCCGCCTCCCATTCCTTCACGGATTCCGATCCGTCGGTGGATCCTTCGGCGAGCGGATCCTTCGCTGCCTCCATCTCGCAGCCTCTGCTGCGCGGAGCCGGCCGCCAGGCGGCATTTGAATCGATCACCCAGTCGGAACGGTCCTTGTTGTACCAGGCGAGGAGTTTCGAACTGTACCGACAAAATTTCGTGATCCAGATCATCTCCGAATACTACGATCTGGTGAGTCAGAAGATGCAGCTGGTCAATACCGAGGAAAACATCGTCGGGCAGCAATTCGCCTATGATCAGGCGAAGGCACTGTTCCGGCTTGGAACCGGAAGCAGTCTCGATGTGTTCCGTGCGGAGCAGGCTCTTCTGGTCGCGCAAAATAATGGTCTCGATGCCCAGCAACGATTCATGCTTGCCCTCGATAACTTCAAGATCGACCTCGGGGTTTCGACCGAAGCAATCATCGAATTGACGGGGCAGTTTCCATCCATCTCTCCGTTCGAACTCGATGTGGATCTCGCCATCGAGGCTGCGATGAAAAACCGGCTCGACCTCGCCAATGTTCGAGATCAACTGGCAGATAGCCGCCGCAACCTGGAGATCGCCGAGAATGGACTTCTTCCGGGACTCGGTCTCGAACTGGGATACAACTCCACCGCGGATCCGCAGCGGCAAATCGGCGACCTCGATCTTGCCGACGAGGAGGGGTACAGGATCGGATTGAACCTTGAATTGCCTCTCGATAGATTCTCTCGAAGAAACAGTTTCAGGTCGGCGGAGATCTCCCTCGATCAGGCGATTCGAAACCTCGATCGGCGAGAAGACGAGATCTCCATCGAGATTCGCAACTCGTTACGGACACTCGAACAGATCAAGTTCCAGGTGGAAATCGGCAAGAGGTCGATAGAGTCCTTTTCCTTCACCGTGGAGAAGGCGGAGATCGATCAGTTGCGAGGAGTTGGAACCAACAGGGATGTAGTGGAAGCAAAGAATTCTCTCACCGATGCGAAGAATGATCAACTCGACAGGATCGTCTCTCATGAGGTCCAGTTGTTGCGTCTTCAGCAGCAACTTGGACTGCTTTTTGTTGACGAGAAAGGACCCGTGAAGCGGTGAATAATAAGAATCTGATTTCGAAGTTGATTGGTGCCGCAGCGCTGGGATTGTTGCTGTGGCTCTTCCTCGGCGGCGATGGATCCACCGGACCGGGAAGTAGCGGTACGACGAAGGTTCGCAGGGGAACCATCAAACTCTCTCAGACGGAGCGCGGTACCTTGACGACCAGGAATGCCACTCGCGTCCGCTCTGAAGTGAGGGGAAGAAACCGCATCGAGTGGCTCGTCGATGAGGGCAAGAAGGTGAAGATCGGTGAACTGCTGGTAGAGCTGGAAAAGACGGAAGTTCAGCGCGATATCGATCAACTCGAAAACCAGTTGATCGCCATCGAGACTTCACTCAACTCAGCCCGTACCGATCTGTTGATCCAGCAGGAGAAGAACAAGACCAACCTGGAGAAAGCACGTCTATCGCTGGAGGTTGCCGAGGTCGAGAAAGAGAAGCTGTTGCTCGGGGACATCCCCAAGGAGGAGCGCTCTCTGGCACTGTCGATCGAGAAGGCCGAATCGGAACTTCAGAGAGCGGAGGGGCTGTGGAAAGACATGCCCGAGATGCTCGAGAAGGGGTTCGTGACCCAGGATCAGTTCGAGAAGGAACGGATCACCCTGAAGGAGAAGCAAGATGCTCTGGTCACCGCCAAGCAGTCCCAGCAGCTCTATAACGATTACGAACGACCACTCAGCATGAAGCAGAAGGACTCCTCGGTGATCGAGGCGAGGCGCAATGTTGAGATGGTGGAGAAGGAATCGGAAACGGTGATCGGCAACTTGCAGGTCAAGGTGAGTCAGAATGAACGATCTCTTGAGGAGAGCCAGGAGGAGCTCGATCGCTGGCAGTCCGATCTGTCCCAGATGACCATCTACTCGACGGTGGAGGGGGTTATCTTCTATGGAAATCCCGATCGCTCCTGGGATCGCAATGAAATTCGAGTCGGTGAAGATGTCCACTACAGCCAGACAATCCTGACGATCCCGGATCCCACCGAGATGGCTGTCGCCATCAAGATCCACGAGGCTGACATCGATAAGATCAAGGAGGGGATGAGTGCGGTGATCCGCTCCGAGGTTCAGAAGGATCGAGTATTCAGCGGAAGAGTGGCCAAGATCGATTCAGTGGCCAATGCGGGGGATCGGCGATGGGGTGATCAGGTGCGTCGCTTCAATGTCGAGGTACGGCTCATCGGAAACGATCTGGATCTGAAGCCGGGAACTTCGGCAGAGGTAGAGATCGATATCGGAGAACTTGAAGAAATTCTCTATGTCCCCATCCAGGCAGTGCATGCCGAGGCGGGAGAGTTCTTCTGCTACCTGCGCACGCAATCTTCCGTTCGCAAACAGTTGGTGGAAATCGGCAGTTCCAATGAGAGCTTCCTGGAGATCCGGGGAGGACTGGAAGAGGGGCAAGAAATCCTCCTCTATCGGCCCGCTGCGGTCGAATCATCCGGTGGCGAGGAAGAGCCAAAGAGCCCGATTCCAGGAGTAGATGGGCAAACTTCCGCAGGCCTGGATGGCGTCGTACTGGCCTCGGCATCCCCTGGCGGGATATTCGCCCCTTGAGTGGTGACATCATCACTCTCAGCGGAGTTCACAAGTACTACGGGGAGACGGAGCCACGTCTTCATGTGCTTCGGGGGATCGATCTGGCGGTGGCAGAGGGGGAGTTCATCTCGATCACCGGGACCTCGGGGTCCGGGAAATCCACCTTGCTCAACTTGTTAGGCTGTCTCGATATCGCCACCGAAGGTCAGTATCGACTGAGCGGGCAGGATGTATCGGATTGCTCCGACGACGATCTATCTCGTATCCGCAACGAGGATATCGGATTCATCTTTCAGAGTTTTAACCTGATCCCGCAGTTGAATGTCATCGAGAATGTACAGGTCCCCTTGCTCTATGGATCTCGCTCCGTGTCGGAAAACACCCAACATTGCCTGGATGTCATCGATTCGGTGGGCCTCTCTCATCGCCTCGATCATCGTCCCACCCAACTCTCCGGAGGAGAATGCCAGCGTGTAGCGATCGCCCGGGCACTGGTCAACAATCCCGCAGTCCTGCTCGCCGATGAGCCGACCGGAAATCTTGATACGAACACCGGTGAAGAGGTCCTGGCCCTGATCGATGATCTCCATCAGCAGGGGCGGACCGTTGTCATGATCACCCACGATAAGGAAGTGGCGGATCGCGCCGAGAGAAGGGTATACCTGCGAGACGGTCAGATCCTTGAGGGGAGCGCAGATTGAGTTCTCACAAGCGCAAGGAACTGATCCGGATGGGACTGAGAAGCCTGCTGGGTTATCCGATGAGAACCGTCCTGACCATGTTGGGTGTCGTGTTCGGAGTGGGCTCGGTGATTGCAATGCTGGCTCTCGGCGCAGGGGCAGAAAGAGAACTTCTCCAGGAGATCGGAAGACTGGGGATCCAGAACATCATCGTCAACTCGATAACACCTGAAAAACCGGATGAGGCGGAAGCGAGGGGTGGGTACATCAGCTTCTTCGGAATCACCTTCCGAGATCATCGCCAGATCATCGATACGATTCCAGGTCTAGACAGCGCACTGCCGGTACACATCAGTAAGAAAAAAGTCTGGTGGGGAAGCAAGTTTCTGGAGTCCTCCGTTTTTGCAGTGAAACCGGAGCATCTACAATTGTTTGGCCTTGAGGCCGCTGTTGGCAGGACCCTGACATCTTCGGATGAAGAAACTCTCTCGCGTGTTTGCGTGATCCGTTCCGGATTGCTTGAAGAACTGGGGATCTACGAGGACCCGATCGATCTGCCGCTCAACATCAATGGAGAGATATTCAGAGTAGTCGGCGTACTCGAGGACGAAAACTTCCAGGGGTACGCGCGCAAGGCGTTGGTGGTGGATAGCAGGAGTTCCGAGATCTATGTTCCCTACAACACGATCCTGAAACGTCACGGTACCCGATCGATTTCAGGTAGCGGAAGTACTGGAGATTGGGTCGCAACGGATGTGGAGTTGAACCAGATCGTCATCTCGGTTGAAGATCTCGATCAGGTACTCATCACCTCTCGCATGATTGACACCTTGATGGCAAAGAACCACCCCGAAAAGGATTACGAGATGGTAGTGCCACTCGAAGTCCTGGCTCAGCGACGAAAGACGCAGCAGGTGTTCAATTTGGCGTTAGTTGCCATCGCATCGATATCGCTACTGGTAGGTGGTATCGGTATTGCGAACATCATGCTGGCCACGGTTACAGAGCGAACCAAGGAGATCGGTGTACGACGAGCACTGGGAGCAAGACGCAGGCATATCATCGCTCAGTTCCTGACAGAGACGACGACCATTGCGACGATCGGAGGAGCTGTCGGAGTGCTGGTCGGAATGCTGCTCGTGAAGTTACTGACGCTCTTCACCGGGTGGAGCTCTGCGATAACTCTGTCAAGTATCTTGCTGTCCTTGTCGATCTCGATGGCTGTAGGTATCATGTCCGGAATCTATCCGGCCAAGCGAGCCGCAGCGCTCGATCCTATCAGTGCACTCCGACACGAATGAACCGGGCTCGCCCAGCGGTGGGCGGCAGATGACTCTTTTGCGTTTGAACAACGACAGGATTTGATTTCTTCTGGAGAGGTGGATGGATGCAAGACAACAAAGATGTTGGAACCGATGAATGTCGTTTCGTTAGTGGCATGGAATGGGTGGTCTCGAAATTTCATGTCGGGCTGATTGCATCTTTACTTGTTCTCACGAGCGTAGCAGACGCACAGTCAGGACTGGATCCACGCTCGATGGGAATGGGAGGAGTCGGGATTGCAGTTGCAAATCCGTCCACGGCTTCCTTTTTCAACCCGGCGGTCCTGTCACTTGCTGCGAAGAATCGATTTTCAGTGGAGTTTCCGAGCTTCGGTGGATTCATTTCAGATCCAGGAGATTTCGATGACACATTGAAGTCGCTTGACGATCAGGGGTTTATTGCAAATCTGGAAAGCTCCGTGTCGGACTTCAATAGTTTGCCGAGTAATGCTGGTGTCGATCTTGTGGTGAATTCCGCGAATCAACTCGATGGTGGATTTGCAGCACTGAGCAGGTATCCAGCCGATGCACTGGCCCTTTTTGGGGCTAGCGTTGGGAGCACCGATGATGCGGTGGGGTGGAACCTGTACGCAACGTCTTCCGTGGGTGCATTCATATCGGTCGATTACGCCGATTCCGCTTTTCTCACCGGGTTCGCCGACGCTCTCGATCAGGTCAATTTCGATGATCCGTCTTCCAATAGTGTTGCTCTTCTTGAGGGGCTTTCCGAATACATCAATTACATCCCCGATGGAATGGGGGGGGTTGCCGAGATCTCTCTGGTTCCATTTGACGTCAACGACATGGACACGCAGATCGAAGCAATGTGGTTCAGTAAGGAAGAAGTAGGAGTTTCTTTATCGACGATCCTGGAGGGCATTTGCGTGGGCGTGACCACCAAGAAGGTGGATATTGAGGTGACTGATCTGTCGTTTGATCCTGATACCGTTACGGTCTCTGATCCGGATGACTATTTTTCAAGGTATGAAGATTTCAACTTCGATGTCGGAGTCGCGCTGGAAGATGACGATGGTTGGACTTACGGGGCAGTTGTGCGAAATGTGCTGGATAAGAAATACCTTGCCTACCGTGAGAGTCTCATCACGGGGCTTCCAGAGGCCACTGGTAGATTTGTCGAGTTCTCTCCGACGATACATGTGGGGGCCGCTCGGGAAGTGGATTGGGGGACTGTGGCAGTGGATGTGGATCTGATGAAGACCCGATTCCTGTCTGGCGCCAATGATAACCAGTATCTGTCCGCCGGCGTCGAGTACGACCTCAAAGGCTGGGCACAACTTCGTGGTGGTTGTCGTCTGAGTCTGATCGATGCGGATCGGAGTGTGCTCTCCGCAGGATTGGGATTGTCGCCCTTTGGTCTGCATGTTGATGCAGCGATCATCGGGAACAGTGAAGATATTGGTGGCGCAGTGCAGGTCGGATTCAGATTTTGAGGCCTACGGAACCGGTGTAGTTGCTATTCACCGGCTCCTGGACTCTTCTACGCCGTTTCCGTGTGATTCTGCTGACACATGCACAACATCAAACGGATGATTTCATTGCTCGATATGTAGTAATAGATCTTGCGACCTCTACGACGAGAGCCGAGAAATCCCGATCTTTTCATGAGGCGAAGATGCTCGGAAGCCATGTGGTTCTGGATACCACAGATGTTTGCGAGCTCTCCTACGCTGTAATGATCCCGAATCAGTAGTTGAACCAACTGAAGGCGGGCCGGGTGTGCAATTGTCCGCAGTAAATCCGCCAGAGATTCGAAGTGTTGCCCCTCGGCGATGGTCTCTTCCATATCATTGCCTTAATAGTTCCTCTGTTGAGAAACGATTACTATCAAATATTTCGCTGTTGCTACTCAACCTAAGTCAGTAAGTCTTTCATGTCGCATGACTTTTCATGAAATCGTTGTCAGTGTTACAAGTGTTCTGATTGTCCGGCGAACAGGTTGATTAGTCGGAGATAGATCGATATGTCGACGGGAATAAAATGTAACTAATGATCAAGGTAAGCAGCAGGCTTGCCAGCACGTCGCTAGCATGATGCCCTCGAGCTTGAACTCGTCCTGCAGCGCATCCTGCTGCGAGGATGAGCCACAGAGGAGTCAGGCGTGGCCACGATCGGGAGAGGGCGACCGCTGTACCCCATGCCACTGCTGAGTGACCACTTGGGAAACAGAAATCGGTGCCGTCCCACCACTCTGATCCCCACGGTGCCGGCCCCCAGTCGCCTTCTTTTCC
>CAYPPQ010000071.1:0-14212 GCA_964412635.1 uncultured Planctomycetia bacterium | reverse complement strand
TGTCACCGGAGTTGGCAGAAGGTGCCAGGTCAAATCCGATTCCACTGGCGGTGCCGTCTACCGCTCTCTCGATACGGCTCACGCCGCCATCCGAGACCGATCCGACGGCGAAGTCACAGACGCTCGTGGTTCCTGTATCGCGGGCAGTGATGCCTCCGATGAAGGCGGAACTGCCGCTGGGAACGGGAGGGATCGATTCCAGTCCGGGGCCGGAAGTTCCGTCCGCGTCGAACTCGAAGATGGAAGCCACCGAGCGATCGATTCCGATGAAGCGACTGCGAGTGGTGGAGTAGGTGATTTCACCGAGCTGTCCGAAAGCAGGAGAAACGAGGGTCGTCGACGAGAGGGTACTACCCTGCAGATCAGTGATGATCAGTTCACCGTCCTGGTTGAGCCAGGCGAGGGTATCGTTACTGGCATCCCAGGCGATTCCAACCAGTGTGGTTGTCGAGGTGAACGGTCCGGGGAGACTCCCGGCAGGAGTAAGATCATTGCCGTAAAGCCATGCGGTCAGTCCCGAATCATCGGCGACCAGCAACTGATTGCTGCTTCCGATGAAGGTGGTCGGTCCAGGTTGTGATCCACCGTGGGGAGCCTGTCCCAGGAGCCGACCGAAGCCGACCACGACACTACAGGTCGCTGCGGGAAGATCAGTTCCACTGGCTGGCACCGGCTTCAGCGAGTACTCGTAAGTGTCAGGATCGAGATCACTGTCGACGTAACTCTGTTCGCCGGCATCAAGGGAGGCGATTTCGACTCCGTCACGGGAGACGATGATGCTGGTGTAGGTGATGGGGTTGGTCCACGTGAGGGTGACATTGTTGTCACCATCCGCAGTGCAGTTCACCACCGAAATCGACGGAGCATTGGGGTCCTGTACCGGAACCTCGACGACATTCTCATTGGTGTAATCGACGACGAACTCGCTGGGGCCTCCCCAGCTTCCGGTGGCGGTCCATGCGATTCCGGCGATCCAGCCGCCGAGAGCATTGACTCCGGCGAGGGGGTAGAAGAGCCCCTGTGTCGCTCCTGTTTCATCGACCCGGACAACCTGATTGGCACGCTGTGCAGATGGTGGTCCTACCGGCAGGTCGTAGAGGTACTCTCCGGTGATGGGATCGAGAATGATGGCGAGTCCAAGTCCGAAAGCACCGGCTGTGGTGGAGGTGGACTCGGGGTTCTGGAAGGAGTTCCCGGTGAAGGTTCCGTCCGTCTGCAGTTCCAGGTAAACATCGTTTTGCAGATCGTTGCTCCACAGGTTTCCGGTACCGGCATTCCAGGCGAGGCCGGTGATGGTCGAGGTTCCTGCGGGGAGGGTCAGCTCCGTCTCGGAGATGAGATTGCCTCCCGAGCTGGAAATCGCCAGCTTCATCGAACCCTGATCATTGACCAGCCAGTACAACGCATCCTCGTCACTGTTCCAGGCGACGCCGAGGTAGGTGGCGGGGCCGAGAGGACTGGCATGCTGCGAGGAACTGTTGAGATTGCTGAGGTCGAGTTTGAAGTACAACCCGCTCAGGTAATCGGAGACCACCACGACCGCTTCACTGTCGATGACGGTGACGGCGTAGGGCAGATCTCCGGGGTAACTGCCCGCCTGAACGAAGCAGGTTCCGTAGGGCGGATCTGCCGGCGGACAGGTGACCTGAGCGGACAGTGATCCTGAAGTTCCACACAACAGGAGCAATGCCAGCAGCAGTGCCGGGAAATCGAGGCGGGCGAGGCCACCAGGGATCAGGTCCAGGGAGAAGGATGTTCGAGAGATCATGGGTTGTATTTCCTCGCTTCCGGACCTCGCATGGGAGCCGGTAAGATTCTTCCTCGAAAACACCTGGAGAAATCTGGGCCGCAGCTGCAGATCTCACCAAGGGGTAACAGCGGGAGGACTGAATCCTTCCCCAAAACAAAAAGATCAATCGCACGGAGACGATGGTGAGCTCATCGCCACCTCGATCCGACGAATTCTTCTCTTCGATGGAATCGGTACCGCAGTGACGATCTCTTTACATATCCGCATGGAGATCGTCTTCGGGACCACCCACAGCACAATTGTACTGTCTGGACAGGAGCCAGACCGGGTTCCATCACCATATAGAATTCTATCCGGCAGCGACTTCGTGTCAATCGGCCCAGATTTGATCGGAGTGGAACGGCAAAGATTTCCGGCTATTCGCCGGGAGCAGGGATCTGTCCCGTGCTGGAGGACATCTCCCGGACGCCGAAATGACGGCCCACGGCGCGTCGGGCTCGAACCAGCGAGTCTGCCACCGCCTGTTGCGTCACCTTGAGGCGTTCGGCGATCTCCTGCTGCATCAACGATTCCCGGTAGTAGAGGTGGACCACCTGCTGCTGGCGTGGGGTCAGGATCTCCAGGTTGTCGAGGAGCACGTTGACGGTGCGCAGTCCCATGTAGAGGCGCGGAAGGTCCTCGGAATCGACCCGTCCCTTTTCCATGCTGGGGATCAGATTCTCGACCAGATCACAGATACGACGGCAGCGCGAGTGGATGGGGCATTTCGAGCACTGGGGCCCGTAGGAGCCAGGCTCCAGAGGCTCCTGGTCTCTTCGGTGGCGGTTCAGATGAGGAAAACCGTTCGTATTGCCAGCCGCTGGCATCGTCTTGCCCTTCGCAATTGAATCGGAGTGAATCTCCGATGGCCTTCTCATCAAGCATACACCACAACGGGACATCGGGACATCTTCCCGTTTCTGGACAAAAAGAGAAGCCCCGGCGGGTCGTCGACCCGCCGGGGCTACTTCGTCAAGATGTCAGCGCCGACTTCCCTAGTAGGGGGAATCGATGCAATCGAGCATGTCGTCGGTCGGATCGAGCCCTGCATCGGGGTACGGGGCCGCGGGCGGAACCAGCGGAGTTCCCTCGGCGTGCAGGTAGTAGAAGATCATCAGCATCGCATCTCCGATGGTGACGATTCCGTTGTCATCGAAATCTGCAGAATCGAAGCAGGTCGGCTCCTGACCGCCGATGAAGAGCCAGTTCAGCACCCAGATACCATCTGCGATGTCGCAGTTGGTATCGCTGTTGGCATCTCCACGAAGGAAACGCTTCACCGTACCGGAGCAGGTTGTCGAGGTGGTGATTCCATCGGCGTGCTCCGCCCAGATCCTGTAACTGTAGGTTCCCTCGCTCGGGACCACGTCGATGGAGCTGGTCGCAGCACCCGGGATCGACGAGATCAACACGCCGTTACGCTCGATGTGAATCGTCGTGTAGGCGGCGGTGTTTTCCCAGTCGAGGTGGACCGGGGCACCGAAGAAGGAACAGGCAAGATTGATGGGTGCCGGCAAGATCGTTACCGAACAACTGATCGGAGCGGTCTGGGAGCCAGCGAGGGTCGCAGTGATCTGGTAACTGTAGGTACCCGGGCCGAGGGGGAAGTCGGTGAAGGAATCGGTCGATCCTCCCACCAGGCCAACCACCACTCCGTCGCGGGCGATCTCGATCACATCGTAGGTCTCGCCATTGCTCCAGCTGAGAGTGTTTCCATCTCCTATGGTGCTACAGGCGATTCCAGACATCGGTTGCGGCACGACGATGGTGCAACAGGTGGTGGCACCGGTACCGTTTCCGATGTTGACGATCAGGCAGTACTCGTAGGTACCCGGTCCCGGGTTATCGGTGGCACTGGTTGCCGTTCCGGAGAGGGAACCGATGGGAGCACCGTTACGGAGCAGGCTGATGAAGTCACCGCTGGCGGGAAGATCCCACGCCATCTGTACCTCGGAGCCGCCCGACAGGGAGCAAGCCATGTTCTGCGGGGTCGAGGGGACCTCCTCGGAACAGGAAGCGGTGTCGGAAGTGCTGTGATCGCCAAGATCTGCGATCAACTCGTAGGTGTGTGAACCATGAGGCTGCGCCGGATCGGTGTAGCCACTGGTCGAACCGGGGAGCAGCGCAAGCAAGCTACCGTCACGCATCAGCGTCAGGGTGTCGTAGTCGTCGGTGTTGGTCCAGCTGAGAACCACGTCTCCCGAGCTGGCGACACAGCCGAAGCCGGTCGGAGCAGAGATCACCCTGGCGGAACAGCAGGTGGCGGCACTGGTGCCGGTTCCGATCAGGTTGACGACGCAGTACTCATGGGTACCGACGGGGGCTCCGGCATCATCGAAGGAGGTGGCGCTGCCACCGAGGGTCGCGATGACGGTGCCGTTGCGGCTCACCTCGACGGTGGTGCCTGCGGTCGGAAGGGTCCAGGAGAGGGAGACGGTGCTACCCAGTGCTGAACACGCCATGTCGGTCGGTGTCGAGGGCACATCGACGGTGCAATCGACGGTGTCGCTGATGCTGAGATCTCCCGCATCGGCGGTCATGTCGTAACTGTGGGGGCCGGCACCGGCGGTGGCATCGTGGTAGGAACTGTCGCTACCGCTGAGGATCGCCAGCAACTGTCCATCCCTGTTGAGGGTGATGGTGTCGTAACTATCGGTATTGGTCCAGCTGATGTCGACCTCACCGGCATTGGCTGCACAGGCGAAGTTGGTCGGGGTCGAGAGCACCCTTGCGCTGCAACATGTGGTGGCACTGGTGCCGCTGCCGATCATGTTGACGATGCAGTACTCGTTGGTACCCACCGGCGCACCCACATCTTCATGGGAGGTTGCATCTCCTGCGAGCATGGCGATGACGGTGCCATTTCGACTCAGCGCGATGGTCTCGCCTGGAGCGGGCAGGGCCCACGATAGCGAGACGGTCGATCCCAGTGCCGAACAGGCGATGTCGGTGGGAGTCGAGGGCACATCCACGGAGCAATCGGAGGTGTCGCTGATGCTGAGAGCTCCAGCGTCGGCGGTCATGTCGTAACTGTGCAGTCCGTGACCGGCGGTGGCATCGTGGTAGGAACTATCGCTACCGCTGAGGATCGCCAGAAGTTGACCATCCCTGTTGAGGGTGATGGTGTCGTAGACATCATTGTTGGTCCATGTGATGTCGACCTCACCGGAGACCGCGATGCAGGCAAAGTCGGTCGGCGAAGCGAGCACCCTGGCGCTGCAGCAGGTAGTTGCACTGGTGCCGCTACCGATCTTGTTGGTGATGCAGTACTCGTGTGTACCGGCAGGTGCGCCAGCATCATCGAAAGAGGTGGCGTCGCCGGGAAGCATCGCGATCACCGCACCATTGCGAGTCAACTCGATCGTCTCTCCAGGAGCAGGCAAGGTCCACGACAGTGATGCAGTGGAGCCGAGGGCAGAACACGCCATATCGGTGGGGGTCGAGGGGACATCCACCGAACAATCGGAGGTGGCACTGGTACTGGACGGACCACCGTGGGCGGTCAGGTCGTAACTGTGAGCACCGTGTGCCGGCATCGCATCATGGTAGGAACTATCGCCTCCCGAGAGGATCGCCAGCAGCTGGCCGTCACGATTGAGGGTGAGGGTGCTGTAGACATCGTTGTTGGTCCAGGAGATCTCGACGTTGCCCGAGACTACCGAACAGCTGAAATCGCTGGGGGAGTCGAGGACATGGATGTCGGTGCAGATGGTCGGGCTGGTTCCGTCACCGATTCGCATCGTGACGCAGTACTGGTAATCACCCGGGGCCAGACCGGTATCGTCAAGAGACTGGGTGGCTGCCGGTAACGACGCGAGGGGCGCACCATTGCGGGTCAGGTCAGCCTCGGTACCAGGGCCACTGTGGGACCAGTCGAGAGAGACGGTCGAAGCGAGAGCGCTTGCGGTCAGGTCGGTCGCTGCCGCGGGTACTTCCTCGGAGCAGTCGATGGTCGAGGAACTGTTGCCGTCCTTGGAGCCGCTGAGGGTGTAGGTGTGTGCCCCCGGTTCGGTGGCGATATCGGTGTAGGAGGTGGTTCCCCCTGGCAGCACGGCGATGACCGCACCATCTCGCTCCAGCGTGATGTCGTCGTACTCCTCGTTATTGGTCCAGCTCATGCCGACATCTCCGGCGGTGGTGAGGCAACTGAAGTTGGTCGGAGGGGCCGGGACCAGCAGGGTGCAGCAGGTCGAGGCACTGGTCTTGGGACCGAACACGTTGATGACGCAGTACTCGTAGGTTGCAGGAGCCACGCCAGCATCGGTGTAGCCGGTGCTGGTCGGTGGAAGATCTGCAATCTCGACCCCGTCCCTGAGCACCTTGATGCTGGTGGACGGCTCGGTGTTGACCCAGGTCAATACCGAATCGGTTCCCCCGGCGACGGAACAACTGAGGTCCGCCGGCGGGTAAGGCACGGTCACCTCACACCAGATGAAACTGGATTCGTAGATGTCGATTCGACCGCTGACCTCGTAGATGTGTGGTCCCGGTCCCGCCATGGTATCGACGTATTCGCTGGTGGTTCCGCCCAGATCCTCGAGGATGGTTCCACCGTCCCGCTTCAGGATGACATTGTCGTAGCCATCCATGTTGGTCCAGGAAATCGTCGCGATGGCGGAATCGACACCACATACGATGTCGATCGGTGGGTTCGGAACGATGGCACTTGCACAGGTATCCGAGCTGTAGTTCGGTCCGATCATCGCCTGCAAGCAGTAGTTGTATGTTGCAGGAACCTGACCCGGATCGATGTAGGCGGTGGCAGTAGCAGGAATCGTTGCGATGACAGTACCGTCACGGAAGATCCTCACATCGGTGGCGTCCTCGGTGGGAGCCCAGGTGAGGAGCACGTTGGTGCCTTCCAGCAGATTGGTCGTCAGTCCGTTGACCGGCTCCGGCAGCGAAGTCTCGCAATCGGTCGGATCGCTGGCGCTGTTGCCCTTCACCGCTCGAAGGGTGTAGGAGTAATCGCCCGGCAACAGCGGGGTATCGATGTACTCGGTGGTGGTTCCAGAGACGGTGGCGATGACGGAGGAACCGCTCATCACCTCGACACTATCGTAGGAGGGGGACGGATTGACCCAGTTGAGTCGCACCTGATCTCCTTCTCCGAGACAGGTCACCGATTCGGGGCTGCGCAGGACCCTCAGGCTGCAACTCTCGGCAGCACTGTGACCCTGGCGACGAATCGCCGTGATGGAGTAGGTGTGGTCTCCGAAGTTGACACCATCGTCGGTGTAACTGGTCGAACTGCCAGGAACGGAAGCAAGCGGCAGACCGTCCCGGGTGATGGCGATCTCGTCGTAGGTACCGCCATTGGTCCATTCGAGGAACACCGACTGTCCCGAGGCGGAACAGTTGAGCGGTCCGAGCGGGTGCGGCACCGTCAAGGTGCAGCAGGATCGTCCACTCTCTGCAGTGTTTCCGAAGCGAACACCGCGGATACAGACACTGTAATCGCCGGGTCCACCAGCGATGATGGTGCTGAAAGACTGGCTGTTTCCGGGAATGGCTGCGATTTGAACCGGGGGGGTGGACCCATCACCGGGTCCGAATTCGATGACGATCTCATGGTAGAGATCGGCATTGATCCACGTGAAGGTGGCCAGATCCACATCGGAAGAGCAATCGAGTTCCTTGACCGAGAACGGGTTGGTGATCTCGCAATCGGCACGGGCACTGATGGCACGGCCGTCATCTGCGATTCCCTCGATCTCGTAGAGGTAAGTTACACCTTCGACGATGGTGTCCTGGGTCGAGGTGGCACTTCCGTCAAGGGTCTGATGCAGGGATCCATTGCGGTAGATGTTGATCTCCTGGAATCCACTCGGATTCGGCATCAGGTTCCAGTTGATGGTGGCGATGATCGCGTTTGAGGCGTCGGGGCCTGAGGAGCAGGTCGCCGTATAGGGCGGCTGCAGCACCGTGATGTCACAACCGGTGGAGAGGGTGGTGGTGCGATCTCCACGCTCGATCACGCTGTACTGACGAACTCCGAAGGCGGCATCGACATCCTGGTAGGAGGTGCTGCCACCGGGCAAGGATGCGAGGAGAACGCCATCTCTGTACAGATCGATGTTCTGGTAGGTATCGGGATTGCTCCACTGAATGCTGACCTGTCGATGCAGGGAGGTGCAGTCGAGGGCTGCGATGGGAACGAGAACCCGGATGTCACTGCCACGCTTGACGGTGTTGATTCCCCGTCGCCTTCCACGTACGGAGTAGTGATGATCGCCGTAGTCAACTCCGAGATCGGTGTAGGCCTCGGTGCCTCCCGGTAGAGTTGCCAACAGGGTTCCATCCCTGAACAGATCGACCTCGTCGTAGAAGGCACGATTGTTCCAGGTGATATCGACCGTCTGACCCAGCGCTTCTGTTTGCACGTTGTTGGGGGAGCGCAACTTCTGGCCGTAGAAGATGAAGAGAGTTCCCGCCTCCTCACGACCGTATGGCTTGCTGCCCGGTGCGCCGATCATCAGATCGTTACCGCGGTCGTCGTTGAAGTCGCCAGCGGAGCCAACGGAGGTTCCGACAACTTGACCTTCCTGGAGGCCGAGGTAGCCGCGGCCTTCATGCTGGAAGAGGTCGAGAAGTTGTGATCCGCCGAGATTCTGGCCACCATTGATCCGGTGAGCCATTCCCTTTTCCACATCGAGGATGATGCTGCGCGAGATACCCACGATGTGGTCATCCACACCGTCGCCGCTGACGTCGAGGGTCGTGTGAACCGACTGTCCTTCTTCGTCGTTGTCGTAGAAGCTCATGTACCGTGTGACCCACGGTGCAGGGGTGGCAAGGTTGATCTCGGCAAGTGCCAATCCTCCACGGATCAGGTAGGCCACATTGGCAGTGACTTCCGGATTGTGGTCGTGAAGGGAGCGACTGACGAGCAGTTCACTGTCGCCATCGGAGTCCGAATCTCCGGCACAGGCGATCGATTGTCCCAGTTCATGGTTCGGATGTGGAACCCGGACAGTGGTACTCATCATTCCGCTGGCTGCAGTGTCGTTGAGCTGGACCGCGGCAGGGGGAGTGGATCCACCGTAGAGAATCCATACACGCCCAGCGTGACCCGACATGCCATCGGAGTGCCGAAGTGACGCGATGGCGATATCCGATACGCCGTCCCCGTTGAAATCTTCCAGGTCGGTGACGCAGGATCCGACCTCCTGGTTCGGTCCACCGGCAGTGAAGATGGTGACGTTACCGTGGGAGTTCTTGAGATCCATCGTCTGGGGAAGAGCAGCGCCTCCGCGGATCAGGAATGCACTTCCACAGACCACGTCCGAATCGTCAAAGTCCTCCGGGGCACCGATGATCACGTCGTCGAATCCGTCGTTATCGAAATCGCGGGCTCCAGAAACCGAAGCTCCGAAGTGTCCCCCTTCGCGAGCGCCGATGATCTCTACTCCCATCGATCCGAGATTCGAAACGTCGATGGTGGAAGGTGGATTTGCTGAACCATAGATGATGTATGCCCGGCCAGCTTCACCCTCTTCAGGGTTGCTGCTCGAGGCACCAGGCGCACCGATGATGTAATCATCGATGCCGTCGCCGTTTACATCCCCAGCATTGGAGACGGAGGAGCCGAGCATCGAGCCACCCGGGGCACCGTCGATGACGATGACCGAGTTCGGATGAGAGTGCTTGAGATCGATCACTCCCGCTGGAGCGGAAGAGCCAAGAATGATGTAACTCTTTCCGCCGGTGTTGTGGGAACTGTTGTAGCTACCCGGGGCACCGACGATGATGTCTGGAATCCCGTCAGCGTTGACATCTCCGGCTCCTGAAGAGGAGGCACCGAGGTGATCCTCACCGTGCCCACCGACAATCTTGACCTGTGCGGCATCGATGAATACCTGGTCAGAAGCCTCGGTGGCCTGAGGGGTGATGAGAAGAATGAGAGAGAAAACCTGGACCAGTAACCTGGAAAGTAATCTAGCGGACATAAGACGTACTCCCGATAAAATTAAGACACACAATATCCACCGCCGGTGATGTTCCGGTGGGGTGGATCCACTCCTTCAAGGACCCGTCGGGGAATCCCGTCAGGTATATTCATATATCGCAAGGATAGTTCTTGATTGAGAACATTCAAGAACTCGAATTTGATCTCGCTTGTATCGATCGAATTTCAGGATTTGAGGGGGCTGCGGAGAAATCCTGATGAAATGCCTGGAGAAGGGGAGGGGGGCATGAAATGGCAGGAAGGCGCCCTTTTACGGGCACCTTCCTGCAGTTCTCGAAGTTGTCAGCTGTTCTAGAAAGAGGATCTAGGAGTTGACAGTCTGCCCAGAAATGACAGTGTTGTCATTTGCGACATTTGTGCCGGCAGCGGTGGTGTTAGCGTAGTTTGTAGCACTGTTGTAGGTGGCTTGAACCAGGCAGTACGCACAGGCGTTGGCGATCACCTTGCACACCCAGTAACCACAGATGCTGACGATGAAGGGGAAATACATCGTTGCGGCAGCGGCGGCCACGGTGGTGGTGGAGACTGCGCTGAGGAAGGCACTTCCGCAGAAGATCACGCAGGAGAGAAGGAAACCGTAAGCGGCGGTATTCCAGTAACAGGTAGCGTCAGCGACATTGTTGACCTTACCGGAGAAGACCTGGTAAGCACTGGTCCACATGTTGCTGTTGCAAACGGCGAAGCAAGTGACCAGAGCGGTCGCAATCACCGAAAAGAACACGTTGGCATCGAAAACGGTGTTGATGCCGTAGTTGGTTGCGATGGTGCAGAGGGCGAAGAAACCCAGGACACCGGTGAGTACCCGAGCAGTCGGGAAGTATGCGTTGGTGCAGCTGGTGCTGCAGTCGTTATTGGCGTTCATTGCCAGACCTTTCTCTTGTGCCGGCTTGAAGCAATCAAGAGCGCCGGCGCGGATTCTCGCCCGGTCCATCCGGGCCCAATGAGAACTTCGGAAGGGAGGGAGGAAATCTTTACCTGAATCGCCGAATTATCCTGGTCTTCAAGGGCCGATAGGGGGGTTATCGACTCAGAATGTCCAGCAGGGCGCTGGAGAGTGCCTTTGAGTCAAAATGCTCGCTTGCGTATTTGCGAGCATCTCGTGATTTGTTTTGCCGCAGTTGGGGATCCTGGGCCAGTTCCAGAAGGACTCGACACAGCGTCTCCGGCTCTTCATCGGCGAGCAGGGCGCCACCGTGATCGGGGATCAGATCGGGGAGCAGTCCCCGTCGAGTCGAGATGACAGGTACTCCGCTGGCCAGTGCTTCCCGTGCGGCGCGGCAGGTTCCATCCGAGCCAGGAACCAGGAATACCAGCAGATCGAGCTGGCGCAGCTGCTGCGGATATCGATCGGGAGAGATGTAGCCTGGAAAACGAATCCGCTCTCCCAGGCCTGTTTCACGAGCCGGTATTCTGGCCACCTCATCCTGATGAGTTCCCCGCCCCAGGATCTCCAGCTGTAATCGAGGCTCCTGTTGCGCCGCCATGGCGAAGGCCTCGATCAGCATCGGGAACATCCGATGTCGCTGCATGCGGGCGACGACTCCGACAACCACGGGCTTCTCGGCATCTGGATGATCGGTCTCCTGCTCCGGGTGAAACCTCTCCAGATCGACGGGGGGTGCCAGTACCGAGATTCGATCGAGTGCTGCGGGCAGTGCTCGGACCAATCGCTCGCCGGCGGTCTCGGTGGGAGGTAGCCACAGGTGTGTGCGCCTCGACATCCAGGAAGCTCGCAATCCGCGCGGTGGTTCCAGGTGGTAGGTACTACGGATGATTCGCGGAGCACGACGAGATGGTCCTTTGGCGTCGCCACCGCTCCACAGGGTGGCAAGGCAGGCGGGCAGGTGGTCACCGTCGAGATGGCAGTGGAGATAATCTGGCCTGTGCTCGTCGATGATCTTGCGCAGACCGACCACATCCTTCGATAGCCCCGCGAGATTCAGATGCTTGGGGAGACGAAGACCGGACAGGGTAGTCAAACCTCTCGAGGAGGCGATCACGTCGACGGTGTTCTCCACCGACGGATGCTGGCTGGAGATGAAGATCACCTCGGCACCCTCAGCCTGCTGACCAGCGGCGAGCACCATGGCAAGGTCTGCGGGTCCCGTGAACTTGTGGTTGGCGAAGAGGTGGATGATTTTCAAGGCCCGGTTTGCTCCTCCGGCTCGACCCGAGGGGGGCGCCATTCGGGACCTCGGTGGTGGCGGGGCATCGCATCGGGGTCGAGTCCCCTGCTGTGCAGGGCGGATCGCTCCCACAGGGCGGCGTACTTGAGGAAAACGTAGAAGGCACCGATTGCCGCCAGGATGAAGCCCTGGAACCCATCACGATATCCACGCTTCAGCAGGAACATCCGAAAGAACTTCCAGGGAGCACGAAGAAGCATTCCGCTCAATGCGCTACGACCTCCCCGCACCTCCATCTCCCTGGCGGCAATCCCCGTGAAGAAATCGATCGTCTCCATGTGATGATGGAGATTGCGGAAGGAGTAGTGAAGGATCTCACCCTCCAGTGCCTTCGCGTTGCCACGCAGGTCCACGTGATCGTGTGGATTGGTCCCTGCCCAGCGAGCCTTTCGCCGATCGAAGACACGTATCTTGCGATCGGGGTACCAGCCGCCATGTCGAATCCATCGCCCCAGGTGCCAGGTGAGTCTCGGCATCGAGAATCCTGGATGTTGCGGAACTTCAACGAGGTGTCGTTGAAGTTCTTCTCGCAGTGCAGGAGTGATCCGTTCGTCCGCGTCGAGGGAGATGACCCAGTCGGTGGGGGCGAGGTCGACCGCACGATTTTTCTGTTCGACATGGCCTGGCCAGTCGAGGATGTGGACCCGTTCGGTGAACTCTCTGGCGATCTTCACCGTTGCATCGGTGGATCCAGAATCGACCACAACGATGTTGGGTACCCAGCGCAACGACTCCAGGCATTCCCGGATGTTATTCTCCTCGTTGAAGGTGATCACCGTGGCGGTCAGATCGATCATCGTTCCTCCCCGAGGTAGCGTGGTTTCCAGCGGGTCGGGAGATCTTGATCCAGTTCACAGCGCAGTCGGTGGAACACCTCGATCGACCTCTTCTCGGCCTCTCCCAGCTGGTAACGGATGTTATGTTGCAGATAGTCGGTGGCGGTTGCTACATCCATCAGTGACGGATGCTCCTCGACGAAGCGTCTGGCGATCTCGGGGCGTTGTGCCAGTCCCTGAAGGGCGGCGTTGGTCAGCCCTTCGACGACCCAGTCGGGGGAGTGACTTCTCGCCAACCACACCGCGAATACGAAGGGGAGATCGGTACGAGTCTTCCAGGCGAGCCCCAGGTCGGTCACCTGGTGCCCCGGGGAAGCGCGCTGTTGCAGAGCAGCATCTCCGATGAGGAGGACACCATCGACGGCGGATTGCTGACCGAGGAGGTGGAGATCAGAGGTGGAGACCACCAGTTCCAGTGGCTCCAGGTTGTCGAGGTGCCTCAGCACCTGGAGCAGCGCCACGGAGGAGTTACTGGCGTGATCGACCGCAACCACCTTCAACTGATCCCAGGGGAGATCGTGGAACAGCAGTATCGATGCCACCTCGCCATCACAGGCGATGCAATGACGGTCGATGATGGTGTATTCAGGGTTGAAACACGCCTCGACCTGGGGGACGAGGCCCACGTCGAGATCTCCACGACGCAGTGATGCCGCCAGCTGGCTTGGCATCGCATCGGTGACGTGCCAATCCTCGTGATCACGGGGGAGGTGAAGGCACAGCGGGGCTGCATTGAGAAAGTCGATGGCCCCGACCCTGATCATCGATGCTCCTCTTCGCCGCTGGAGCGGTGGCAACCGGTGGCGTCCTCAAGCGCGCCACGCAGATCCTGGTCACCACCGGTGACAGTTTGCAGGAAGCGGTGGCATTCGTTCTCCTCGAAGGAGAGCAGCCCTGCACGCTGTGATTTCCTCATCGAACGCATCAGTCGTTGCAAGTTGCCGAGACGATTGCCGATTCGACCTGCCCCTCCAGGATCCAGGTCGACGAGAATCGCCCGTGGAGCGGCACCATCGATGAGGATGTTCATCAAGTTGAGATCGCCGTGAAGAAAACCCGCATCGTGAAAGCGGCAGATGGTGCCTGCAACTTCATCGAGGACGCGCATCCTGGCGGCGTCGGAGTTGGAAGTGTCGCCGAGGAATTCGAGAAGTGTCACGACGCCAGTCTCGAGGCGGATCAGCATCTCCACTCTCACACCTGGAAAGGCCGGGGTCGTGGCCACCGCCATCACATCGGAGGTGGCGATTCCACAGTTTCTCACCCGGGTTGCCAGTTCCATCTCCTCGATGAAGCGACGACTGCTGAGATGGATGTCGTGATTGATTCGACTCAGCCAACCGCCCCTGAGGCAACGCTTCCACAGCAACAGTGAACCGTCGTTGACACGATAGACGGGGAATCGGTCACGGCCTTGGCGATATCGCTGGCC
>CAYPPQ010000070.1:0-14321 GCA_964412635.1 uncultured Planctomycetia bacterium | reverse complement strand
ACACTTCCCCCGTATCCCTGCCGAGCGGAGCTAGAAGTGCCTGCGCCAGCCGCTGTGGTGGCTTCTCCAGCGGTGAGATAGCGCCACTACCGACGCATCGGAGCCGGGAGGATGATTCGATCCCGAGCCACCACGGAGAAGACCTGCTGCCGCTCGAGCCTCGAACCATTCTCCTCGCATCGGGTCGGAAACCCAGCCGAGTCGTGTCTCCCCTGCGTCGTTGTAGGCGAGAGAGACGGCGAAGAGAGGGATTCCATTGCTGGGATTTGTAGAGCCGTCGAGTGGATCGATGATCCACCCTTTGCGGTACGCTTGCTCATCGATTCCCAGCTCTTCTCCTGCCACCCGATCGGCGGGAAATGCACGGGACAGTTCGTTGCGAAATAGAGTTTCGGATTCGATGTCCGCCGCCTGACCCGAGCGGAAACGGTCGCGGACCAGGCGTGACAGTCTCCCCAGGACCTGACGTCCGAAACTTCTTCTCGCCGCCAGAGTATCGGGCAGGATCACCGGTCCACTTGTCCGTGGGAGCGTTCGAGGGCATCGATTCCCGGCAAGGTGGATCCCTCCAGCAACTGCAGTGCTGCGCCTCCCCCGGTGGAAACGTGGTCGACAGCGTCGGCGATCCCGAACAGTCGTGCCGCCGCTGCGCTGTCTCCACCGCCGATCACCACGGTACCGGAGTGGCTGGCAAGGAATTGACAGATGGCAGATGTGCCGCGGGCGTAGTGAGCCGATTCGAAGACGCCGAGGGGGCCGTTCCAGAAGATGGTGCTCGAATCCCCGAGCGCGTTCCGGAACAGTTCGATGGAATCGGGGCCGATGTCGTAGAAGCTGTATCCAGCAGGAGCAGCGTCCCCCGCCCTGACCACAACCGTATCGGTCGGATCGAGCGCATCATCCCCTGCGATGAAATCGACGGGCAGCACCACCTCGGTGTCTCCCTCGAGGCGTTTCTGGACCTCGGCGAGTGCTGCGGGCTCGGTGCGACTGTCCCCGACGGGAATACCTTTCCCCTGCAGCAGGGTATTGGCGAGTCCGCCGCCGCATACGACACCATCGAGCTGGTCAGAGAGGTGGGCGAGTACCCCGATCTTGTCCTTCACCTTGGCTCCCCCTGCGATCAACCAGAAGGGGCGATCGGCACGGTCACGCAATCTTCCCAGAACCGCGACCTCTCTCTCCACCAGTAACCCGGCATAGGAGGGGAGCAGCCCGGTGATGGCATCGACGGAAGCGTGCGCCCGATGACAGCAGCCAAAAGCATCATTGACGTAGTGCTGAGCCCCTGCCGCCAGAGCCCGGGCGAAATCGAGATCATTGGCGACTTCACGGCGATCGAAGCGAAGGTTTTCCAGCATCGCGACGCTTCCAGGAGAAGCACTCGCAACCTGTGATCGAGCCGCATCGGAGGGAGGAAATTCGGCGATGTGGGTGACGTCTGAATCGAGCAAGCGTTGCAGTTCAGCAGCAACGACTGCGGTGGAGAGGGACGGGTCGGCGCCGTCGGGACGGCCGAGATGGGTCATCAGCACAACCCGAGCGCCAGCTCCCGTCAGTAATTGAAGGGTGGGAAGAGCCGCCTCGATGCGATTACTGTCAGAGACCTTCCCCCCTTCGAGGGGAACGTTGAGATCCGCCCGAAGGAGCACCGTTTCTCCCGGTTGTAATCGTGGTAACAACTGTTCGATCGACTTCACAGTGGTGATCCTCCCCCTCGGGGTCTCTACCTCCGCAGCAGGAGGGGAACAGGGCGAAGGCTACCAACTGAGGCAAGTGCTGAAAAGGCTTCTCTCAGCTCGATGGAGCGGCAGGATCGGAACAATCCCTCGATTCCTCGGCGCGGATGATCGATTCCATCTGGCGGGAGATGGAATGGCTGCGCAGCAGGAACAGGGGAAAGCAGATGACGTGAAATGCCCCTCTCAGCATGCTGCCGAGGAGCTGCAACGAGACGATTTTTCGGGATCGCGTGGTCGCCTCGGGAAAGGGCCGAAGTTGTGCTCGTTTCGGGGTGGTGCCTGGTTCGGTCATGGGGTGACCGGAATGGGCAGGGATCGAGACCCCCTCTGCTTCATCCAGCCCCAGCGAGAAACCCTGGCGGCGATGGAATCGAGGGTCATGTAGTAGGTGTAGAGCAGTGCCTTGTCCTTGGGGCGCTGGGCGCTGGAGGAGAAAGGAATCCGTACCGTGGTGGTCTTTCGAAGCACCAGTTCTCCCTTGTCGTTACGCTGGAAAAACTTGGCGGTCGCTTCACCCTGGAAGATGTTTGCCACCGGTGCCCCGTAGAAGGTCTGCAACTTGACGAAGTAGCAACGGATCTTGACCTTGACGATCACCGGGACCTTGCCGTCATCGGTGCCGGGGACGAACTGAATCTTGCCACCCATTCGCGCCAGGTGATAAGCCGCCCCCGATCGTTCAGGAGCCTTTTTCCCGAGTTTCTCATCGGCGATGACCACCACCCGATCGACTCCCTGAGTCGGAAGCGGAGGCAGGTCCGGTACATCGACAGGCTTTTCCCGGTTCCAGTCGGGGAGTCGTAGTTCATCGGGGATCTCGTGGGGAGGAGTCGCAGGGTCCAGTTCCAGATCGGCCTCCCTCCTCTTGGCCTCTTCCGAGCCAGAGATGTACCAGTCGCCGCCGATCCACACGTAGCCGAGTGTTCTTCGTCCCTGGTCGTGGTCCGGGTCGAGACGGATGACCACCTTCCAGTGCTTGAGTGCTTCGCTGGTCAGTTTTTGCGAAGTGCACCAGTTGGCGATATCAACCTGAGAGGCGACATCATCGGCCTGTAATTTTGAAAGCCGTATTCGATACAGATCGAGCGGGGTTTCCTTCTTGACCGTCTTGGTAATCTGGTCGCGGTCGATGGTGATGACCTTGCCCTCGAGGTTGCGGATGCTGATCAGATCGCCAACTTCTCGCACGATGCTGCCCTCGATGATGGTGCCGTCATCAAGATGGAATTGATCTGAATGAGCCTCACCGGGCGAGATGCACAGAATAAAGGTGAGGAGTACCCGTACCAGCAGCGTCACGAACTGCTGACGTCCTCCTGCTGGTCCTGCTGTCACCGTAACCATGAATGTGTATCCTAACTCCCGGGAGAAGTGTTCTTCTCATTCTCACTGACACTGGAAGAGTTTCCAGTGGAATCGACCTGCAACAGGAGAGCCAGGACAGGACGCAAGGAATGCCCGGCAGCGATTTCAGATCGGTTTCCAGGGGTCTAACCCCGCTTCGGTCCCTCGGGTTGTGGGCATTCTTGCCACTCCTGGCGCTGCTCACATCCGCTCCCCTGTTCCAATCTGGATGTACCTCTCAGGAGTTTCCCCAGGCACTGGTCGAGGTGTCCAGGAAGTGGGGAATCGAGTTCCGGCATGACAACGGAATGACCGGCGAACTGTACTTCTGTGAGACGGTGGGTCCAGGATCCGCACTCTTTGACATCGATGGTGACGGAGATCTCGACCTTTTCGTTCCCCAGGGAAATCTACTGGGTACCGACAAGCAGGTTTCCGATCAAATTCTTCCTCCCCCCGCCGATCAGCTACCGGGGGGGCGTCTCTTTGAAAACACCGGCAAGGATGATTCCGGAGTGCCGCGCTTTGTCGATTCCACCCTGCGCTCAGGAATCGAGGCATACGGATACGGCATGGGATGCGCCGTTGCAGATGTTGAAGGAGATGGGGACCTCGATCTCTTCTTGAGCTGTTTCGGTGACGACCAGTTGTGGATCAATGATGGTAAGGGGCGATTCCACGAGGGAGCAGCAGCCGCAGGAATCGACGACGATCGCTGGACGACCAGTGCGCTGTTCGTCGATGTCGATGGGGATGGAGATGAAGATCTCTACGTCTGTTCCTACATCGATTTCACCCTTGCCAATCACAAGCCGTGTTACGCCGAGAGTAGTGCCGTGGAGTACTGCGGTCCCAGTTCCTATCCTCCGCTGCCCGACCGTCTCTACCGCAATCGAGGAGATGGAACCTTCGAGGATGTCACTTCCAGCAGTGGAATAGGAGCCGCTCCGGGAGCAGGACTGGGAGTGGTCTGCAGCGATCTCGACGGCGATGGCGAGCTGGACTTCTATGTCGCCAACGATGGCATGGCCAATCGCTTCTGGAAGCAAGTCGCACCCTTCCGCTTCGAGGACGCAGGGTTGCTGACGGGGTGTGCTGTCAATCGAGATGGAAGGCCAGAGGCCTCGATGGGTGCTGATCTGGCCGATTTTGACGGGGATGGAGATGAGGACATCTTCCTCACTCACCTGACCGGTGAGACCAACACCCTCTATCGCAACGATGGAAAGGGAAACTTCAACGACGAAACCGCGCGTATCGGTCTGGCCGTGGCGAGCCGTCGCTGGACCGGCTTCGGAACTGCCTGGTTCGACCTCGATAACGATGGATGGTTAGACCTCTTCATCACCAATGGAGCGGTCAAACGGATGGAGGAGAGGGTCGCTGCTGGCGATCCGTATCCACTCGATCAACCGGACCAGGTGTTCGTCAGTCGACAGGGCGAATCGTTTGTCGAACTCGATCAACGACGCGCAAAGATCTTGCTGGATGCTGCAGTCGGGCGTGGAGCCGCTTTCGGGGACATCGATGACGATGGGGATGTGGACATCGTCGTCACCAACAACTGCGGACAGATAAGGGTCCTGGAGAATCGTCAGGCAGATTCCTCACACTGGATCGGCGCCGATCTTCGATCCCCCACAGGAGATGTGGTGAGTGGTATCCAGGTGGTGGTTCGTCAGGGGTCGAAGCCCCCCAGATATCGAAACTCGACTCGAGGTGGGTCCTACCTGTGTAGCAACGACCCGAGGGTCACTGTCGGACTCGACACCACCGTTGAGAACTGCTCCGTGGAGGTTCACTGGCGGGATGGCAACGTCGAGACCTATTCAAACCTCGAGATCGATCAGTATCACCTCCTCGTGCAGGGCCAGGGTGATCGATCGTGAACAGGCGAAAGTCGGAGCCACGAACTACATTCACGATCGGCACGCTATTGGGCTTCATGCTGGTCGCGGGCTGCAGCGCTCCATCTCGATGGCCTCCTGCCCCACCCCTGGTGGGACTGGAGGAGAATGTCGCCGTTCATCTGAGCGAGGAGTACGCGCGTCTGGAGGCGATTCCCGACGACTCCACTGCCGAGCAGCGTTCCGAGGTGATCGGCGACGTGGCCATCTCCTACCACGGCTATGACCTGTTGTTGATGGCGAGCTCTTTGTACCGGCTCGCCATCGAGGATGCGCCCCGGCAAACTCGCTGGAAATACCTGCTGGCGCGCGTCGAGGGGAGCCTTGGCAACGCCCAGGATGCGATCTCCCACTACCAGGCGGTACTGAGAGAGAAGCCGGATCATCTCCCAGCACTGGCTGCCCTGGCGGAACTGCAGCGGGAGCAGGGGCTGGAAGCCGTCGCCATCGCACACTTCAAGAAGATGCTCGATATCGATCCACTTTGCGCCCAGGCCCTCACTGGACTCGGTCGTCTGGCACTTCAGGGTGGCGACGCACAACAGGCGGTGACCTACCTCGAGGAGGCTCTCCGATTGTCTCCGGGGGCCACCGGGGTTCGCTATCCATACGGCCTGGCACTGCGCAATATCGGCCGAACCGATGAAGCGGTGATCCAGATGAGTTCCCGAGGAGATGCGTTTCCAATGGTTCCCGATCGCTGGCTTGCTGAGGTTCGATCGAGACCCATCGGGGCGCGCATTCCACTCAATCGTGGAACCACCTTCTTCAAGGAGGGATTCTACGAGAAGGCGCTGGAACAGTTCGAGTTGGCGGTGAATGCGGCTCCTGATGCAGCCACTGCCCACCTCAACAAGGGATCCGCGCTCGCGAAATTGAAGCGTTATCCCGAGGCGATTCAGTGCTACCAGGAAGCACTTCGGCTCGATTCCTCCTCGACAACGGCGTGGTTCGACATCGGTGTCATCCATGCGGCTCGAGGAGACGATGACGGAGCGATCGAGTGCTATGACCGCGCTCTTCTCGCCTCTCCATCCAATACCGATGCCCGCTTCAACCGTGCCAACGCCCTCAGACGGCTCAAGAAGTTCGAAATCGCTGCCCAGGAGATGAGACGCGTTCGCACCGAACTTCCCGGCCAGAGTGCAGCGTGGCTTGCCGAGGTGGTGTGCTTCATCCGCCTCGATTCACTCGAAGAGGCGATGAAGGTGTGTGTAGAGGGGCTCTCTGCGACAGGTCGCCACCGCCGCCTGGTGTCGTTGCACGCCCGCTTGCTGGCAACCTCGGAGCAACCGGTTGCCAGCGAGATCGACCAGTCTCTCGCCGAAATCGATCGACTGCTGGCGAAACAAACGACGCTGGAAGAGGTGGAGAGCAAGGCGATGTTGCTGGCGGCCAGCGGTCGTCACGCCGATGCCTTGCGCTGGCAGGATGCCGCCATCGGTGCCGCCCGCAATGCCAACAGGGATGACATCGTCAAACGCTTGCAGGGCAACCGCGACCTTTACTCGCGCGGGTTCTCCGCTTCCGATCCCTGGCCAGAAGAGGAGCCTTCGCCTTCTTCGGCAGCAGAGGAGTCCTCGACCGGTTCGGCGGATGCGAGCCAGGACACCTCACCGTAAGCACGGATCTCAGAGGTGCCGTCTGCGAGGATCTCGAAGGTCTGGGCAGTTTTCAGTAACCAGCAATCATTGCGCTGCTGGAAGTCCAGCTGGATCTTCAGGTGTGCCTTGCGGCCGCCGATCTGTGCGACGGGGAAATCGAGGTTGATCACCCGCGGAAAGGGTTGATCGTCGATCCAGTCGATCACTTCAAGTTTCCACAGTTCCTTCCCCGCAGCATCCCGAATCGACTCCGACACAAGTCGGCCACTGTCCTGCTCGAAGCGCAAGATCGCCTTGCTCGCACTGTCGACCCTTCCCTCCCAGTAAGCGATGTTGAGGAGACCGATGCCGGCGTGGCGAAAGGGGAAAGAGGAGATCTGCAACTCGATCTCGACGGGAGATTTGACGGAAGCATCCGAACTCTTCTTGGGGGTCCGAACGACAGCCTTGACCTGGTCTGGAATCGTGAAGAGGAGATCCGCTGCGGTTCTGAGATGCATCACACGGTCGAGGTCATATCCCATGGCGCGTAGCAGTTCGACCTGTAGCGGAGTGGCGTGGATTTCGATTTCCTTGGAAGAATCGGCATTCAGGTTCACCATCGAGAGCTGGTAATCGTAACTGCCGGCAACGGCGGGACGACCGATCCAGCGATCATTGGCTTTGAAGATCTTTTCGAAAAGCTTGGCCGATGGATGGGCGGTAGCCCAGCGCTCACGGATCGTCTTCCCCATCGAGGAATCGGCGATTCTCAGGTACATGTTGACGATATCGGGGTCATCGGGTTGCGTGACCCTGGCGGTGGAGATGGCGCCAAGTGCTGCCTGACGACAGGAGGATGCCTGAGGAGGAATCGAGATCTGTTGACCGACCACCTGACTCATCGCACCCCTGACCGCAGGCATCACCTGGGAGAAGAAACCACGGAGTGAAGCCACTCGCATCTTGCGAACGGGATCGAGCAGGAAGGGAACCAGTTGATCGGGAACCCTCACGTCGAGAATCATACCGAGACCGTGGACCGCTGCTTCTCGAGCATGTTCATTTCCGCTGGAGAGCACCTCCTGGAAGAAGTCGTAGGCGTATTGCTGGAATCCTCGAGTTACCAGCAAGACGACCATCCTGCGAGTGGCTTGATCCTTCTGCTCGAGGACCGGACGCAGCAGTGGTAGGAACTCTGGATCTCCTTCCACCGCGATACGGTCGAACGCCTGCATGCTGACCTTGGGGTCGAGGATTTGCAGGTTCTTGACCAGTTCTTCTCTTCTGGCCTGGTCATCATTGCCGGCATCAATTGCCGAACAGGGTCCACTGATCACGAACAGCAGCAAGGTGCAGACGAACATGGTGCGGTACATCGAAACATCCTCCAGTCCACTGCAGCGTAACTTGGAACGGAGGAATCTGCACCTGAAGCCGGGGTAGACGGACGGTTTACAAGGTTTACAATGGATATACATGATTGGTCCGAGGGACAGATCCCCTGCTCCCCGTTACCCCGGATTCCATCCCAGAACTACTTCTTCTCGACGGAGGCTCCCGATGAGGTCGATTCATCTCGTATCCGTTTGCATGCTGATCTTGCTGCTGACGTCCATTGTAAATGGCCAGGTTCAGCAGCCCGCTACCGTCTCGCAGACCAGCGGCGCATTGCTTCCCCCCACTGGATCGTCCAGTGGACCGATGACCCCTGGCGACTCGATCCAGTTCGTGTCCCACTCCGGTAGTAATCCGCTCGGAGTCTGCATCGACGAGGTAGAAAGAAAACTCTACGTCTGCGATCTCTTCAGCGGAACCACACATCTCTACAACATCGACGACCTGGCTGCAGGAGTGGTTTCCACCGTCAACAATCCGGCGGGCAGCGTCTCCACCAGTGGCCTCGATATCTCAGGAGATTACATCTACTGGGCGGTCCAGGGAGCTTCTCCGAACCTGTGGAGAAGTTTGAAGGATGGAACCGATCCTCAGATCGCTGGAAACATCGATCTGCCTGGAGGCGGCATCATTGGAGACATCTGCATCACAGAGGATCAAACGATCTGGGCGGTCGATGTCACACACGACCAGTACAGTGAGCATTCGCTGACCGGCGTGTTTCTCGGCGGCATCATCGGACACCCTGCCGGTAATGGATCGGGCAACAGCATCGCGTACCGTTCCGACTGCAACCTGCTGATCGTTCCACACAACATCCCTGGAGCAACCGGAGTCAGCGCAGTGAGCACCATGGATGAACAGGGTGTGATCCGCAACGAGACCGATATCTCGGCGATCGGAGGGTTCGTGAATGGGATTGCCCATGCGTCGCTCGGTTCCAGTGGGATTCCTTCGTTGTACCTCGTCGATGCGTCACTCAATGCCATCTACGAGCTGGAGTCGATTCCGGCATGTCCTCAACCGGTGCCCTCGATCCAGCACGAGTACCAGGTGTGTGCGCCTGGAGGAGTGCGTCCCGTATCCGATTCAGCATTACTGATGGAGATGGTTACCCTCGATACCCATGGAACAGTTCGTGATGTAGATCTCTACATCGAGATGGAACACAGTTTCGCAGCGGATCTGAGGGTGCTGTTGACCAGTCCCCAGGGAACAACGGTGAATCTTCTCAACGAGACGCAGTACAACGGATCGCTGTGGGGCCTGACCTTCGATGACGACGGCGCAGGACTGACCGCGGATGGCCCGGGGTTGTTGAGTGACTACGACGGAGAAGAATTGAACGGAAACTGGCTATTCACCGTCACCGATCTGTACCCCGGTGACGATGGTGCCGTATCCAACTGGTGCCTCCGCATCAATCAGATGACCCAGCGGACCTATCAGGGAGTCAGCACCCCCGTAATCCTTCAAGGGGCGCAGAATTTGACGATCAACAACGCCGCCATCATCTCGGATCACATCGAAGTGACGGCCAATCAGCCGGTGCTGAATCCTTCTGCAACCGTCGACCTTGCCCACGATTTCCTGTCCGACATCACCGTGAAACTCAGCAGCCCGGCGGGAACCCAGGTGACACTGGTTGGCGATGGACCTGCAAGTAGCGGCGAGATTCACACCACGTTCGCCGCAAATGGAATCCCCTATTCGGCAACCGATCTACCCACGGGACAGTCGATGATGGCGCATGGACCGGGATCGATGGCTGATTTCCATGGAGAAAACAGTCAGGGCAACTGGCAGTTACAGGTCGAAGATACGGTAGGAACCGACGATGGAGTTCTCCACAGCTGGAACCTGACGATGGTAGAGCCGCTGCAGATGAATGTCGCCGGCGCACCGCTGGAACTGGATTTCCAGGTTCTTGAGAATATCGCCATCGCAGACCTGGAACTTGCCCTGACGATGGAGCACCCATCTCTCGATCAGGTTCACGTGACCCTCACATCCCCAGCCGGTACCGTCTGTATCCTCGAGTCCTTCGGTGGATATGCCGGAACCTCGATCGATCTGATCTACGACAGATCGGGAATCGCGTACGACGAAACGCTGATCGGTAGCGGAATCCGCATGCAACCCGAAGGTTCTCTCGACGCATTCCTCGGAGAATCGATGCAGGGCACCTGGGTCATCACCGTCCAGGACACGCTGTTGAGTTCTCAGGGCTGGGTCAACGCAGCGAACCTGGTGATACACGGCGACGATGCGCCCTGTGTTGCGCCTCAGGTCACTGCTACCAGTTCTACCGTCGTAGCCGACATCCCCTACCCCATCGCCTTCAGTGGCATCATCGAGGGCTCGGCACCGGATGCGGTGTCCTGGGATTTCGGAGACGGAACCGGATCTCCCGATCTGAACACCGTACACATCTACGCGCAGCCAGGAACATACACGGCGAGACTTACCGTCGAGAATCCATGTGGAACGGCCTTCTCGCAGTTCAACGTGATCATCTGTGAGCCGCCCGCTGCAGATTTCGGATTACTTCCGGGGTGGACCGGCGTCGCTCCCTTCTGTGCCGACTTCATCAATCAGTCGAGTGGAACCATCGACCACCTGTTATGGGATTTCGGTAACGGCGATACCGTCCAGAACAACGGTGATGTCAGCTACCTGTACGGAACTCCAGGATTCTACTCGGTATCACTCAATGCCTACGGCGTATGCGGCACCGTTTCGACGATGACCCGGGCCAATGAGATCCGCGTACTCGCCATGGGAGATGTCAATGCCGATGGTCAGGAAGACACTTCCGATCCGATCAGCCTGGTGCTGTACCTCTTCGGAATGAGCGCCGATCTGCCGTGTCAGAAAACTGCAGATGTCAATGGAGACCAGATCCTCAACCTCGGTGACGTGGTGCACCAGTTGATCTTCCTGTTCGGAGGTGGAGCCGGAGCAGCCCCGGTCACGAACTGTGGATCCTGCGATCTGTAATCAACTACCGTAAAAACCGACGCCTCGTCGGGCACGATCGACGAGGCCTTCACAGGGGCTCCGGGCTGAACCATCTTCATGGGCTGCCCGGAGCCTCTTTTCGATGATGTCGAGCCCCTCGGCATCGGCAGCGCGTAACGGGCCGCCAAGATGGGGAGGAAAACCTGTTCCCATCACCATGGCGAGATCGAGAAGCCCAGCATCGGCGACCACATTTTCATCGAGACAGCGAGCGGCCTCGTCGATCATCGGATCGATCAAGGACGAGATGATCTGTGCATCTGTGCGGGTAGAATGCTGCACGCGAATCATCTGCGCGATGTCCCCGTTCCAGGTGGAATCACGCCCTCCATGGCGGTAAAAGCCAACTCCTGATTTCTTGCCGAGCCAGCCCTTCTCGACCATCTTCGCCAGCATCGGCGACGATGCCGCTCTCTCTCCGAAGGCGGCGTGCAGCGTTTCCTGAACCTCGATCCCGATATCGAGCCCCACCTCATCCATCAGACGAAAAGGGCCCATCGGTAGTCCGTGAGCTCTGGCGACCTTATCGATGTGAGAGCCACTGACGCCGGCGAGAAGCAACCTCGAAGCCGCATCGAGATAGGGCAGCAGCAGCCGGTTGACGAGGAAGCCTGGCGAGTCCTTGACCAGGATCGGATACTTGCCGAGTTTTCTTGCCAGTGCCATGGCGATGGCGACCGACTCGGGATCGGTCTCGGCACCGGGGATCACCTCGACAAGAGGCATCCGAGGGACTGGATTGAAGAAGTGAAGGCCGACCACCCTGGCGGCGATGGGACTACCCTCCTGGATCGCCGTGACGCTGAGTGCGGATGTGTTGGTGGCAAAGATGGCATCTTCGGCGAGTCGCGGGCCGATCTCGGCGAGCACCGATTTCTTGACATCGAGGCGTTCGACCACCGCCTCGAGGACACAGGCGCATCTCTCCAGTCCGATCAGTTCCTTACCGAAGGAGAGACGTGAGAGTATCTCCTTGTGCTGGTAACCAGTGATTCGTTTCTTCTTGCGGCGATCGGAGAGCGCCCGTCCGATGGATTTGAGCGCTCGATCGATCGCTTCCTCCGAGATGTCCCGGAGGCGTGTGGCGATCCCCTTCTGGATCGACAGGGTGGCGACGCCTGACCCCATCACCCCTGCGCCGAGAATGGCGAGGGAACGATCCCCGGGCCATGCAAGGGTCTCCTTTTCGTCGGATCCCCGTCGAACCCGTTCCGAGTCGAGGAAGATCGACACGAGATTGCGGCACACGGGGCCGGTGGCCAGTTGTGCCGTCGCTCGGGCCTCGGCGATCAATGCCGTTTCTTGCGACTGATGGGCGGCGAGTCTGGCGATCTCGATCGCCTTCTCCGGTGCCGGCATCAATCCGCCAGTCTTGGCCCTGACCCCCTGCAATGCCTTGCGGGTGACGAACGATCGACCGAGGGTCGTTTCGTCGAATAGGTAGGAGACGAGCCCGCTCTTGCGGTGACGCCGTCGCCTCTTCACCTCGCGGAATCGGTCCTTCACCATCGATTCGATGGCACTCAGCGCCAGGCCGCGAAAACCTGCCGAAGGTACCGCGACATCAACAACACCCTTCTTGTGAGCCACCCTGGCAGGCAGTCGACTTGCCGGCAGGATCCAGCTCAGGGCGTTGCGGAATCCGAGCAATCGGGTCATGCGAACGGTGCCGCCAAATCCCGGGATGATGCCTAGATTCACCTCGGGCAGGCCGATACGTGTGGTCGGATCCTCCACAGCGATGCGGGCGTTACAGCCGAGCGCCAGTTCCAGTCCACCTCCCAGACAGGTACCGCGGATCACGGCGATGGAGGGAACCGAAAGGTGAGACAGTCTTCCAAACAGTCGATGGGCAGATCGGCACAGCTCGAAAGCCTCGTCGATGTCGCTGGCATTGCCGATCGATTCGACATCGGCTCCTGCAATGAAGTGCTGTTTCTTGGCACTGGAAACGATCAGTGCCTCGACGCCGGAGTGCTGGTCGACTTCATCGAGCGCAGAGGTGAGTTCCTCGAGCACCGACTGGGAGAGAACGTTGGCGCTCGTCTCGGCATCGAGGATGAGGTGTAACCAGCGTCCTTCGGGATTCTCTTCAGGGATGGCGGAGAGCCACTCATCGGAACGGATCAACTTCCACTGACTCATGAAGAGATTCCTTCCAGTAACACCGCGCCACCCTGACCTCCACCGACACACATGGTGGCGATTCCGTGGCCGCCTCCCAGCTCGTGGAGTTGCCGGGCAAGGGTGAACACGAGCCTGGCACCGGAAGCTCCTACCGGGTGGCCCAGGGCGATGGCTCCACCATGTACGTTGAGACGGTCGTGGGGAATCTCTCCGGCAACAGTGGAGAAGCCCGCTTGCTCGCCAAACAGAGAGCTGGAGAGTGCGCCCTGGCAGGCGAGCACCTGCGCCGCAAACGCCTCATTCAACTCGACCCGGGCGATGTCGGAGAGCAGCAGCCCGGAGCGGCCGAGCAGTTGATGGATGGCATACACGGGGCCGAGTCCCATCCGCAGCGGATCGCAACCGACGAAGGAGCAATCCACCACCCTGGCCAGCGGCTTCAGCGACAACGCCTTCGCCTTCTCCTCATCCATCAGCAGTAGCATCGCCGAGCCGTCGGTGATTCCACAGGAGTTGGCGATGGTGACAGTACCCATCTTTCTGTCGAAATAGGGTTTCATCCGTCCCATCTTGGCGAGCTGGGCATCGGGACGGGGCCCGATGTCCTGTCGGATCACATCCTCGAGGCGGGGAGGAACTGCCAGTGGCGAGATCTCACTGGCGAGAGCTCCACTGCTGGCGACAGCACGTTCGTGGCTGGTGAGTGCGTAATGATCCTGATCTTGACGGGAGATGTTCCATTCCCTTGCGAGGCGTTCGGCGGTGTCCCCCATCATCTCGCCGCTGAATGGATCTCGCAGTCCTTCGAGGAGGCCGATGCGAGGTTTCAGATCTGCTGGGCGAAAGTTGAAGACTCCAGCGACCTTTTCTGCCAGCGACCGAGCTCGCGAAAGGGAAGAGAGTTTGAAACCAAAGGAGGTGGGAAACAGCAACGGGATGCGGCTCATCGACTCGGAACCCCCGGCAAGGATCGTATCGGAAGATCCAACACGTATACGATCGAAGGCATCGGAGATCGCCTGCATGCCGCTGGCACAGTTACGAGCAACGGTCTGGGCAGGAGTGACTTCAGGCAGTCCCGCACGAAGTGCTACGACACGTGCTGGATTGGCACAGTCGGGAGGTTGTGCGCAGCATCCGAGGATCAACTCGTCGACAAGTGATGAATCGATGGCGAGGCGAACGAACAGTTCACGGCT
>CAYPPQ010000069.1:0-15241 GCA_964412635.1 uncultured Planctomycetia bacterium | reverse complement strand
CGATGTCCTCGGCGATCACGAGGATCGGCTTTCCGGACTGAGCGATCTTCTCGAGCAGCGGAACCAGATCCTTGATGGAACCGATCTTCTTCTCGTGGATCAGCAGGTATGCATCTTCCAGCACACAGGACATCTCCTCGGTATCGGTGACGAAGTGCGGGGACAGGTATCCCTTGTCCATCTGCATACCTTCGACCCAGTCGACGGTGGTATCGAGAGACTTGCCCTCTTCGACGGTGATGACCCCGTCCTTACCAACCTTCTCCATCGCATCGGCAATGATGTTGCCGATCTCGGGATCGTTGTTGGCAGCGATACTTCCGACCTGTGCAATCTCGGTCTTGTCCTTCACCTCGGTAGACATCTCTCCGAGACGAGCAACGATGCCCTCAACTGCTTTCTGGATTCCACGCTGAAGACTGACCGGGTTGGCACCTGCGGTGACATTCCGAAGTCCTTCGTGGAAAATTGCATTGGCGAGAACTGTTGCAGTGGTGGTGCCGTCTCCGGCGTTGTCGGAGGTCTTCGAGGAGACTTCCTTCACCATCTGTGCACCCATGTTCTCGAAGGAGTCCTCGAGCTCGATCTCACGCGCAACGGTCACACCGTCCTTGGTGACGGTGGGAGCTCCGAATGATTTCTCGAGAACGACATTACGACCCCTGGGGCCGAGCGTGACCATCACGGCCTTCGCGAGCTTCTGTACACCTCTGCGTACTGCGTCGCGAGCTTCGTGGTCAAACGCGATGCGCTTTGCGCCCATCTTGTCGCTTCCTCTCATTATTATTGGCATTCAAAAACGTCAATCGGACAGAATGCCTGGGTTTAACTCGAACTGAATTAGCCAACGATCGCGAGGACATCGTCCTCACTCATGATCAGGTACTCTTCGCCATCTACCTTGATCTGGGTTCCTGCGTAGGAACTGAAGATCACGCGATCGTCCTTGCTCACCTGAAAATTGGCGCGATTGCCATCCTTGAGGAGCTTGCCGTCTCCGAGCGCCATGACGCGCCCCTCACTCGGCTTTTCCTTCGCATTATCCGGCAGGAAGATCCCACCCTTGGTCTTGTCCTCAGCTTCGAGTCGCCTGACGACGATCTTGTCGTTGAGCGGACGAAGATTGAGATTCGCCATTGGAGTTGCCTCTCTTTCTCATGCCCATATCCGGGCGTTCACTTCATGATTTCTGAAGTACCCTCTTCGGGTCCGTCAGAGATCCACTTCACTTCAATTCAACAGAAGCGTCTGAACCAGATCCCGGATACTGCTCCGGAACAGATCTGGTTCAACTGGCTTCGACAACAGGGCGAAGCCTCCCACCTCTTCCACATCTCTGTGCAATTCATGACTCGCTTCACCGCTGACGAAGAGTGCAGGCAACTGCCAGCGATACTCCGTCCGGATCCTTCGCAGCAACTCGACCCCGGTCAGATCCGGCATGTGAACATCCAGGACCATGAAGTCGAAGGGTCTGCGAATCGGTTCCACACTGCTCGAATCGTCATGGGACCGACAGAGCAGTTGCAGTGCTTCCACGCCTCCTCCGGCGTCCTCGGTGTCAAATCCATCGCCGTCGAGCAGGGCTGCCAGCGCACCCCTCACTCCGGCATCATCATCGGCGAGCAATACTCGATAACGGCTTCCGGAGGAGCGCACTCCTCCATGAAAGATCTCGGAGAGCATCGAGGAACTCCTTTTCGAGTCATTACCTTTCCCGGTCATCCCCTTTTTTCGCAACGATCGTGCCGCACGGACACGACTTCCTGCTCCTCTCCTAAGTCATTGTATTGAAAGGTGTTGTGGCCCAAAAATCGTGAGGTCCAGGATCCCTCCCCACGAAATAACTGCCACAATGACAGTCCCCTGCCGCAAGGACGGCAGACTCCTGCCACGGTGGCAGACCCTACTCTCGCTGGATCTGTTGAATTGTCAGCGGGGGATGGGAACCATCGCTGCAGATCTTCCAGCGAAGGAAAGGAGCCCAGGTCATGTCTCAACAGTCCCACGACCCCTCCGACCTGCTGGAAGAGATCCGCATGGCGCTGGAAAGCACCGACACCAGCGACCGTCTGCGCCAGGCCCTCGACCGGATCCGCCCGGAGGATATCGCTCACATCCTCGACGATCTCGATCCAGAGCAAAAGCTCAGGGTCTTCGACGCCATCGAGACGCAAACCCAGGCGGAGGTGATCGACGAGACCGATCCCACTTCAAGGGAACTGGTCATCGAGAATCTGAAAGTTTCCGAGCTGAAGTCGATCCTCGAAAAGATGCCTCCCGACGAGGCAACCGACCTTCTCAATGATCTTCCACAGTCGCAACGGAGAGAGGTTCTCTCCATCATGGATCCATCTACAACGGTGGAACTGTTACGACTGATGCAACACCCCGCCGACTGCGCCGGCGGAATCATGACCCTCGACTACCTCGCAGTCAGCCCCGACTTACTTTCTGAAGATGCCATCGCGCTGATCCAGGAGCACATCGAAACGGAAGTGGTCAACTACGTCTATGTAATCGATGACCAGCGCCATCTCATCGGTGTGACCTCCATTCGAGATCTTCTTGGATCACATCCAAAAACACACGTCTCCGAATTGATGGCCACCGAAGTCATCTCGGTCACAGTCGACGAGGACCAGGAAACGGTCGCCCAGCACGCTCGACGCTACAACTTGCAGGCGATCCCCGTCGTCGATGATAGTGACCACCTGCTCGGTGTGGCGACCATCGATGACATCGTCGAGATCATCAGTGAAGAAGCAGATGAGGACATCTACAGGCTCGCGGGTGCCCCGGAAGTTCACCCAGCACAGCAGAAGGTACTGCGGCGGGCACTACTGCGTATTCCGTGGCTGTTCCTTCCCGTGATCAGTGGCTTCATCCTCGCCTGGATGCACCCGGATGATCGCTCTCTGTCCGACATCCTCTCCTCCAACTCGGACCTCCGATTGTTGCTGGCGGCCTTCATCCCCCTCGTGATGGGAATCGCAGGAGGTGTCGGAACTCAGTCTGCGACGATGGTCGTACGAGGGATGGCGGTGGGAGATATCGAGCTGGGAAGAACTACTCAGAGGCTGTTCCGTCAGGAGATCGTCATCGGAATGGTCATCGCAATTGCCATCGGCGCAGTGGTCGGAGTGGTACTAGCAGTGGTCATCGGTACCGGTGCAGATGCGAACTGGTTCCACTTCCCCCTCGCTGTCGCCGCGGGGATCGGTGCAGGAATCGTCCTCGCCAGCGCCTGTGGAACTGCTCTACCCATCTTCTGTGAAAAGATCGGTCTCGATCCTGCTCTGGTAGCAGGACCATTTATCACCAGTTTCAATGATGTGACTGCAGCCATCACCTTCATCGCAGTGGCGGAATGGGTGATGAGATCGCTGTGAGCGAAGGACTCGCTACTTGTATTCGTCCTCGTCGATCCCGTAACGCTCCAGCTTGTTGTATAGAGTCTGGCGAGGAATCTTCAGCTGCTTGGTTACTCTCGACTTGTTACCACGATTTCGGCGTAGAGCAGTCAGTAGCACCAGCCGCTCGACTTCTGCGATGATGTCATTGAATCCCTCGGTGGCGGGAATACGCAGCACCAGGTCCTCCTGGGTCGATTGAACCCTCTCCCCCTGTAGCCGCTCACTCAGTGTTTCCTGGAGACAGTTCTCGATCGTCTTGCGCGGGATGATTCGACCCTCACTGGTCAGCACCGCCTGGAACACGACATTCTTCAACTGCTGCAGGTTTCCTGGCCACGGATGGCACAGCAATTCCTTCATCGCACTGTCGGAGAACTTCTTGGTCGTGGCATCGGCAGCGGAAGCTTCCTGCAGGTAGCTGGCGATCAGTTGTGGAAGATCCACAGCTCTCTCCCGTAGCGGCGGCACATCCATCACGAATCCTGCCAGCCGGTAGTAGAGGTCTTCTCTGAACTTGCCTTCTCGAACCAGTTCGGAAAGATCCTGGCAGGTAGAGGCCACCGTTCGAACATCGATGGGAACCAGTTCTGATCCTCCGATGGGACGGACGACACCTTCTTGCAGGACACGTAACAGTTTTTGCTGGATCTCCATCGGTAGATCCCCGACCTCTTCCAGCAAGATCACCCCGCCATTGGCTCGCTCGAAGACTCCGACCTGATCTTCGTCTGCTCCGCTGAATGCGCCCTTGCGCCAGCCGAACAGTTCACCTTCGACGAGGGTCGGAGTGAGCGCACCACAGGAAACCACCTCGAAAGGAAACTTCTCCCTCTCGGTTCCCTCGTGCATCGCCTTTGCCAGCTGGCTCTTTCCGGTTCCCGTCTCACCACAGATCAGAACAGCTAGATTCGACTGGCGAAGTCTCCGCGCCTGGGAGAAGAGATCGATCATCACTTCATGTGAACTATGCATCGATCCGAACGACAGGGTCGGGGAGGCGTCCACGCCTTCTTCCTGTTCGGTCGCGACCGCTTCTGGCACTTCGATCTCATTCTCGACAACCAGATTTTCAAACTCCTCGATGCGAGATTCCATCTCCTCGATCAACTGTGCCTGGGTACTGATCAGTAATGCGTCCTGGATTTCGTTCTCGACCTGATTAACCATCTGCTCCAGGGCTGAATCGGAGCCGGCATCAAAAGAACTTCCGGGAATTCCTTCCAGCAGGAACAACAGTCTTCCGACCATCGGGATCTCCTGGGTACAGGCAAGGTAAGGGATCAGCTGAGAAGATTGTTCGACATGGAATCTACCCGGCGAGTCTTCGCTGACAATTTCCAGCAGACGCTGGTGGTCGATTGAATTGGCCGGGCGCTGTCCACCAGTGGTCCGCGTCGCCAGTTCCAGCAGTGATTTCTTTCCATCCCGCTCCGAATTGCTCAGCAGGTATGCCATGCCGCAACGAGCGCCGAACTGATCGAGAAACACCCCCAGGAGAGTCGCTGCGAGCATCTCACCACGCCGCCTCGACGGCACTTCCTCGAAGGCTTGCAGTTCTCCGAGTAGATCTGGTTTCAGGAAATGCTCCACCGCTCAAACTCCTTGCTTCTACCTCTATCACTTACCAGACGCCGCTGGACCTGCATACGATCCCGATTCAGGTTATCCTTCTGAAAGAAGCACCTGGCGGCCTCCAGTGATCCGTCAGGCAATAGTGGCTGTGCCACCGTTTCACCGCGAATCGGGGAGTGAGAGATCCCGAAGGAACCCTCACCGGTTTCTATCGGCTCATGTGCCCCTGAACCTGAAGTACATTTTCCCGCCTCTGGCGGAAGATTAGGAGATCGCCGGGCCATCTGCAATGGAGCCCGGTCACAGACGTGCCGATACTGCTGTGGATCCTGCTATCAATTTCTCCGGTGGAGCCATGTACCGCCCCGGTACACGGCATCGACGATGAATCGGACCAGATCGTCGGCTGGATCGAGATGCTCGGATCCGATGACTGGATCCTCAGAGAAGATGCGGCCAGAAAGATACTGGAGGCGGGTCCGGCGGCGATCGGCCCACTGCGAGACTCTCTCAACAATCCCGATCCAGAGGTCAGGGCTCGTCTCAAGGAGATGCTGACCCTTCTCTCCCCGCCACTGCTCATCGTCGATCTGCTTCGTGTCGGCGAAGTATCGTCATCTTCCCGAGTATCCGATTCTCCCGAGATCTCGGGAACGTCGGTCCGTTTCACCCGCAACAACCTGGTTCAGACCAGTGTCACCTCCGTTGCCGAGGAGCGACGGGTGCAGATCGAAATTCGCGGAAGCGAACCTCCCTACTCGGTAGAGGTGCTGTTTCCCGGAGTCAATAGCACCATCGTCACCGGGCCTCCCGCCCGTGGTGTCCAGCCGGGAATCCCGTGGGTGATTCACTCGGAAGATCTGATCTCGATGGAGCAGGCGCTGGGGAACACCAGGACCAGCGGTGAGTTCTCCACCTGGATCGCTCTCTTGCATCACTTTCCCGATGCTGAAGTGGTCGATGAACAGGATCTGCTGCAGCGATCCCCCGAGGAGAGGATTCTCGCTGCCATCGACGACCAGTTAGCCACCAGTGATGATCCCGAACTGTGGCAAATTGCCGCCTCCTTACCCACTTCCGTCGATGTTCCCCGGGTTACAGGTATCGCCCCGGAAAGGGTGCAGGACGCACGCCTGATCGCCCGACTGGGTCGAGGCGACGAAGCCGCCAGGACTCTTCTGTCACAGCAGATCGCAGCACACCTCGACGGATCGGGAACACTGACGGCAGACCGCATCGATTCCCTGATACCTGTCGCCCTCGAATCGGAGATCGTCGGAGCTCTTGAACTCTTCGAAAGACACTGTGGAGATCTGTCGCCGTGGCGACAGCACCTCACCTGGCGAGTACTTCAGAACAAGGTCCAGGATGAGGAGTTCGCATCGAAGCATGGGGTGACCATCATCCGCGCGCTGCTGGCCCCCGAGACACTGCCAATTCTGCGGTGGACCAACTCCAGGTTGGCTTCGTTATGGAACTCCTTGCAGCGCAAGGTGGCGGGGGAGATATGGCTAGAGGTTCTCGATGGTCGCATCGAGGACGCTATCGGCCAGGATGTTGCCCAGTCGACCGGACGTGTGCCGCTGGTACTGGGAACCCTGTCGCACCTGGCCAATCGCGCTCATTCTCTTCCAGAGAAGTGGCAACTCGTCGTCACTCGATTGATCTCGACACAGCATGCCGAAGTTGCCCTGGGAGTACTCACCGCTCAGCACATCAAAAGCGGAGTCAGCGAAGCGATATGGAAGGCTGTCTGCGAGGAGCTGAAGAATGGACTCTCCACCGGAGACACAACCATCAGCTTCCGGGTCCGGAATGCTACCAACCGACTCTTCGAATCGAGATTCTTGCCGCCAGAATCTCGTCGACTGTTCCTGCAGGTTCTGATCGATACCATCCGGAAAGGGGACAGCAGTCAGCGATCTACCGTCGACCGACTGCTCAATCTACTGCTGGGTGCCAACGGTGTTCGCCAGGTGAAGAAGGTCGACGATACCTACTGGACGAAACGAGCGGATTCCTGGCAAAAAGACCTCGATGCGCTGGCAGACGATGAACTCCATCCCGTCATGGAAGAGAACTCGTGGAAGCGTCTCTCGCTCGCCGATTTCCGCATCGACCCTGAAGGGGAGACCACCCTGTTGAGGATGCAGAGCGCGGTGGTTCGAGTTGGTGAACGATTCCACGCGACCAGTGATAGCGGAGAAGACGAGTCGATTCACATCACCGAGACCCGTGGAAACACATTTCGACTGTCCGGCTCGATCATGCTTGTGGAAGAGCGTCCACAGATGTCTCGGCTGCGACCTCGCTGGCGCCGCTGGAGGTATCGCTACAGCTCCTCCCGCCTGGGCGCAGAGAGTGCCCAGACCCGTTCGATGGTGAGTTTTCATACGGTCGTCCTGATGGAACCGATCGAACCGGGGCAAGAGCCAGATGAGCCTCACTGGGAAACGTCACCACAGTGGGATCGAATCGAGAACAAGATCCTCGACGAACTGGGCTCTACTGACCGCATCACCAGGGACGCCGCCGTGGAAATCGTTACCACCTTGCAGCTCGAATCGGCACGAGACCTTCTGATCGAGTCATGGACTCAGCGGCAATCCGTTTCGATTGCCAGGGCATTGCTCTCACTCGGCGACTCGCGAGGGAGAGACCTGCTGATGGAAGAGATCCGGGGAATGGCGAGGCGGATCACACGAGACACCCAGAAATCGCTGGAGCAGTTGCTGCTGCTGGGAGATCCAGAAGCTCTGAATCTGGTTCTGGAGTGGCTCGAGACCGCTCCAGGGGATCGGGAACGGAACATCGAAAATCAGCTGCCCACAGCCCTGCGGTCGATCGAATCCTGGTTTTCCAATCAACGCGATCCGGAATATTTTCCCCGGGAGCGTCTGATAGGTGCCCTGGTCGCTCGCTGTGACTCCAGGACCCTTCGGAACTATGCCATTCCGATGCTGAGACGCCTTACCGGGCAAGACATGGGCTGGTGGAACACTTTTTCCATCACTGATAATGCCGAGAGATTGGTCGCTCAGGAGGAAATATCGGACCTCTGGAAGCGATGGTGGATCGAAAGAAAAGAAAGATCTGAGGATCCAGTAAAGTCAAACCCTCCTCGCGACCGATGACTCTTCCATGGGCAAGATTGCCCGGAAACGGCTGACCGCAGAGCGGTAGCACACACCGATCCCAGTGGAAGGGACAACAGAGATGAAGGCACGCGAGGTTGGCCTAGAGGCATACTTCCTGGATATCAATCGCCACCCCCTCCTCACTGCCGAGGAAGAGAAAGAACTTTCCATCGAAGTGCGTAAGGGTGATCCCGAGGCGCGCGACAAGATGGTTCGATCAAACCTCCGACTCGTGGTGAGTATTGCAAAGCACTACGTTGAGCGTGGGTTGCCACTGCTCGACCTGATCGAGGAGGGCAACCTTGGCCTGCTGAAAGCGGTCGAGAGATTCGACCCTGCGGCGGAGTGCCGGTTCAGTACCTACGGAACCTGGTGGATCAAACAATCGATCAAACGCGCACTGATCGACACGGTCAAATCAGTACGCATTCCTTCTTACATGGTGGAGACCATCACCAAGTGGAAAAAAGCAGCTGCGGATCTGACCATCGAACTGGGTCGCCCGCCGCTCTTCCATGAGATCGCCGAGCGGATGGAAATCCCCATGGAGAAGACCGAGATCATCCAGAATGCTCTTCTCGTGGCTGACTCGGTGAGTCAGACCATCTCCATCGAGAACTCCTGGACCATCTCCGACATCATCGAGGACCCCTCTCAGGCTCAGCCTCACGCTTCCCTCGAGAAGAAGATCCAGGTCGAGATGATCAAGAACCTGCTCGAGCATCTCGATGATCGTGAGACCAGGATCATCCGCATGCGCTACGGACTCGATAACGGAGAACCGATGACGCTGAAGGAAATCGGCCAGCGAGTGAAACTCTCCCGGGAGCGGGTCCGCCAGATCGAAAATGACGCCCTGGGCAAGTTGCAGGAACTGGTGGCGGACGGTCAGATCGAACAGCCAGAGATCTACGACGAACAGTACGAGGAATCGGTCGGCTAGGCGCGATTCTTCGGTGACACTTCCCCCCCATCCGGGGTTCGGATAGCATTCCCTCTTCAGGGAGATGGCGGTCAACAAACCGCATCTCCAGAAGGGGGAGTTTCATGTCGGAATCGTGGCAAGCAGGTGTCGATCTTCTGAGGTCGAGGATTGCAACGGTAGAGGATTTCCCCGAACCCGGCATCCAGTTCAAGGACATCTCTCCCCTGCTCGCATGCACCGAAGCACTTCCCACTTCCATCGATATGCTGCAACAGCTGGTCGCTGATCTGGGAGTCGAGGTGATCGCTGCCCCGGAATCTCGAGGGTTCCTGTTTGGCGTTCCACTGGCGATGCAGATGAAGGTCGGATTTCTACCGATCCGGAAGCCCGGCAAGCTACCTCGCGACACCCACTCCATCGAATACCAGCTCGAATACGGCACCGACACCATCGAGATGCACTCCGATTCGGTATCACCTGGCCAGAAGGTACTCCTCGTCGACGACGTACTGGCAACGGGCGGCACCATGGCGGCTTGTTGTGAGTTGATCGAGAAGATGGGAGGCGTCGTCGTCGGCTGCGCATTCCTGATGGAACTCAGTTTTCTCAACGGTCGCTCCAAGCTGATGGATTCGCGGATCTTCTCCATCCTGGAGGAACAAGGTTGAACCGAAGCACTGCTCTACGGCTTTCACGACTGGCAGCAAAGGAAGCGAAGAGAGCGACAGGTGGACTCCGTAAGCCCGGATTCCCGAAACTGTACTACCTCTCGTACCTCATCAGGGATCTCGAAATCTACGAGGTCGAGGCGCGCTACGGCGCGCTCTACAGGGATGAGCGCTATCTCAGAAGAAATTGCCTCGCCGATGCAAGGGTGGGAAGTGCCCGCAAGGACCAGGTCACCGATGGAGGGCTCTTCGACAACTCCGACGAGGACGAGTCACACGGTTACGTGGAACTGCCCATCTCCGATCGAGCCAGTGCCATGCAGATCGGGCTGTGGAGACTGACCGATGCGAAGTACCGGGAGGCGGAAGAGGCGTATCTGCGCAAGAGGGCACACGAACTGACCTACCTCGACAAGAGCGAGCACCTCGGATCATGGCAGAGATGCAAACCGAGGGAACACCTCGGGACCGTCGATCTCCCCGAAATCGACGGAGACTACTGGTCGAAGTTTGTCGAGAAGGCCAGTGCCACGCTTCTCGACTTCCCCCGGATCCGCAACAGCCACGTCGGCCTGAAGGTGCGTCACCAGACCAATTTGTTCGTCAACTCCGACGGCTCCGTGTCGATCGAGAGTCTCGCATACTGGCAACTGGAGGCGTACCTCTGGTTCCTCAGCAAGGATGGCGACGGAATCCCATGGACCGTCAGCCACTTCACCCCACACCCCGAACAACTCCCCGACCTGAATAGCTTCCGTCGTGAAATCAGGGCCGCTGCCAGATTGCTGGAACAGATTGCGGATGCTCCCCGCATCCACTCCTACTCCGGTCCTGTATTGCTGGAACCGATTGCCGCAGGGCTGATGATTCATGAAGCCCTCGGGCATCGCCTCGAGGGAAATCGTCTTCGTGCTACCGGTGAGGCGCGGACCTTTGCCGATTCGCTCGGAACCAGAGTTCTCCCCGAGTTCCTCACCCTGCACGACGATCCCACCATCCAGTGCTGGGAAGATCATCAGGGACAAGAACATGGCCTCGTCGGTCATTACCTCTTCGATGACGAGGGAATCGCTGCCGAGGACGCCGGGTTGATCAAGGATGGCGTGCTCACCGGATTCCTCACCGGCAGAACTCCGGTCGGTCCACGCCATCGCTCCAATGGACACTCCCGATCGGGGAGACACGAGAGATCGATGAGCCGCATGGGAGTGACGATGCTGGAGGCCTCCACCACCCACGATGAAAAATCCCTTCGACAACAGCTGATCGACCAGATCAAGGCGCAGGGATTGCCCTATGGCATTCGCATCATCGATGCCACCGGCGGTGAAACAGCCACCGAAGCCTACGACTTCCAGGCTTTTCTCGGTGAGGTGAACCTGGCGTCGAGAATCTACCCCGACGGTCGAGAAGAGCTGGTCAAGGGAGTCAACTTCATCGGCACACCACTCAACGCAGTCCACGGCATTCTCGCCGCCGGCGACAGGCCTGAACTGGACAATGCCTGGTGTGGTGCGGAGAGTGGTTTCGTTCCCGTCTCCACCATCAGTCCATCGCTGCTGGTGCGACATCTTGAACTACAGAGTAAATCTGAAACGCCGTACACCCAGTACTGCTACCCGATGCCGGGTGAGTGATCGTTCACCTGCAGAAGAATCCACAGGGATCGTGATTCATTGCAACTGATCGGCGATGTCGGGAAGCAAGGGGCGAACTGCCTGGCTCATCAAAGCTCGGTTCGATCCTTCTCCCACCCTCGTCACGAACAGGTCGGCACAATGTCGGGCCAGACCAAACTCATCGAGGCCCGCCACTCCACCACAGACTTCCATCGCCTCCAGCAAAAGCGTGGAGGCGGTGCGACTGCAATCGATCTTGAGTTTTGAAGCCTGCTCCCGCTCCATGAGACCCTCATCATGTCGACCCACCAGGTGCATCAGCCAGGTCAGGTTCCGCTCCAGCGCAAGATCCATCTCCAGGATCACATCCTGGACCCGCTGAAAACGACCGATGGGCCCATCGAATTGCTCTCGCTCCTGGACGTAACGTCTCGTCTTGTCGAGCGCGAAGGCGAGGGAGCCCAGGGCCAGTGAGGCGACGAACAGACGGCCGCCGTTGAGGGTCGTCACCATCACCTTGAAACCCTCGTTCTTCTCGCCAAGGATTTCATCTTCGCTGGCGACCACTTTATCCAGCGCGATCGAACCGGTGGAGGAGAGTGGCCACACCGTCTTGCCAGACATCTCCTGGTAATGAACACCCTCTCGATCCCTTGGAATCAGGAAGCAGGTACTCCTGTGTCCATTGCGCCCATCGGGTTCGGTCATGGCATGCACCACGATGTGGCTCGCCCAGGCAGCATTGGTACTCCAGCACTTTTCTCCCGACAGGATGAAACGATCACCATCAGCGACCGCGGTCACCTGCGGATTTGCAGCATCTGAACCCCTACCCGGTTCCGACAAACCGAAGGCGACCATTCGCTTCCCCTCGGCGAGATCGGAGAGATGTTCTTTACGCTGACTCTCGTTACCAAACTTCAGGATGGGATTTGCTCCGAGAGACACCGCCGCACCCGGCGTGATCGCCACCGATTGACTCTGATAGGAGAGTGCGAGACCGGCGAGGATCAGGTCCGTCATCCCGCCCCCTTGACCTCCCTCTTCCTCTGGAATCGGCAAACCGAAGACGCCCAGTTGTCCCAGTTGTTCGATGATCTCATCAGGGACCAGAACTTTGCTTCGCTCCCACTCGAGGAGTTTCGGTCCGATCACATCGTCAGCGTAACGACCGATCGCTTGATAGATTGCGAATCGATCGGGATCAATCAACGATTGCAGATGATGATCTAGCCTCTTGAGAGTCATGGTTCACTTCTTCTCGTTATCGAAGTCATACACCTAAGTCACTCGTTGCTGCTCTGTTACACCATAATTACTTCATCATCCACAGGTCAACCGGATGTGGCTCTTGCCACTACCGTTGGATTCCAATCCTGGCTACCATCGATCGATGGGCAAGTTTAGGTGGAGGTGTTCAGGTGTCACTAAATCAAGTATCAGTCATTTCCCTCTTCCTGGCAGCCCTGTGCATCAACCTGACCTCGTCAGGTGTGGTTTGTGCCCAGTCCTGCCCGGAAAACTTCGTGTCATTTCCCGACTACGGACAGGGTCAGATGGTGCTGCAGTGGAGCCTTCCCGCTACCGGCCCAGGGGCAACCGACTATGAAATCTACAGAAATGACCAGCTGGTAGCAACGGTCGATGGCACCACAACAACTGCAGTCGATGATCTTTCCGGGCTCGCACCTGGCAGGCGCCATGTGCTCAATTATGTACTGGTCACTCTCGGAACTGCGGCACCCTGTATCGACATCGATTCCCGTTCAGTTTACTCCACCGGCACCATCGCGCTCTTCGAGGACTTCGAGAGTTATTCATCCGATCTCGAACTGGAGGGAGCCGGAGGCTGGGCCATCGTCGAGGAGAATCTTCCGCTAGAGGATTCGATCTGGACCATCACCAATCCCCTCGGAAGACAGGCTCCTCCGGGAATCGATGGTCACGCCAGCCGCGGTAACTTCATCATCTCCGATAGTGATTATGGTGGTGCAACAAATGCGAACCCCATCGCCTCGGGTATGTCGCACGATATCTGGACCCCAACCATCAACTGCTCTGCCATGGGTCAAGTTGTTCTTCACGCATCTGTTTGTGCCCAGCTCAACAACAATGGCAATGCGATTTTCGATATCGATGTCACCAGCGACGGCGGCACGACCTGGCAAAATGCATTTCGTCGCGTGGCCCCTGCTCGGGTTACGGCCCAGCCCCCGGTCAATGTGAACACTGCAGATGGAGTCTACCAGGTGCTCGAGGTCGACATTACAAACCTCGCTGCCGGTGAATCCGCCGTCAGGGTCAGGTTCAGACACTTCGAACCGAACTGGGACTGGTGGATCGCCATCGACGATGTCATGGTCGACGACATTCTCCTCCAGCCTGGTGGAGTGACCACCCTGCTCGATACCGAGGATTTTTCCGCCGGGATTCCTGCAACCTGGCAGATCGATGGCCTCAACGCCACCTCCTCACTCAACACCTGGAATGCCGATGATCCGTGCAATCGATCGATCACTGCCAACAACGGTGGCGCATTTCCTTACCTGGACGGAAGAGCTGTCAATCGCCTCGGTGATTTCTTTGCCATCATCGATTCGGACTGCAACCCCGACCCCAGCGAAGATGAGAGGCTGATCACACCTGTTGTCGATTGCACCAATCATGATCATGTATATCTGCACTTTGATTCGGAGATGATGCCCTTCACCTCGGAGACGGTTGAAGTTCTGCTGAGTACCGATGGAGGGGTCAGTTTCCTACGACCTGCAATCTTCACTGCACCCACCGACACCTATCCACAGCCGAATGAAGATCCACTGTACGGCAACTTCGTCTTCGAGGTTCCCCGCGCTGCCGGCGAAGCGGAAGTCGCATTCCTCTTCAAGTACACCAGCCCTGGCAATCAGTGGTACTGGGCGATAGACAACGTCGCCATCACCGCCGGGGAGTACGCTTCTCCGCCGCCACCACCTCCCTCGGGTACGACCTTCCGAAGAGCGGATTGCAACTCCGATGGTTCCTTCAACATCGCTGACTGTGTCTTCTTGCTGGCTTCCCTGTTCAGTGGCGGCGACTCGGGAGAGTGCGCCGATGCCTGCGACATGAATGATGACGGTTCCACCAACATCGCCGATGCGGTCACCGGACTTGCAACGCTATTTTCAGGAGGCGCGGCGATCCCTGCCCCGGGATCGACAGATTGCGGACTCGACCCGAGCGACGATGCGCTCGATTGCCTGCCCACCGCTGCTTGTCCCTGATTCGTCCTTGCGACTGCTCGACATCGGTGACAGGTTCGATCATCATCCCCAACGGGATCGATCGGAACCGGATGGTGGTTACCGATCTCGATCCTGAGCCGAGGAGCGCATCATGAGATCGACCCCCACCTGCCGCTGGCCACTACTCAGATCGATGGTCTTACTTCTGACGATCGCCACGGCATCTCCTGTCATCGTTCACGGTCAACTGACCCATGTCGGTCGTAGCACCTGCCTCGAGTGCCACTCCACACAGCACTCGCTGTGGCTGAACTCCCACCACGATCTCGCCATGACCCTTCCTGGCGAGGACTCGGTACGAGCTCTCTTCGACGGCTCCGAGGTTTCTACCGGTGGTGTCGTGTCGAGATTCGTCATGAAGGAGGATCGTCCCGTCATCGAGGTTGAGGATTCATCCGGATCTGCTGAACTGGCTGTTCGGTACTTCTTTGGCACCTCTCCCTGTCAGCAGGTACTGGTCGATGGTGTCGATGGCCGCATACAGTCCTACCCCATCGCCTGGGCAACGGAAGAAGCGAAGGGCACACCTCGCTGGTACTCGCTCTTTCCCGGTGAGAAGACACCCCCTGGAGACCCTCTCCACTGGAATGGGATTCTCAACAACTGGAATCATATGTGTG
>CAYPPQ010000068.1:0-15637 GCA_964412635.1 uncultured Planctomycetia bacterium | reverse complement strand
GATCATGGTGGCGGGCTGCCCCTTGTTCCAGCGATCGACCCCCTCTCCCCAGCCGACGACCACTCCCGCCCACTCGTGTCCGAGCGTCACCTGCGGCAGTACCGACTCGTACCCCTTGTGATTGAGATAAACGTGGAGATCGCTGCCACAGACCCCGCAATGGCGCACCTCGAGCAGTACCTGCCCCGGGCCAGGAGTCGGATCTTCGATTTCTTCCAGTGCTACCGCTCGCTCCGACCGGGACTGTCTCCGAAGTGCCTTCATCGTCTCCTCCAGTGCATATGTGGGTTACTCGCCTGAAGATATCGCCTGCTCCCCCCACCGCAATCGAGTCCCTTCGAAGTCGGAGACTTGAAGATAGCATTTGACCCCTATTGCCCTGAGGTTTACGAAGGAATACGGAGTGAGAGATTCGCAGCAAACCTTCATCCAGAGAGGTGTCATATGAAAAGGATTTCCATCGGATCCTGGGCTTACACCATCGGTCCTTATGAAAAAGATCCTGTCGATTTCTTCACCGTGTGCGAGAAGCTCAAGAAACTCGGTTTCGACGGGGTGGAGCTGGGTGGATTTCCACCACATCCAAATCCCGACGACATCAAGGACTGCACCGTCAGGCAGGAGGTCGCAGCCAGGGTCCGGGGAATGGGGCTCGAGTTCAGCGGACTCGCTGCAAATCTCTGGGGTGAGCATCTCATCGATACCGATGATCCCGGCGGGTACATCGCGGAGTTCACCAAGAACTGCGATTTCTGTACAGACCTGGGAATCAAGACGATCCGCGTCGATACGGTGCAGCCTCCAACCATCTTTGAAAGCGTTGACCGGGAGACCGCATTCCGACGTGTCGTTGATACATGGACAGAATGCTGCACCGTCGCTGCTGGTCATGGCTTGCAAGTCACCTGGGAATTTGAACCCGGATTCGCTTTCAACAAACCAAGTGATGTGGTCAATATTCTCGATGCCATTCCCGCTGAAAACTTTGGCGTGATGTACGACACCTGTCACGGCCAGATGGTTGCCGTCGTGGGTGCAAGACAACCGGGTGAAAAGGAAGTTCTTGAGGGTGGTCAGCTGGAACTGATCCAGATGCTCAGCGGCAGGATCAACCACATCCACCTCATCGATTCTGACAACAGTTGCCACAAGGCTGCCGACGGCTCCGATGAAACATCCAGCCATCCGCCATTCGGTCTCGGCATCCTCGATTTCGATTCGATCATGCCTGCGCTCACCAGGGAGAAACTCCCCCATGACTGGTGGACCATCGACCTGTGTTTCTGGCCCGATGCCTGGCAAGCGACTGCCAGCTGCAAGGCGTCCATCGATGAACTGAACTCCCGCTACGGGGTGAAAGAAGAGACGCGATGAGAGACCTCAGGATCGGCATGATCGGGTACGGATTCATGGGGAAGGCGCACTCAAACGCCTACCAGAAGGTAAACAGGTTCTTTGAACTCCAGACTCGACCGGTCCTCCAGGCACTCTGTGCAAGAGATCAGGACATTGCCGGCCAGTTCGCCAGCAACTGGGGATACCAGTCAGTGGAATCGGACTGGCGTGCACTCATCGAGAGAGATGACATCGATGCCATCGATATCTGCGTCCCGAACCACCTGCACAGAGAGATCGCTGTCGCCGCTGCCGAGGCGGGGAAGTGGGTTCTGTGCGAGAAACCTCTCTCGATGAATGTGGCGGAAGCAGTCGAGATGACGGAGGCGGTCGAGAAGGCCGGAGTTCCCAACATGGTGTGGTTCAACTACCGTAGAGTTCCATCCATCGCGCTGGCCAAGCAGATGGTCGATGAAAATCGTATCGGAAAACCATTTCATTACCGTGCCACTTACTTGCAGGACTGGACCATCGCCGAAGATGTTCCGCAAGGTGGTGCCACTCTCTGGCGACTTGATGTGGATGCAGCGGGATCAGGAGTCACCGGCGATCTTCTCGCTCATTCCATCGATACTGCCATGTGGCTCAATGGTCCCATCACCCGGGTCGTGGCAGATACCGAGACCTTCGTTCGACAGCGAGTCCATCAGGACACCGGTGAAGTGCAGCCTGTCGGAATTGATGATGCGTGCATGTTCCTGGCCCGATTCCAGAACGGATCGATGGGTACCTTTGAATCGACTCGATACGCCCGTGGTCGAAAGAACTTCAACACCTTTGAACTGAACGGTCAGGACGGTTCAGTTCACTTCGATCTTGAGGATCCCCAGTATCTCGATTTCTTCGAGCACAGCAGGCCATCGGATGGGGAGAAGGTCGAGGACCACCTGACCGGCTGGAGAAGAATCCACACCACAAACTTCGAACATCCATACATGGATCGCTGGTGGGTGCCTGGCTGCACGATTGGTTACGAGCACACCTTCATCAATGCCCTTGCGGACTTCCTGCAGGGAGTGGAGAAGGGCGAAGCGAGTCAGCCAGACTTCCGCTGTGCCCTGCAGACACAGAAGGTCTGCGATGCAGTGCTGGAATCGGCTCGAAGCGGCCAGTGGTGCGAAATTTCCAGCTGAACTCTATCCGCGAACATCGCAGATACGGACCGCTTCGGCGAGACTGGTAAGGGGATCCCCGGTGGGAAGAAACTCTTGCCCCACGTACCCCGAGTAGCCGATCTCGACGAGCGCTTCCATCACTGCCTTGTAACAGATCTCCTGCCCTTGCCCGATCTCGTTTCGCCCGGGATTGCCCGCAACGTGAACATGACCCAGTAGATCCTTGTACTGTCGTAATCGTCGAATCACATCACCGTTCATGATCTGGATGTGATACACATCGAACAATAGTTTCAAGTTTGGCGAGTCCACCTTGCGGATGATGTCGACGACATACTCGGTGTCATCTCCCATGTAGCCCGGGTGACCTTTCATCGGATGGGTATCATCGCGCGTGTTCAACACTTCAAGACAGAGTGTGACGTTTTTCTTCTCGGCATGATCGATGATCTTCTTGAAGCCCTCGACGCAATTTCTTGCGCCTTCTTCCTTCGACAGTCCATCATTCATCCCTGTGAACGCGATGACATTCGGGAAGCCGTATTCAGAACAGGCATCGATACTGTCTCGAGTCGCCTTCAGTAGTTGTTCGTGGTGCTTCGGATTGTTCCAGCCCTTGATGAACGGTGGATCAGGGGCCATGTCGATCTGGCCGATGGCACACACCAGGCCCTTTTCCTTGAGAAGAGGGAAGTACTTCGGATCGATCAACTCGACACTGGTGCAGCCGTGGAGAGACAGATCCACTGCGTACTCGATGCTCTTCTCTACGCTCCAGTACTCGGAAAAACACCAGTGGGCGATCGATTGCTGAATACCACGGCCGTCACCCCGGGACAGAGGTGCTGCGGCCGCTTCCTTGCTCCAGGGAACCGAGGACAGGACCGCTGCTGCGGCAGCTCCCTTGAGAAGTTGGCGACGATCCACCATTTCGCGACCGGGTGTGTGATCCTGTTGATTCATCCGGGGCTCCTCGCTGTTGGGGTCAAAAACGATCCCCTTCAACATAGGAGTCGATGCGCTCCTCGGCAATGAGGATCCTCTCAGGTGACATTTCCATGCCTTCCCATCCCTCGATATACTGACTGCTCGTCACGATTCAGTCTTCTCGAGCAGATAGGTACTCTTTCCATGACCGATCCACAGCAGGCTCGACCCTTCGATGATCTCGCGATTCGAGTTCACCCCGACGACAATGTTGCGGTGATCAAGTTTGGATTCGAAGCCGAAACCACTCTTTCGATACCGGGTGCTGAAGAACTGAAGGTGACGGGAACACCCACCGCCGGACATCGATTCGCACTGACTGACATCGACGAGGATGCACCGGTGATTCAGTACGGCCAGCCCATCGGAAAATCCCGAGGAATCCAGGCCGGGGAGGTCGTCACTCCATCGAACATGAGCAATGACGTTCCTGTTGTGAGGGTGATTCCCGATGGTTTATCGGGATCCGAAACCGAGTACCTGGCGAAAGAGGATGTTCCGAAATTTCAAGGCTTCCGAAGAGACGATGGCAGGGACGGAACCAGAAACCACATTCTCATCGTTCCCACCAGCATGTGTGCCAGCCATGAAGCTCAACAGATCTCGATCATCGCTGAACACACTCTTCACGACAGGGAGAAGTTTCCCAATGTCGATGGAGTCGTCGGAATTCCACACAACAAAGGTTGTGGTTGTTCCGACGGAAGTAATCTCGAGGTGACCCTACGCACTCTCGCCAACTATGCAGCTCATCCCAATGTCGGTGCTGTCGTCATGATCGAACTCGGTTGTGAAAAAACGAATCTATCCAAGATGGAAGAGTATCTGAGCCAGAGAGGTATGGAGGGATTCGGAAAGCCGATTCACTGGCTAGGAGTCCAGGCTGCAGGAGGCACCGCACAGGTGGTCAGCCAGGGACTCGCTGCTGTGAAGGAGTTACTGCCGCAGGTGAATGAAGCTCAACGCAAGGAGATTCCTGCCAGCGAGATCGTGCTGGCACTCGAATGTGGTGGTTCTGACGGATTTTCCGGACTCTCGGCAAATCCGGCACTGGGACACGCTGCCGACCAGATCGTCCGCTGCGGGGGGACCGTGATCCTCAGTGAAGTACCGGAGTTCTGCGGTGCCGAGCACGTCCTTGCTCACCGATCGAAAGATGCCGAGATCGCTCGGCAAGTCTACGATCTGGTCGACTGGTACAAGCAGTACGCTGCGACGGTCGGTACTCTCCTCGACGACAATCCTAGCCCCGGCAATATCGAGGGCGGCTTGCTCAACATCACCATCAAATCACTGGGAGCCATCGCCAAGGGGGGAACCACCCGGGTCGAGGGCACGACAGGATACTCGGAACCACCCGGTGGGCGTGGACTGCAGCTGATGCAGGGCCCTGGCTATGACCAGGAATCGGTTCCTGGCATGGTCGCAGGTGGTGCCAACATGGTCGTCTTCACCACCGGACGTGGAACCACCATCGGCAACGCCATCTGCCCGGTACTGAAACTGGCTTCCAACACACCTGTGTTAGAACGGAAGCCAGGAGACATCGATCTGAATGCAGGATCCATCATCGATGGAACCGAATCGATCCCGGAAGTGGGCCAGAGGGTCTTCGATAAGATCCTCGAGGTTGCAGGGGGAAAATCTCTCGCTCATGCTGAGGTTCATAAGCACAGAGAGTTCCAGATCTGGGCGGAGCAATCGGTCTCACTTTGACATGTGATGAAGAAAACGACCGAATGAAGACAACAAGGAGTCGATGAGCGATTCAAAGATGATGAAAGCCAGCGTTCTCGAAGCGACCAGGACGATGAAGATCAGGGATGTCCCGCTTCCCGTCATGGGTCCCGGAGATGCGATGATCCGCGTAGATGCCGTGGGGCTCTGTGGATCTGACTATCACATCTACACCGGCGAGGCGAACTACAACGTCGATGAACGAGGGCTACCGGTCTCCCTGGAGGATCACCCACAAATTCTAGGACACGAGGTGACCGGGACCATCGTCGATGTCGGGCACGAGATTTCCGATCTAGAAGCTGGCGACCGGGTCGTCATCGATCAGGGGCTCAGTTGTGTCAGCGATGGGAAGGAACACCTCTGTGAATACTGTGCCAGCGGGTTCTCCCACCAGTGCGAATGGTACCGGGAATTCGGTATCACAGGTCTTCCAGGAGGCCTTGCAGAGTTCATCTCCGTACCATCTGTAAATCTCATCAAGGTGCTGTCAGATCGATCAGCCATCGAAACCGTGATGACAGAGCCTCTTGCTTGTGTACTTCATTCACTTGAAACGGTAATCACCGCGAATAGCCGCTACCGGATCGATGCAAAAGATCCTTCCGATCGAGTGCGTTGTATTCTGATCTGCGGAGCGGGCCCTGCAGGACTTCTATTCATCCAGGCATTGCGAAATCACTACGGCTACCAGGGTGATCTCGTGGTTAGTGAACCCGACCCAGAAAAACGTGAGATGGCCAGAAGGTATGGTGCCGAGACGGTGGACCCCACCGGTTGTGATCTCATCGATGAAATACTGACGCGTACTGGTGGACGGCGGGTTGAACTCTTCATCGATGCTGCAGGAGTAGGTGTGATCTTCACGCAGATTCCTGCGTTGATTCGTACTCAGGCTACCGTATTGATGTACGCACACGGTCACGCCGGAGTCAGCATGGAAGTGATGAATGCGGTTCAATTTCGCGTTCCAACGTTGCTCTGTCCCTGCGGAGCATCCGGTGGATTCGATGCAGATGGTCGCCCCACCATCTATCGCAAATCACTGCGGCTGATCGAGGACGGCTCCATCGACGTGGCCAGTCTCGTCACCCATGTCGAAGATGGTCTCGAGTCAGTCCCCGCGAGCTTCGATCAGAGCTACGGATCCCCTGGATACATCAAGGCGGTGACGCGGATTCGAGGAGATCAGCAGGAAAATCCCCCAGCCCTATAAATCGTCCAAATCGATCATCCTGATCACAGTAACTCCTACAATTATTCGGACCACATAATCGTAAACCTTTTATAATAAATGTTTTACGATTTTCAAAGCAACCATACCATTCCCCCAATTCGCCTATAAGATTGGGGCATGAATATGTACGTGAATCCGCGAACTCTGTCCAACGCCTTCGGGGTCAGCACCTCGACACTGAGGCGCTGGTCCGACACTGGAATCCTCGAGGCTGGCAGAACAGCAGGGGGTCATCGCCGATATACCATCTCCGAGGCAGTGAACCTCGCACGCACCCAGAAGATCTCGATCAAGAATCCTGCACTTCTCGGCTTACCCGAGAATTTACCCTCGGCGGGTGTTGCCTCGAGCCTACAGGTCAAGCAACTGATGGATGCGCTCGACGAAGTTGACTTCCAACCGGTCAGGGATCTGATTCTCGGTGCCTACATCAGTGGAACTTCACTGGTGGACCTCTTCTCTGACCTGATCGTGCCGGTCCTGGCGAACCTGGGAATGGAATGGGAAAACAACGGAGATTCCGTGATCGCCAAGGAACACGCCTTCACTCAGGTTCTCCTGGAATCACTGGGCGCCCTCAAATCACTGATCAAGCCACCGGTGAGCATGAACTTCGCAGCGGGAGGTTCGCCCCCTGGCGATCCCTACCGGATTCCAACGACTCTTGTTTCACTCACCTTGCAGGACATGGGTCATCAAGCGATCAATCTTGGGCCTGACTATCCGCTTGAATCGTTCCTCGATTACGCAACAAAACACCGCCCAAAACTGATGTGGTTGTCTGTGACATCAGAGAGATCGGTTCCCCTGGTGAAGAGGAAGATCTATCCACTGGCAGAATCACTGAAAGAAATTGATGTTCTTCTGGTCGTAGGAGGTAGACATGCCTTGAAGATCACAAGAAAACCCATCGACAACGTCGTTGCCTTTCATTCACTCGATAACTTCTGTCAGTTCGTCAATGGAATGAATCAAGGAGCTAGACCCTGAAGGAAGCCAAGGCCTCTTCCGCATCCTCGTCTGCAAATGTCGCACCCTCGATATTGATCACGGGGTCCTCTGGCATGGTTGGCTCCGCCGTGATCCGACACCTCGGTTCGACAGATACACGCATCATGAAAGCGGTGAGAAGACCTCCTCAGGCACCTGACGAGATTCTCTGGCGACCACTGTCTCCTCCGGAGCAACTTCCCGACGACGAAATCGCTGCCTTCGAGGGAATCGATCATGTCTTGCATCTGGCGGGGGAAAATCTCGCCCAGGGTCGCTGGACAACCTCTCGAAAGAAGAGGTTTCGGTCGAGCCGCATCGACGCAACCCGCAATCTCACCTCGCTTCTGGATCGACTCCAGCGACCACCCAGGACATTTGTCTCGGCGAGTGCCATCGGTGGGTACCCGGCAACCTCCGATGACATCATCACCGAGTCCACTCCATTCACCGGTGGATTTCTTGGCGATCTTTGTCGCGAGTGGGAGTCCGCCGCAAACTCCTTCGAGAACCCGACGACCCGGGTGGCACTTCTTCGAATCGGTCTTGTCCTGTCTCCATCGGGAGGAGTACTGAAAAAGTTACTTCCCCTGTTCCGCTGCTGTCTTGGTAGCCGGCTGGGATCCGGTAAGCAGTGGATGAGCTGGATAGATCTTGAAGATCTGGTACAGATCATCCTGCTGGCAATCGCCGATGATTCGATTTCCGGAGCCATCAACTGCGTGGCCCCCGAACCGGTGAGGAACAGGGATTTTACCAGGCTGCTGGCAGCATCCGTTCATCGACCAGCCGCTCCCCCCATCCCTGCGCCGCTGATCCGGCTCCTTTACGGCGAGATGGGACAGGCGCTACTCCTTGAAGGGCCGAAGGTGATCCCGACCAAACTCCTCGACAGCGGTTACAGGTTTTTACGTCCTTCCCTGAAGGCAGCCCTGAAACATCAGGTGAACTCCAACCACTGATCTTCATGTCACAAGCGGTGCGAGGGAAACCGTGCTCCAGCTTCGATGACACTTCGGATCTCGCTAGATACCGTCTCCGATCAAACTTATCATTCGTGGGCCTGGGTGGAGGGCCGTTCGCAAGGGGGATGATTTGAGATCTGTTTGCTGCGTACTGGTGATGGCATTTCTCACCGTACTACCCATCGGATGTACCGGTCCTGACGATTCGCCATCGGAGCAGATGCTGGATCTTCATCTTCTCGGTCTGAACTTGCTATCTCAGCACAAGTTCGAAGATGCAGAGAAGACCCTTCAACAGCTCGTGAATGATGCGCCTGATGCCTTCGTCCCCCGCTTCAATCTGGCGATTGCACAGTTGAATCAGGCGGAAAAAGGTGTCGAAAAAGCGCTGCTGAACCTGCAGGCCGCAGATCGGATGAAGCCAGACTCTGCCCGCGTTCATTACTGCATCGGTATCATCGAACGTTTCAATGGGAACGAAGAAGCCGCCCTGAGTTCCTTCCAGCGGGCACTTCTACTGGCACCACGCGATGCGGACTGCCATTACCAGGTCGCCATCGGTCTCCTGAGAAGCGGTAAGAACTCGGAGGCACTTCCACACTTCGAGATGGCGGTGCAACTCGATCCAACAATTCGAGGCGCATGGAACAACCTGCAACTGGCCTGGCGGCGTACGGGACAGAAAGAAAAAGCAGACGAAGCACTGGCAACTTTTCGGGAACTGGAATCATCCGGCCGGGGAAGAGCTCACAGCACCAAGTACACCGAGCAAGGGAAGATCGCCGAAGCGGTTCGAGACTGGTCGCCGGAGAGGACCATCGGGCCTCCTCCAACGTGCAAGATGATGGAGCCGGTTCTGATTGCAGGCGCAGTGGATGGTGAGCTTCCGCCGTATACCCTCGTCGATCTCGACCTCGACTGTATCCCTGATCTGTGGATCGCCGGCTCGAGTCCAGTGGTCTACGATCTCACCGAGACCCCCAAGCTCATCGAGGCCACCCTCCCGCTTCATGACTCCACCTGCTTCGCTGTTGGAGATGTCGATGAGGATGGAATCCCTGATCTTGCCGTTTCTGATCTCTCGACGGTGAAGATCTATCGAGGGAAGGAGGGGCGCACTCCTGACTTCTCCGAACTGATCTCGACGATCGATGTCGGTGTCTCCGATCTGATGCTTGCGGATATCGACATGGAGGGAGACCTCGACCTGCTGCTGGCGGGTTCCCGATCGGTGAGCCTGGCCCTCAATGAGGGAAGGCAGTTTCGATCGCTGGATGATTCCCCATCTCTTTCCAGCAGCCGCACTGCACACACCATCGTCGCCGTGCGAGATCTCGATGGAGATCATGATCCTGATCTCCTGGTAAACGGAGAGACCCTCTTCTGGATTGCCGGGGCTCCCCAGTGGAAATTTGAGGACAGTCCTGTCGACCGCCCGCTGATCAGTGCCGGAGAACTGAATCCTCAATCGGTAATACTCGTCGACCTGGTCGGAGACAACCGTTGCGAACTGGTCACGCTGGAGAACTCCAGCGTGAAAATCTATCGCCGCGCCGCTTCCAGCAGCTCGGAAGCGGGCAAGGCCATCTTCGCGGGATCGGTACCATTACCTTCGGATGTGCTCGGTCAATCCTGCTCGCAGTTTGCCGCCGTGGATCTCGATCTCGACGGCCAGCAGGAACTCCTGCTGCTGAATCCGGATGGTACCTCGATCCTCTACAACAGTGCTGGAGTCCTTGAGCTCTCAGCCTCGACCCTTCCGGGTGCGGTGAATATTCTCGCTGCTGATGTCGATGGAGATGGTGATCAGGATCTTGTCTTTCAGAAACAAGACGGTTCCCTGTGGCTCTCAAGAAATCAGCTGGAGAAGGAAGCAAATCAGCCACACTCATTTCGTGCTCACCTCGGTGGGCGCAGGGATGGTGACGACCGTCGAACCAACCTTCTCGGATTCGGCGCTCGACTGGAACTGAGGAATTCAAATCGCTCGGTGCTGGCATTCCAGGAGGGAAGCCGTGGACACCGTTCCCGCGGCCTGCTACCGGTGGTTGTCGGTACAGGATCTGCCACCCTTCTCAGCAGTCTCATCATCGACTGGCCCGATGGAGTTCTTCAAGGGGAGATCGATGTGGAACTCGATCGTTGCCAGCAGATCGAGGAGGTACAAAGAAAGTCCTCCTCATGCCCGGTTCTTTTCACCTTTGACGGTCAGCGTTGGAACTTCATCACCGATTTCATGGGCGGTGGAGGCCTTGGTTTCTGGATCGGACCCGACGAATATGCACCCCCGGAACCGACCGAGGTGGTTCGCATCGCCCCCGAGGCTCTGAGACCTGTTGGAGATCGGCTGTTCCTCAGCGTCATGGAACCGATGCAAGAGATCTGTTACGCCGATCGCCTGGCACTGCTGGCGGTCGATCATCCCGGAGATACTTCCTGCTATCCCGAGGAGTTCTTCCCCATCCAGGCGGCACCTCCCTCGGGAGATCCCAAGTTGCTTCAGCGAAGCTCGCGCGTCTTTCCTGCGTCGATTCGAGATGCCGACAGGGAACTGGCGGTGGAGACGATTCTCGAGGTCGATCGCAACTACGCAGGCCCCAGGGCGTTGATTCCCGATCATGTAGGATACTGCGCCGACCAGGTCTGGGAGTTCTCCTTCGACCAGGTGCCGACAGGGGATCAGATCGCACTGTTCCTCGATGGCTGGGTGGAGTACCCGTACTCCCGGATCAACTTTGCCGCATGGCAGGGCAGCAAGCGGTTACAGGCACCAACCTTCCGCTACCGGAGTTCTGAAGACGAACCATGGCAACTACTCTGTCGAGAACTGGGATATCCAGCGGGGATGCCCAAGACGATGGTGCTCGATGTCTCCGACATCATCTCTCGTGGAGCTCGCCACATTCGCATCGAATCCAACCTGGAACTTTACTGGGATCGGATCTTCCTTGCACCGGTCGCCGCTCCGTCATCGCGACAGGTTCACACCATCCCCATCGTCTCCGCAACGATGCGAGATGGAGGCTATCCGAGGGAGTACAGCGATGACGGTGAACTACCCGCCACCTACCACTACGAGGAACGAGATCCAACTCTTGATTATCGACCGATGGAGCGAGGTCATGTCACCCGCTACGGCGAGGTGAAAGAACTTCTTGAAGCTGCCGATGATCGTTTCGTGATCATCGGCGGAGGAGATGAATTGCTCATCGAACTGGATGCTTCACAACTCCCGGAACTTCCCGCCGGATGGCAGCGGACCTGGCTCCTCGACACCTTTGGCTGGTGCAAGGATCTCGATCCGTTGACGGGTGCTCGCAGCAGCGTCGGCCCGCTACCCTTCCGCGGTATGAGCCAGTATCCCCCCGCTGCTGACGATCGTGCTCCAGACAGAAGCGGCTACCAGAGCCAGTGGAACACCCGACGCGACTAGTTCAGGCAAATCGCCGGTGGACACCCTTCGGAAGATCGGGATCCTCTCCCCGTTCGATCCGTTCTTCTCGCATCTTCGTTGCATATGCCTGATAGGAGCCCTCGAAGAATCGTCCGCTGCCCTCTCCATCGAGGGCCAGGATGTGGGTGGCCACTCGATCGAGGAAGTAACGATCGTGGCTGACCACGACCCCGCATCCGGGTAGTGCTTCCAGCGCCTCCTCCAGCAAACGAAGCGTGGGGATGTCGAGGTCATTGGTCGGTTCGTCGAGGATCACCAGGTTGCCGCCACGGCGAAGCATCTTTGCCATCTGCACCCGGTTTCTCATTCCCCCGGAACAGTGTCCCACTTTCTTCTCCTGGTCATCTCCGGTGAAACCAAATCGAGCAACATAGGCTCGACTCTGGACCTCGAGCTTTCCAACGTTGAACACGTCGTATCCCTCGGAGATGTTCTGATAGATGCTCTTGTCGTCATCGAGTTCCTGGCGGCTCTGATCCGCAAAACAGATCTCGACCGTCGAGCCGAGTTCGACGGTTCCAGCATCGGGTTCATCGAGTCCAGCAACCATCCTCATCAAGGTGGTCTTTCCGGCACCATTCGGGCCGATGACTCCGACGATGCTACCAGGTCTCAAGGAGAAGCTCAGTTTCTCGAACAGAACCCGTCCATCGAAACCCTTGGTCATCTCTTTTACATCGAGAACTTTTTCACCAAGCCTGCTCTCACACGGGATTACCAGCGCAGGAAGTTCCTTGCGAGACTCGTACACCTGTTCTTGCAACTTGTGAAATGCTTCGACCCTGGCCTTGCTCTTGGTCGCCCTCGCCTTGGGAGTCTGTCGAATCCAGTCCAGTTCCTTCTTGAGAAGCTTCTGCCGATCCTCCTCGTGTCTCTTCTCGACATCGAGTTGCTTCGACTTCTGCTCGAGGTACTGGCTGTAATTGCCCTCGAAGGGATTCCCTCGGCCTCTATCCATCTCGAGCATCCAGCCGACCACGTTGTCGAGGAAGTAGCGATCGTGAGTGATCAACAGCACGGTGCCATTGAACTTGGCAAGGTGTCTTTCCAGCCAGGCAACCGTGTCTGCGTCGAGGTGGTTTGTCGGTTCGTCGAGGAGCAAGATATCTGGATGCGAGAGGAGTGTACGACACAGAGCGATCCGTCGCTTTTCTCCTCCTGACAGATGGCCGACCTTTGAATCTCCTGGCGGGCAGGAAAGGGCGTGCATCGCCTGATCGATCTGTCGATCGATCTCCCATGCATCGGAGTCATCGATCTTCTCCTGAAGATCTGCCATCCGGTCATACGCTTTCTGCATCTCATTTTCGGAGAGATCGGTGGCGAGAGATTCGGTAACGGCATTGTAGTCTTCCAGGAGTTTTCGAACCGAAGCGGCTCCCTCCTCGACATTTTCACGAACCGTCTTCGTTTCATCGAGTTCCGGTTCCTGCGGTACGTAACCGATGCTCGCACCCTTGGCGATGGTGACTTCGCCATCATATCCATCATCAACACCTGCGATGATCTTCAGCAGCGTCGATTTCCCGCTACCGTTGACACCGATCAGGCCGATCTTGGCTCCCCGAAAAAATCCAAGAGTGACACCCTTGAGAACATCCTTGGGACCAAACGATCTGTACAGGTCTTGCACCTGAAAGATGACATCTTTTTGATCATTACTCATCTCGAGATACGCTCCATATGCACGGTGATTTGTTCAGGACTGCTTGGAATCGATTGCAGAATAGATCTCTGAATTCTCCGGGAATCTGCCCAGTTCCTTCTTGCTGAAGATCAGTTCTCCATCGACACACACCTCGAAAACCCCTCCACTGCCCTCGATGAGGCGAGTGGAAGATCCATACTTCTGGTCAATTTCGGCCGCCAAACTGGTGGCCTGAGGCGTGTAGTTTCACTGCACGCAGTATTCGATGCTGATCTCCATGATCACCCTTCTCCAATCTCTCGAGTTGGCTCCAACAGAGCTTCCAGGTCGTATATGGTAAAGACTCAAGAGCGTGTCTACCAGTGGACCTGGAAAGGTTTGGAGGAGAGATGGAGGATGTCATCAAGCGGCTCGCTGGAAGCCGGCAGGAGCACATCGATAGACTGATTGATTGGCTGAAAATTGCCAGTATCTCGACCGATAGCCACAGAACGGAAGAGGTCCGCAGGGCAGCAACCTGGATCCAGGAGGAGCTGACCACCTCTGGGTTCGATGCTCGTATCGACGAAACCGATGGGCACCCGGTCTGTTTCGCCTCCTGGAGCGGTGCCCCGGGTGCACCGACGGTTCTGATCTACGGGCACTACGACGTACAGCCTCCCGAGCCACTCGAATTGTGGAGACATGGAGCCTTCGAACCCACGCTGGAGGGAGACGACCTCATCGCGCGAGGTGCCACCGATGACAAGGGACAGGTTCTGGCCCTGGTGAGAGGGATCGGCGGAGCACTTCAGGAGAAAGGGACTCTGCCGGTAAATGTGAAGTTCCTCATCGAGGGAGAGGAAGAGATCGGATCGCCGAACCTGGCTCCATACATCGAGAAGCACAAGCAGGAATTGACTGCAGACGTCGCAGTGATCTCCGACTGCTCTCAGTTCGCTCCGGGAATCCCGGCCATCACCGTCGCCCTCAAGGGACTCGTCTACCTGGAGATTCATCTTCAGGGTCCAAATCGAGACCTTCATTCCGGATCGTTCGGTGGATCGGTGGAAAACCCGGCGAACGCACTGACGAGAATTCTCGGCTCCCTCCGCGATGAAGAGGGTCGCATCACCATCCCGGGCTTCTACGACACCGTTCGAGACCTCACCGCTGAGGAGAGAAGCGATTTCGCCGCCCTTCCCTTCGACGAGGTCGGATTCACGGAAGATCTCGGAGTGCCACATGTCCACGGCGAACAGGGCTGGACGACGCTGGAGAGAAAAGGCGCGCGACCGACACTCGATATCAACGGATTGCTGAGCGGGTGGACGGGAGAGGGAGCCAAGACGGTGCTCCCCGCCCATGCCAGTGCCAAACTCTCGATGCGCCTGGTCCCTGACCAGGATCCGCTGGAGATCGAGAAGCTGGTTACCGATCACCTTCGATCTCTCTGCCCCTCCAGTTGCACCATCGAGGTAAGTACTCACCACGGAGCGGAACCGGTCCTGGTCGAACGTAACAGTCCCTGGCTGGAAGCGGCAGCGCGTGCGGTGGAAAAGGGATTCGGCAAATCGCCGGTGTACATCCGCGAAGGTGGATCGATCCCGGTGGTCAGCGATCTCAAGAGGATTCTCGACATCGATACCATCCTGCTCGGTCTCGGGTTGCCAGATGACAACGCACATTCTCCCAATGAGAAGTTCAACATGCTCGACTACCAGCGAGGAATTGAAACTTCTGCCTGGCTACTCGAGGAGATCGCAAGGTGATCCAGTTCAGGCCAGCAAGAGACAGAGGAACCGCAGACCACGGTTGGCTGCGAAGTCGCCATGCATTCAGTTTCGCCGAGTATCACGACAGCGACTGGATGGGCTGGAGAACCCTCAGGGTGATGAACGAGGACTGGATTGCCGGTGGCACCGGATTCCCTTCCCATCCCCATCGAGAGATGGAGATCATCACCGTCGTGCTCTCCGGAGCCATCGGCCATGAGGATTCGATGGGCAATTCCGGGGTCCTCACAGCTGGCGAAGTTCAGGTGATGAGTGCTGGAAGGGGCATCGTCCACAGCGAAAAGAACCCCTACTCGGAAGAACTTCATCTCTACCAGATCTGGATCTTACCTCA
>CAYPPQ010000067.1:0-15692 GCA_964412635.1 uncultured Planctomycetia bacterium | reverse complement strand
TGTTGTCTTCGCCTCGCGCAGTCTCCCCGACCCGGGTCAGAGCTGCTTCTACCACCTGACCATCTCTCTTGTCTCGGAACAGTGCGAGGTGTTCCTTGCGCTTGCTTTCGATGGAGGGGTCGACGGCGAAGGGGGCCTCTGGAATCTCGCCGCCGGGATCGAGACCGATCGGCACCGATTCCCCGGAATCCTGTTTCCGCTGTGAATCGTAAGCGCTCTGTTCGATGGCCCTGCGGACGTATCCATCTGCCACCGAACTGAGCATTCCGCCGCGCTCCTCGATGTCCTTGATGATCGCCGAAGCTTGCGCCTCGATCCTGTCGGTGAGTTCCTCGATGAAGGGGGATCCTCCCAGGGGATCGACCGAATCGGGAACCCCCGATTCTTCGGCGATGATCTGCTGGGTCCGAAGGGCGAGACGAGCGGCATCCTCCGATGGGAGGGACAGTGCCTCATCCCAGCTATTGGTGTGCAACGACTGGGTTCCACCGAGAACCGCGGATAGTGCCTGCAAGGTGACGCGCACGATGTTGTTTGCGGGTTCCATCGCCTGCAGCGTCGATCCTCCCGTCTGGGTGTGGAATCTCAGCTGGCACGCCCGATCGTCAGTGATTCCGAAGCGTTCCTTGCAGATCTTGGCCCACATCCTTCGGGCGGCTCGAAACTTGGCGACCTCCTCGAAGAGTTGATTGTGAGCGTTGAAGAAGAAGGAGAGCCTACGACCGACGGCGACAAGATCGAGTCCTCGGTCCTGGCAAGCAGTGAGGTACGCGATGCCGTTGGAAAGGGTGAAGGCCACCTCCTGGGTCGCCGTCGAACCGGATTCCCGGATGTGGTAGCCACTGATACTGATGGGGTAGAAGGAGGGTACTTCTCCGATGCAATATTCGATGACATCGATCACCAGTCGCAGTGACGGACCGACCGGGTACCGCTGGGTTCCCCGGGCGATGAATTCCTTCAGGATGTCGTTTTGTAGGGTGCCCCGGATGTTGTCGGTGCCAACCCCTTGTCGCTTCGCAACTGCGAGCAACATCGCCAGTAACAACGGGGCTGTCGAGTTGATGGTCATCGAGACGCTGACCGAATCGAGGGGGATTCCCGCCAGTAACTCATCCATGTCATCGATGGTGTTGATGGGGACTCCGACACGTCCGACCTCACCGGTGGACTGCGGGTCGTCAGAATCGAAGCCGATCTGGGTGGGTAGGTCGAAGGCGACCGAGAGGCCTGTCTGACCCCGCTCCAGCAGGAACCGAAATCTCTCGTTGGTTTCTGCGGGTGACGAGTAGCCGGCGTACTGTCGCATCGTCCACATGCGGCCGCGGTACATACTCGGATGGATCCCCCGGGTGAACGGATATTCCCCGGCACCGGCAGCATCGGCATCGAGCGAATAGGCCGGATCCACCGGGATGCCACTGGCGGTGTGAAATTGGTCGTGGCGCTCCGGATGAGCGGAGACGAACGGCTGCCAGCACTCATCGAGCCAGCGTGATGGATTCCGCGCTTCACCGGTCAATCGTTCGCCCTTTCCTTCTTCAACGATGTGGATCGTCTGTCTCTTCGCCTCGTAGCTGGTAGATCTGTGCCGATCTCAACTGGCAGGTCTCCCGTGGAGCGGGGGAATGCCGCTCGACGACGAGAGCTCCATCGGGGGCGATGCCACACGCTTCCCCCTCGCCACACTCGTCACCCGGTCCGTTCCAGCGAATCTTCTGGCCCAGCGTCTCCAGGACCTCTGCGACTCGCAGTCGATTTCGCTCCCGGCCGCCCTGCTGTCGATCTTCCAGAAGCAGGGTGTCGAGGTGAGAAAGGATACTTTCCAGCACCTCGGCGGGGGAGGGACTGTGGCCGAATTCTGCCAGGATCGAGGTGGCTTCCCGGGGAACGTGGGGGTCCTTTTGCAGCTGAAGAGCCTCGATTTGTAGGTTCAAGCCGATCCCGAACAGCACATCCGGGGCGCTGGGGGGGCCGCACACCTCCGCCACCACACCTCCCCACTTACGGCCGTCGACGACCAGGTCGTTGGGCCACTTGAGGGCCACACCGGTACTGCTCTTCCCCAGCAACTGGCACACCGCCTGTCGTGCGGCAAGGGCGACGAGCAGGTTGTGGAACGGCTCCGGGTGGTGGTGGGTGGGGATGGTGAGAGTGCACCACAATCCACCCTCGGGGCTGCTCCACTGATTCCCTCGGCGACCCCGTCCCGCCGTCTGGCGGACCGCGCGGATGGCCCGGTGAATTCCCGGCTCGGCCAGCGCCAGCTGCCTGCCATGATCCTGTGTGCTTCCCGTCTCCTCGAGCAGCAGTCGCTGCCATGTCGGGTGAGTGGTCACGAGATCCTCCTGACCAGAGGATACCGTGCGTTTCCCACGGGGGGACCCCGTGATAACCTGATTCCATGTGTTCAGAGCCTGTACTACTGAAGCCTCGGGAATTGATGGAGCGAACCGGCATCAGCCGGCAACTGCTCCAGAGTCTGGTGACGATGCGACTGATCGCACCGGCACAGGTGACCGATTCGGGCCGATATCTTTACGACGATCAGACGGTCAAGGCGGTCAAAGCATTTCTTCACTGGCGAGATCTCGGCTACCCCCAGGCGGAAATTCGAAGGATGTTTGAGCACCGATTCAAGCGCAGAGACGGCAATCAGGGGGAGATCCAGTGAAGCCGTTCGGGGTCAGTACCGTGCGCGTCCGCTACGAAGAGACGGACCAGGGGGGGATCGCACATCATTCCCGTCACATCGTCTGGTTCGAGCGCTCTCGAACCAGACTATGTGACGGGAATGATGTGCGAAAGATGGAGATGCCCTACACGACGCTGGAGTCGCAAGGGATCCGCCTGCTGGTTGCAGAAGTCTCGGTTCAGTACCGATCCCCGGCGCTGTACGACGATCTCCTGAAGATCGAGACCCGGCTGAGAGAGTCTCGGGGTGCTCGAATCGTCCTCGACTACGAGGTGACCTCTCCCAGGGGGGAAACGGTGTGCCATGGCAGTACAACTCTGGCCTGCATCGATGCAGGTACTGGAAGGCCAACGAGACTCCCGGCGTTCTTCACCAGCTTCAACGAGGCGGGTCAGGCACAGGATTGAGTAGAGATCCGAGGGCAGTGGCTGCAAGTGCCGTGGCGAGGATCGGATCGTCCTCCTTCATCAGGGTACCCAGTGGATTGACGAAACTCCCATCGGTGCGTTGTCGCTCCGACAGCAATCGTGTCATCGGCTCCAGCAATTGAGATCCAGTACCGCAAGCCCTGGCAACCTCTCCACGGATGGCGAGATGATAGAAGAAGAGAACCTGTCCCCAGCCATCGGGGTGGTCCTGTGGGATCCCACCGGGGTGGTCCAGGTCAGGGTGTGAGTCGAGCCAGTCGATGGCGAGAAGTACCCTTCGATCATCCCGCTTCACTCCCGCAGCCAGCAGGGCCAGGAGCCCTTCGCTGGTGGCGGTGGCGTAGGGCAAATGGATGGTTCCCTCGCCATCGGGTGCAACTTCCCTACCGCCCTTGTTTGCCGCTTCCACCACCGATGAGAAGTAGAAGCCACCTTCTCGTTGCATCCGTTGCAGAAACAGGTGGGCTCTCGACGAGATCTCGGAATCGATGGCGTTGGCATCGCGAAGGGCTTCCAGAACATGTCGAGTGTAGGAGATGTCGACATGGCCAGGCGATCCACCTCGTGGCAGTGGGCCGCCGAACCCCCACGCTCCATGAACCGGATGCTCGCGACCAAATCCACGTTCCTGCGAGAACTGTTGAGATTGCAAGTATCGACAGATTCGATCGATGAGGTGGCGGTCTCCCGGTTCACCTGCGGCGACCAGACAACGCACGGCGAAGGCGCTGGAATAGTTGGGATACTCGGCCACATCGGGGTCGTTCAGTCCGACGATCCCCTCGTCATTGACACTGCTGCGGATGAAGGCGATGGCGCGTGCCACATCGCCGGCATGTTTGTGGGCAATGTCGGGAGCGATATCGAGCAGGGTGAAGAGTACAAAGGGTGTCAACGCTTGTCCGGAACGGAGCAGGCCATGGGTCTCCGAATGCCAGCCACCATCCTCGGCTTGCTTCGCCCAGAGATAGTTGCAGGCGCGATCGAGTAGTTGCTGGGGGGATGCAATCACGGGCGTGGGATTCGAAGTTGAACATCCCCCCAGAGAGATCACAAGGATGAGGCTCATGCACTTCATGAAACCGTTCCAGATCATCGGCTACAGTTGTTCCGGCTTGCTCTGAGCATCGCGGTTGTTGAGGATGCGCAGCAACTCCTCGTCGCGGTCAGCGGTCAGGCACTGCACGACTGCTGCGGTGCAGAAGACGGGACTGGTGATGCAGTGGTGTCCGGTCCAGCTGCCGTCGGAGATCTGGATCTTGGCCATCCGGGTGTGCATCTTCTGCTTCCACTTTGGCCATGCATTGCCCCCCTGCAGAACCAGCGACTCGCTGGTGAGCATGTAACTGAGAAACTCTTCGCCGCCGTTGTTACCGAAGCCACTCAACAACTGTTCATTGTCAAGCAAGGCCAGCTGAGCATTGTTCTGGACGAAGGAACTGGCCAGCAGGGTGGCCCTCGGTTTCTCGATCCCGCACAGCATGAGGTTCTCCGGGGTGCACTCTGCATCGGCTGGCAGCAGACCACTCTCCTTTGCATCTTCGATGATCTGACGAGCCGCACCAGCTTCGCTGGCGGCGGCGCGTTGCGATCCGGCGAAGGCGTACAACTCGATTCCTGCGGAGTCCGCTGCCGAGGCCTTACCAGTCTCCACGTTGAAGTTTCTCTTCTGGTGCTCCCTGGCGCGGCCGAGTGCTTCCATGTCGACCGTTTTACCCGCCGCTACCGCCCATTCGAGTGCGGAACAGCCCACCGAAGATTGCAGTACTCCTGCCCAGGAACCGCCTCCCCAGCTGCCGTCTTGTTTCTGGGAGTTCTGTAACTTGACGAGACATCTGTCGAGGGCGGAATCGACCTGTGGATGCAGTGGATCAGAGTCGGGGAATTTGGGGAGGATTCGCGACAGGAACTGCAACGTCATCGAGGTATCGATGAATTGGCCGAGTTTCGTTTGAGGTTGGGTTCCCTGAAGTGTCGTGACGGAAGGACCGTCAGCCGCCGATTCATTGACCACTCGCACCAGATGTTCGGTGGCCTTGCGAAGGTGCTCCTTGAACTTCCCGGTGGTGGGATCGCCACCGACTCGAAGCAGTGCCATCGCCGTGAAGGCTGTCGTCGCAGGATCGGTCTGGACCTCGTGGGGATTTCGAATCTGCTGAGATGAGTGGGATCCTGCACCCCAACCGCCACTTTCGTGCTGTGCCTTCGCCAGCCAGTCGAGGGCATTGTCGATGAAGGGTGGCAGTGGCTCCTTTGGCGCAACGATCTGTGCTACGCCGACAGCAGTGGGATCGCCAGAGGGGAGGGGATCGCCAGAGGGGAGTGGATCGGTGCTGTCGGTTCCTGTGCCGGAGGTGATCCCCGGCGGAGTGTTGTGCTTCGTGGTGTCGAGCAGCACCGTGACACACCCCACCAGGAGGGTAAGAGTCAGTACCGCCACCATTTTCGAGAACAGATTCATGACATCTCCTTTTCCTGCAGACGGGTCACATACCATTCGTTTGCGATGACACCAGCAAGGTACGGGCCAGAATAAGAGATTCGGAAAATGACGTCTCCATCCGACTCTGTTTGGCGATTCGCGGCGAATCTGGCATGGCGATGGGGATTCCTCCGTCACTTCCCTGTGACAGGAGAGTTGAGTTCACTCCGGAACAGGTGAAGATACCTCGGATGGGGTAGCAATCCGCTACCCGGCGATATCCACGGAACTGGTACCTACAGCAGCGACTCGATCAGCAGCGGTGGAAATCGTTGCTGGGTGTGACAGCTGGGATGAGTGAGCTCCAGATGAAGTTGTACCTGCTGATTCACGACGGAATTCCGCGGCGTGTTCCCCTGGAAGAGGGGACCATCACCCTGGGCAGGTCTCGTGGTTGTCATGTCAAACTCGATGATCCTCATCTCAGCAGGCAACACTGCGCCCTGACCGTCGATGAGGGACGAATCGTCGTGGCCGATCTGGGAAGTTCCAACGGTACCTTCGTCGGGGGAGAGAGCGTAGAGGTACGTGATCTGTGCCATGGCGATGTGATCGAACTGGGTTCGGTGTGTCTGCTCCCGGTAACCAGCGAAACCGATCTGACCCGGCTGGATCGTAGCGCACTGCGCAACCTGGACCGTCTGGATGAACTCGTGGAACTTGCGGCAGAGAAGATCCACAACCTCCCCTCCGCCGGCGATGATCTGCAACGGAGTGCGGGACGCGCTCCCCAGTTGCTGGCAGACATCGCTACCGATCATCTGGTCGACGAACTGGTTTCGTTGCTGATCCGTAGCCATTCCGTCACCAGAAATGCCCTCTCGAAGGCTCTCGATCGTATGATTGGCGAGCAGTTGCTGGAGAAGTCGGCGGATGTTGCATCATTACGGGCAGCGGTGAAGAAAATCGTCGTCGAGGAGATCGAAAGTTCCGGCATCGATGAAGGAGCAGAACAGTGATGATTCAGGGACTGTCGATGTTGCTATGCCTGTGGGTGACGGGGCCGAGCAGCCTGGAGGTGACTGCTGCCGATGGATTCGAGGAGGCGAAGTCTGCCCTGATGGAGGGCCTCCGAAAGCGCAGTGAGTCCGCCATCTGCGATGCCATCGAGTCGCTGGGAGCAGAGGATCGCAAGCAGAGTGCCGAACTGATGCTTCGCTACGGGATGGCTCATGAGAGTCTCCTGGTTCACCAGGAAGCGCTGCGACTCCTTCGAGGTCTCGAATCGGATGGCGCCAGGGAGGCGATCCAGATCGCTGCCAGCAAGTCGAAGGATCCGGAGCGGAGACTCGATGCCCTGCGGGTGCTGCGGGCGTGGCCCCAGCAACTGTCCCGACCGGAACTCCTCAAGGGGCTCGGCGACAGGGCCTGGCTCGTCGTTTCCGAGGCGATCCGTGGACTTCGGGATCACCCTTCCCCGGAGGTGGTTGGAGAACTGATCGAGCGGATGCACGACGCCAAGGGTCGGATGAAGGATGACTTTCGAGATGCGCTGGTGGTTCTCACCGCTCAGAAGTTCGGGACCGATGTTGCCGACTGGCGTGTGTGGTGGAACGAGGTCGGTGACGAGTGGATTCCGCCGACTCAATCTCCCTCCACTGACATCGATGAGGAGAAGAGCCTGGGAACTGCGGTGAGACAGGGGTTGTACGGAGAGATCGTCAGTGAGCGGGTGATGTTCCTGCTCGATGTCTCCGGCAGCATGCTGGCGGAAACCTCGGTGGGAGGATCGAGGATCGAGGTGGCCAGGAAGGAACTGCAACGGGCACTGGAAACGGGCCTCGATCCCAAGAGCAAGTTCTCGGTCGTGGCTTTTTCGGAGGACGTCTTGAGACTCTCTCCACGCCTTGTGAAGGCGAAGGGGGGCACCTTGAAGAAGGCATTGGAGTTCGTGTCGAAGCTCAGCGCCGGGGGAGAGACCAACTCCTTCGGTGCGCTGGAGGCAGCCTTCGCCGATCGCGATGTGGATACCATCTATCTTCTCTCCGATGGAAGTCCGACGGTGGGTGAGGAGACCTCTGGAACGCTGATTCTCGATGCGGTGAACCGCTGGAATCGCTACCGAGGAACTCGGATCCACTGCATCGGATTGTTCGCCGGAGACGCGCCGAATCAGGATGAAGCCCGGGCCAGGGAGTTCCTGAGACGGCTAGCCCATGACAATCAGGGTCGTTACACCGAGATACGCTAATTCAGTCCAGGATCGATCTGTTGGTTGACGGGCTTCCCTCTGGAGGGTTTCATCGGAGTCTGGCTTCACTAGATTCCCGGAGATTACCTTGCCTGAGTTCGCCGCTCCCGATGACCCCCCTGATGACTCCATCGCCTCGCATCTTTATCGGAACGAGGGGGGAGGCGAGGATCGCAGAGATGCGGTCCGGAAGGAACTGCGTCGGCAGGCGCTCGATGATGCTGAGAAGCAGCTTGGCCGCTGGGTGGTGCTGATCCACAACGGCAATACCGATGATCACTACAAACTTGGACAGAGCATCCCAGATGAGGGAGAGATCGTACTGCATCCCATTCATGACCTGGAGGAGGCGCAACAGGACGGCGTGCTGGGGGGGTGTGAGGTGCTGATCGTTTCTGACCCGGTGGAGCGGAACGATCTGCAGGAATACGAGACACGCCTGGTGCTGATTCTCGACGGTGAACTTCCCGATTGGCCCCGTGATCGAACCCTGGTCCGGCCCCTGCATTCACAGTCGAACCGGAAGACCTTCGACTTCATCCTCGCACAGGAGAGTTACGGGGAGGAGGAGCCGTGGAGCGAACCTGTCGACGATCATCAGCCTCCGGCGGAGGAATATCCGGCGCAGTTCCGTCAGCCCAGTGACCTTCTCAACGAGGAAGAGAAATCGAGCTTGATGGGTGCCGTCGAGCTGGAACCGTCGGTCGAGGCTGCGGATGATCTTCAGCCCGATTCCCTCGAGGCGGTGAAAGCACTTCTCGAGGCGAGACTGTCCGGCACCAAGTCGTCGGAAGCACTGCGTAACTGGGTGGTCGGGGATCCGGCCTTTCTGGGATGGGTCGAGTTGAGTCGTGAAGATGGATCGGTCTCGGTCAAGGCTGGCGGTCGTAATCAAGGAGCAGTGTTGCGAAGCATCGGCGATGAGATCGATATCGATTCACCGATTCCAACGGAGGCGGGGACGCAGGGAACCTTCAACGGGAATCCTATCACTGGATCCTGGCACGGCATTCAGGCTAGAGATCCTCAAGCCGCTCGCCGCGAGTTCTTCCGCGCTTTTCGACTTCTTCCCCTCATCGATGATCTGATTCCAGCCACTACCGAGGATGGGACTCCCGTCATCGAAGCTCCTGAAAACCGTTTCGAGAGGCTGCTCGAAAGTCGAATCGATGCTGCACAAAAGCGTGGTGCCGCGGCACCAGGAGTTCTGGTCCTGGAGCATCCCGACGGGGTGCAGATGTTGACCGATCGAATCACCGAGCAACTTCGAGGGTGCGATTGGGTCGAGGTGGCGGACGAGAGGTTGTGGATCCTTCTCGATCAGCCGGAGAAGGGGACCGCCGCACCGGGAATCACCCGTCGATTGCTGGACAATGTCCCCGGGATACGAGGAGGCGGAGTGATCGGGGTTTCCCCAGGCCAGGCGGCGAGGGAGTGCATGGATCGGGCCCGCAGTCTCCTCAGAGATGGCGATCAACTGCGCATCGTCGACGAAATCAGTTAGCATCTGCGGTGCCGGGCAGGTCCCCGGTGGGGATCGTTGAGAGGGAGCATCGCTTGTCTGGCAAGAAACCGGATCCACGGGGCAGGGCTCGACGAAAATCACGCCGTCCGGTTGCTTCTACCGGAACCGACAAGAGGTCTACATCCGAGGAGATCATCTCGGCAAGTCATCGTCGACTCGACCTCCACCATCTTCTTGAAATAGTCGCCGGCTTTGCCGTGTCCCGTCCGGGCAAGAGATATCTCCAGCAGTTGACTCCCGTCACCGAAGTCGAGATGGCCCGCTGTCTGATGGAAGAGACCGCAGAGGTCGGAGTGAGGATGAAGGAGGGGAACTGGGAGATGGGGCTGGAGGGGCTCGCAGATCTCACCGAGATCTTGCCGGAAACTTCTGCTCAGGTGCTGGATGGAAAGATGCTCGCCTCCATCTGGCAGGTGATCGATCGGGCACGACGTCTGAAATCACTTCTCGAGAGATGCCCTGGAAAACGACTTCAAGGTCGGTCCAGCAAGCTGGTGGACATCCCGAGAATCCGTGACCAACTGGAGCGTTCCATCGACTCTTCCGGAGAGATTCTCGATACCGCCAGCGAAGCCCTGATCCGATTGAGATCCGAGTCGGCGCAGATCGATGCCGAAATCCGCAAGTGGTTTCACGATCATGCCGATCGTTCCCCCTGGAAGAAGGCGTTGCAGGGAAATGTGATCACTCCCCGTCACGGGAGGCTGTGCTGGGCGATCAGGGCAGAGTGCAAGCACCAGGTGAAGGGGGTCGTGCGGGGTGAATCCGCTTCGGGGCAGACGCTGTTCATCGAACCGGAACCGGTGGTGCGCAGCGGAGATCGGTTGCAGCGATCGAGGGCTTCGGAGGATCACGAGATCCAGAGAATCCTGGGCGAGTTGACCCGCGAGATCCGTCTGCGTCGGGATCTGATCCTGCAACTGTGGCAACAACTGGTGGAACTGGACGGATTGCAGGCGAGAGCGCGCTTCGCCGAGACCCTCGGTTGTGTGGTTCCTGAACTGGTTGATCGTCGCGAGATGGTACTCAAGGAGGCACGGCACCCTCTATTGCTGTGGAGGGAGATGCAACCCGTTGCGGGCGTCTCACCACGACTGGAGGACGCCTACCAGAGGGTGATCCCGATGGATCTGGAGATGCATCCGGGCAGGTACCAGATCGTCGTCACCGGCCCCAATACCGGCGGCAAGACGGTGGTTCTCAAGACGGTGGGGCTCTTCTCACTGATGGTCTGCTGTGGCCTTCCGATTCCAGCGGGGGAGGGCTCCAGCATCCCTGTCTTTGCCGGAGTCCTGGCGGATATCGGCGACGAGCAGAGTCTTCAACAGGACCTCTCGACATTCTCTGCTCATGTAACGGTGGTCGCCTCGATCCTGAAGAGGGCGGGAAGTCGCAGCCTGGTACTGCTCGATGAGTTGGGATCTGGAACTGACCCCCTGGAGGGGGCACCGCTGGCGGAGGCGGTCCTCGATCGCCTTTACGAGCGGGGGACCTTCACGCTGGTGACGACTCACCTCGGAAGCCTCAAGGAGTACGCATACAGGCGTCGCAAGTGCGAGAATGCCTCGATGGAGTTCGATCCACAAAAACTGGTACCGACCTACCGTGTGATCGTAGGACTGCCGGGTCGCTCCAACGCACTGATCATCGCCGAGCGAATTGGAATGCCCAGCGACGTCGTGGAAAGAGCACGTGAGTTGAGCCAGGATCAGGATCGAATCGATTCCGAGGTCGTGGATGCGATGCAACGCTCCCAGAAGGATCTGGAGAGAAGATCACGCGAGGCGGATCGCCATAGACGCGAAGCACTCCGTCATCGGGAAGAGATGGAGCGAAAGGAACTGGAGGCGCAGCGAGTTCGAGGTTCCCTCGAGTACGAACTGGAGCGAGCTCAGGAGTCGAAGATCATCGATACCGTGCAACGGATCCGGAAGGTCCTCGATCGCATCGGAGAACTCCCCGGATCGAAGAAGACTGTCCTTCAGGAGGCCTATCGGGTTCTCGAGGAATCACTCTCCAGCACCGACCTCGCCTCCCGTAGATTGAAGACCGCTGCCACACTCAGCAAGGGAGACGCCGTCTTCATTCCCAGGTTTCAGCAGGTATGCGAGGTGCGCAAGATCAACAAGGAGAAGTTGCGGTTGGTGGTGGAGATCAATGGAGTGGCGACCGATATCGCCTTTTCAGAGATCTCATGGGTATTGCCACCTCCAGGGTTTCACCTGTGGTGGCAGTGCAGCGAAGGAACCGGGGACGAGGAGTAGGATCGGGGACTCGATCGAGAGTGCTGGATGCCGCTAGTAGAGGAACCAACCGAGGTCGAATGAGAACTGCTGCAACCGGTCTCCAACTTCACTCTGGATGGCATCGGTCCACGTGATGGAGATGGGAAGATCCTGACCGAAGATCGGAACCGATAGAACCACTCCACCGCCGACACCGACCCTGTACTTGTCGAAATCGAATGCGTCGGACCCGTCCGCTAGATTTCCAAAATCGGTGAAGATGATGCCACGGAGGGTGTTCTCCATCAGAGGCCATGTGTATTCGATGGAACCCCGATGCCTGACGGTTCCTCCGATCTCGATATCATTTTCGCGAGGGCCTGCACCACGGTAGTCGAATCCTCGCAGCGATCGTGGACCACCCAGATAGAGACGCTCGAAGACCGGCACGAAGTCGGTATCATCGAGGGGTTCAACCCAGTTGAAACTGGTGCGCATGGCGACCACGTGTCGAAGATCTTCCGACTCCTTGAAGATGGTGTGGAAGATGCCGGATCCGATGTTGAACTTGGCGATCTCGATATCACCACCGAGGGGGCCACCGATGTGGCTGTAGCCCGACTCCAGGTACCACCCATCGACTGCGCCCAGAACCGGGCGGTAAACCCTCTTGTCCCAGTCGAAATCGAGATCCAGGGCGTTGTAACGGGTTCTACCGGCACTGTCAGCAATCACGGTGGGGGCAGTGATCGGTACATCGTTTACCGAGATGCTGTCCCTGCGCAGCCCCACCTTGCCCCTCAACTTCTCCTCGACACTGAAGAGCCTGCCGATGGTGAAACCGCCACTGTCACGATCTTCGATGTATTGCTGTCGAAGCAGTACTGATCGAAAGGCAGAGACCTGCAGGGAGTTTCTCGAGCCCATCAGATAAGGCTCGGTGAACTGAACCCTGTATCGCGAATACTGGGTACCCGGTTGCGCTTCCAGGACCAGGTGTTGCCCTGCTCCGGTAAATGCCCCGGGCAATTCGGAGAGGCTTGAAGGGAAATCCGAGATATCGAAGTTGCGCTTCTCGATGGAGAGGTTTCCCACCGCTCCCCGGCCACTGGAATAGCCGACACCAAAGAGAGCTCTCCCCGTCGATTGTTCCGAGAGTTGAAAGAGAAGAGGTCTTTGGTTCGGATTTTCTCCACCAGCGAATTGAGGAGTGATTCGATCGAAGTAATTGAGCCTGTACAGGTTGCTCAAACTCACCTGGATCTCATCGGGGTGAAGTTTCTCGCCCGGATAGATCTCCAGTTGACGGCGGATGACATCGTCTCGGGTACTGGAATTTCCTCGAAGTTCAATCTCGCCGGCGAACAGTTCCACACCCTCGGTAATCCTGTAAGTGAGGATGATGTCGTGCCCCTCGAGAGGATAGGTGAGAGAGGGAGAAACGGACGCCTCCAGGTGGCCGATTTCGCTGTAGAGCTTTTTTACCTCGTCGCCATCCTTCTGGACCTGTTCTCCGTCCCAGTCGTCGCCCTCCTGGATCTGCAGCGCTGCGCGTAGCGCATCTTCGGCGATCACCTGGGTTCCTTCGATCTCGAACTCGATGGTTCCGATACGGTAGCGAGGACCTTCCTCGACATCGATCTGGATCCTCAGATCATTCAGCTCGTTGGTAAATTCGAGCTGGCCAAGGGTCACCTCCGCATCGAAGAAACCCTTCGCCACGTAATACTCACGGATCCGCGCGAGGTCATCCTCCAGCAAGCGTGGATCAAATTTCCCGCCGCGAACGAGTCCCCCGAATGCCCGAGTCCGCAATTTCATCACCTTGAAGATGTCAGAAATTGGGATTGAACCGGATCCCTTGAGATCGACCGTCTTGATCAGAACCTCGGGACCTTCGTCCAGTTCGAAGACGACTTTCAGGCCCTGCTCGCTGACATCGATCCTGCTGCTGACTCTTGCGAAGGGATGTCCATCCTCTAGCAACTCATTGCGAATGGTTTCGATGTCTTCACGGACCAGGAGCGGGTCATAAAGTTCATCCTCGCTGCTTCGAAGAAGTTGCAGTGTTGCAAATTCAGAGAGATTATCTGCCCCCTCGAAACGGATCTCGTGGATCGGTCTGCGTTCCCGCAGTTGGATGGTGATGATGACACCGGTCGGAGTCTCATCGATGACGGCAGGCTCGATGGAGATGAAGTCTCCGCTGCTCCAGAGGCGCTGATATTCCGCATCCAGCTCTGCAGGATCCCAGCGATCCCCCCTGCGGATCTTCATCCTCGCCAGCACCTCGGCGTTGCCGAGCCGATCGAGGCCTTGCAAGCGGATCTCCTCGATCACCCTGTCGCTGATACGACTCTCTTGAGCTTGAAGAGAGTTGATCTGAGAGGGGAGGAAGCAGAGCAGGATGGCAAGGAGGAGCAGTCGAAGGCTGCAACGCCGGAAGCAGTCGGGGTGGTAGGGTTGCGTGTTATTACAGGGATGATTCCCTGTCTTGGGGCTGATCAAGATCACAATCTCCTGGTCATCTATCTATCAGAGACGGAAGGGATCGATCTGCTCGCAGCTACGTCGTCATGCTCCAAAGCCAGACATCATTCCCCGAAAAAGAGTTATCGAGTGCGTGAGGATCAAAGTCAACCGACGGACCCGTCCAACCACTGGACATCCTGGACGGGAATGGAACAACAGGAGCCAGAATAGACGACAGAACGGCTATTTGACCCCTTCTGACCCGGGCACGGTGATTGCCAACACTTCTCCTGTACATGAACCCGGTCGAGAGGAGAGTTCGATGCGCCGTACCAGCAATACACAGGCTCAGAGTAGTCTTGTCACCGTGGATGACGCCAACAGGATGTTGCCGCTCCTGGAAAAAGTTGTCGTCGATATCGTGTCCGTCTGGGATGAAATCATCCAGAAGCGCACCGAACTCGAGTGTCTTGAAAAGAACCCGATTCGGGTCGATTCAGAGAATACCGCTCAATCTTCTCAGCAGTTGAAACTGGAGTTGAACGGTCTGATCGATCGGATCAATGGCTACATCCGTGAAGTTGAGGACCTCGGCTGCTTCGTTCAGGAGTTCAAGCGCGGAGTGATCAACTTCCCCACCCTGTACGTGGGTCGAAAGGTGTTCTTGTGCTGGAGACCTGGAGATGAAGAGGTTCGCTTCTGGCACGAGCTCGACGAATCATTCACGGAGAGGACACCGATCCGTGATTTCCGCGACTTCTTCTTCCAGCGGGGAGAATAGGTCGCCAGGGAAAGTGGCACGGCTCAGTTATTGAGCTTGTCCAGTAGATCTGGCGGCAAGTCGAGGTTCGAACTGACCCTCTGAACATCGTCGTGATCTTCCACCTCGGAGATGAAGTTGACGACCTTTGTGGCCTTCTTCTCGTCATCTACCGAGACGGTATCTTTGGGGAGTCGTGTGACTTCGGAGTAGGATGGTGTCAGGCCTGCAGCTGTAACAGCTTCCTGAACAGCACTGTACGAGGTTGGGTTGCAGAGAACCTGGTGATGGCCGTCTTCCAGTTTCACATCGTCTGCACCCGCTTCCAGCACCAGATCCATCAGCTCTTCTTCTCCGATGGCATCTTCCGGAAGTTCGATGACCCCTCTGGTTTCGAAATTCCATGACACCGATCCTGGACTCCCCAGGGTGCCGCCCTTCTTGTCGAATAACTTGCGGAGTTCGCTGGCTGTACGGTTCTTGTTGTCGGTGAGGATGTCGATGACCAGAGCCACCTGTTGAGGTGCATATCCCTCGTAGACGAGTTCGTGCAGTAATTCGCCACCGAGTTCCCCGGTACCCTTCTTGATCGCCCGGTCGATGTTGTCGTTGGGCATGTTGGCGGCCTTTGCCTTGTCGACCACCAGTTTTAGATGAGGATTCTGGGTCACATCGCCGCCACCGTCACGTGCTGCGACGGTGATCAACTTTGCTATCTTGCTGAAGACCTTGCCACGCTTTGCATCGTTGGCTGCCTTCTTGTGCTTGATGCCAGCCCACTTGGAATGTCCTGCCAAGAGGATCTCCTTTCGTCATGCAACCATGCCATCGGTCGAGTCCCTCGCCAAGATCAGCGCCGCTTCTTGGCAGTCTTCTTCTTGGTGGCCTTCTTCTTGGTGGCCTTCTTGTTGGTG
>CAYPPQ010000066.1:0-15713 GCA_964412635.1 uncultured Planctomycetia bacterium | reverse complement strand
GTGAAGGCGACGATCTCTTCGAGAAGATGCTCCTCGAATCCCCAGCGCATCGCCTCCTGTGCAGCCTCCGTGGCATAGCCGTGTCCCCAGTAACGCGGGTGCAGGTGCCAGCCGATCTCGACGCAGGGTCCACAGGGTAACTCGCGGGTCGGAATCGACAGGCCCAGATACCCGATGAAGTCCGCGTCGTCCGGTAATTCCAGTACCCACGGTCCCAGCCCCGTCGATTCGATCTTGTGCTGGATCAACTGGAACTTCTCGACGGCGGCACTTCGGGGCAAGGGACCGGGCATGAAGCGATTGTAGAGGGGGTCCGCCATCATCTCGGCGAGCGGCTCCAGATCGGAGGGGAGCCAGTGGCGCAGAAGAAGTCGTTTGGTGGTCAGTTTTGCAGCGATTGCCATCGAGTCTTCCTCCTGCAGGAGGATATCTGTGCCTGTGGGAGATTGCCAAGGTCCAGGAATGGGGGCACGATTCAGGCAGGGCAGGTCAGTGAGTCCGGGAGAGGACAAGCGATGGAGATCGAACTGGAGGGCAATCCCGATTTCGGGGAGGCACGGGTTCAACTGCAATCGGGGGAACGCTTTCGAGCTGCCTCCGGTGCCATGAACTGGATGGTCGGTCCCATCGGCCTGAAGGTTCGCCTGCTCGGGGGGTTGCTCACATCGCTGGGCAGAAAAGTCCTCGGCGGGACATCGTTCCTGATCACCGAGTACTCTGCCAACGGCGATGGGAAACTGGTCGTCAGTCATGCTGTGGCCGGGTCACTGGTCCAGACCTCCGTCACGCGAGAGGGACTCCTCCTCGCCGGCGGAGCCTTCACCGGCTGTACCGATGGGGTCCGTCTCAAGACTCGCTTTGGCGGCTTCAAGGCGTTCTTCAGCGGCAAGGGGGCCTTTTTCATCGAGGCATCGGGAGAAGGAGAACTTCTCTTCGGTGCCTACGGTGCGGTGGTGGAGAAGGAAATCGATGGGGAGTTGATCGTCGACAATGGCCATGTCCTCGCATGGGAACACACCCTCGACTGGAAACTGTCAGCCCCGGGTGGACTGAAGAGTACCTTCTTCTCCGGAGAGGGACTGGTGATGCGTTTCTCGGGACGGGGAAAGATCTGGTTGCAGACCCGCCATCTGGTGGGCACGGCGGGGTGGATCAGTCCATTCCTGAGAGGCTAGGTACCGACGATGAAGTTCGAGATCGTGGATCAGGGAGCATTTCAATCGGCAGTGGCTCACTTCCAGCCAGGCGATCGCCTGGTCAGTGAGTCGGGAGCGATGGTGCGTGCCACGGGAAATGTCGAGGTCGATGTGACCACCCGTTCCAAGGGTGGTGGCGGAATCCTCTCGGGGATCAAACGACTGCTCGGTGGCGACTCCTTCTTCCTGTCCACCTACGAGTCCACCGATGGTGCGCCTGGTGAGGTGGGGCTCGCCTCGGTACTGCCCGGTGAGGTGAGGACCATCGACATCAGCCAAGGAGTGGAGTGGAAACTGGCGGGAGGTTCCTTCCTCGCCGCAGGAGGAGAGGTGGAACTCGACTCCGAGTTCCAGGGGCTCGGCGGCATGTTCGGTGGCGAGAGTCTCTTCTTCCTCAAGATCGAGGGGGAAGGCACGGTTCTCGTGGGGGCATTCGGGTCACTGCGCGAGGTGGAGGTGGAGGGAAAGATGACCATCGACACCGGCCACCTGGTGGCCTATGAATCGACCCTCAACTATCGCATCAGCAAGGCGGGGAATTCCTGGTTCCAGTCGATGCTCGCCGGAGAAGGATTTGTCTTCGAGTTTGAGGGGCGTGGTCGGGTTCTGGTCCAGTCCCATGATCCTGTCGGGTTCGGTCGGGTACTCGGTCCCATGTTGCCGGCGAGGGGTTAGCGATGCGTTACAAGATCGACTGTCATCCCGGATTCTCATACCTGGATGTGGAATTGAACCGTGGGGAATCGATCTCCGGTGAATCGGGGTCGATGGCGTGGATGGATCCCACCATCGAGATGGAAACCTCGACGCGAGGTGGAGCGCTGGCGGGATTGAAGAGAAAGGTCCTCGCAGGGGAGAGTTTCTTCCAGAACACATTCACGGCCAGCGAGGATGGAGCCAGGCTCAGCCTGGCCCCGGGGCCGGCAGGTTCGATCCAGGATCTCGCCCTGGACGGGGATGAGTTGTACCTGCAAAAGGGTGCCTATCTCGCATCTCATGGCGATGTCGTGATCGACTCCAAGTTCGATGGATTGAAAGGCTTCTTCAACGAAGGTCTGTTCATCCTCCGCTGCTCGGGGACCGGACAGCTCTTCTTCAACGCATACGGTGATATTCAGCAGATCGATGTCGATGGTGAGTACATCGTGGACAACGGTTATGCCGTGGCGTGGGATCCTTCCCTCTCCTATCGATTGACCCGGGCAAAAAAGATCCGCTCCTTCCTCTTTTCCGATCAACTTCTACTGCGATTCTCGGGAAAAGGAAGGGTGTGGGTCCAGTCCCGATGCCCTCATGCCTTCGCCAGCTGGATCCATGTGTTCCGCCCGCAGAAGAAGGACAACAGCTAGCGACAGCCACGCTGAAAAGGGTGGGTAGGTCTTTTTGATTCGGTTAGAATGTTCCTCACCCTGATTCAAGGGCCGGTTGAAATGCCCCCCCTCTTCGAGAATTAGCACGGAGCGTATCGATGAATACTGAAAGAGATCGAGTCCACTGCCTGCCTGAAGCTGCAGTCCACTGCCTGACCAGCATCGGAACCCGCCTGGTTGTCGAGGGAGCGGTCGAGGTGCGTCGAGGGGGAGAGGTGGTGGGAACCATTGAAGCGGGGGACGTGGTCGGCGAGATCGCTTTCATCGATCGCCGCCCGAGAACGGCTTCGGTGGTCGCGAAGAGCCCGACGGTTCTTCTGAAGGTCAAGCGAGAGGATCTACTTCGAGAACTGGGGCAAGAGCCTGATCTTCTGGTGCAGTTCGTGCAGGCACTCGAGGCGAGGAGATCAGCACATCTCACCTCTCCAGTCAGAGGTGGAGTCGATGAGTTTCTCAAGGTCGTAACCGAGGAAGCGGTATCGCACAGGGCTGTAAACCACCCATACCTGCTGGCCCTTCGTAACAAGGAGTTGCCTGACATGAAGTGGGCACTCGCAGATTTCGCTCGTCAGTACAACGGCTACTCTTCGCATTTTCCCAGATACCTCACCACGGTCATCGGTCGCCTGGAACTTCCCGAACACCGAGCGGCACTGATGGAGAATTTGACGGAGGAGTCAGGGATCTACGAGCAGGAGGAACTGGACGAACTGAAGGAGATCGGAGTCGATCCGCAGTGGGTCGATGGAGTTCCCCATCCGGTTCTCTTCAGTCGCTTCTGCAAGGTCGCAGGGGTGGAGACTGGTGGCAGCGATTCCGATTGTATCGAGGTGATGTGCTGGCGGGAGATGTTCCTGTCGGTGCTGTCGGGAGGTTCCACTGCAGAAGCCCTCGGGGCACTCGGTCTCGGAACCGAGAATGTTGTCAGCACCATGTACCAGCACTTCCTGCCCGCCCTCGATGTGCTCGAAGCTGCTCCCTCCGAAACGGTCTTCTTCCCGCTGCACGCAGCGGTGGACGACCACCATCAGGAGACGCTGCTCGATATTTCCAGGCACTACGCTCAGGACGAGGCGGGTCGAATCGACCTCCTCAAGGGAATGAGAAAGGCCCTCGCCCTGCGGGCCGGTTTCTGGGACTGGCTGTACCAGCGAGCTCTCAGTGGTGGTGACTGCGACAGGAACAGCATCCAGCGATTCGTTTCCTAGATCCTCAACCCGACGATCGTTACTGGCAGTCGTAGATTCCCGAAACCCATTGCCTCAGCAGTAGTCGTGGGGCGGCGGGATCATCGGTGTACTCGGTACGATCGTGGAGAGTCGTGGTGTTCTCGACCCACAGCGATTCGCCACGGGTGGGCGGGAAGTTTGCCACGGCCTCCTCCTCGGCGAGGCAATCGTCGAGTGCATCCAGTGCTTCCTGAAGCCGGGAAGGGGGCTGAAGCTGCGCCTTCTCGTACCCCTTCTCGATCCAGAAACGCATGTACCGGCAGACGATTCCTCGCTTCTCCTGACGATCGAAGACGGGGAACTGATTCCGCATCCGCTGACTCTGGTCCGCCCCGGGCGTGACGATGTCGCGGACGTGCGGCTGTTCGAGCACCTGAAGGAGTTGTGGCTGCGTCGATTCGAGTCGCTCGTAAGCGCGGATTGCACAGGCGATGCGTGATTCCCCACCCTCCATGGCGGGACGGATACAGATCAATCCGACCAGGTCGGGGAGGACACCGATGGCGCTGGAATCCGTATGTAACTGGGTCGATGCTCTGGTCTGGCTGACGGGGATGGCAGTCTTGGTGTAGTCGCCTCCTCGATCCTTGACGTCGTAGAGTCTTCCGTAGTTTCCGAGGGGAGTTCCGAGGTGCACTCCGAAGGCGAGGTAGAAGCGACGGAGGAAGGCATCCTCCACCTCGTCGACCGGTGGCGGCTGGATTCTTGCCACTCCGCTGCCGCTGGTCATCTCCGTCAGGGCGCATCTGGCGAGCTGGCGGAGGTGAGGCATATCGTCGACATCGGCTGCGGTTACCTCATCTTCCACGACCTCCGGACATCGATCGATCCAGCGGTTCACCTCGTCGACGATTTCCTCGTCGAAGTTCAATCGGTGCTCTTGCCTTGATTGCAACTGCGAAGCACTCCAGGAGGGTCTACTTGCCTTCATCTTTTACCTCTCTACACGGAATGCGATGTGTAAAGGAAGATCGAGCAGAGGTGTGAAGAAATCTGGATCGGTTTTTACATGTTCTTCGGTGACTGCGAGCTCCTTGAAGTCAGGGAACTTCGAAAAACCCGCCTCTTGCAGGCCATGCATCACATCTTCGAAGATCTTGTGGAAGCAACGAACGACGACCTTGTTGCCATCCTGCATCGCCATTTCCCCCTCGAACTCCTGGTCCCTTCCCGTGAACCAGCCACCGGAGCGCTGGAAATGAAAACGAGAATCATCAGAGGGTAGGAATGGATTCACCGGATGAGGGAGAGAGAAGACGAACTCGCCTCCATCTGCGAGGGCGGCATGAACCTGAGACATCGAATTTTTCATCTGATCGATGGTCATGTAATTGTAGACGAAGACTGCGGTGATCAGGTTGTACCCAGCACCCGGGTTAGCGCTCAGATCGGTGGCACAGCCGACCGAGTATTCGATCCCCAGGGAGGTTTCCTTTTCCCGTTCCCTCGCCTTGACGATCATGCCCGGGCTGATATCGAACCCGGTGACGCGCTCGGCTCCCGCTCGGGCCAGTTGTCGGGTGAAGTATCCCTCTCCGCAGCCGATGTCGAGAACGCTCTTGCCCTCCAGCGGAAGGCACCACTGCAGGAGATGAGGTCTGGCAGTCCAGTCGGAGAGCAGGGTCGGTTCATCACGACTCCACTGGTCGGAACTGTCATCGAAGATCTTTTTGGCACTGTCACCGGACAAGTGAGTTCTCCCTGCTGCTTGGAACTCCCGATCAGGATCTTTCCATCGAGGTCCCCGTCGTGGGTTCCGACTTCCCTCGTGTTCCACTCCTGGCAACGATACCGCCCAGGTGAGATTGGGTCCATCGTGATGAGCACTATTCATCGTCAGGAATGGTGGAAACGTCGCGATCGAGAGGTCATCATGGAATTGAAAGGGGCAGCATGACTCAGCCGATAGAAATCACCATCGACCCGGTGGAGGCGAACTCCGATACCTGCGTGATCCGGACCAACCAGGTCGTTGCCAGGACCCCCGAGTACTTCTCCTCGGTGGAGGAAGCGGAAGCCAATCCTCTGGGCAAAAAACTGGTGCAGATCGAAGGACTGGAAGCCGTGCTGATGCAAGATCGCATCATCACCCTGCTGAAGCCGGTTCCAGGTCGAGAGTGGCAACCCATCGCCAACGAGGCGAGCGAGATCATCACGGCACATTTCGAGCAAATGGCAAAGGTTCACAGCGAGCGATCGCGTGAGATGAACGAGGAAGAGAAACAACTCTTCCTCGAGATCCAGAATCTTCTCAATGACGAGATGAATCCGATGGTCGCTGCACACGGTGGATTCATCGAGGTCATCGATGTCAAGAATACCGATGTATTCGTGCACATGGGTGGCGGCTGCCAGGGTTGTGGGATGGCGGCGATGACACTTCGCCAGGGAGTCGAAACCCTGATCCGCCAGAAGGTTCCACGGGTGACAAGCATTCACGATTCCACCGACCATGCTGCCGGTGAGAATCCCTTCTATGAGTGATGAGACGGGAGATCTCCCGCTGGGAGATTGTCCGGAGGGCCTGACCTGGTTTCCACTGTGCAAGCCTGCGCAGGTGCCAGATGAGAGTCCGATCTTCGCCTCAGCGGGTGGAGTCGACCTGATGATCGTCCGGCAGGGGGCGCGGATCGCCGTCTTCGACGATCGCTGCCCACACATCGGGGCCTCGATGATGGGGGCGAGGGTCGAGGATGGCTGCATCGAATGCCCACTCCATGGCGCATCCTTCGATGCGAGTTCTGGTACGGTACTGGATGGCCCCACAACCCAGGATCTGGTGTGCCACCCCATGAGAATACGCTCTGACCTGATCGAGGTTGGGTTTCCCCCTCCCGAATCCAGTTGCTGACAGAGGCTCCTTTTCAGGACTCTTCTTGCCTCATCGCAGCGATGCGGGAAACTGCTTCCGGCACTGCGATAACTCCGAACCGAGAGGCATGAAGATGAGCCGACTATTTCTGTTGCCGTGGATTCTCGTTCTCTTCTGTGGCTGCATCATCGTGAAATCCGATGCGACGAGGGTCGATCCCGAGACCGGCGCGATCCATGTCGATCTGACTCATTCGGAGGATCCGGAAGAGGCTGATGATCCGGAAGAAGAAGATGACGACCCTGATGATGGCAAAGTTTCGACCCAGCGAGACAAGGTCGAAGACCTGCAGCGGAAATTTCACAAGGCCGAGATCAAGATGGAAATCGCTCGGTTCCAGCGTGAGTTGGCGGAGGATGAGCAGCACCATCAGGAGCGCGAGGAGGAGCGCGCCGTCGAGGAAGCTCGGCGCGAGTTGCATCTCTTCGAACGATTTGGCGAGCCTGAGAAGCGCCACCAGGCGCAACAGTCACTCGGCCGTGCTCGTAATGGCCTGCGAGATGCGGAGGCGGAACTGGAGCAACTGACGACCCTCTACGAGGGGTCGGAACTGGAGGATGGAACCGCGGAACTGGTGCTGACCCGTGGACGGGTGGGGCTGGAGCGCGCCCGCCGATCTCTGCAGCAAGAGGAGCGGGATCATGAGCTCACCATGCAGATTGAAATTCCCCACCAACGGGAAGCTCTCGAGAGAGCGCTTTCCGAAGCGACTCGATCACAGGAACGTGGCAGGATCGAGAGGGAGATTGCAGGCATGGAACGGGAACTGGAAGAGGAGGAGCGACAGGTCGAGTTCGACAAGATGCAGGAAGAACTGGAAGAGGCTCGACATGACCTCAGGGAGTTGACGGGAGAAGAGGTGGGGGAGAACCCCATCGCCTGGAGACTCTTTTGATGCAGCCTCTGCTCATCTCGATCATCGTGGCGCTCCATTGCGCTCCTGTCGATTCACCGACACAGCCTCCTGCTGCGCCGGCGCTGTCTTCCCGGCAGGAGTGGCGCGAAAGCGCCACCGAGGGGCTGCTCAAGGCGACCAGTTATCTACTCGATCATCAGGAACCGAATGGTGCTTTCGGTCACTGGCGAGGCGCCATCGGCCGAGATGACTGGGGTTGGTCGATGACCGGTCAACACTACGCCTGGCAGGTGGCGACCACTGCCATCACCTGCGTGACCCTGATGGATGTTGGAGATCTGGCCCCACCGGAGATGCGTCCGCGAGTGCGTCTGGCGCTACAGCGTGGTCTCGATCATGTCTGCGAGAATGGCCGCAGGAAACGGATCCTCAACTGGGATACCGACAACGTGTGGGCTTACGTCTACGCTCTGGAAGTGGTGGGCCGGGCGCTGGCAGCGGATCCCGAGATGATCGGCGAGGCGCGTCTAGAACGACTGAGGAAACTGGGAGAAGACCTGGTCGTGACGCTGGAACTGTACCAGAGCCCTGACGGAGGTTGGGCATACTACGACGATCCACCCTATACCCGTCGTCCCACCTGGGGAACGTCATTCGTGACCGCTTCGCTGCTGTTGATCTTCCGACAGTGCGAGCAGGTCGGTATCGATGTTCCCGACAAGATGCAGGAGAGGGGACTCCGGGCGCTACGTCGCTGCCGTCTCCCCAACGGAGCCTATGATTACAACGTATCGGTGGTGCCGAGTACCCGGGGATTGACCGACATCAACCAGATCAAGGGATCGTTGTGCCGCATCCAGGTGGGCAACCTGGCACTGAGGGTGTGCGGTGACGAGGATGAGGTCAGCTACCAACAGATCGTTACCGGTCTCGATCAGTTGTTGAGGCAACATCACAAGTTCGTGTCTCTGGCCCGTGGACGTCCCTTTCCCCACGAGGCGTATTATGCCAACAGCGGCTACTTCTTCTTCTACGGTCACTACTACGCCGGGGATCTGATCGCACTGTTACCGAGGGAGTTGAGATTGCAGTGGTGGCCCTCGTTGGTAGATAAGTTACTCGATACCCAGGAGGAAGACGGTTCGATGTGGGACTACTCGATGTTCTCTTACCATCGAATCTACGGAACCGCCTGGAGTGCATCGGTGATGGCGAAGGCACTGCGAGAGCCAGAGGTTCAGCGAGCAAGGGAAACGGAGCCGAGGAAGATCGAGAAACTGCGCTAGCGAGGAAGTGGACTGCAAAAGAGAAGAGGGTGCCTGGTCAACGACCGGGCACCCTCTTCTTCTATTCTGAATTCGTGTTCACTGGCGGCGATTACTTGTCGCAGCAGGCCTTGGAGCAGTCATCACCACAGGACTTTTTGGCCTCAGCAGCAGCACTGCAGGAAGCGGCACATGCAGACTTTGCAGAAGCACAGCCTGGCTCGGCACTTTTCTTGACGGGGGCGAAGTTACTACATCCGGCGAGGCTAAATCCTCCGAGGATGACGAGGGCGAGGGCAAACTTACGCATTACTGGGGTCCTTTCTGAAAGACCGGAAAATTGGAGTTCACTTCATCATACCAATATGATTCGCAGAGTACACGCAGCAGAATCGCTCCATTTGCGTTTCTTCTGGCGAACCGGAAAGAGTATGAATCGAGCAATTCTGACACCGCCGAAACGGGGACAGAGGGGTAGTAGTTCCATCAAAGTTGGATTTCCAGGAAGTTTCTAAATCCTTGTAATAAAGGAGTTTAGCCGCCTCCAGCAGGCTCCAGGAGGAGTTTTCTTCGGCGCTCCCGGAGTGTCTCACTTGAGGCTCCTGCAGCCCCCGCCTGCCAGAAGGATGAGTAGGCGAAGTGGCTGACCCCCTGGCAACCGAGTCGAAGTGCCAGATTCTGCTGCTGGAGGGTGATTTCGGGGTCCTCGTGGAGATAGGTTCCGAGACCCATCAGAACCGGATAACCCCGTGCCTGGTGGAGGCATTCGGCGACGCGGGCCTCGAATCGGGCCACCTCCCGGTCGTACTGCATAGGAAAAACGGCATCGATCCAGCCCATTCGCAACCAGCGAGGCCAGTCCTGCCGGACCCGGTGGTAGGCAATTTCCGGAGTCCGGTACACGGCAGCGGTGAGAAGGGCAGTTTCGTCGACCTGTCGGGTGAGGTCACGGATCTCCTCGACCATCCGGGAGACCTGATCTCGTCGCCAGCGATCCCAGCTATCGAGGTCATCCTCCGGTTGCTGGAGTCCGGTATCTGCACGGAACAGTGCCAGGCTTTGCGGATCTCTCGGGTAATCGGTTTCGATTCCAGATTCCAGGAATCGGATGTAGTCGAGGTGGATCCCGTCGACGGGATAGTTCTCGACGATCTCCGCGCAGATCCGCGCCACATGACTGCGCACCTCGGGCAGGCACGGGTTGAGGGCGACGTAGTAACTGGGCTGTAGCGGCTGCCTCTGTTGATTTGCATCGTGCAGGAACCAGTCAGGGTTTGCATTCCAGTGCTGGGCAGGGTCGGTCGCGGGGGGAGGTTTGTCGCCACGCCAGCCTGGCACCGCGTTGACCCAGGCATGGATCGCCAGCTGATGTCGTGCCGCTTCCTGGCATGCGATCTGCAACGGATCGAAACCTGGATCCTGGTGATCGAACTCCTCCGCCCACGGTTCCAGCTGGGATCTGTAGAAGACGGTGCCGTTGCCACGCACCTGGAACAGCACCGTGTCGAAACCGGCTCGTGCGACATTGGCGATGCACTGCTCGACATCCTGACGTGTCAGGTAATCCCAGCGGGTGATCCAGATCGCCTTTTGAACTGAAACCGGAGTACGGCTCCGTTCCCCTTCGTGGATGGAGAGGGCCACCAGCAGCAGAACCACCAGTATCCACCACTGCTTCATACCGCTCTCCCTTCATCTGTGCTGATCGACGAGTCAGGTGCGGGAAGGACCACCTGGAGTCGACCAGGAACCAGTTCCAGTTCGATGCTCGTGGCGTTTCCGACGATGTCTCCATCGACGAGAAACGGACCAGGTCGCTGCTCGATTCGCAACTTCCGGCATTGACGATAGATGATGTCAGGTCGGTCATCGAGATGACTTCCACGGGAAACCCTGGGGAGGAGATGGAAGGACTCACCGATGGAGAGAGGGGGGATGAGGCACACATCGAGCAGCCCATCATCGAGGCGTGCTCGTGGACAGGGATGGAATCCACCGCCGATGGTTCCCTCGTTGCCGAAGAAGATGGCGAGCCCCTCCTGCTCGAGTGTTTCTCCATCGATGTCGAGCTTCCACAGGGTTCGTTGTCTGCGCCCACGAAGAGCGGACTGGATCGCTAGCCACCGGTAGAAGGAATCTCCTAGCCAGCGAATCGGCTGGCGAATCATCGGCATGTGCCGCAACTGATCGAATCGTCGAGCGACGGCGGCGGGCATGCCGAGGGCTGCAACCTGTAACATCATGCCGGAGCGCTGGCGGTCGAGCTGATAGCGGACCGCATCGATGGATCGGCAGTGGGTCGACTCCAGTGCGCAGCGAATCGACGCCTCCGCATCGGTGGGGATGTGCAGCCCTCTGGCCAGGTTGTTGCCGGTACCGGCGGGCAGGATCGCTACCGGCGCGTCTATCCGTGCCTGGTCGAGCCAGTGGATGGCGAGATTGACGCTTCCATCGCCGCCGACGATGGCGACACGGTCGACCGGATCACGGTTCTCCGGTGTGCTGAACACATCGACCCAGTGAACCTCGGGTCCATCCGTGCGTGAGGAGAGGGCCTCCTCCAGTGCCGCCCGCACCGGTTGCGCCCGTCTCGATCCTCTATTGGTCAGGACCAGTAGGTTTCGAGGAGGATGCATCGATTCATACCCTTTCCTGCTTCACTCGACAGTCTGACCCGGTTGCATCTCGATCACCTGGATCGGTAGGTTGCCGATGGCCTCGCGCAACTGATCAGGGGTTCCCGTCAGTGCCGGAAAGGAACCGTAGTGCATCGGAATCACCATCTGGACGCCGAGCAGACTGGCTGCCTTGGCCGCCTCCCTCGGTCCCATCGTGTACTTGTCTCCGATGGGAAGGATCGCCAGGGAGGGGGAATACAACTCGGCGATGAGGGCCATGTCGCCGAACACCGAGGTGTCTCCGGCGTAGTAGAACCTGAATTCGTTCTCCGTCTCGACGACGAAACCGCACGGTTCCCCGGCATACCGGTACTCGTCATCGATGATGACTCCAGCGGAGTGACGGGCATCGGTCATGGTGATCTGAAGACCACACGCCTCCACCGAGCCACCCTTGTTCATCTCGATCAGCTGGTCCTCTTCCAGTCCCAGTTTCCGTAACCAGTGTGCCATCTCCACGGCACACACTACCGACGCTCCATGTTTCTTCGCCAGCGGGACGACGCTGTCGAAGTGATCCCAGTGTCCGTGGGTCAGCAGGATCAGGTCGACCTGATCAAATCTCTTGCAGTCGTCGGGGCACGATGGATTTTCCAGCCACGGATCGATGATCACCGATCGTCCGGAAGGAGTCTCCACCAGGAAAGAGGCGTGGCCGAGCCAGCGGATGGTGGTTTCCTTGCCAAGGTATGTCATCTCAGGTCCCTTCGGTGGTTGAACTCATCGTGACTCTTCGGATGTCGGGAAACACGCTTTCAGAAGTTGCCGTGATCTCTCTTCGATTCGTTGCCACTGCTCCTGCTCGATCCAGTCGGCTTGAAAGAGGGGGGCCACGAATCCGATGGCGTGGGCACCGGCGGCGAGGAACTCGGAAACATTTTCGAGGTCAACGCCACTGGTCGGGATGATCTTGAGATGAGGTAACGGTCCGAGCACAGCCCGTACCCAGCTAGCTCCCGCGGCGGGGGCAGGGAACAGTTTCACCAGCGGTGCACCGGCATCGGCTGCTGCCTTCATCTCGGTGGGGGTACTGCACCCCGGAATCGAAGCGACACCCAGTTCCGCGGCGGCTTCGATCACCGTCGGGTCCATCACCGGGGAGACGAGGAATCGGGCCCCCGCCGAGACCGCCTGATGCGCCTGCTCCCGGGTCAGGACGGTGCCAGCACCCACCACCACATCGGGGAATTCCTCGGCGATGGTGGAGATGTGTTCGAGTGCTCCGGGAATCGTCAGGGTGAACTCACAAATCGTGAATCCTCCGCGAATCGCCGAACGCATCGCCGGCACCGCGAGATGGCCGTGAGGAGTACGCAGGATTGCGCTGGCACGGGCTTCCCCGAGGAGAGCGACGAACTGATCCGGTTGCAAATCTCGGCTGAACAGGACACTCCTCCTTCAACTCGGGTGACAACGGCGTCGGGGATGGGCATGATGCGGTTCACGGCAGGTCAGTTCAACCGTCCCTTGACAGGAGGATCCCATGTCTGGACCCGAGATCAGCACCCTGATCCACTTCATCGTTGCCTTTTTTCTGGCGGGTACACTGTTCTTTCAGTGGCGTGCAGTTCACCCGGCGGTGGTCAGTTCCAGCGACGCAGATGGCGTCCGAGATGGAATCCGCAGTCGCTGGGGTCTGTTTGTCCGCATCGGCATCGTGCTGCTACTGGTCACCGGGATCTATCAGCTGATGGTGATCGGCATGCCTAAGGCGGATCTGCAAAAGGCGCTGGCGGAAGGTACCGCCGGTATGCCCTATCACATGCTGTTCGGAATCAAGTTTCTGCTGGCGCTGTGGGTCTTCTTCATCTCCTCGGCGATGGTGGGGCGTTCTTCGTTGCTGGAAGGGATTCGCCAGAATGGAAGTCGCTGGCTAGGCGTTACGACCGTGCTGGTGGTGGTGCTGCTGGCGATCTCCCGACACCTCGCTCAGATGCCTTCTCCGTAGTACGATACCGTACTATGTAGATCTGATAATCTGGTGAGGACGATGAAGACGGTGATCCACCGATGGAAGATAGACTCCCGATGATTTCTCCCCGCTACCGACAATCTGTTCAAAGGTGGCTGTTGCTGCTGCTACTCACCTCGTGGTGTGGTTCCCCGCTCGTGCTCGGCCAGGAGGAGCAAGGGGAACAGGAGCAAGGGGAACAGGAGCAGGCCGAGGAGACGGTGAAGGGGCCGGAGAAGGAAGCTCTCGACGCCCTGGAGAAGGGAATCAAAAGCCTCGGATCACTGCCGCGAGCCAAGAAGGCGAAATCGGAACGATTGCTCGAACTGGAGGATGTGTTCGAGTCGATCCGCCACCAGTGGCCCGATACCGAGGCGGCACGGGATGCCCTCGCCTATCGTTCCGAATGCCAGCGCCGCCTCGGTCGCACCCGACCCGCGCGGGAAGGCTATGTCGAATTCCTGTCGACGGAGCAGGGTAGCGATGCCACTGCCGTGGCACTGCACGGTCTCGGCCACTGTCTCCAGGAGACGCTGGAGTGGGAACTGGCTCGCAAGAGATTCGAGCAGGTCCCGGCGCGATTCCCCGAGCACTCTCTGGTCCCGGAGTGCCTCTTCGATGCCGGATATTGCCTGCGGGAACAGGGTGAGTTCGACAGGGCTCGCTTCCTCTGGAACCGATTGATCTCCGAGTACCCGAGAGAGGGTGCTGCCACCAAGGCCTCGAAGAGGCTGTCGACCTTGCGACCTCCTCGTCAGCGCATGATCGAGATCGCCAGGAACTGGGAGCAGGCCCTCGGTCGCTGGCGAAAGTTGCCGTATGCGGAGCGGTCCAAGGGAATCAAGGAGCTGGAGGCGGTTCTGGCGGAGGCGGGGGATTGCCGCAGCCGTGAGGCGGTAGTGTTTCTTCGCAAATTGCTCGAGGATCAAGACAAGAGCATCCAGGCCATCGCCGCGGTACCGCTGCTGGCGGTAGGAGATCACGAGGTCGCTCGTCTGATCCTCTCGCAACTTCCCGCTCTCACCGCCGTGGGGAGAAGGCAGGTTCTCGATGCGATGAAGCCACGTCACCTTGCCAAGGTGTCGCTGAAGCCGCTGGAACGGTGGGCCCAGGGGAACCAGATTCCAGTGGCCACCGCTACCATCGAATTGCTGGCGAGGATCGGCAACCGAGAGGCGGCACGGATGCTTCTCGATATCGTGCCCGACGGGAACGAGGTGGAGACGCTGCCGCAGATCCAGCGGCGTAAGTTCGATCAACTGTTGCGCTCGCTGCGATCGATCCGCGATGAAAAAGCACTCGCCTGGATGCACGACAAGATTCTCGACTCCGACAGGGCGAAGATCCTCTGCAGGCTCGCCGTGGCGGAAACTTTCGGTCGGGCAGGATACAAGCAGGCCACCGATACCCTGACAGGGTTGCTGCTGCACCCCTCCTCTTCCATGCGAGTAGCAACACTCCGGGCTCTGGCACTTCTCAAGGTCAACTCGACGGTGGCGGACATCACCCGCGCTTCCCGCAAGATGCGACGCGATCTGGTCTTTCAGCGTGAGGCGGTTCGAGCATTGATCCGTCTCGACCCCACCGATGCGGCGGAGATGCTGCTGGCACTGGGGAATCACCGGGATGTCGCGCTACGGACGCTGGTCATCACCGCCCTCGGCAAGATTCGCTCGGAGAGCAGTCTGGTGCGCAGGATCGAGGCTCTCACCGATCCCGTCTGGCAGGTTCGATCCGCAGCCCTGCGATCGCTCAAGGGGGAGCACGATGTGAGGCTCGTCGATGCCCTGCTGATCGCCATGGGGAGGGAGACGGGAGCTCTACTTCCGCAGGTGGTTTCAGGCTTGATCGCAGCGACCGGGGTCGACCTGGGGCCGGAGCTGGAGAACTGGCAGAAGTACTGGGATCGAGAGCGAGATCGCTACGATCCGGTCGCCATCATCGAGCGCGAAGGGGACAAGGAGAGTGGTAAGACCTACGTTCGCAAGGCGGATCCGGATGCGGCTCGCACTCCCTCCTACTTCGGGGTCGAGATCGTCAGCAAGCGAATCGCCTTCGTCGTCGATTGCTCCGGTAGCATGCAGCAGTCGGTCACCGTGCCGAAGGAAGGTGGCGGAACGGAGACGATGGAGCGGATGGCTCTGGCCAAGAGTGAGCTGCTCACCGCCCTGCAGAAGTTGCGACCCGGCACCTACTTCAACCTGGTCCGTTTCGACAACCGCCCCGCCAACCTCAATCCGAAACCGGTCAAGCTTTCCCCGAAGTCGGTGAAACGGGCGAAGCAATTCGTCGACGG
>CAYPPQ010000065.1:0-15821 GCA_964412635.1 uncultured Planctomycetia bacterium | reverse complement strand
GCCGGAGATCAGTTCGCAACTGTCGGGAACCCCATCTCCATCGCAATCGACGGTTCCTGCAAAGATGTCGCAGATGTCGGGGACCGATTTGCCGTTGCAATCGGCAGTACCGGTGGCGATGTCGCAGTTGTCGAGGGTGCCGTTGCCGTTGCAATCGAGTCCGGTTCCCGTTGTCAATTCACAACTATCGATGATGCCATCGAGATCACAGTCCGCCTGGCCACCGGCGATATCACACTCATCGGGGATGGCGTTGGCGTTGCAGTCGGCGGAGGTTCCCGTAGCGATATCCTGATCATCGGCGACGCCATTGCCATTGCAGTCGGCGGAATCACATTCGTCAGGGACGCCATTGCCGTTGGCATCGACGCTGGTTCCCGCCGAGATGTCGCAGCTGTCGGGGACACCGTTGCCGTTGCAATCAGGGGTCGCTCCCGAGGAGACATCGCAACCATCATCGACACCGTTACTGTTACAGTCGGTGAATCCGGAACCCTGCGCCTCGATCACCACTCCCCAGCTATTGACGACTCCATCGTCTGCTGCCGGGAACACATCGGTCACGAACAGGTTCCATGTGCCTTGCTTCTGCTGCCCATCCACTGCAGAGAGTGGCTGGAAGGGTGCGGTACCTACACCATCGTCATCGAAGGTGGTGATGATGTCAGCACCGCTTCCTCCCTGCTCATTCTGCAGGCGTACGGTGGTTCCCACCGGACTGGTCAGATCGACGACGAGATCGCCCACGAAGATGTGATTGATGTCGACCTGGACATCCACATCGAGGATCAAACCGGCATCGGCCACCACGATGTTGTCGCTGACATCGGGGGGAACCGGTGCTGCGGGACTCGATGTATAGGTGTTCACCGATACCGCGTCGCAATCGTCGGGGATTCCGTTGCTGTTGCAATCGGAGCTGACCCCTCCTGCGATGTCGCAGGAATCGATGGAACCGTTGAGGTTGCAGTCGCTGGCTCCGCCAGCGATGTCGCAGCTGTCGATGACACCGTTCGAGTTGCAATCGGCGGCACCTCCGCTGATATCGCAACTATCGGGTACACCGTTGCCATCGCAATCGGCGGCAGTGCCGCCAGAGATGTCACAGGAGTCTGCCACACCGTTGCTGTTGCAATCGGGCTGGCATTCGTCGGGGACAGAGTTTCCATCACAATCGGCGGATGTTCCCGCCGTGATGTCGCAGGGGTCTGCCACTCCATTGAGGTTGCAATCCTCCTGGCACTCGTCGGGTACGGTGTTTCCATCGCAATCGGTGGAGGCTCCCGATGAGATGTCGGTGTCGTCGGGAACTCCATTGCCGTTGCAGTCGGGCGGCGCCAGTTGCACCCCGCCTGTAACCAGCGCAGCGAAACCCTGAGTCCCTGTATTGACCGCTGTGGCACGGATTCGCACCGTCCACGATCCGATCTGCGGCGTCTGGATGTGAACCTGCTCGACGTTATTGATGGAATCCCTGGTGCCTCCACTGCTGCTGACTCCGCCGCTGAAGACATTGCCGAGAAACAGGGTACCCGTTGGCGAAGTGACCTCGAGATCGAGGTCATTGACCGGAGCCACTCCTGCGCCGGCAGTGGCAGCGACATCGGTCCACGCCAGGGTGATGCGAAGTCCCTCACCTGAGTTGACGACATTCACGTTGTAGCTCGTCTCTTGACCGGTGTTCATGCCGCTGGCATTTCTCACATCATCGAGCACGCCAAGGGTCCTGGCATCTCCTGTGAAGAAGAGCGGATCACTGATGCGCGCCCGGCCCCACCCCTCCAGGTTGGATGGATATCCAGTGATTCCCGTCATGTCGACGGAGGAGTTGACGAGGGTCGCTTTGATCAGTGCGCCACTGGGATTCAGGGTATCGGGAGAGTTGGCGGCACCACTGGGGTAGTAACCCTCGATGAAGTACTGCCGTATCAACGCCGCAGCTCCCGACACCGCCGGACACGCCATCGAGGTTCCGGTGGAACCGACCACGCTGCATGCAGTGTTCGACTGGGAAGATTGGGTAGAGCAACCGGGGGCGTAAACCTCTGGCTTGCGCCGACCGTCACTGGTGGGGCCCACTCCACCGGAACAGTGGTTCGCCTGGCTCGGCGAATCCTGACTCGCTCCCACCGCCAGCAGGTTCTTGGCATTCTCAGGATTCCTGAGAACCGCTCCGTTGGTCACCGCAAGACACACGAAACTCTCCTCGTTGTCTCGCAGGAATACATCGAATCCCCGGGCGAGACTGTCGTAAGCGGTGGTTCCATCGTTACCCCAGCTATTGGTGTGGATGCGCGCACCCTGCCCGTGGTGGAGGTCGAGGCGACCGACGATGCCCGCTTCGGTGAAAGCGGGAACGGTATTGGTCACCAGCAATGCCTCGTAAGCGATGCCGCGGGTGTCATTGTCGACTCCATTATTTCCCGCTGCGGTTCCCGCCACGTGGGTTCCATGGCTATCGGCTCCCACCGTGCTGTTGTAGGCGACGATCTTGCCGGCGGGGAAGGAACAGTGGTTCTGATCGACTCGACCATCGAGAACTCCGATGACCTGCCCCTCGCCATGAATACCGTTGTCGTACACCGGCATCTGGTTGTTCACATTGGTCTGGATGATCCAGCGGGTGGTGCTGTTTCGCAACGTGACATCGGGTGCGTCCTCGATGAAGAGCACGCTCTCCACCAGGGAGAGGGACTCCAACTGTTCGGGCGTGGTGATCACGGATAGTTCATCATGAGTCCCGACCCGTTCGACAAGTTCGACGGTGGCGCCGGTATCACGGATGTTCACCATCGCTTTTTCGAGGTCTTCCCCTGGATGTAACGAGACGATCAACGCCAGCAGCCCCATCTGATCCAGATCCTTGCGGACCGGTTGCTGATGGGTACCGATCCGTTCGACGATGTTCGGTTGTAACTTCCACGCATCATCGAAATCGACAACGCGTACCACTCCGGAGATCTCCTGAAGAGCCCACCGGTCGACCCCATCGAGGCGAACGGTGAATGAATTGCTCGGCAGGTAATCGAGGATACGGACCCCGAGTTTCTCCAGGCGAGACCGCAATTCCTCATCGATGGCTCGATCGAGGATCAGCACCCGGACACGACTGGATGCAAAGGTAGGATCTTCTGAAAGGAGAAGATCCTCCAGCACTGTCGTGTCGACGGTTTCTGCTTGCAGGTACAGCGTCTCATTCCGGATCGGAGACACTGCTGAGAATTCCTGTGCAACGACGGTCCCTGATGTGAAGACCAGGGAAATGAAGATGGCCAGCATGCCCCACCTGTGGCGAGAAGTGGTCATGAGATTCCTCCCAGATAAAAACCGAGAAGGTGGTCAACAGAAACATCGCACCACCCACGAATCGGAAGCCCATCCGATCGAATCCCGGATATACACTGATAGCATCCGGTTGATGAACGAGATCGGACAAGAAAAATCGATAATTTGTCGTCGATGCGATCGATAATGTTCGACTGTAGCATCTCCAGGATGAACAACACCTGTTGTGGCACCGATTCCCCAGCTCTTCCACCACCTGATCGGGGATAAGCCCCCACCTCCTGTTACATCGGTCAGTTGCCGGATGAGTGTCACCTGGACCTACCAGCTGGCGATGACACCGGTTTGATCGGTTCGGAATTGTCGTGTCGGTTGAGCAATTGGCCTGTTTGAGGCTATGCTGATGCAGCACCTGCTCTGGCCCATCCCGTGCACGAAGGAGAGAAATCGATGACACCCAGCAACAAGATCCGTCACCGGAGTTTCATGACCGTGGTATTCCTTGCGCTCTTCACCCTGTCCAGTTGCTCCATCACCACCTCGACTCACATCGAGGAGGGTGGAGACAAGGAAGTGAAGCGCACCTCCTTCTCCATCGGCACTCCCTTTGGCACCATCGGTGCCACCGATGACGACGACGAAGACTAGGCTCGACCTCTACGGCACCACATTCAGGGTCGCGTAGACCTCCTTGTGGAGGAGAGCATCGCCGTCGCTGGAACGGACTCCTTCGAGAATCATCTCGGTGACGTAGCCGATGCGCATCGCTCCCGGTCCAGCCAGTTTCAGCGTCACCGATTTCCCATCGGCGGATGCCACGGCACCGTCGATGGTCACCGGGGCACGATCAACCTCGGGGCTTCCGTAGGGGCTGTGCAGCTTGTAGGTGTAGTTCTCGATTCGATAACTGCTGATAGCTTCCAGGGTGCTTCGCTCCATCGGCTTGGTGAAGGTGATCTTGTAGCCATCGCTGGTGGCGCGGCAGGTCAGTACCTCGCACGGAACCTCACCGGTCCAGCGCAGGTACTCGAGTCCCTCTGATTTCTTGCCGACGGAACCCCACCCCCTCGATGTCTGCCCCACCAGCATCACGCTGTCATCCCCCCAGGCGAGTCGTAATGCACCGCAGGAGAGCCCCTCCCGGAAGCGCATCGCTGCACCCTGCCACACCCCATCGACCTGTTCCAGATCGACCCGCATCACCGATGCGTGGTGTTGATCCGAGACGAACAGTTGATCCTTGAAGGGACCGAACTTGCCGCCGGTGGTATCCCACACCATCCCCGCAGCACTCTTTCCCATCTTGTTGTAGGGAAACCAGATCGCCGGCAACTTGAGGTCGGGAATCTGTTTCTTCGCCTCGACATAGGTGAGTCCATCGGGGGTCTTGCCGGGGTACTTCATGCGACTGCTCGGCAACTTCGCCGATTCCACTCCCCACACGTGGCCGAAGTAGTCCCCCTCCTCGATGTGGCACAGTTTATTGGTGCCACACCACTCCCCCTGGTTGTCGGTGTAGAAGACATCTCCCCACGGAGCGATCTCGAGTCCCGCCGGCGATCGCAGGCCACCGGCCATCGGTACCATCTTGCCATCGTCTCCGATGCGCATCGCCCAGCCACGCCAGTGCATCTTGCCGAACGGTTCATCGCCAAAGGGCCTGTTGAGGGTCAGCCAGAAGTTTCCATCGTTGTCGACGCGAGGTCCGAATGCGTACTCGTGGTAGTTACCACTGATGGACCAGTCATCGCAGATGGTTTCGATAACATCGGCTCGGCCATCGCCGTCTTCATCTCGAAGCCGACTCAGCTCGCCACGCTGAACGGTGTGGAGCCAGTCATCCTTCCACAGCAAACCGAGTGGTTCCTGTAGCCCATCGCTGAAGAGTGTGAACTTCGGATCGGTGCCGTAGGCATCGTCGATCTTCCAGATATCGCCACGGCGAGTGCTGGCATACACCTCGCCAGGCCCGGGGCCGACGGCGAGTCCACCCACTTCCAGTACGATCCCCTCGGGAACCTGGATGTTGACCGCTTCGTAGTAATCGGATTCTGCCGGAGCCTTTTCGATTCCGATGCCCAGTTCCGCAACCGTCAGTAGAATCATCGTGATCATCACCAGCGCACCTCCACCTCGACCTCGGTGCCCGCTCGGGTCACCGCTGCCCTCAACTCCTGCATTCCGTCCACATCGATCACCTGTGTCGCCAGACCTCGCACCGAGATGATCATCCCCTCGGCGGTACTCCACGCATCATCGCCGGTCGCCTCGATCCGTGACGAGCGGGCAAACCGCATCATCAGGTTTCGTGGTAGTGAGTCCCCTTCAAAGCGGAAGGTTCTGACCAGGTGGACCCCGTCGGCGGCGATCATCGGGATCACCGATTCAGTCATCTCGACGGCACCCGGCCCGGCGATGCGGAAAACAGGTCTCCTCGCTTCGTCGCGACGGTAACCTCGATAGCGCCATCCCTGATCGCGTACCGGATCGTCGGGCCACGGTCCATCTCGACCGTTGACGATGGCGACGGGAAGACCGGAGGGGAAATCGATGACATCGGTTCCCGCCGGATTTTCCAGCGCACCGGCACGACCTACCCAGGTGCCCTTGACGTTGATGAAGTCGCCACGCCACGCCTTGCCGAGTCGTACATTTTCCATGTCGTAGGCGATGTTGACGCGGTCGGGGTACCCCACCGCCACCACACGGCCACTGAGACCTCGCATGAAGACCCCGACGATGCGCGGTTCATCGGCGCCGGGCAACAGGTCGAAATCACTGCGATTGATGATCAGGCCCCTGGGGAAGGGAGCTGCCGATCCCCCGGCAAGGTAGGTCCACAACGCCTCCACCTGGGCATCGGTATCCCCCTCCAGCAGGTCCGGGAACAGACTCACATCATCGAACCAGAAGGTAGGCATTCGGGTTCCCGGTCGCTTCGACTGCGGATCCTTCATGTACTCGTGGAACCAGCGTGGTTGTAATCTGGCAGCCATCTTCGCCAGGTCGTATGCAGGCTCTCCCAGTGAATCGTGACCGGCAAACTTGTGGCAGTCGATGCAACGGAATCCATCGGTTCCCGTCAGCATATGCCCCGCCTGTCTCGATTCGACGCTGAAGGTCGGGGTGATCGGTTTCGCCTGTGAATCGTTATCCCCGGCGTAGATGATTCGCGCCAGCTCATCGGCAACATCAGCAGGATACGAGGGCATCCTCGAGACGACATAGGGTCTCACCTTCAACCCCTCTGCGATGGTGTCATGCAGGACGTCGTATTTCAGCTTCGATCCCACTCCATCGAGGAGCGGCGGAAGCCGACCTTCATCACCCAGCTCGGCAGTCCCCAGGAAGGTCTTGTTCTTCTCGGCATCGGGTCCACCTCTGCCATTTCTCTGGTGACAGCTGGTACATCCGGCATCGTCGATGAGCATGTCGGCGTGCATGCCCGCTTCGAGAGCCATCTCGACCTCGTTCGATTCGATCACCTCGATGATTCGCTGCGTCATCGCATCGTCGAAGGAGTATCCGGGGCTTCTCGGATGGGCATTGTCGCCCAGACAGCCGACTCGATCCGCCCTCAACTGCTTCCACGGTGTTTGTTGCGGCTTCGCCTTCGGTTCGTGGCAGGCGCTGCATCCGTAGAGAGAATAGGCGTGACCTCCTCGGATGATTCGCGGTGGATCTAGGCGAAAGAGAGGCTCCTGCGGGGAGGCAACGCTGGTCATCGTTCGAAGTTCTTCCGGCATGAACTCACGGGGCTTGTCGATCCCCGGACCTGACCACTGCACCCGGATCACCTCACCGCCACCATGTTCCCACACTCGAGCATCGATGGAGTGCCAGCCACGGGTCAGGTCGGTCCTGTTTCGCTTGGTCACCTCGCCATGGATTCCGTCGTTATCGACGATCATTCTTCCATCGATCCACAGCTTCGATCCATCATCGCTGGCCAGCAAGAACTCGTAGCGTCCCGCCGTTTCCACCCAGAACTCCCCGGAGAAACGGATGCCAAAGTTATCCTGCCGCGGCTTCGGTTCCACCGAGATCCTGGTGGCATATCCTTCACCGACCTGTTCCCCCTCGATGACCTGCTCGCAGTTCTCGAAGCGACCCAGGTAGGTCTCGTACTTCAATCCCGCCACCAGATCGTGAATCGCTTCTCCGTTGTCATCCTTGCCCTGGTCCTGGATCAGGTAGGTGGCGATCGCCGTCGATTCCGAGCGATCGATGACGATCTGCGGCATCCGTCCCGATCGATGGATGGCGTGGGCCTGCAGCAGTTCATCGGTGAGAGCGGGTAAGGTGGTCCTGCGCGCCATCCGTGTCGAGAGTTCGCCACCGTCATGACAGGCAGCACAACCGATGGTCGAGAAGAGCTGCTCCCCCCTGGCTACCTCGCCGGCGTTGAACTGCACCGGGCTCCAGTCGCCAGGACCTTGATCCCGTGCGACGAGGAAATGTGCGATATCGGTGGCCACCTCTCGCCGTTGATCCTCTTCAACTCCTGCCAGAGCGTGGGGCATCCGTGTGCCCGCTTCGTCTCCCCGAGGATCGGAGATCCAGTCGATGAGCCATGCCGGACGCAATCGCTTTCCCGACCCGGTGAGCAGTGGCGGATCGACCGGTGCCAGCCAGCTAGACCAGCTCCCCTCCGCCTGGTGGCAGAGCAGGCAAGCGCCGTCACGAATCGCTCGATGTGCATCTGCGATGGTAGGTTCCTGCGAGCTCAGTGCGGTAGTCATGGTGCAGCTGACGATCAGTCCAAGCAGCACGGTTCGGGGCATTCTCCAGGTCACGGTCATCTCCTCCCGCAGCCGACAAGGGCCACGGAAAGATCGTCAACCCGGGAGGGGGTGGAGTCAACGGCGGGCCGAAAGCGGTCGTGCCGAGGGAAATCGTTGTTGGTGGCCTGCACATCTCCCTGCATATCCACATCGTCGAGCCCTCAGAGATCGGAAGGAGCAGCCCTGGCATGGACCCTTCGCTGAAGAAATGGCGGCCTGCACGCGACTGTTACTGCCTCGCAACTATACGACTCCTGTGCTGCCTCCTGTGCTGCCTCCTGTGCTGCTTCCTCTGGTGGAACACGGTGGTAGTGGCGGCGGCTTCCGATTCGACCCCTGAAGTGACCTCTGGCACTGACTACAGTTCTTTTTTTCGGGTCGAGTTTCCTTCTGATCCGCAGTTACAGGTGTACCTCCGACGATCGAGATTCGCCACCTGCACATCACGGCTCGCTGGCCGCTGTGGGGCCCGCTTCGATGTATCTCATGGCGGATCTGCTGCACGGGCAGCGTTACTGGCGACTTCTCGGCAACTCTCCGACACCGGCACCCTTCCCCGATCCATCTTTGCAACCGCTGAAATCGGTGGCGACGATGCCATCATCTCGTTGCAACATCGCGCTGCCGATCTAGCTCGCCTCTTCGAGAAGATCATCACGTGCCTCGACACTGCACCCGCTGAAGAGACCTGCCGCCGAGCGATAGTGAATTTGAGTGAGTACCGTTCCGATCGCTCCGATCCCTGTCATTGCCTCATCGATTGCAGCTGTCTACCGCGTCAACGGATCGAGTCTCGCATCATCGAGGCCCTCGATCCGCTTCCCGCCAGGTCGAGACGCAGCGGTTGCCCCCGTCGTGTCGAGACTCTCGATGCCAAGCAGGTCGCTGCATGGAGATCTCGTCACCTTCATCGACACTCCACGGTGCTGATGCTGGAGACGGACCAACCACTGCATCGACCTGAAGTACGGGAAGCCCTCTTCCGGTTGTTGCGTCGTCAACTCCAGCGAGTTGCACCGAGCAGGACTCGCCCGTCAGACCCTTTCGATGACGTCGAAGCGGGTTCTCGCTGCAAGGCTCTGGTGGCCATCCCCGGATGCTGGCAGCAATCCGAGGAGCGAGTGACCGCCGGCTGGATTGCAGATCGGGCCAGCCCCGCCTCCTCGCTACCACTCCTCGATCCTCGGGTTGAGATCTGGCATGAACCGATAATGAGCGGTGAAGAAGCGCAGATCGCCCTGTTGAGACTGCTTTCTCGCAGGGCGATGGGTCGCATGGAGAGCGCTTCTCGCCACGGGAACCGTATTCCACGGCCAGTACTGGCGATTCTCCGCAGGAACGATCCTCCCCCACGGGCCGTTGTGCCCCTGTCGAGGAGAGTCGAGCCGATCATCGTGTCGATCGGGGTCAGTTTGCAGGAGTTGGTTGATCCGCGGCCCTCATTTCTTTCAGATGCGCAGCGAAGGAGCGGTCCCAGATGAAGATCCTGTGGTTGACCTTGCTGATGTGGATGCCTGTGGCTGGTGATCTCGATGATCCCCCACAAACTCCTCCCGAAGAAACCCTGCGCAAGGTCTGGTACCCCCTCGATAATGGACTGGAGGTTGGCATCCTGCCGCTTCCATCGCTGCTCTCGGAGTCATCTCAGGAGATCTCCATCATCACCGTCTGGCATGTCGGGTCCCATCACGACGTGAAGGGCTACGCCGGTATGACTCGCAGCAGTGCTCACAGTCTGCTCCATACGAATGGTTCAAACGAAGGTGTTCGCAGGGAGATCCAGGCGGGATCGCGACACACCTGGTTCATCGACAAGGTGCATCCCTCCGGCTTGATCGATCACCTGAAGCATCTCGCTTCCTCTCTGGAGGATCCACAGGTCGACTCGACAGCACTGCAGCGAGCCCATGATCAGATGCGAAAAGAAGATCAGCACTCCCTCAAGACCGACATCGATCAGCTGACGATGAAGATCATCGACCGGCTCGATCCCCTCGCATCGGGCCCGCGATCGAATGTCAACTACGATCAGATCGAAGCAGAAGCGGTCTCTGCTTTTGTGAAGCGAACCTTTCATCCCGGAACGGTGACCATCGTCATCGCCGGACCCTACCAACCGGACCCGGTCATCGACCTGATCGAAAACCGCTTCGCAACGATCCCCGGAAAAAAGGCCGTTCCCGCTCCCCCGGTCCCCGTGCCGGTGCCGGGAGAACTACCGACCGTTGCAGCCAGCGGAACCGACTCCGGAGTTGCCGCTCGCGGCTGGAGAGTTCCCCGACCGGGAACCCTCGCCTCCTTGCCCCTCGGGATCTTCATTCCACGGGCAAATCGAGCGCTGGAGATCGAGGGGGGCAATTGCTTCTGGAATCCGATCCTGGAACCGGATGTCGTGGTTCTTCGACAGCCGATCCTACCGACCGAGGCCACCGTCGAGCAGCGCATCACCCGTGCCCGATACCAGCTACAGGGGACCACCCGCTATGCACTTGACCACCCCGTCTCCGGGGAAATCCTGTTGTATTCCCGAAGCAACACGGCAATCACCCTGGGGGCATATCGAGTTCACGACCCGACTTCGATGCGAGATCCCTACCCGGCAGCGGAATCCCTGATGCTGCGCAGGGTCTACCAGATGAATGAAGACGAGTTACGCAACAACTTCGGAAGATTTGCCGAGAAGCAGCTGGCAGATCTGAAGAGAAGATCACTCGACATCGAGAAGTCAGTCTCCGGTATCATCTCTCCTTGACCGACACGACTCAGCGCGCCAGCGAAGCGAGACTCCCCACCAGATCGAAATCCCCGGCCAGAGCATCTCCGGGGGAAGCACAACGCCATCCTTGCCGAAGGTCGACCAGTTTAGGATTTTCTCCTACCCGGTAACGACGCACCACTTCGTCCACCGTCGAGGAGGTGGAGAGCACCTCCTTGGCCTGGATGGCAACCTGGGATTTACCGAGGGGCTCTACACCCAGCGGACGGGGAGCCACATCGATACGCACATGAATACGGCGATCATTCCTGTTCGCCTCCGGCCTCTCCAGTTCATGTACACCGGATAACGGTTCCAGCAACGAGTACGCAGCAAATCCGTTCACCGCGGCGAGCCAGCCTCCTTCGGAACCCTGCTGCGCGGAGGAGATGTCAAACTCCTCCAGTTTCATGTTTCGTTTTTTCGCCCAGGTACGGATCATCTCGGTGATCCTGCCTGACCACTCCAGTCCCGCTTCCGCCGACTCTCGATCTCTTCGCAATGGAGTGATGCGGATGTAGGCATCCTGAGGACGTTTCTCCTCGAGAACCTGCAATGCGTTTTCCAGCAGATGAATCTGCATCGCCAGCCGTCGAATCACCTCTGCCGGGTACCGATCGCGGGAATTCACCGCATCTCCTCCGAGGCGATCCAGCAACGATCGGGCAGTGTGCGTTCCCGAATCGATGCGATCCCTCAGTTCGGCGGAAGCAAGCAGAGGAAGTCTATCGACGGAGTCCCAGAATCCCGGTTCAGACATCTGCTTCAGATCAATCTCGCGATCACTTTGCCATTGATCCGAATCGAGGAGGCCTTCAAGTTGCTCCACTCGATCGGCGAGAATCAGAACTTCTTCTAATCTGCCTGATCCTCGCAATGCAACCCTGGCAACCGCCTCATTACCAACACGAAGATCTTCTCCAGACAGGTCGACGGGAGGGAGTTCCGCTTCCTCCTCCTCCTGCATGACTGCATCCGGATCGACGAAGTCGACCTCGATCTTGTGGCCGTCACTTCGCACGAAGAGAAACTGATCCTCCTCTGGCAAGTCATGCAGCATCATCTCCTGTGCGATGGGCGTCAGGGCGTGTCGTTCTACCGCTCGACGCAGTGGGCGAGCACCCAGCTGGGAGGTCAGACCATGCGAAAGCAGGAAGTCGATGGCAGATTCTTCCCACTCGACAGCCCAGGGTCGATCGCGGAGTCCCCGGCGAGAGAGCACCCGTTTCAACTCCATCTCGAGCAACGCCCTTCTCTCCCCTCGAGTGAAGGGACGGAAGGTGACCACCTGATCAAGTCGATTGAGGAACTCGGGGCGGAAGGTCTCGCGGAGGGCTTTCTCGTACAGATTTTCCCCTCCCGATTCAGGGTTGAAGCCGAACGCGCCTTGCGCCGCTTCCATGGCACCCACATTACTGGTCAAGATGAAGACAACATGACGGAGGCTGACGGTCAGACCCTTTTGATCGGACATCCGGGCATCGTCAAAAGCCTGCAGGAACATGTCCCAGACGTTGGGGTGCGCCTTCTCGAATTCATCGAGTAGGACCACGCAGAATGGCTGCCTTCGGACCGCATCGAGCAGACTGTGCTGTGACCCGACTCCCTGAAATCCTTCAGGAACTCCGACCAGTCGCGAAAGATCCTGGGCACTCTGCAACTCGCTCATGTCGATTCGTTCCAGGCGGTCCTTCGATCCGAACAGATACTCCGCGAGGATCTTGGCACTCTCTGTCTTTCCTGTTCCGGTCGGACCAGCAAAGAAGAAGACTCCCAACGGCCTTCCCGGATCGGTAAGTCCTGCCTTGAGCAATGTGATCCTGTCGACCATGCAATTGAGCGCCTCTTCCTGGCCGATGAGCCGTTCCTGGAAGAATGCCCTCACATCTTCTGGATCGAGATGTTCCTCGTCATCGACGATGACGGTCGGCATGCCAGATCTCTTCGAGATGGCCTTCACGACATCGGCTGCAGTGATCACCGATTCAGAGGCTTCTTTCTTGCTCTTGACGATCTCCTTCAGCAGATCGAAGGAAGATCCGAACGCATCCTGATAGGTGAGGTATTGCTGTGACAGGGTCACAACCTTGCGCAGCACTTCCTCGGACACTTCCACGTCAGGAGCGGAGGATTTCACCTCCCGATCAAGCCACGACTGGAGTGCTCTCAGTGTCACATCTTCACCAGGAGATTGAATGGGGATCAGATCGAATACCGCCCGGAGAGATCGATTCCCCCTGAGCAGCAACTCGAGTTCATGCTCTTCTGCGATCCCTACGGTGATCAACTTCTTTCTTCTGAGTTCGACGATCAACCGATCGAGGAGACTGATCGGATTGTTCTGGTGACGTCCAGCAGAATCCATATCCACGAATTCCGGAATGAACAGGATCGTCTTGCTGGCGGAGAGATTTCCTATGATGGATTTCCAGCGCTCCTCCATCTGACCTACATACATCATCCCTGCCACGAGATCCTGTGCAGACGCCTCGACCACCCTCCAGCCGATTCTCACGAGATCCGCAAGAATACTACGGATCAGGGTTTCCTTGCCGACCCCGTTGACGCCATGAATCAGCAGCGAGCGCGGCTCTTTCGATTCCAGTCCCTTGAGAATCTCCTCGCGGTAACTGGAGAAACCTGACAGATCCACCGTATCCGATGAGTTGAGCTGGAGATCATCCCAGGTCCACACCTTCGCAACGCTCTCGAAGGCCTCTGCCTCTTTCTTCTCGCTTACAAGTTTCTTCACCTCATTCATGAAGTAAGGATCAACAAAGGACTCCAGATGGCTGAGTCCTTGGTCTGGATCGCCTTGCCACTGACCGATCCAGTCGACGATGGTCTCGAGTTCCTGTTCTCGACCGTGCTTGGCGAGAATTTGATCCATGTGTTCTTCGAATATATTCTTGATCTCTTGATCGGCCGCCCACGGGAATTCCATCAAGCATCGCGCGAGGCCGTATCTCGGATCTCTTCTCATGAGAACTCTTGTTACAAGTCGATCCCACTCGACGGGTGTCTCCTGGGTGATTTTCAGATCTTCCAGAACGCTGGTAGGTCGATCCGGATCCGCCAGCAGATACATCGCTGCCCCGGCCTCAACATGGTTATGATAATCGTTTGCGAGTGCTATCAGTTGCGAGTCGGAGAGTTCTTGATCGGCCAACTCCTTGATCATCTCCACACCGATGCCGACGCCATTCACCTTGTATACCTGCGGATTCTCTTCATCTACCTCGGTGTCATCGGCTTCGCCATGCGAGGAGAACTCGCCTGGAGCGGTAGAAGAAGAACCGCCTCGAGTCCGTTCGCCATTCAGAAGCACATCGAAGTGCTGAAGGGTCCTGACCCCGAGGGCGCACAGCAACACGGCACCGAAAAACCAACCGAAGATCTGTATCGGATTTGTCTCATTCAACGTTCCATTCCACAGGGGCTTGATGATCTCTCTATCAACCACGGTGAATGCGAGAAAGAACAGAAATACCGCAAAGAGAACAGCGGAAGTTCTCGATAAGATGGTCATGAAGCACAACCCTCACTAGTAGGTATTCGAACTCGACTCCTGAGACCTGAAACAGAACCGATCCAGGATATGCAAGTTGTGTGCTGACAGCCGCTTCCATGCACGATGACGATCATGCCATATCAAGCGATATTTGTCTTCCTCTTGCCGGGAAGCTGCTCCAGGCCACAAGCATGTGCCAGAACACGTACTGGATGGAGAACGGCACCGATGTCGAGCATCGCTTCCCAGCGAAGAAGGCAGCCAGGATTACCGGAGACCAGTTGATCCGCCCCACTGAGGTCGAATCTCTCTCGAGATTCTTTTCCGATCTCCTGCGACATCTTTCTTCTTCTGAGCAGGTACATTCCAGCTGCACCACAGCAATGGTCAGGAGCCGGCAATTCAACTCGCTGGTCGAGGCACTTCTCGATGAGCGATGCTCCATCCTGATAACTGATCGCTGAGTGCTGCTGATGGCACGGGCTCGACACAACGCTCTTTCCCGGGAGTTTCTGCGTCGTCTCGAAGTTACCCGTTCTCGCCAGTAACGTTGCAGTGTCGAGAACTTCCGGTCCGGAAGAATCATTCCTGGCGTGCAGGTGTGCAGCACAACCGGCAGAATCAACGATCACATGGTCGACATTCCCTGAAGAGAGTTCACGCCATCTCTCATCCGACAACCGATGCGATTCTTCGATCTTCCCTGCGTGATGATGAAGTGCGCCACAGCAACCCGCTGCGGGGATCAAGACTCGCCAGCCGTGGAGAGCAAGCAATCGTGCCGAGAGCAGCGTCTCCTCTCGAAACAGACGATCGGCCACACAGCCCCTGAGAATCGATACGGTTCCCCGGCGGGATCCCTTTGCCTCGATGACGGGAGGTAGTTGCGGACCTCTGCGCAATCGATGACGGGCGGGAAGATCTGAAGCCTGGGGAATCCATCTCATCAGGGGAGCAACCAGACCCAGCGCTCCCAGTAACAGATCGAGTCGCTGCGGTGAAGAGATCACCTCTTCCAGCATGAAGGACTCGATTCGAGCAGGCAGATCGGAACGGTCCTTGCGTGCTTCCTGTCGATAACTCGCCATCAGGTTTTCCATCGATATCCCCGAGGGGCAGGCACTCTCGCAGGCACGACAGACGAGACAACTCTCCAGCCCATCGTGGATCGCATCGCTGATCCCCGATCGTTCCTCGGCAACCGCCCTCAGTGCTGCAATTCGACCCCTTGGGGATTCCGCTTCGCGGCCGGTCGCCCTGTATGTGGGACACTCGGGAAGACACAGACCGCAGTGAACGCAGTCCTTCAGGGCAGGGATCAACTGTGAATCGATGGCCTTCAAGGTGATCCTTCCCAGCGACATCTTTCATCGGCATCCCAGAGAGCTCGTAATCTCCGGGTCAATAGATCTGAATCCGATCGCTGTACCAGTGGAATCTGTGATCTCATCGAAACGGTGTAGTCCTCCGCGGTCACCGATCCTCC